>NZ_JAHBCL010000010.1 GCF_018390735.1 Fusibacter paucivorans
CATATACGGGATAAGTCTAACCTTTTTTAGGGCAGACTCATGTAATTCTGAAAATAACACACAAAAAATAATGTCATTTTTGATTTTGAAGTTGATCATAGGTTCATGAATAATTCAGGCTCAATTCTTCATCAAAATCATAACTGATGTTGCCAAGAGGTCTCGCATCTTCGAAATAGTTGACCATATCTTCCCAGTCAACTTCTTTCTTATCTCCCTTGTCGTTATCATAGACGAACTCATCCTCATCATTGTTTTGACGCTTTTCGCCATCTTCTTCATTCACTTGATTAATGCGCTCCAGTACGGGATTATTCAGGAGCTCTTCATCAATGAATTCGCTGAGCTCTTGTGCATTGTATTGAAGAATTTCAATCGCTTGCTTAAGCTCGGGCGTCATAATCAATTTCTGAGTTTGAAGGAGATTCAAGTTAAAATTCATTTTCATAAGCAATCCCATCTCTATTCTAAAAATGATTTAAGATAATGCCACGTCGCCAAATACGATGCCGCGCTCTCGTCGCTATCCATCAAAATGGCGTCCTTTATCATTATAGCAAAAATGATACCAAAGTTAAATGACAAATAAAATGAAGGCTTGCCATTAATTGTAAAATTAAGGCTTGCCTCCATTTTCCATCCTTCAAATGACATCTTGTCATAAGAGATTATACAGTCTAACGATGTCCCTTTTCATAAGGGATTCCATCCGCTTTCGGCGCAACCGCTCTGCCAATGAATCCAGAGAGAACGAGGATAGTCGCAACATATGGCAGTGTCTGTAAAAATTCCGATGGAATATTGTTAATGCCCAGCGATGAAGCCTGAATTTGGACAGCTTCCGCAAAGCCAAAGAACAAACTCGCCAGCATTGCACCAATTGGATGCCACTTGCCGAATATCATTGCGGCAATAGCGATAAAGCCCTTGCCGGATGTCATCCCTTCGCGGAAGAGACTAACGGTCCCCAGCGACAGTGAAGCACCTGATATCCCCGCGAGAACACCTGAAATCATAACGCAGATATAGCGAATTTTGTAGACATTAATCCCAACTGTATCGGCCGCTCTAGGATGCTCCCCCACTGCTCTGACGCGCAAGCCAAATGGCGTCTTGTAAATGACGTAATAGGTAATGGCGACTGCGACAAAGGCGAGGTATACAAAAGGCGTAAGCCCTGCAAAAAGCTCACCCAGAACAGGAATTTTTTCTAAAAAAGTGAGTGGATTACCCGTAAGGGCGTGTTCAACAGCATCTGTTTGTCCAGAACGCTTCCAGACCATTTCAAGCAAGAATGCTGTAATACTCGTTGCAAACAAGTTAATGGCAACACCTGCGACGACTTGATTGCCACGCAAATGAATGGCGAGCACCGCCAAAAGCAATGCCGTCAGCGCACCTGCGATCATTGCTGCCAACACACCCAACCAAGGATTACCTGTGAATTTCGTCACCAAAATAGCAAAGAAGGCACCATTAATCATAATCCCTTCAATGGCAATATTAACGACACCTGAACGCTCAGAAAAGATTCCGCCGAGCGCTGAGAAAATCAGAGGTGTTGCCAACCTTAATGCCGAAGCCAACAATGCAATAAAGATAATCATGATGCCTTCACCTCCTCTTCCTTCTTGCCTGTTAATTTACGTTTAATCGCCGGCCAATAACTGCCAATGGCTTCGGCTGCAATAAAGATGATAATAATAGACTGAATAATACCGATAACTTCTTTTGGTATACCGGCAATTTGCATTTTCCGTTCACCATTCTTTAGGATCCCAAATAAAAATGCACTGGCTAAAATACCAATCGGATGATTTTTGCCGACGAGTGCGACGGCAATACCGTCAAAACCATACCCCGGCATCCCAGAAGCCATGTCTACTTTATATGTGAGCCCCGTAATCATAACAGCACCTGCAAGACCGGCAAGCGCACCTGAAATCACCATCGCCAGCGTTATGTTTTTTGCGATGCTGATCCCACCGTATTCAGATGCATACGGGTTAAAACCTACAGAGCGCACTTCATACCCCAGTGTCGTTTTAAAGAGAATAAACCATGTGATAATCGCCATAATAATGGCAATAAATATCCCTGTATTGACACTTGAATAACCAAAGCTCGGCATAATCTCTGTAAGCATTGTCAATCGACCTTGCTCAGGAATCATAACAGAATAAGCTTTTTTCTCCGTTCCCTGTAGAATAGAAGGATTCAGCACAGCCCTTACGACGTAGTTTGCAATATAGAGTGCTGTATAATTGAGCATGATCGTAATAATGACTTCGTTAACGCCGCGTTTCGCTTTGAGAATCCCCGGAATAAACGCCCAGATTGCACCGCCGAGCGCACCGGCTATCAATAAAACAACTGGCAGGATCGAACCCGGCAAATCTCTAAAAATCCATCCGGCACTAATGGTAAAAACAGTTCCTAAAATATACTGACCTTCAACACCGATGTTAAACAGTCCGCAGCGATAACCAAAACCTACTGCAAGCCCTGTAAAAATGAGCGGTGTTGTCTTCAGCATCGTTTCCCCAAAGCGGCTCACCGTGCCAAGGCTTCCGGAAAACAATTCAACATATGCAACGCCAGGATTGTTACCCGTCCATATGATAAAAAATGCCCCAATAATAAATGAAAACACGATGGCTAAGAGGGGGAATTTTATATTGTCAATGGCAATCTTAATCTTACTTTCTCTTTGCATTTGCATCATATCACCTCAATTCCATCTCTTATTAGGCTTTTTGAGCCTTGCCGCCGGCCATCATAATGCCCAGTTCACGCTCATTTGCGTCTTCACCATTGATGATTCCTACAATTTGACCATCGTAGATAACACCAATACGATCCGCAAGTGCCATCACTTCATCGAGTTCCAACGAAACCAATAAAATAGCCTTGCCCATGTCCCGCTGTTCAACGAGTTTTTTATGGATAAATTCGATTGCCCCGACGTCAACGCCGCGGGTTGGCTGCGATGCAATAATCAGTTCAGGGTTTCGATTCATTTCACGTGCAACAATAAATTTTTGCTGATTCCCGCCGGAAAGCGACTTGGCTGGAACCCACTCACTCGGCGTTCTAACGTCGTATTCATCAATAAGATTACGGGTATATTCATGAATATACTTATCGTTCATCAAACCCTTTTTACTAAATGGTTCATTGAGATGACTCCCGAGACACCCGTTTTCTGCTAATGAATGCTCCAGAACCAGCCCCCGTTTGTGACGATCCTCTGGGATATGCGCCAAGCCGTGCTTAAGAATTTGTTTACTGCTGGCTTTCGTCAAATCATCGCCCTTTATTGAAAAAGTGCCGCCTGATGACTTTCGAAGACCTGTCAGCACTTCAACCAACTCCGTTTGCCCGTTGCCGTCGACGCCTGCAATCGCGAAAATTTCGCCGGCTTTAACTTCAAAATCAACGCCCTTGAGTGCTTGAGCGCCTCGATTGTTTTCAGCTTGGAGATTGCGTACAGTCAGAACGTCCACTCCGGCTTCATGCTCATCTTTTTCAACTTTCAGGTTAACTTTTCGTCCAACCATCAATTCAGCCAGCTCATCAATGTTTGTCTCTTCTTTTTGAAGCGTTTCAATAACGCGGCCCCTACGAACAACCGTTACGCGGTCTGACATCGCCATAACTTCTTTTAATTTATGCGTAATGAGTATAATTGATTTATTTTGAGCGACGAGTTTTTTTAGAATTTCGCCTAGTTCAATAATTTCCTGTGGTGTCAATACCGCTGTCGGCTCATCCAAAATAAGAATTTCGGCACCGCGATAAAGCGTTTTCAATATTTCAACGCGTTGTTGCATCCCGACGCTAATATCGTGAATTTTAGCATTGGGATCAACGGCAAGGCCAAATTGCTCAGAAATTTCACGTACTTTATTGGTTGCAGTCTCCATATCGAGTTTGGTATTTTGGAAACCCGTTGTCGTCTCTGAACCGAGAATAATGTTTTCCGTCACCGTAAAGGGTTCCACTAACATAAAATGCTGATGGACCATTCCAATGCCCAGTGAGATGGCAACACTTGGATCTTTAATATTCTGAAGCTTGCCGTTGATAAAAATATCTCCCGATGTCTGCTCATAAAGACCGTAGAGAATATTCATAAGCGTCGTTTTACCAGCGCCATTTTCACCTAATAAGACGTGAATTTCGCCCTGTCTCAGTTCAAAATTGACGCTGTCGTTTGCAACAACACCTGGAAAGACTTTTGTAATGTTCTTCATTTCAACAACATTTGTCATTTAATTCCCTCCATACGGTATTAGGATTCCGTTTTTGATTTTATAGGAGATTGAGCATTTTGTCAGTATCAGCCTTGAGAAATACGAATCCTCTTCAGCACGCTCTGCAAAAATGCCAATCCACCTCTTCCCGTCTCAAAAACAAAGAGTCAGATATCATCTGACACCTGACTCTTAATCATTGTATGCAATAACTATAATGCTGGTGCCACAAAAGCATCAAATTCAGCTTCTGTCGCAGGAACGGCAAAAGTACCAGCCTTGATTGCTTCTAGGTATTTATCTGCAGCTGCTTTTAAATCATCTGTCAAATTGCCAGCTAAGTCACTGTAGCCAACGCCATCATTTTTAGCATCAAACACAATAGTACCACTTTCGAACGTACCGTCGATAACGGATTGTGCCACTTTGTAAACACCGACGTCAACGCGTTTCATCATAGAACACAATACGTTTTCAGGTGCTAAGTGAGATTGATCTTGGTCAACACCAATTGCCCAGAAACCTTCTTCTTTCGCTGCTTCAATTAGGCCTGCGCCAACACCGCCTGCCGCATGGAAGATAACGTCTGCGCCAGCTTGATGCTGAACGAGTGCGATTTCTTTACCTTTTGCTGAATCTTCAAAAGAATCTGCATAGTTTACGATTACTTCCGCGTCTGGGTTAACTGATTTAACACCAGCTTTAAAGCCGTATTCAAATTTTTCGATGAGTGGGAATTTCATACCGCCGATGAACCCAATGACATTGGTTTCTGTTTTAAGGCCGGCAATAACGCCCACGAGGAAAGAACCTTCGTTTTCTGCGAATACGATTTCAGCAACGTTGTCTTTTTCAAGACCGGATGAATCGATAATTGCAAATTTTTGATCTGGGAATTTATCTGCAACTGTTTTCATTGATTCGTCAAATAGGAAACCAACACCATAAATCAAGTTGACTTGTTCTTCAGCAAAAGAAACGAGATTTGGCATATAGTCGTCAGCGCTTTGAGATTCGAGCACTTGTCGCTCAATTCCAAAATCCTGCTCTACCTTTTCAAGACCCAACCAAGCTGAATCATTGAAAGACTGGTCGCCCAATCCGCCTGTATCAGTGATCATCCCCATAACCATCGGTTCAGCCGGTTCAGGTGTTTCAGTGGTTGCTTCAGGTGCCGTCGGCTCTTCAGTAGTCGCTTCTGGCGCTGCAGGTGCCGGTTCTTCCTTTTGTGCACAGCCTGCAAACATCATACCAACGAGCAATAATACTAACATCAATGCTACTGCTTTTTTACTCATTAATAAATCCTCCTCTTATTCATAAGAATTGTTCCCGAATGATAATACTTCTACAAAAAGATTGAAACTCCTGCTAAATATTAGAAAAAAGTTACAATTTTTTCCCCTTAAATCATAGAATTATTTTTCATCATTCGCGAGTTTTCTTCCCTACTCATTATATCCAATTTCAGCTTCAATAATCATTATATTAATGTAATAAAGTAAAGAAAGTTTTAAAAGACCCTTTACGGGTCTCCTTTGTATGATATCTATAAGGCTTAGACTAATGAACGTAAAAGTTCATCAATCCCATCCAAAGAGGCGCGATCTTTCGTGAGCTCACCTGCACGCTCACCGTTTTGGTAGAGGACAATCGTCGGAAGTCCAAGCACGCGCTGGCTTAATGCCAATTTTCGTTCCTGTGTCGTATTGATCTTGGCAAATTTCACTTTGCCGGCGTATTTGCTCTCAAGTGATTCAAAATCCGGCATCAACGCCATACAGGGCGAGCAACCTTCCCCCCAGTAATCAACAACGACAAAACCATCATAATTTTTTACTTCTGTTTCAAAATTGTCTCTTGTAATATCAATCATCTTCTTTTCCTTTCTCGAATAAGGGGATCAGTTTTCAAGTGCATCCACATATTTTTCAGCCTGTACAGCAGCAATGGCACCGTCCGCCGTAGCCGTAACAACCTGTCTCAAACTCTTTGCACGCAAATCGCCCGCCGCAAAAACACCCGGTATATTGGTCTTCATGAGTTCATCAGCAACAATATAGCCGGCCTCATCGCATGTAACGACATCCTTTATTAATTCAGAATCAGGCAAATAACCTACGAAAATAAAGAGTCCCATAAAACCATCGGCATCATCGGCTTTAATTTCTGAAATCGCTTTTGTCTTGAAGTTTTCAACGACAACACCTTGAACGAGTTCATCGCCAATAATGGATTTTACACCCGAATCGAGCACAAATGAAATTTTTTCGTTTTGTTCTGCCTTTTCGACGATGGATTTTGCCGCCCTGAATTGGTCACGTCTGTGAATAACGCTAACGTGTTTCGCAAATTTCGTCAGAAAAATCGCTTCTTCTAGCGCTGTATCCCCGCCACCGACGACAACGACTTCCAAATCGGTAAAGAAATCTGCATCACAGGTTGCACAATAAGACACGCCTCTGCCTGTTAAGTCAATTTCTTTTTCAACGCCTAATTTTCGTGGCGATGCGCCCATTGCCAAAATAACACTCTTGGATGCATACGCACCTTTGTTCGTTACAATGTGCTTCACATCGCCTGTCAACGTCATTGTCTTAACGGTTTCTTTTATCATTTCCGCACCAAAAGCCGCACACTGTTCTGCCATGCGATCTGTTAGTTCCGGACCCGTAATGCCCTCAGCTGCACCTGGATAGTTGGCAACTTCGTTGGTGCCTGTAATCTGCCCGCCAACTTTTTCCCTTTCGATAATAAGCGTTTTCATTTTAGCTCTTGCTGCATATAACCCCGCCGTCAAGCCTGCCGGCCCGGCGCCGATAATGATTACATCATAAGTCATAGGAAACCTCCTCATTGATCTGCATAGTTATACTATACACCAAAAGAAAAAAGCAAGGCAAGTCCCGCCCCGCTTTTTTAATGATTTTCAATTGATATAAAACAAACGCCATACAATGTACTCATATAATACCCGTACATCGTATTGTCATTTAATTCTTTACAGCCAGTACTGCTTCGGCAATATTTTTGGCGTGATCTGAAATCCGTTCCATATTGCTGATGATATCAAGGAATATAATGCCCGAATTCGTTTCGCAACGACCCTCATTCAAGCGTCTGATGTGCGTCTTTCTGAGATGTTTTTCCATTTCATCCACAACGCCTTCAATTTCAATGACATCCCGCGCAAGTTTTCGATTGGATTCCTTCATCGCTTCTAGTGATTTTGACATCGAATCATGGACAACGCTTACCATTTCTTCGAGCTCCATAACGGCTTTCTCCGAAAAGATGATATTGTTTTCAATTTTAAAGAGTGCCAACTCAGCAAGGTTATCCGCATGATCGCCGATGCGTTCAATGTCGTTAATCGTACTGAAAAGCCCATCAATAATCTCTCGATCAAAGTCACCAACGGATGAATTGGAGAGCTTGACGAGATAATCGCTGATATCGCGCTCTAGTTGATTTATCGACTTTTCAATCTTAAATGTTTTTTCAGCAGACTTCTGATGCCCTTCCTTGAGCGCATCTACAGCACTTTCATAGGATATTGTTGCGAGGTTGCCCATGTGAAGCACTTCTTTGATTACTTGTCCCAGTGCAATTGACGGCGTTTCTAAAATACGCTCATCCAAGTATTTAACACCGAGCATTTCTTCTTGTCTTTCATCATCTGTAATTGGAATGATCACCTGAACAATTTTAACGATAAACCCTGCAAAAGGCAGCAGCAGCAGCGTATTCGTTATGTTGAACAGCGTATGGGCATTCGCGAGCTGACGTGCAGCATCATCACTCATCGACTTGACAATATCGACGGTAAAACGGCTAAAGAAAATAATGAAGACCACGGTCCCGAGAACATTGAAGAGAAAATGCATCATTGCTGCACGTTTAGCTGTTCTGCTGGCACTCAAGGATGATAGCAGCGCAGTTACACAGGTTCCGACATTGGTTCCCAGCAGAATTGGAAAGGCCGCCTCAATTGGAAGTGATCCCGTCCCCGCCAAAGCAATGAGAATACCCGTTGTTGCACTAGAACTCTGCACAATGGCCGTAATAAGAAAGCCGACAAAAAAGCCTTCAATGGTACCCAGTATCGTACCCGAACCGATATTGACAATCATATCCGTAAAACCACTGTAGGTTTTAAGCGGCGCCATTGCATCCTTCATAATATCCATTCCCAAGAATAATATACCAAACCCAAGAATGATCTCACCAATCACAACACGTTTGCCGTTTTTCGCAAAGAGCTTAATGGCAACGCCAATGGCAATGGCAATCGGTGCTAATGCCGTCAGTTTAATGGAGACGAGCTGAGCTGTAATGGTCGTACCAATATTCGCCCCCATGATAATCCCAATCGACTGCGACAAATTCATGATCCCCGCATTGACAAAACCGACAATCATAACCGTTGTTGCTGAGGAACTCTGAATAATCATTGTCACAATGGCTCCTACAAAAACACCAACGATAACGTTCCCGGACATCTTCTCGATAATTTTTTCGAGGCGATTGCCGGCGGATTTCTCAAGCCCTTCGCTCATGACGGTCATACCGTACAAAAACAGGCCGAGACCTCCTAGCAAAGGAAATAATATTGCCAGTATTTCCTTTGATGTTATCACATCCATAAAAATCTCCTTCCACCCTAAAGCTATTCTTTTTTTTCACAAAAAAATCACTACTGTGACTTGAGTAGTGACACATTATCCTAAATTAAAATAGGCATTCTGCCTTAATGCCTCATAGAGTACGATTGCTGCTGCATTAGATAAATTTAAACTTCGAAGCCGCTCATCCACTTTCATGGGAATCTTAAAGCGACGATCTGCATATTGTTCATGAATCCAAGATGGCAGCCCAGCCGTCTCTTTTCCAAAAATGATAAAACACTCATCTTGAAAATGGCATTCATGATAATAGCGCGTCGCTTTGGTCGTTAGGAAAAACAAATTTTTGTCGCCATACTTTTCAAAAAAAGCGGCTTCGTTTTCATGTACTTCCAGATCCAGCATATCCCAATAATCCAATCCCGCTCGTTTGACGTGCTTATCGTCAATTGAAAAACCGAGCGGTTTAATCAAGTGGAGCTTCGAACCGGTAATCGCACAGCTTCTCGCAATATTCCCCGTGTTTGGCGGAATTTCAGGTTGATACAGTACGATGTTGATCGCCATGTTACACCATCCTAAACTTTCTAAACTTTAATGGCTATGTCAAACTCCACATTACCCATATTTGATACCAATGGTACACACATCGTCTCCATGCCCGCAGAAGATATTTCGATGGATGTTCCTTTAACCAGTGAAGGCGGTGTAATGTCAATTTTAATACCCTGATTAAACAAAAGTGTTGCCGAATTGCCCATAATCATATTGCCCAGTTCCGAAAGTGCACTCTTTGCCATTTCGTCAATTTCAGTGACAGGCATGCCCATCATCATTCCAGATGCAATTGCCTTTGCAACATCTAGTCCCATACTAAAGACGGCCTGTCCTTTAAATTCGCCTGTAATCCCTAAAATAATCACAATTTCACTTGTTGGAAAAGGATTTTGACGAATAAACGGTCTCCCGACAGAAAATTTCTCAGCAACAAAATTATTCAAAACTTCCGTAGAAGCTTTTATAAACGCATTGACATATTCAACCTTCATTAAGTGCCTCCCATCACATAAATTGAGCTTCTAATACAAGATAAAAAGCTACATTTATAATATACCATATTTCCCCTGCATATTTCATTTTTTTTTGAAGGACATGTTCAAACGCTTATTTTTCTGAGTAATACCAATCAATATCCGTAGATTACTAATCAATAAATGAAATTTAGCGTTCGTCATCACTTCTCATAATCGCCGAGCCTCTCATTCGCCGTTGGTTCAACGAATTAAAGGCTATAGATAAAACATTGCTAAAACAATGATACCCAAAACAATGCGATAATATGCAAAGAGCTTCATGTCGTGTTTTCGAATATAATTCATAAAAAAAGCAATGACGAAATATGCAACGACAAAGGAAACCAGTGTGCCCACACCAAGCATCTGCCACTCAGTCGGGGCAATGTCGCCTTCAAACTTTAAAAGTTTGTAAATTGAGGCGCCGCACAGCGCCGGAATAGCCAGCAGAAATGAAAATTCCGTCGAAAGTTTCCGATCAAAACCAACCCACATACCACCAATAATCGTCGATGCCGATCGCGACATGCCGGGGAATACAATGGCGAGACATTGAAAAACGCCCACGATCAATGCCTGCTTAAAAGTAATCGCTTTATCCGTTACGGTATGAACCTGCTTTTGATGCGTTTCCGATACAATCAGTAATACGGCACCGATGATTAGTGCAAAGGCAACTACAACGGGTTTAAAGAGCACTTCATCAATAATATCTTCCATTGTCAAGGCCAATAAAACAGCCGGCATAATGGCAATGGCCACTTTTAACCAAAGCAGAATATACGTTTTTAAACGCTCAGGATGTCTGAGCGGCGGTATTATTTTTTCACGAAAATAGATCATCGCTGCGACGATGGCACCACTCTGAATCACAATCGCAAAGAGATTGGCGAAATCACCGTCAAAATGCAGCCAGTTATTTGCAATAATCAAATGCCCCGTCGACGAAACGGGAATAAACTCTGTCAAGCCCTCAATAACACCGAGGATGACTGCCAGTAGAATCATATTCATAAAAAGGCTCCTAATTGATTAGTCTTCATCACTATTGGTTAATCGCCCGAACGATTGGCATTCCCATCACATATTCAATGCAATTGACTTTGCAATTATCAATCTTAAAGCGCCAGTAACCCGATAAATCGCCATAGCAAAGATAGCTCAACAGCGATTGAATGACGCCGCCGTGTGCAACAATGAGATAATTCACATGTGCTTCCTTGTCACCATCAGCAATATAGGCTTCATATGCCGCCACGACGCGATTATAAAGCGCCTGCACACTCTCACCCTGCGGCACTTCAAAAGCCTTATAATCATCAAACCACTGCTTTAAAAGCAATGGTTCCGCTTCGCCAATTTCGACAAAAGTCTT
Source organism: Fusibacter paucivorans (assembly GCF_018390735.1). Lineage (GTDB taxonomy): Bacteria > Bacillota > Clostridia > Peptostreptococcales > Acidaminobacteraceae > Fusibacter > Fusibacter paucivorans. Next base: position 11,330 of record NZ_JAHBCL010000010.1, read on the forward strand.
TTCTTCCCAGCTTCCAAAATTCATTTCTCTGAATTCAGGATTTATTGCCAGCGCCAACTCCGGCTGATTTTTTAAGATTGTTTCAGCTGTAATGCGTGCACGCTGTAAGTCTGATGATACGGCCTTTGCAAAACACACATCCTTTAATTTTTCAGCGACTTCTGCCGCTTGTGCTTCTCCCTTTTCAGTCAAAGCAACATCCCAATGACCAGCAAAGCGCTTCTGAGCATTGGCATGTGTTTGACCATGCCTTACTAAATAGACTCTCATCATAATAGGTCACTTTTCCTTTCGTATGCATCATTGATTTCCTTAAGCTCTACTGTCAATATAACAATATTCAAACGTCATCCATCATCTTTTGATACAAACATCAGACATTGACAGTGTCCTGACTGTTTCGAAAAGCATCTGAAGCTTCAGTCCACTGCTCACGTGCATATTTCTTGATCATTTGATTCTTGTAAGCCGAAGGATGATTGATCGCTTTGTCATACCACTGCACAGCTTCTTTATAATTGCCAAGCTGTCGATTGATTTCACCTAGCATATAGGTAATTTCCAGTTCCCGCATATCATTTTCCACATGCGATTCCTTTTCGTAGCTGCCACAGAACGCTTCCATTGACATGGTCAAATATTTGACCTCATTGGCAGAATCTTCTGCTTCACGGTAACACCATGCCAGTCTTAAATATATTTTGCCAAAAGTATAATAGGTCGCACCAAGCACTTTATAACTTGCAAGTGCAATCATGTACAGTCTTATAACCTGATCTAGGTCACGTGACTGCGAAAAATTCTGATAATGCCATCTCGACGAAATAAACTTTCGAATCTTTTCCTTGTCTGCTTCCGGCAGTTTTGATTTAAAATCGGATTCAAACTGTGCGTAGCCGCAGTATGGACAACAGATAACACCATAGTGCGTAGGATTGTCGCCTTCGTAGTATGCGTGAAAATCCTTGTCTCTGCTCTTTGGCCGAACGGCTGAAGTCCTTACTTGTTTTGATTTAAAGGTGTTATCACAAACCTGACAATCGTATACGCGATCAAAAAGCGTATCCATGCTTGCCCTCCTATTTCTTCCAACTAATATCGATAACGTCCCCATTTTTGAGTATATCTGTATACCGCGCACGCTCACCATTGAGCTTTAAAACGAGTATGCCTTTTGCTTCACTAATGTCAAAATCGATATGATTAAAAATATCTACAAATACCATCGGATTCGCCGGATTTTCAATTTGGATATCATCACCATTGACAATCACCTTTAACCCTGAGGTATTGTTGAGCTCATTGTCAACGTCATTGGCTGTCATCATCGCACCTTCATCTAATGAACGCTCATAAGGTGCTGCCTCTGTAGGAAACATTTTGCCATCTGCCGCCGCTCCTTCCTGCTTCGCTTCTAGAGGCCTAACGACTGTACGATCTTCATGAATGCGCTTAAACGTCTCTGTATCTTCAATAGACAAAGGCGTTTCACTTGTGGCTGTTTCATCAATGATCATTGGATCCGCTTCCTCTTCAACATAGCCAGACGGCATTATTTCATAATCGACTTGATCACCATGATGCAAGTTCGCATGCGGTGTTACGCGCTCGCCGTTTATACTGAAAACGACTTCTCTCAAATCGAGTTCCATGAGCAGCCCCAATGTTTTTATATCGGGAATACCCTTGACCGCAACATCGTCGCCCGGCTGAATCTCATATGATTCAATACGGTTGACACCGTTGACATTCACAAAATCGACGAGTTTAATCGTCTGTCCTCTAAAGTAAATTTGTGCGTTATAATTAATGAGATCGCCAAGCGTTTTATTGCTTAAACCACCCTTTTGTGCCGGCTCAATCGTTATCTGATCTTTATGACTTATTTTCGCATCCAAACTGGAGACCATGCCATTGACAAATATCTTTGCAGGTTCGCCGAATTCGCCGCGAAGCGTTTTTGCTTTGCCATTCAATGTCATTTCCATATTGTCCCCGCGTTCCGCCAGCAAACTGCGCGCACTGATCCCCGCAATAATAAGGGCATCCGAAACGCGAAGGGTTTTTGAATGAAACAATCTCAAAATATTATCATTGACACTCACCTGAATAAAATCCTGCTCTCGTTCAGAAAACGCGGTCACACCAATGCCTATCGGTGTGATAAATTCAGGCCCAATTAGCGGTTCCTTCATAAAAGTCACCTGCTCCAACTGCTCTACCGATTTTATGGCTACACGCTCTTTCGGCAGTCCAAGCGCTTCAGCCATCGCATATGTAAACCCAGGTATTTGCGAGCCGCCACCAATGCAAAAAACAGCACTTGGCGCCTTTTTGTTAAGCTGAACGATATTTGCAGCTACATGCCCTGCTATATCTTCGACGAGCGGTTCAATAACGGTCATCACTTCCGCCGTTGAGATTTCATGATTCATGCCCATTATATCTGTAAACGAATGATGATCCTGCTTATTCAAGTTAATCTTCAGCAGTTCGGCACCACTGAAATCTAATAAATAATGCTGTGCCAGACGTTCTGTAATCTCGTCGCCTGCAATAGCGACCATACCGTACGTCTCCACGGTACCATCTCTTGAAATCGCAATGTCCGACGTCCCTGCACCAACATCCACAAGCGCCAGATTCAGCAAACGCAACTTCTGTGGTATCGTGACATTCATTGCCGCAATTGGCTCCAACGTTAAATTAAGTACTTCCAGTCCCGCACGTTGTAGGACCGAATAGAGACTGTCAACGACAATATGCGGTAGGAATGTTGCAATAATAGCAACTTTGAGCTTCGAACCCTTGTGGCCTATAGGATTGAGAATCATGCTTTGATCCAAAAAATAATGGATCACCGAATAACCGACACAGTAGTACTCCGCGTGCAGGTTTTCAGCTGTCATCAGTTGTTTCTGAGCCGCTTGAACTGCCTCCATCTCCAGCGTATCCGTGAGGTTTTTCGTAATTTCCTTTGTAAAGTCAACATCTCTTTCCACGGTTGCCTTCTCAGTTTTCAACGCGCGGCCAGCTGCTGCAATAGCCGCCTTTTCAAGCTTAAAGCCATTGCGCTGCTCAAGGCTTTCCACGACGCTGCCGACAACTTCTGTCACTTTTTCAATATCGTGAATCTGTCCGTCGAACATGGCACGGTCGGGATGCGGCATGACTTCGTAATCCATCACTTCATACTGCTTACCATTTAATCGCGCAACGGTACCGACCACATTGCGCGTTCCGATATCAAGCGCAAAAAGCAAATCTTTTGGAATTGGCATCAATTTTTTATCACTCATCTTTACGACCTCGAACATTCTTTTTAGGAATCTTTGGTGTCAGCGATTTATAATATTCACACCAAGGTGCTATTGTACAGGTATCACAAGCCGGTTTTCGAGCCTTGCAGACACGCCTCCCGTGGAATATAATCATGTGATGGGTTTTTGACCACTTGCTTTTCGGCAAATTAGCCATTAATTGTTCTTCTGTTTTCTCGACAGTGCCCGCCTCGGCAAGTCCAATGCGGTTAGAGACGCGGAACACGTGGGTATCAACGGCTATTGCCGGAATGCCAAAAGCGTTGCTCACCACGACGTTTGCCGTTTTCTTGCCTACGCCCGGCAGCGTCATGAGCGTCTCAATGTCTCTAGGAATTTGGCTGTTGTGTACTTCTACCAGCGCTTTTGCTGCTTCGTGCAGATTTTTCGCCTTTGATTTATAGAGACCGCACGGCTTGATAACGGTTTCAAGCTTCGACACTGGCATCATCATTAAATCTGCCGGCGTTGGTATCACCGGAAAGAGCTCTTTTGTCACCAGATTAACCCTCACATCCGTGCACTGTGCCGAAAGCACTGTTGCAACCAATAGCTGAAAAGGATCTTGAAAATCCAGTTCTGCCTTTGCATCCGGATAAAGTGCTTCCAGTGCCGCCAATACTTTTTGAATTTTATATTTACTGAGCATCGCAGCCTCTTTATCATACCCATAGCATCATTAGATGCCATCCTTTATTTTGCATTTCCTAAACATTTTACAACAAAAATACGCCTTAAGACCTATTCGCAATTCAAGCTATATTATAACATAAAATCCTCCGCTTTTTGATGAAGAACGTAAAAAAGGGGCTGTCTAAAAGCAGCACCCCTTACTACAGTAATGTTGAATTTCAGCTTTGAATCTTCATTATATTACTTCCGTACTAAATGTTCAAAATGAAGCAGACGGGATAATGTAAATAAAATAAAAGTATAGATCGGAATAATCGCAATCGCAGCGACGATGCGTCCGGGGAAAAATGCAAGTACGCCCTTGCCGTACATCATACTCAGCCACTTTGTATTTAAGCCTAGGCTAATGACGAGATAATCAAGCGTCACGGCAAATGCAATTTTATCATAACCATACACTGCCTGCTGAAGTTTAAGCTTCTTCGGCTGTACCGCTGGAATCAGCATAAAAATAATCGACATGACAAAGGCAATGCTGATCACGAAAAGTGCCATAGGTTCTGAGTAAACGGGCTTGCCGTTTTCGAATGTAATAACCCCATAGACGACCATGATGCCAATGACAATTAGCAAAAACATTAATATAACGATCGCATTGGCAATATTGTAATTTAATTTTCGCTTATGAATTTTAAAGGTTTGAAACAATAAACCTGCCAGAATGCCGTTCATGGCCGCGCTCAATGTAAAGCCAGGGAAAAACGAACCACCCATTGGGTTTAACATAACGCCGATTAAATCGGCGACAACACCGGTAAGACCACCAACAATCGGTCCAAACAGAAGTCCTGCAATCATAATCGGCAGACTTCCAAATCCCAGTCTCAATGCGGGTATACCACCCAACGGGATCATAATTGAAAAGACTCTAGTGAGAACAATGCTAATCGCTGCAAGCAACCCCGCCTTAACCAGCGTATCCGTTGCAATCTTAAATTTTCCGTTACGGTTCATAACGATGATACTCTCCTTCCAATAGAAAAATACCAACTATTACATTACCAATGAGAGATCATCATAATGCAACAGCGGACGCAGTAAAATACCGCAGACACTTCGTCTTTCGTTTAGGGACAACTTCCCATTCCCTAACACTTAACGCATTTTACCTACTCTGTTACTGTAGTATTATCATTGTACAGCATTTTTTATAAAAAGCAACGCACATGACAGACTTTACGAATTCTTTACAAGTTTATCAAATGTTTTAACCACTTCTGCAAATCGGTTTAGCGCTTCCTGAACAGGCACTTCTGTCTCCATATCGGCTCCGGCACGTCTTAAAATCGGAATCGGCGAATCCGAAGCACCGCTCTTTAAGAAATCAAGATATGCGTTTACCGCTGTTTCGCCATCATTCAAGATACGATCTGATAAGGCAATTGCTGCGGAAAATCCCGTCGCATATTGATACACATAAAAATCGTAGTAAAAATGTGGAATTCTCGCCCACTCGTATTGAATCGCTTCATCAATAACCACATCCGGACCAAAATACTTGCGATTCAGTTCTAAATAATGGCTGCATAGGTATTCCGCTGTCAACGCACCACCGGCCTCAACCGTCGCATGAATATCGCGTTCAAATTCTGCAAACATCGTCTGCCTAAAAATAGTACCGCGAAACTGCTCTAAATAGTGATTGACAATATATTTCTTTCGGCCTTCATTGTCAATCGTCTTCATTAAATAATCATTTAAAAGCGCTTCATTCGTCGTCGATGCCACTTCTGCCAAGAAGATACTGTAATGCCCGTAGACAAAAGGCTGTGTTTGATGCGTCAAATACGAATGCATCGAATGTCCCATTTCATGAATCAGCGTAAACATCGAATCGAGGTTGTCTTTATGATTAAGGAGAATGTAAGGTCTAGAATCATAAGTCCCCCATGAATATGCGCCACTGCGTTTCCCTTCATTTTCATAGACGTCAATCCACCGCGTCTGGTATGCATTTTCAACGACTTCACCATATGCTTCACCCAACGGTTTTAATGCGCCAAGCGTCATTTTTTGCGCTTCTTCATAAGTCACTTTAAAATCAACACTTTCAACTATCGGGTTGTAAATATCATAAAGATGCAAGGCATCATACCCAAGCACTTCCTTGCGAAGTTTCATGTAATCGTAAAAGCTGTCCAACTTGCCGTGTACCGCTTCAATCAGTGCATCGGGAACCGTTACCGGAATATGATTATCAAAGAGCGCCGCTTCGCGCGCACTTTTAAACCCCCTCGCCTTTGCATAAAAAATATTTTTCTTCACTTCTGTCTGTAAAAGTGCTGCAAACGTGTTGATATGCGCCTCATAGTTGGCATAGTACTTCGTAAAGGCATCTTTGCGGAGTTCGCGATCCTCATTCATCATCAGAGGAATATAGCTGCCGTTTGTAATCGGATGCGCATTCCCCTCACTGTCCACGGCATCTTCATAGGTCATGTCAGCATTAAGCAGCATGCCGTAAGCATTGCTGGCGCCTGAAGCCATTTCTTCCGTCTGTGCCAGCAGATGTTCAATTTCCTCAGAACGTATATGAGGCTTGCTTCTAAAAAGCGATTCAAAATAAAAGCGATAGGCGGCGAGCGGTGGATAACGATCCATAAATGACTCAATTTTTACAAAATCGCCCGCCATGAGTTCCGGTGCGTAAAAGGCTGTCATTTCACCATATTCAGAACCTAACGCCTCAACACGCGATGTCAAAGATTGATAGGTTGCATTTTTAGTATCTTCATCATGTTTCAAACGCGCATACGTGATGACATTGGAAAGCATACGCTCAGCACGTTCTTTTGCTTGAATAGCCTCGTAAAGCGTCTCGGGGGCTTCGTAAAGACGCCCGCTGTATGCCTTAAAGTTCTTTGCCAGCACTTTTACTTCCGCAAATGCCGCTTCCCATGTTTCTAAGTCACGATAGAGATCTGATAAATCCCATGTATCTTCCATTCGCTGTTCCGCTCGTTTCATCAATAACCTCCTCGTCTAGTTAATGTATGGATTCGCTTCTTCCTCGTAAGCATCAATAATGTTTTCCAAATCAGTCGGTATATAAATAAGTCGCAAACCACAATCAAAGTGAATGCCATTTTCACGACACCATACAATACGCCCAATGACGACAAAACTCGTATCGTTAATAATCAAATCAATGCTCAGCGTTGTCCCTGCTGCAAACTTTGTCGCACTCTGTATCCCCAAACCACCTGTGGATATGTCTTTTAAGGAGATGATATTGGGGCGATTGATCTCAACCATTCGATTGTCACCCTGAAAGCTGTACGATTCTATTTCGCCAAGGTTTCTAACGCGTTTGGCCTGTCTTCTTTCCATCATAGCCTCCTTTATCACTATGCTTCCATTATACTTTTTTTCCCCTTTTATGCCTACCCAAACAAGCGAAAAGTCACAAATGTCCTGAGTAAAAAGTTTGACAAAGCCTTCACACGGTTTAAACATTGCAAAAGCCAGTGAATCAACAGCGGCGATTAGCGCTGATTCACTGGCTTTACTTCTGTTTTTTATCTTTATTAATCACTTAAAACAATGCAGCCATATCGCTCGAATCCATAAAGGATCCGCATTCACAGCTGTTTTCACCAAGCAATCAATAGGAAACTGCCTGTTGCGATTATTACTTAGGTTTATAGGAACTCTTGAGTGACACAATGCGATTCAATACCAACGCTTCATCAGAAGACAATTTTGTATCTGCAATAAAATAGCCATGACGAAGTATTTGAACGCGCTCACCTGGTGTCATTTCTTTAAAACTCGGTTCAAGCATACAGCTTGTCAGTGTTTGAATGGATTCATCGTTATAAACAAGCGGTGTATTTTCGTCTCCTTCCACTTCACGCTTAACCAAGTTTTCATAAAGTCTAACCGTCGCCGGTATCGCGTGAGAAGCTGAAACCCAATGGATGGTGCCTCTAACTTTACGCGCTGTAAAACCCGTACCGCTCTTCGTTTCCGGATCATACGTCCCGATGATTTCAGTGATCTTCCCATCAGCATCTTTAATAATTTCCGTACAGGTTACAAAATACGCTTTTCGAAGACGGACCTCATTGCCAACATAGAAACGGTGATATTTCTTCGGCGGATTTTCCATGACGTCATCCCGTTCGATATAGAGCGTTCTGCTAAATGGAATCTTGCGCTCGCCCATGTCTGGATTATCAGGGTTGTCTTCATCGTCGAGCCACTCGACTTCGCCTTCAGGATAATTAGCGATGGTTAATTTTATCGGATCGAGCACGCCCATTTTTCGCTTGACACTCTCTTTTAAATCATCGCGAATACAATGCTCCAAAAGTGCGCGATCCACAATGGAATTACTCTTGGCAACGCCTATTCGCTCTGCAAAATCCCTGATGGCATTCGGCGTCATACCGCGTCTGCGCATACCTGAAATCGTATCGAGCCTTGGATCATCCCAGCCTTCAACTGTGCCATCGTCTACGAGTTTCTTCAAATAGCGTTTGCCGAGAACGGAATCTGCAATATAGAGCTTTGCAAATTCAATTTGTTGAGGTCTTTCAACTTTATAATCGTCTAAATGTTCGAGCACCCAATCATAAAGCGGACGATGATCCTCAAATTCCAGTGAGCAAAGTGAATGCGTCACACCCTCTAGAGCATCTTCAATCGGATGCGCAAAATCGTACATTGGATAAATGCACCATTCATCGCCAGTATTGTGATGCGTCGCACGGGCAATCCTATAAATGACGGGATCACGCATATTGATATTCGGACTGTTCATATCAATCTTAGCTCTTAAAACCCTCGCACCGTCTTCAAATACGCCATCATGCATTTGCTCGAACAGCGTTACATTTTCTTCAATTGAGCGATCTCTATACGGCGACGGCGTACCAGTTTCCGTCAACGTGCCGCGTGTTTCACGAATTTCTTCAGCGGTTTGATCGTCTACAAATGCAAGCCCTTTTTTCACCAATTCCATTGCATAACGATACATATCACCAAAATAATCGGATGCGTAGTAGAGGCCATCCCACTCACAGCCTAACCACTTGATATCTGCTTTAATCGATTCAACATATTCAACATCTTCCTTAACCGGATTTGTATCGTCAAAGCGCAAGTTGAAGCGACCACCGTATTTTTTTGCCGTTAAATAATTTATCAAGATCGCCTTGGCGTGTCCAACGTGCAAATAGCCATTGGGCTCCGGCGGAAAGCGCGTACAGATCGACTTGACTTTCCCCGTTTCCAAGTCTGAATCAATAATATTGTGTATAAAGTTTGATGCCATTACCGTTTCATCTTTTATCATCCGTTTGCCTCCAATATTTCTTAGTACTATTATACTGAATTATTCTCATTTTCATAGGCCAAAGCCCTTAAAAGTTAACCTTGGGACAAAATTTCTTTAATTCCCGCTACTGCATAATGCAATTCTTCCACCGTGTTGAGAAATGATGTGCTAAATCTGACTGTTCCCGATGGGTACGTGTTGTAGACTTGATGAGCAAGCGGTGAACAATGCAGTCCCACACGTGTACTAATCCCAAATTGTTTGCTGAGTTCATAGGCAACCAATGCATTATCAATTGTCAGAAACTGCATCGAAAGTACGCCAACGCGTTTTGAATAATCCGGATTGCCAATCAGACGTACACGCGAATCTTGCTGAAAAGCTTCCTGAAGAATACGAATCAGCTGCTGTTCATGCTCTAAGACACGATCGAGACCAATTTTCTGAATCGTATTAATCCCGGCATGAAGTCCTACGATCCCCAAGGAATTAAGCGTCCCGCTTTCATATCTGTCCGGCATCGTATCCGGCTGACTCAGCTGCTCTGAATAACTGCCGGTACCGCCATAGATGAGCGGCTTAATCTGCGAAACCAGTTCCGGTCGGATGAGAAGACCGCCAATCCCCTGTGGTCCCATAAGCCCCTTATGACCTGTAAAGGCCAGTAAATCAATATGTTGTGCCTGCATATCTATTGGCAGAACACCCGCCGTCTGCGCACTGTCTACCATAAAAACGATGTCATTGTCATATGCAAATTTGCCAATGTCTTCAATCGGCATGACATCACCTGTGACATTGGACGCGTGTGTGCTAATGATTAATTTCGTATTCGGCCTTACGGCCTGTTCCAGCGCCGCCAGATCAACAACCCCAAGCGAACTGACCGGCAACGCCGTATAAGTAACACCGATGCGTTCTTTAAGTGCTTCCAGCGGCCTGATGACACCATTGTGCTCAACGCCGGTAACAATAACATGATCCTTCGCTTTTAAAAAACCAAAAATAACAATATTCAACGCTTCTGTAATATGTTTTGTAAAGACAATATGATCCAAATCAGGAAAATTAAAAAGAGTCGAAAGCGCTTCCCGCGTTTCGTAAACAAGGCGTTCCAGCTGCCTTGTACCTGATCCGCTGCTGCGGCTGACATTGCCATAACCATCCCTGAACCACTGTGTTACTGCATGTTCCACTGCAAGAGGCTTTGGAAATGACGTGGCACTGTTGTCTAAATATACTTTCATGCGCTACTCCTTATGCGATGTCGATAAACCTCAATTAACATAACAACAAACCCTATAGCCGTAATGACGTAAACGGTACTGAAACGCCATAAGAATACCACTAATGCGAGATCGTCCGGCTGAACGACCTTGGAAAATATGTAGGCAAAACTGCCTTCGGCAAATCCCGAAGCCCCAGGCGTAAAACCAAAATACATGACAAAATGTGCCATCATTTGGTACGCCGCCGTCTGATAAGGTGCTATCTGATAGCCTAGGAACCCAACGATCACCACCGAAAATAAAAAAACGAATACAAAGTGAACGGAAGTCGTCAAAAGTGCACCAGTTATATTGCGCATACCCGATTTTAAGAAAATGCGCATACCATCCAGAAAAACACTCGCTTCATCTGCCAGATGCAGTAATTTTTCAGCCTTGCGCCGTTTCACCGCAAAATGCTTAAATTTGCCGATCAACCACTGATGATGAAAACTCACAACAATAATAATCGTCGTCCAAAGTGCATACCCCAACGTTATCCAAGGTAGATAATGCGATATTTTTTGAAAGGCATCACCTAATATATCGGCATTATAATAAAAAACAATTGGCAAAACTGAAAAAAAGAAAGTTGACGCCAATACAGCACGCACGGATGTCGCCGCAGTCGCACGGCCGATTGAAACACCTTGTTTATTTAAAAGATATATTTGCGCAATACTTCCCCCTGCCAAAAATGGTGTAATATTGCTGACACTCGTGCCGATAACGACGAGTTTTACAATTTCAGAATACGGGAGGTGAATATCCATAATACCCAATATCCAATAAAACCGCAGTGCATCAAGCAAGACATAAACAACCACCATACCGCATAGTGCCGAAATAAGCGGCATCGAAAGACGAGAAAAGTCTACTTCCAAGTTAAAAAAGTGCTGTACAGCCCACAAAGATGCCGACGAAAGTATAATAAAAACCACAATATAATAAATGTATTTTCTAATTTTAAATGTCACAGCCATTCGCTCCTCTAATTGTCATATTACATTATAGCATACTCGTCGAACCTGTCGTATCATCACATCATTTTATTTATTTTACAGCCGTTATCACATCGCTGTACACTTGTCTATTTAATCGCCACAACTGGATGTATTGAACTTTTATGGGGACACATTGAATGAAAAAGGAGAAGCCTTCGCCTCTCCATGCCTATCATCTCTATTCTGTTCTATCGTAGCGCTCGCCTTCAACGCTGTAAATGACCCATTCAGCCACATTGGTAATATGATCTGCCATGCGTTCAAGATACTTGGCAATCAGCAGAAAATCAATACATTGCCGCACCGTACCCGGACGTTCTTTCATAATCATTTCCAACTCTTCGCGAATGCTCTTATAATAATTGTCCACGATATCGTCTTCTTTACAAATCCGCTTACCTTTATCAACATCAAGATCAATATAGCAGTCAATGGTAAGCTTCAACATCTCCTTGACCTGCTTAGACATTTTTGGTATGTCAATCAATGGTTTGACATACTCTTCTTTTGCCAAATGAAGGGTAAGTTTTGAAACATCAGAGCAGTGATCTGCAATGCGCTCCAAATCAGTAACAATTTTGAGAATGGATGTGATTTTTCGCAAATCTGAAGCCACCGGCTGCTGTCTGGCAATGACAGAAACACAATTGGATTCAATGAGCCTTTCCATATCGTCAAATCGATCGTCACCTTCGATCACCTGTTTTGCCATTTCCACATCCTGATTAATCAGTGCTTGGATGGTGTCATCAATACTTTTTTCTATTAATGTGCCCATTTTAATGATTTGTACGTGCAACGTCCTTAAATCATTATCTAATGCTGTCCTATATGACATTGGAAACATTACCTCCTAGTCTATTCTACACCGTCTGTTTCGCATCAACCGAAACGACCCGTAATATAATTTTCTGTCCGTTCATCTTTAGGATGGTTGAATATGTTTACCGTCTCATCGAATTCAATCACTTCTCCATTTAAGAAGAAGGCTGTATTGTCTGAAATTCTGCCGGCTTGCTGCATATTGTGCGTGACCATAATAATCGTATAATCTTTCTTTAATTCACCAGCCAGTTCTTCAATTTTCATCGTTGAGATCGGATCCAGTGCCGAAGTCGGTTCATCCATGAGCAGTACTTCCGGTTCCACAGCAAGCGCCCTAGCGATGCAAAGGCGCTGCTGCTGCCCGCCTGAAAGACCCAATGCATTCTTTTTCAGTCTGTCTTTTACTTCATCCCAAATTGCCGCCTGCCGTAAACTGCGCTCGACGATCTCATCCAGCTTTGAGCGCTGTTTAACACCATGCGTCCGAGGGCCATATGTGATATTATCATAAATACTCATTGGAAATGGATTAGGTTTTTGAAAGACCATCCCCACGCGTTTACGAAGTGTAATAATATCTTGCCTAGAAGCATAAATATCCTCACCGTCCAGCAACACCTCACCATTTATCGTTACACCGGGAATTAAATCGTTCATGCGGTTAAGCGTTTTGATAAAGGTCGATTTTCCGCAGCCAGACGGTCCGATAAAAGCGGTGATCTGGTGGCTTTTAATTGACATATTTATTTTATTGAGCGCTTGGAACTCGCCATAATACAGGTCTAAGTCCGACACCTTGAATTTGTAATTTTCCATTTTTTCACCTTATTGATTTCATTATTTTCGATTGTCGTGTATGCTTGTCTACATTATACTTGTCCTCAGATATTTTGACGACCTATTGATGCAACAACTATGATGCCATCCTACCGCGTTTTAACAAATTGACCACTTTGTTAGCCGTGAAATTAACCATGAGTACAATGGCGACGAGCACCACTGCTGTCGCATAAGCTTCGTCAAACGAAATGCCTTCACTGGCGAGAATATACATGTGCACAGAAAGCGTTCGCCCCGGATCAAAAATACCGCGAGGCATCCTCGGCACCATTCCTGCCGTTAAGAATACAGCCGCAGACTCACCGACAATACGTCCAATCGTCAGTATCGTCGCACTTAAGATCCCAGGAATTGCCGAAGGCAAAATAACTTTGAAGATGGTTCTGAACTTGGACGCCCCAAGTGCAAAACTTCCCTCCCGATATTCTCTCGGAACAGACTTAAGCGCTTCCTCAGTCGCTCGAATAATCGTCGGCAGCACCATAATGGTTACCGTCAACGCACCTGCTACGAGTGAACGCTGCAATCTAAGGATGACAACAAAGAAGATAAGACCAAATAGACCAAAGACAATTGACGGAATCGCTCCAAGGCTCTCTGTCGCAAAACGGATCACTTTGACAATTCTTCCCTGTTTTGCATACTCTGTCAAATAAATCGCTGCAAAAACCCCGATCGGTGTTGCCACGACGACACCGAGAAAAACGAGGTAAAGCGTACTGATAATAATCGGCAATATGCCATTGTAATCTGATGTTTGATCCGTACTTAAAAACCCCCATGAAATATGTGCAACTCCTTTAACGAGAATATACCCAATAATCCAGAGAAGTACGCCAACCGTTACAATTGTTGAAATATATATTAAACTCTTTAAGATTCTTTCTTTCATTTTCATAAATTGTCACCTTCCATTCTATTTCGCAACATTGCGGTGTACAAAGAAATAAGTGACAAGGTTTAAAATCATGATAAAGACAAACAGCACAACGCCCGTTCCGAATAGGGCATCAAAGTGCAGATCAACTGCATAGTTCATTTCCATTGCGATATTTGTCGTCATGGTTCGAATAGGATCTAAAACACTGCCGGGAACACGCGGGGTATTACCGGCGACGAGCATGACGGCCATGGTTTCACCAATCGCTCTGCCAACACCCAAAATGATTGCAGCGACGATCCCAGATCTCGCTGCCGGTATAAGCACGGTAAACACGGCATTAATATGTGAAGAGCCAAGTGCTAGAGCACCTTCTTTATACTCAACCGGCACGGCTCTTAGTGCTGCCTCTGATAAACTGATGATCGTTGGCAAAATCATAACACCTAATATAAAACTCGCTGTCAACAAACTATAACCCGCCCCGCCAAATACATCGGACACAAGCGGTACGATGACGACGAGACCAAAAAAACCGTAGAGCACTGACGGAATACCCGCTAAGAGCTCAACTGCCGGTCTGACAAATTTAGCGACATTTGGCGGCGCAATTTCCGCCAGATAAACCGCTGTAAAAATGCCGACGGGAACGCCAATGGCAATGGCGCCAATGGTTGCAAAGATCGATCCCGCGATCATTGGTAAAATTCCGAATAAGTTCGCAGATGGCTTCCATTTACTGCCCAATGTAAAATTCAGTAAGCCAATTTCGCTTATTGCCGGAAGACCTTTTATAAAAATAAATATTGTGATCGCCGCTACTGAAAAAACGGCAAACATTGCGCAAATAAAGAAGACGCGCTCGATGAGCCACTCAAATATGTCGCTCCATTTCATCTTTTTCATAGGTTTTAATACCCTTTGCTCTATTCGATCGTTTTCTAAAATCATCCTGATCAACATCCTATCTTTAAAATCATTAAGAGCGGCAAGCTGCACACGCTGCCTGCCGACTCTCATTTATTGACAGTCTTACTTATTTTACTGTGATATAACCATCTTCAACAATTGCTTGGCCCTCATCACTTAAGATAAAGTCGATAAACATTTGTGCACCTTCGGTTGTCTCTTGTGGTGTATTCATTAAGAAAGGTCTTGATACTGGGTAGTCACCAGCTTTAATCGTTTCTACTGATGGTGCGACACCGTCAATTTCGAGTGGTTTGACTGATTCGTCAACAACACCGAGTGAAAGATAACCAATCGCAGTTTCTTTTGAAGCCAGCGCTGCTTTTACACCGCCGTTGCCATTAAAGATCAGAGCAGTTTCTGAAACGAGGCTGCCGCTTTCATCTTCGAGTTTAAGAATTTCTTCAAAGGCACCTCTCGTACCTGAACCATCTTCTCTGCTGATCACGACGATTTCTTCATCATTGCCGCCGACATCTTTCCAGTTTGTGATTTCGCCTTTGAAGATGCCTTGAACTTGTTCTTTTGAAAGACTTGTTACAGGGTTGCTTGGATGTACTGAAACCGCAATCCCATCATATGCAATAACGTGTTCATTTAAGTTAAATTCTTTTTCGCTGTCTTTAAGGTTTCTTGAAGTATTGCCGATATCAGAAATGCCTTCAACAACATCCTTAACACCTTGTGATGAACCGCCGCCATTGACGTTAACGCGTACATTTGGATATTTTGCTTCGAATGCATCTGCTTCTTCCTGTGCCAATGGCAATACAGAAGTTGAACCAGAAACGTTTACAGTGATTTCTTCTGCCGCAGCAGGCTCGCTTGTTTCTGCCGGTGTTGTTTCAGCAGGAGTCGACTCACTTGATGCTGCAGGTGTTGATGTTGAAGCCGAAGCGTTTTCTGTTGATCCCCCACATGCTGTTAAAGCAAATACCATTAACAAGATCATGGCTAAAATGCCAGCTGATTTTAATGTCTTCATTTGTATGATGCCCTCCAATTTTTTTTCAAAATTAATTACAGTCATAATTTAACATGGCTATGTTATGCCGATATCAGTGTAAAGTTAATTCTATGTAAAGTCACATATTTAGCACTAGAACATATCGTTTTCAAAGTTGTATCATACCCAATGCTTAAATCATGCAATTAAAAAAGCACGACGGATCGATTGATCGCATCGTGCTTTCCTATAAACGGCGCTTTAAGGCACCTAACTTCTATTATTGTTCACTATCTTTTGGAAAGAGAATTTCAAAAGTCGTTCCGGCATTGACATTGCTTGTTACACTGATTTTGCCTTTATACAGCAATACAATGTGTTTCACAATGGAAAGGCCCAGTCCCGTACCGCCTTGATTTCGACTTCTGCCTTTATCAACGCGGTAAAACCGCTCAAAGAGCCTCGTTAAATGTTCTTCCGGAATACCAATCCCAGTGTCGCTGACTGTAATCTTAATCCAATTGCCGGTACTGGTAATTTTAATATTGACCTCTCCCACTTCCGTGTATTTAAGCGCATTGTCGACAAGGTTAATCATCATTTGCTTCACCCTGTCACGGTTTCCCAGCATCGTCATTGGGCCATCTTTCTCAGCAGACAATCCAATGCTTTTCTGTTCGGCCTTTAAACTGAGCATATCGACAACTTCATCAATGACTTCACACACTTCAACGCGTTCTTTATCGTAGTCTTTATCCATGCGCTCAATCTCTGAGAGAATCAAAATATCATTGATCAATCGGTAAAGCCGATCCGATTCGATATCGATGATATCAAGAAACCTGAGTGCCGTTCCTTCATCACCGATAGCGCCGTTTTTGAGTGTATCTACAAAACCTTTAATCGATGTCAACGGCGTCTTTAACTCATGCGACACGTTGGAAACGAAATCTGAACGCATTTGTTCGAGTTTGCGTATCTGGGTCACATCTTGGAGCACCACGATACTGCCGATAATGTCTTTTTCATTGGTAATAATCGGATTAATATAAATTCGCAAAATCTTATCAAGATGAATATATGAGAGTTCCTTCACTTGCGATATACCGCTCTCAATGGCATCCTCCACCATTTCAGCCAACTCATCATTTCGAATAATCTTGTACATCGATTCATTTTCAACGATATAGTCAGAAGGCAAGTTCAATATTTCAAAACAGATGGGATTAATCATCAAAATATTCTTATCCGCATCGATGGCAATAATCCCATTGATCATACTGTTGAGAATTGCCTCAAGTTCAACATTGCGCTGTTTAAGACTGGTCATGGAAACAGCAAGATTAACACTCATATGATTGAAAGAATTTGTCAATTCACCAATTTGATCACTGGTATGCGTGTAAATTTTTTTTCCGTAATTGCCGGCACTGATGTCTTTGGCTGCTTTTGTCAGTTCATCAATGGGACCCGTAATACGTCTGCTCATGAACCACGCAATAATCATTGCCAAAATGATTGCAATCGCCGTAGAGAGCATGGTATAGCGTTTGATGGTATCGTTGATTTCATTCAGCTCAAAGAGCGGTTTTGAAATACGGATAATATAGTGTGTTCCTTTAAGTGTCACGGGAATTGCCGTGTAGAGGTATTCCGTCTTGAGGGTGCTAGAATAACGAACCGAACTGGCTAATGTGCCAGTTGAAAGTGCCGTACGCACTTCTTCTCGATTGATGTGATTGTCCATATTCGCCGGATTTTCTTCGGAGTCGGCCTGTACGACGCCGCTGCCATTAATGATGGTGACGCGCACGTCCAGCATATCTTTGACGCCGTAAGCAAACTCTTTAAAACTCGTCTCATCCAAATCAATATCCAACAGATGTTCTTTGACGAGGCCTATTTCATTCTCAAGCTGCGCCTCATACTGCGTCACCAATTGATCCTTTAACGCATTGTTTATGACGACGCTGAGCGGAACGACGATGACGAGCACTAATACGGCGTAGGATAACAGCAGTTTTCTTCGCATATTCGCAATCTCCTTATCGTCTTTGTCCTATTGTTTAAACTTATAGCCAATACCGCGAACGGTTAAAATAAGTTCCGGGTTTTTATCATCTTTTTCGATTTTTTTGCGTAACTGTCGAATATGAACATCAACGGTTCGCGTTTCGCCTATATAGTCATAGCCCCAGATGGATTCGAGCAATTCATCTCTTGTAAAAACACGCCCCGGCGTTTTCATGAGTTTTTCAAGGAGTTCAAATTCTTTCAGCGTCAAAAAGATCTCATTGCCGTCTTTAAATATTTGATGGGTTTCTAAATTGATCGTCAATCCTTCTTGATCGATAATATTGGAAACCTGTGTTTCAACTTTGCGCGCTTCACTTCTACGAATAATCGCCTTCACTCTCGAAATGAGTTCACGTGTTCTAAACGGCTTCCCGACATAATCATCAGCACCCATTTCAAGGCCAATGACTGCGTCAATTTCTTCGTTCTTCGCTGTCAGCATCATGACGGGTAGTGATGCTTTATCTGATTGTCTGATCTTTCGGAGCACTTCAATGCCATCAATTCCCGGCAGCATCAAATCCAATAATATACAATCCAATGTCTGTGTTTCAATAATTTTTAATGCCTGTTCACCGGTTTCTGCCTCGACGACTTCATAGCCATTGCTTTCAAGATTATAACGCAGTAACTCCAGAATATGAATTTCATCATCGACAATTAATACTTTATATTTGTTCATTGGTATCCACCTTTTTCGATATTTGTAATTAATTTTGAAAGGTGAGGAAATTGCATTATTCAACTTTTAATCTTTTTAACACAATATGCATCTCTTCTGCAAGATGAAACTTCAACATACGGTGTAAAAGTTCAACGAAAAGACTATTATGCAATTTCCTTAGATAGCTAATCGCTTTTATTGTATATTATTTCGTTCCCCTATGACAACAGAAAACCTTAATTATTCGCTAAATACCCTCTAAAATATGCGAGACATCATGTTCTTTATCGCTTTTCCACCATATAAACATCCGCTATGAGCTGGTTCAGTCGTTATTAGCAGCATGTCAAAGGTCCTTGAAAGCCTCTCTTAATGAACCCTTGATACGACGTTTAGCGGTTTCACGGCTTATGGCATTAATATTTGACGTTTATTTAAACGACTTTTCACTCATCTTCCGCTATAATAGAGATACTAAGTAATTGCATCATACGTCCGAATATACGTGCTTTAAGGCGCTGAGGTCGCGGCGTAAATAAATCGGCAAGGACAACCCCGGAGGCATCATGTCTTTTTTAGGCTACAAAGATAATCGCGAATTCTATACGCTTCTTTTTAATACAGCAATTCCCATTGCCGTTCAAAATGCCATTTCGTCCTCTTTGAATCTCGTGGACAATGTCATGATCGGTCAATTGGGTGCAACGAGTATTGCCGCAGTCGGTTTGGCGAATCAGCTGTTTTTCTTGATGACACTCATTCTCTTCGGCACTTACAGCGGTGTCAGCATTTTCATTTCGCAGTACTGGGGCAACAAAAATTACGACCGCCTCAGAGATGTCATGGTCGTTGCACTAACCATCGGCTTAATTGTCTCAGCACTGTTCTTCATTATTGCTTTTGCACTGCCAGTACAATTCTTGACGCTGATCTCCGGTGATACCGACCTCATTGCCGTTGGCGCACCGTATTTGCGCATTGTCAGCTTCAGTTACCTTTTGACCGCCGTCAGTTTTGCCTTTGGCTTTTCAACGCGCGGCATTGGCCATGCCAAATTGCCGATGAAGGCAAGTGTCATCTCGCTCCTCATCAATACCGGCCTTAATGCCCTCCTGATCTTTGGCCTCTTTGGCTTTCCGGTTCTCGGTGTACGCGGCGCTGCCATTGCAACACTCATTGCGCGGATCATTGAGTGCATCATCATCCTAAACGGCATTTACCGCGGTATTCCATATTTATCCGTGACACTGTCCGACTTTTTTAAAGCAAAGCGCTCAACCTTTCAGCACATTTTAAAAACAGCACTTCCCGTCATTGTCAATGAAGGTTTCTGGGCGCTTG
Source organism: Fusibacter paucivorans (assembly GCF_018390735.1). GTDB lineage: Bacteria > Bacillota > Clostridia > Peptostreptococcales > Acidaminobacteraceae > Fusibacter > Fusibacter paucivorans. The sequence goes on from NZ_JAHBCL010000010.1 coordinate 31,437, forward strand.
GCATGACGACATACGCCTATGTATATGCCCATATGGGGACAATGGAAATGGCTTCTATTCAAATATCCAATATGATCAACAGTCTTTTTTTCGTCATCAGTATGGGACTCGGCAACGCCGCAATGGTGATGCTCGGCAACAAACTCGGCGCCGGCGAAATCGACGATGCAATCCGCTTTAATCATAAGTTTTTGGCACTTTCTGCTATCTGCGGTATTTTCGTTGCCATTATCGTATTTACGCTGTCGCCGTTTGCAATCCCAAGGCTTTTTAATTTGACGGCCGCCGGTTACACGGCGACGATTAAAACGCTGAGAGTCCTTGCCTTTTTGACCCCATTTCGCTTTTACAATACTATCGTCGTCATTGGCACGCTTCGCAGCGGCGGCGACACCGTTTATTCTATGATCCTCGAACTTTCCTGCGTTTGGCTGATCGGTGTTCCCATTGCCTTTTTCTGCGGCTTTTATTTAAAGCTTCCCGTTTATTATGTCGCCGGCTTTATTGGCGTTGAGGAAATAGCCAAAGCATTGCTGGGGCTGCCGCGCGTCAAATCCAACAAGTGGGCAAAACGCCTTATTCAAACTTAAATTCACCAAGTCAGAACACATTGAACGGCAACGCGATCGCTCTCACAGATATCTGCCAGAAGCGCGTTGCCGTTTTCATGTGCAAAATGATCTGTCTCGCCGTTCATTTCCGTATTTGCCTGCTGTTCCGGCGCTGCGTAAAGCGATAAAACCACATCAGCACCTTTAAAAACTTCTTGTCTATAGTGAATTTGGATCCCGTTCGGTTGACGCGCTGCCTTTAACCTCTCGGGAATAGCATTCATCAACCAATGAAAATAGGCGCCGTTGTTAACATGTCCATTGACGTCAATATCATTATAACCTACTTGATGATGACAAATGATCGGTTCGACATCCGGTTGCTGCGTTTTTTGCAGCTTTTGCGGTTTGACCGCATCTTTTGCAACGCCAAAGACATCGTAAATCTCAGGTGGAATATTAGCTTGTTTGCGAATTGACAAGCTCATGTATGCCCATTTGCTCATCGCCGTTGCCATGCAGCGCCCCAACTCATCTACGATTGTATAACGCCTATAGGCGATGAATTTCCGAAAATAGATCGGTTCGGTCGTCACGGTTACAAACTGTGCGCGTTCGGGATAAAAGTGCACTTTGACATCCCATTCGACGATCACCCAAAAGCCATCCGCATCGTCCACGCCGCTTTCCGTTAATGCGTGCCAATAATGACGCGTTGAAATGTCTTGTAGAAAGTTTATAATTGTTATGGCCCTTAAACGGTGATTCTCATCAAAATCAACGGTGTTGATTTCATACTTTTTTACATATTCTTTGCCCATAAAATGCTTCTGCCTCCTGTAAATACAGTTCTATTACCCATTATAGCACAATTGTCGAAATCACGAACCCATTCAATCTAACCTATAGACAAACTACACAAATATGTCTGACACAGCAAGACATATTCCATTTTCTGTCATTGCGTCAATACGCCAACTATGATATATTTTTTTGGAATTAAATCACGCTACTGTTCGTCAGTATGCAGCACTTTTTAATTTAGTCCTGTGAGGCTGAAAAGAGAAGATGATAGTCTTCTCCCAATTTTGAAATCAATTAAGGGAGGTTTTTTTATGTCTACAAACACGATGGTCGGCACTACCGAAACGCTAAAAGATTACAAAAGCTTTGTTTTGGGACTTCAGCACTTAATCGCCATGTTTGGCGCAACCGTACTCGTTCCCATTCTAACCGGTTTTAATCCATCCGTCGCACTCTTTGCCGCAGGTTGCGGTACACTTATTTTTCATTTCTGTACAGATTTCAAAGTTCCCGTATTCCTCGGTTCTTCATTCGCATTTATTCCATTGATCTTACAAGTTAAAGAAATGTACGCAGGTGATCTGGCTTATGCCCAAGGCGGTATTATTGTATCCGGATTTATTTATGTCCTGCTGTCATTTGTGGTTAAAACCATTGGTGCTGATAAGATTAAGGCATTTCTTCCACCGAGAGTCGTCGGACCTATGATTATCGTCATCGGCCTCAATCTCGTGCCAACTGCCGTTGACATGGTTAAGGCAAATTTTATGATTGCAGCTATTACACTTGCAACAGCACTGGGCATTAACTTCTTTGGTAAAGGCTTTTTAAAACAACTGGCCATCCTTATTGGTGTCGTAACCGGTTACATTATTTCACTGTCGCTGGGTCAAGTAGATACAAGTGTAATCACATCAGCTTCCTTGGTATCGCTTCCCGCTTTTTCACTGCCAAAATTCTCTGTTGAAGCGATTTTTGTCATTGCACCCGTCGTCTTAGCCGTTTTTATGGAACATATTGGCGACATTACGACGAATGGTACAGTCGTCGGCAAAAACTTTGTTCAGGATCCCGGTTTGCATCGAACGTTGCTGGGTGATGGTCTTGCGACAATGTTTGCCGGTTTTATCGGAGGCCCTGCTAACACCACTTATGGTGAAAATACAGGGGTTCTTGCGATTACGAAAAACTACAACCCTGTCATTTTAAGAATTGCAGCTGTCTTCGCCATTGTACTCAGCCTTATCGGCAAACTTGGCGGCGTGCTCAATTCTATTCCGACAGCAGTCATGGGCGGCATCAGCTTGATGCTTTTTTCCATGATCGCCTTGATTGGCTTTAAGACGATCAAAGATAATGCTGTTCAAATGAATGCTAAAAATATTTTAATCATGGCTGTTATTATCTTTATTGGACTTTCGCCGACATATCTGCCTGCAGCAGCAGTTTCACTGCCTATTCCAGGCACATTCGTTTCGCTTTCAGGTTTGAGCCTTGCAGCATTATGCGGTGTAATCCTGAATGCCATCATCGGCAACCGATAAAAACATTGCACCAAAATATCATGAAGCATATAGAAAACCGATTGTACCGGATGCAGCCATCTGGACAATCGGTTTTTTTACATGCTTTTTTTGTTGTGGCCGATGGCGGAATCCTATAAAATAGTATTGTAAAAATATCCAGAGGAGGTATTTATGGCTAGAATTATTATATTGACAGCATCAACCGGCGGTGGCCATGATAAAGCGGCAGACAATCTCAGAATTCTGCTCACTGAAAGTGGTCACATTGTACAAGTCTCACAATTTATGCGCGAGATCAACCGCCCGCTTAATTATGTTGTCGTGAATTCCTATAAACAAATGTCGCTGCGTTCGCCCAGTACCTTTGGCCGGCTCTACAATCTCAGCAATCGCCGTCTCGTCAACAAACGTTTCTCAAACGTATTGAACATCGTCGGCAAATCGAAACTCCTTGCGCATATTGAAGTGTACAAACCGGACCTGATTATCGGTACACACCTTTTGGCCAGCAACATTATCTGTACACTGAAAGCACAAAACAAGATTCGCGTCCCTTATTTGTCCGTAGTCACGGACTTTTTTCCGCATTTGAGCTACATCAATCCATTTGTCAACGCCTATATCGTCGGTGCAGAGCTAACGCGCAACGTCCTTATTCAAAACGGCATCAAAAGCCGTATCATTTACAATTACGGTATGCCGCTGACGCCAAACTTCTATGCCATCAAACCACAGCCGATTGAACCGTTCACACTGCTCATAATGAGCGGCAGCATCGGCTTAAATTTCATTGATGATATTTTAGATTATCTCAGCAAAAGCTATTTGCCACTCAAGTGTATCGTCGTTTGCGGCAATAATAAGCATCTTCTTAAAAATCTTGAGAAACAGTATGCGGATGATATCAAATCCGGACATTTTGAACTGTATGGTTTTGTGGACAAAGTCGATCTTTTAATGGATCGTGCACATGTTATCGTCACGAAGCCAGGTGGGCTGACCACCAGTGAAGCGATTGCTAAAGAACTGCCGCTGCTCATTCCATTTGCCATGCCGGGGCAAGAAGAAGAAAATACTGAGTTTTTGCTCAGTGCCGGCGCGGCGCTCCGAATCCGAAATGGTGAAAACCTGATGTTCATTTTAAATCAAATACACGAAGACGACCGTTTCTTTAAACTGTTGAAGCAAAATGTCACAGCCCTTAAACGCACTTATGATATCAATGCAACACTCAGACTGATTGATGCCATGTCATTAGGCGAATATGGAAATTTTTAACTTTTCAAACATAAGTATATATGATATAATAGTGTCGTGAGTTTAGTATGGCTAATACTATAACCCTTAAAACTAAATAAAGGAGGTATAAATGTCCTGGAAAGACAGCTTAAAGTCTAACATCCACTCTGTCGATTCGCTTCGTGATTTTTTGCCGATGTCTGAAGAAGAAGTACTGTCCTATCGGAAAATCGCGAAGAAGTTTCCCATTTCGTCCACGCAATATTATCTCAATCTGATTGACATTGACGACCCGCATGATCCCATTCGAAAGATGGCCATCCCGACTATCAGCGAATTCGATATGGACGGTACGTTCGATACCAGCGGCGAATCGCAGAACACGAAAATGAAGGGGCTTCAACACAAGTACGAACAAACGGCACTGCTCTTATCTACCAACAAATGCGCTATGTATTGCAGACACTGCTTCCGAAAACGTCTCGTCGGAACGTCAAGCAACGAGACACTCTCTTTTATCAAGGACGCCGTCAGCTACATCCAATCTCATGAAACCATCAATAACGTCCTCATCACCGGCGGCGACGCCTTTCTTCTCGAAACCGATCTTATCGAAAGCTATTTAAAGGAACTCACGGAAATTCCACATTTGGATTTTATCCGGTTCGGTACGCGTACACCGGTCGTATTCCCGGAGCGTATCACTTCAGACCTTAAACTTCTGGAACTGCTCAAAAAGTATTCCGAAAAAAAACGCATTTACGTCGTAACACAATTCAATCATCCGAAAGAGTTAACTGACGAAGCAATTGGCGCTGTCAGCAAACTCTTGGAGCACAATGTGATCGTCAACAATCAGACGGTACTGCTCAAAGGTGTCAATGACCATCCAAAAACATTGTCTGATCTGCAAAACAGACTTGTCAAGCATGGCATTGTCCCTTATTACATTTTCCAATGTCGTCCTGTTAAAGGTGTAAAAAATCAGTTTCAAGTACCACTTGATCAAGCGTTTGATATCGTTAAGAACGCTCGAAAACTCATGAACGGACACAGTAAGCGCCTCAAATTCTGTATGAGCCACGAGACCGGCAAAATAGAAATTATAGGACGCTATCAGTCTGAAATGCTCTTTAAATACCATCAATCCAAGTATCCGGAAAATCACGGCCGCATTTTTTCTGTTGATTTGAAACCAAATCAGGCATGGCTAGAATCGGACGATATTCAATCGTAATAGAAGCATCAAAGATTTAAAAGGTCAGGCTTTTTTAGCCTGACCTTTTTTTTAGGTATTCACATGTGTAAAATAGAGTTCAATCTCATCATTAAAGTTATCCAGCACTTCGAGTACTGATGCATTAATGACATAACCATTGTCCTTAATTGCATTGACGTATTTACTGACAATTGCCGCCGTCACAGACGTTTCATGAGCGTCTGCGAAGAATTGATATGTTTTTAGACGCTCGTCATCCTCACTAAGTTTACCCAATGTCCGAAGTTCAATTGGAATAAAATCATACAAATACGTTTTGTACAGCTCGTAAACGGTAGGTGCCGTTTGACCGCCTGCATATGCCTTAAGATGCGTTTCAATGCTGAGCAGTCGGTCGATCAAATCTTCCTGACTCAAACTGCTTCCTATCATATAATCATTCAATTCATGCGCTTTTAATGCTATGTAGCTGGATGCTTCTCTGCTGACGTAGGGTGAGACACGGTCAAAATCCTCATAGTTGACCACAGGATAAATGAGCCCGTTAAACGGTACAAAAGTAAAGCCATGATCGCAGATATCTTGAATCTCATCTTTCTTTTCGCCGTGATAGCAACCGATGTCAAATCCGATCTCGCTGTTGTTATAGCAGTTTGCCAAGGCATCCTGAATCTCAGAATCCAATACCACTGTCTCAACAAAATCGAGCTGAGCCTTTGTTGCAACACTTTCAAATTCAAAGAATGCTCGTGTTGCAGCATCTATATTCAGTTTATCAACATCTCTGAAAAATGCGTCATACCGTGTCGATAAATCCATCGGCATTGTCACTTCATGTGTTGCTTTGTCAATAAACGTCACATGATTATCATTCGGTGTCTCTGAACATGCAGTGAGCAACAGCAGTACGGCAATTCCTGGGCAAATCCGTTTTAATATGCCAATTTTCATGTTACCTCCAAGCGCTGCCTGCGAATAGCGCCGCAAATTTCGGCCACCGCCTCATCAATAGCGTCATCTGGCAGCCCACTGTAAGACAATACTGCAATTTTACGCCCTTCAAACAAGCCGGCGTCTTCAAGCCTAATTCCAATTGCCTGCATCTTTTTAGCAGCTGTTGTTACATCGATGACTGGATCAAATGACAGGACGACATGCAGTCCCGATGTCTTGCCAATGACGTGAAACAAATCACTGCCTTTCATTTTTAAAGCTTCTAAAATGAGTTGATTTTTTTTCGCATAAGCTTTTTTAATTTTTCGAATATGTCGGTCAAAATAACCTTCGCGCATAAAATGAGCCAGTGTCAATTGCTCAACTTTTGAAACGGTCTGTGAATACCTCGTCTTTATTTTAACATATTTTGTCAACAAATCTTCCGGTAATATCATAAAACTTATTCGCAGAGACGGCATGAGCAATTTTGAAAAGGCCCCGACGTGCACAACTTGCTTGCCTCGATTTAATCCCTGTAAAGATGGGATCGGTACCCCTTCGTAACGAAGCACACTATCATAGTCATCTTCAATAATATAGGCATCATTTTCACTTGCCCATTTCAGCAGTTTCATGCGATTGTTAATTGGCATAATAGAACCCGTTGGGTATTGATGTGCAGGTGATACATAAACAACACGGGCAGAGCTCTTTGCCAAAGCCTCAATATTGATGCCCTGCGCTTTGACTGGGATCTTAACCGTTTCATACCCATAATCTTCAAAAATCGTCGCACCTTTTAAAAAACCCGGATATTCAAAGGCAATTGCCGGTCGTTCCGGTTTTAAAAGCGCTGACAACAGCATAAATAGTGTCTGGACACCTGCCCCAACAATAATTTGATCCGGCGTACATACGACACCACGCATTTCATGTACAAACTTTGCAATCGCTGCACGAAGACTGTATTCACCCTGTCGATCACCGTAATGGATCAGTTCATCCTGTTCATAATCCATCACCTTCGTCAGCATTTTTCGCCATGCATTGAAATTGAATAAGTGAGGCTCAACACCATCTGTCGCCGCGAATCTTCGAATGCGGGAAGCGTCTTCCGCCCTTGGCTGTTGCGTCCCTTCTGGACAATACGTATAAGGTCTAACACTTTCCTTGACTGTGAGCATTGGAAAGCGCTCCATTCTTAAAACATAATAGCCGCTCTTCGGGCGCGATTCGATATACCCTTCAACCACGAGCTGCGCATATGCACCCTCAACAGTCGACTTACTAACCCCAAGCGCTTCAGATACCGAACGAATAGAAGGCAGTTTTTCGCCTTCAACCAGCTGTCCCGTGTGCACTTCATCCTTGATATGTTCATAGAGCTGAATGTATTTTGGCTGATCACTCTGTTGATCAAATTGAATAACAAATCCCAACATCGCTTTTGTCTCCTTGTCTTTATTAACCGCTCCAAATCTGACCCGATAGTTTTCCTTGTATCTGACACTTTTTAAAGGGACAATTTTATATTATAGTATACTAGAAATCGCGATCCATCAACTGTTTTAGGAGGCAACATGCAAAAAAATGTAAAATTATTGACATACACTGCTTTAATGACGGCTTTTGTCTTTGTAACAACAAGCATCGTAAAAATACCCGTGCCCTTTACCAATGGCTATATCCACGCCGGAGACATGAGTATTTTTGTCGGGGCCATTCTATTGGGTCCTACCTACGGCGCCATTTTAGCGGGATTAGGTTCTGCAATGGCCGATTTTTTTGGCGGCTACGCCCAGTGGGTTTTGCCGACACTTATCGTCAAGGCGATAATGGGCTACTTCGTTGGCGCACTGGCACACAGCCGTCTGAAGGGAAAGTCACTGTCAGCCATCCTCATCCTCTTCTGGTTTGCTGCGATGATCGGGTTATCGCATTTTGTATCGCAGACCCCCGTTGAAACCATTGCCGGTGCCGTTGAAGACGTCAGCGACGCAACAGCGGCTGCAGCACTCGCCGTCGACTTTCATCGACAAATCGTCGTTATCGGTGTACTCGTCCCAGCCATTGCAATCATTATGGCAGTCTTATCCAAACATTTCGCTGTCAAGCCAGCCGAAATTATCGGCATAATGCTTGGCGGCATTTGGATGGTCATCGGTTACTATTTTGCCGCTGGAATCATGTATGGCAGTATGATTGCCGCCATTTTCAGCATTCCCTGGAATATTATTCAATTTATAGGTGGCGGCGCCTTGGCCTTTATCATTTTAAATGCACTCAAGCCGACGGGTATCCGAGCTCATATCGATCATGAACTTAAAAAATAGGCGTACGTTTCATCAACTTTAAGGAAACTTTAACAATTCTCTAACGCCCCTGCTAATATAGACTTGTTATGATAGGATAAAGTTCCATATTTAGCGTAAAAGGAGGCGTTTTTTGATGAAAAAAGTCGCAATCATCTTTACAGCGGCAACGGGCGGGGGCCATAACCAAGCGGCAAACGCGCTTAAAAATCGATTAGAATATCAGGGAATTGAGGTTCATATCGTCAACTTGTTTAAATCATGTCCTAAAATTGTCGAGGTACTTGTTGAAAACGGCTATACGCTCATGGCCAACCACTTTTCGAAATTATACGGACAACTCTACTATATGAGTCATCGACAAACGATTAATAAAAATATGAAAAAGCTGCTCATCAAACTAATGCGCAAACATATGAAGGAACAAATCGATATCTATCAGCCAGATCTGCTTATTTCGACACACCCATTTTTTGTTAACTTGATGGCATCACTGAAAGTCTCAGGTGAAACAAATGCCAAATGCATTTCTGTTATTACAGATTTGGGCGTACACCGATTTTATCTGCATCCAGCAATTGATGCCTATATAACGGGATCACAGCACACCAATCAACAGCTACAGCGCTTTGGCATCCGTACCGATCGCATCTTTGACTTTGGCATCCCCGTAAAAGATGCCTTTTACACAGCGACAGTTTCACCCCCTTCGGACCCCAAACCGTTTACAGCACTAGTCATGGGCGGCAGTATGGGCAGTACAAAATTGATAAAGGTTTTAAATGGAATCAAGATGGTACGCAAACCGATGCACGTTCATGTTGTCTGCGGCAGCAATGACCGCTTAAGACAATATCTCAATGCACATGGTCAATATATGCCCGAAAATATCACCATGACCGTTCATGGCTTTGTCAATAACGTCGATGAACTGATGACTGACGCCGACGTACTTATCAGCAAACCCGGCGGGCTAACTGCAACGGAAGCTCTCTGTAAGAAGCTGCCAATGATTATCCCCTTTTACATTGATGGACAAGAAGCTGAAAATGCCGAAATTCTAGCAGCACTTGGTGCTGCCGTTCACATAAAGCAAACCTCAAAGCTCGCAGATCACCTTGAAGCAATGATGTATGAACCCGCTATTCTCGAAAAGATGCGTTTTCAAATGGCACAGATCTCCGCCAATTATTCACTTGAAAAAACAGGTTTGCTCTTTCACAGTCTCATGGCGTCATAATCATGCTCAATTTTATATAATCTTCCGCCGTAGGCCATTCGTTATCGCACATCTCTTAATGGTGACATTACTGTCATCATTTTATTTTTTTGTAAATTGAAACGACCGCCGTCATTAACAATAAAGTCTTCACACTTAGCACATCTCAATGTGTATAACGTGTAAAACATTTCCGTATCTTATTGCCGCAGTTTCGCTTCCCCATGCATGAGGCGTCAATTGTGAATGCGTCTTTTTTTTGGTATGATGAACAAAAGGAAGTGAATACCATGCAGCATATACTCATCGCTGAGGACGATCAAAAAATCACACGTGTTCTCGAACTTCAATTAAAATACGCAGGCTACCACACTGTAGCTGTATCCGACGGCAAAGCTGCCGTCTCCTATGCACTGGCACACGACTGTGATCTTATTCTCATGGACGTCATGATGCCTGAGCTCGACGGGATCACCGCAGCCAAACATATCAAATCAATTAAGCCGCGTCAGGCGATTATCATATTGACGGCAAAAGACGATCTCGACGATATCATCACCGGCCTTGATGCAGGTGCAGATGACTATGTCACCAAACCCTTCATTTTTGATGAGCTGCTGGCGCGCATTCGCGCAAATATCCGAAAATATGCACCACTGCAATCAGAAGAAATTCACGAACAAATTATTTACGATGACCTCGTCATAGATCCGTTAACCTTTGAAGTTAGCCGCGATCATCAAGCCATCGAATTATCCAAAACGGAATTCGACTTGCTGCGCTATTTGGTTATCAATCGCGAAATCGTTCTGACGCGCGAACAAATTCTCGATCAAGTATGGGGATTTGACTATTATGGCAGCCCCAATATCGTTGATGTCTATATTAAATACCTGCGTGATAAAATAGACAGGCCATTTGAGCGAAAGCTGATTCAAACAGTGAGAGGACGTGGCTATGTCATCAAATAAACACTTTTTTAAAATACCTCTTCAAAAAATACGAAAACCCTTTAAGCTCACAACGCGAATCACCATGTCCAATGTGATTTTTTTCACTTTGGTCATTGCGCTGATTACTGTCTTTGTGTTCTTTTTAACACAGCAGTTTCTCTTTCTAAAAAACCGGGATGAACTCTACGTCAAACGCGATCAAATCGACACCTATTTCGCCGATCACGAAGCGGCACTCAAAGAGACTCATCCCGATGAACGACTGGAACGCATTTATCGCGATCTTCAGGAACTATATCTGTTTGACCATTATAAATATATTGCCTTTATCTACAACACGGAGGATGAGAGCTCCTACGCTTTTGAAAAGAATTATTACGACCGTTTATTTCTTTCAAATTTCAACATCGTTACCAACGATCTGACATTTTCCTATGCTTTTGAGAACCGTGCCGATCAGGCCTGGATGACATTCAACATCAGCGAACCCAACGGAGACGGCGATAGTCAAAAAGTAGCCACTGCTTTTATTCCGCTTCCCACCAAAAACGATGATAGCGCTATCAATCAAATCTCCTTCCTCGGAGACACCATTTTGGAGACGACGTTGATGGTTTCCTTTGATGACGGCAAACCCATCTACTTAACCCTTTTCTTGTTTCCCCAATATGATCGCGCTTTTATTCTGATTCTACTGTCAGCGCTCATCGTCTCTTCGCTCATCGGCATTTTGCTTATTGGCATCTTTGGCCGCTATATCACGAGACGAGCCCTTCAACCGCTGGTAAATGTCTCATCACGTGCAGAAAATATTCATTTTGAAAACATCCATGATCGTATTCCGCAAACAGGTGCTGAAGATGAACTCGACAGTTTGATTAAAAGCTTAAACGGCATGCTGGATAATCTAGAGGATTCATTTGACAATCAACGGCGTTTTATTTCAGATGCCTCCCATGAGCTGCGCATTCCACTGACCGTTATATTGGGATACATGGATTTACTGAACAAAACTAATTACCAAGATGAAGCACTGATGGTAGAAAGCCTTCAATCCGTAGAAAGCGAAGCGCGGGGCATGCAGTATCTCGTTGAAAAACTATTGTTATTAGCACGTGCGGACAGTCATCGGATTCCCGTTTCACCATCGTCATTTGATCTCTGCAGACTCTTTGAACAGCTTAAGATCGATGCCGAAATGCTTTATGGTGAAACCGTTTTTGAAATCTTTTGTTCACCTGAATTAAATGTTTATGCAGATTACGATTTGCTTTTACAGGCACTGCGAGCACTCATTGACAACGCGATAAAATACGGCAACTCTGAACGCGGCATCACTGTCAGTGCGCGACTTGAAGCCAATACGATTGCCATTACAGTTCGGGACTATGGTGCCGGCATTCCTGCCGATGCCCTACAGCATTTAACTGAGCGGTTTTACCGTGTCGGCATAGATCGCAACCGCAACACAGGGGGCTTTGGCCTAGGATTATCCATTGTTAAAGCACTGATTGACTGTCAAAGTGGCCAATTGCAAATAGAAAGCACAGTCGGTAAGGGAACCGCTGTGCTCATCATGTTGCCGGTTGATTAGGCAACACATCTATTTTAACCATCTCAAGGCGCTTCGCTTGGTTTCGCTCGTTTCACAAGGGATGTGATCAGCGAAAACGCACCACAGAAAATGAGGCTGAAGTAATAGCTGACTAAACGCCACAGTACCATGAGTGTCGAAGCCAGATTGCCCGACATCACATTTCCCATCAGTGCAACAAAACCAAACTCCGATACACCCACGGTTCCCGGAACGGGAATGAAACTAATACACATATAGAGTACCGCCTGGATCGTCAGCATTTGTAAAAAGTGAATCCCTGGAATTCCCATCGCCTTGCTGAGAAAGTACGGCATACTGAAAAATGCCGTTAGCTGAATCAGTGAAAGGAGAAAGAGCGTTGCCGTCTCACGGTAATCGCTTGTGAGTCTCGCCATACCCGTTTGATAATCGTCGACAAACTGGCGCGTGCGGGTTTTCAACTTTTGCATTCGCGTTTTAGACCTTTGGAACTTTCGAATACTCCAATCAATGGGCCCAAAGAGAACTTGCGGTTTAAACGCGCTAAACGCAATAATCGCAAGTCCAATCAAATTGATGACAAGGCCTGTAATGACAAATGGTCTCGACGCAATTGGCGTTGCTTGAAAAGAACGTATAAACAGGAAGAGCGCATAAAGCGTTACTGTAATCTGAAAAATTAAAAACTTGGACATCAATACTGCCGTTCCCTCAGACGTCGAGAGCTTATGCTGTTTTAGAATATAGAGCTGTACCGGTTGTCCACCGCTGGCAAAAGGTGTGATGTTCGCATAATACTGACCAACCAGCGTCGTCTTAAGTGCAATCCACGGGAGCCGACGCCTTTCTATTTTTAGATTGACGCGATGAATAAGCCAGCCCATCATCAGTGCTTCTAGTCCCCAAAAGAGAAAGAGTAATCCTATTGAGAAAAATAAGTAACGCCACATCATGCCTGACAATAATGATTTTAACGTTTCGATATCAATCGCATTTCGCATAACGTACCAAGTGATACCAATTAAGACGAGAACGATCAACAAATCGCGCATATCTTTTTTGGTGATGACCTTTTCATTCATAATGTCACCTATGCCAGCAACGCACTGATAATCGCGTTTTGATCAAATTCTTTCTTTAAAGAATACATATTGTTTCGAAATTGATAGAGTTTCAAATCATCATCCAGTATTTCTTTTAAAATACGTATAAAGTGATCAGGTGCCTCAACAATGACGCCAATCTCTCTTGATTTAATAAAGGCAATATTAGCACTCTCCTGCCCCACCGCTGTGTCCTGTACGAGCAGCGGCAATTCAGTGTTAATGGCCTCAAAGAGCGTCACGCCGCCGGGCTTCGTATAAATAAGATCCGCTTCTGCCATTAGGGTTGCAATGTCCTCAACGTAACCCAGAATGGTAATATTTGAAAAATGAAAGTGTTTTAAGCTATCATACAGTGATGTATCAGTACCCGTTACAATGGTAAAATGTGCTTCATCAATCATTGAAAGCTGCTCCAGAAAGGACTGGTCAAATTTTATCTTGCCCATGGCACTGGACATGATGAGAATATTCTTTTTCATCGTGAACCTCGACTTCGGCTGTCCGACTTTAAAAGCCTTTCGAACCGGTATCCCCGTGACACTAATCCGATAGCTCGGAATGCCTTTTAAACGCAATCGGTCTCTGACTTCCTGTGTGGGTACAAAATACCGATCTGTGTCTTCATGAACCCATTCCCAGCTGTCAACAACATCTGTGATAACCGTTATCAGCGGAATATCGCTTTCGTGCTGCTGTTTAAATCTGGACATGAACCCCGATGTCATTGGAAAGGTGCTGATGACAATTTGAGGATTTGTCGTTTGAATATAATAGTTAAACTTTTTCTGATAGCCTTTATAGATAAGACCGTCAATTAGATTATGCTTGGCACTGCTTTTATAATAATAGAAAAAATTATAAAGTTCTTCAAATTCTCTTGTCAGAACGTTATACCCTTTTTGAAGTGCGAGTTTTAAACTGGGGTTTATAATTTCAAAGAGATCGACAATTTCAATGCTATACCCTAAATATGCTGCGGCGATTTCATCTTTGATGGCCTTCGATACGGCTTGATGACCCATGCCAAAGGTTGCTGTTAAAATCAGTACTTTTTTGTTTTCCATGGTCTAGCCTCCTTACCTTATAGCATAATTGCCACAAATTAGAAGCACGTCAACTCTACATTAAAATTGAATTAAAAAACCATAAACAAATTTTAGCGATAGATGAAGCGCAATATGTGATACAACTACCGAACCAGATCTGCACGTTCAAACTGCCTTATCGCAAGCATCGACAAAGCAATCAGCCCCATACACAAAATAGCGCTCACACCACCTGATGCAGGCTTTTCAAGATCAAAGTAACCAAACGTGGACAACCATTTGATCCAATTCGTACTCGGCATCATTTGCGAAACATTATTGAGGAAGTACATGACGAAAACACCGCCAACCGCCAAGTGCATCGCACTGTCACGCCATTTGACAAGCGTTGCCAATAAAAATCCCAGTGTTGCATTAAGCCAAACCGTCAAAATCATCAAACCGTGCCGTTTTAGAAAGTCTTTGACACTGTACGGTGCAAAGAGTTTTGCCGCTGTCACTTTCCCCGATAACAAATAATCCACGTCACCGACAATACCTTTGGACAGCATCAAGTTTAAGAAAAATTCAGGGGACATTTCAAAAAAGGACGACAGCGACTGCGCCGGATCAAAAAAGGCATCGTGCATGGTTAAATAGGAAGCTTTCTCTGATTGAATGCCTTCAACAAATTCGTCAAGCGATACATTTTCTAATTGAAAAGCTTCAAAGTATGGTTCTGGATTAGCGAGCATTTTATCAAAGAGCATCAGCGGGTCCTCTAAATCATCGCCAATGAGGCTTAAAATGCGATTCACATCAATACCCGCTTCATCGAGCTCCGCTCCTGAAGTATTGAATTGAGCCATTATCAATCCTTGCGTAAATGTTTGAAAATCGTCTTCTGTCAGTGCCATCATCGGTACAATTGCCGCTTGTTCTGCGATGATGGATGCCTTTAACGCCGGTGTTAAAGCATCCTGTTGCAAAACCGCATTCGATTCAGAACCATAAATGGCAAGGGCAATCAGACCGCTGCCACCAACGACCACTGCATAGAAAGACAGTGCCGTCATCAGTGCACTCCATTTGATAAGCCATAGTTTCCGGCGGCTTACCGGCAGCGACAATACAAATTCATAGGTCCCTTCAATCTGCTCTGCTGCAATGGCCTTTGCACCGTAAAAGCCAAAGATAACAGAACCAATCAGCGTTACCCACATGGTACAGTAAGTGGTATAAAAACCAATAAGTGATGTCATGGCACCGACATTAAGATTAAAAATCTTAAACACCTGCTGCATGGCACCCGTTTCAAAAAAAGTACTTAGAGTCGCCATGTAATCGCTAATCGCCGGATAAAATGACATACTGAAAACGATCATAAGGGCTGTTATGATACTGACAAGACCTACTGATTTAGCGTATTTCCAGCATTCAAAACGGTATAGGCTTCCCATTATATGCCTCCTATCTCAGCAGCTTCATCTGCCGAATCATGGTAATAATGCATAAAGATCGATTCGAGACTCGGTTCCGTTACCGTGAAGTCCTTCGGATTGATCGACGTCATTAATGCAGTCAGCTTTGACGGCAAGCCATGCCAATCCATCTGGATCACATTGCGGTCAATCCGGACGCGGCTTGCTTCACCGCTTTGCTCGACCATTGCAGCACATGCTGTCACACGATCCTCGTGACATTTCAACATGACCCGTTTAAGGCGTTTTTGCCGAAAGTGCTCAATTGCCTCATTGGCAATGACACTTCCCGATTTAACAATGGCGACTTTGTCACATAATCGTTCGACTTCACTCAATATATGTGAAGAATATAAAATCGTTGTCCCCGCAGTATGGCGTTCTTTGAGCAGTTCAAAAAAAGTTTCCTGAACAAGCGGATCAAGACCGCCAGTCGGTTCATCCAAAATAAGAACCGGCGGCTCATGCAGCATGCTAAGTACAATGCCCGCTTTTTTTTGATTGCCGAACGAAAGTGCACCGAAAGGACGCTGTACATCAAGCGACAACCGCTTTGACAATGTTTTCGCCGTCTGCTCGGCATGCTTTTCGAAAGCCGCAGCCGCTGCCTTTCCCTGTACCGACGCAATGGCATCACGTCTGATGGCAATGGCAAGCGCTATGTGAACCTGCGTGCTGAGTTTGCGATAAAGTCTTATTTCAGAAGGCAAATAGCCAACACTGGCTTTAATTGACGCCATTGCTTTTTTATCATCGAACCCCAAAATCGAAAACGTGCCGGAATCCGGGGTAAGCAATCCCATCAGGCATCTGATCGTCGTCGATTTACCAGCGCCATTTGGC
This sequence comes from Fusibacter paucivorans, assembly GCF_018390735.1. GTDB lineage: Bacteria > Bacillota > Clostridia > Peptostreptococcales > Acidaminobacteraceae > Fusibacter > Fusibacter paucivorans. The sequence goes on from NZ_JAHBCL010000010.1 coordinate 48,227, forward strand.
CCTATAAACCCTTGAAACTGTCCTGTTCCAACCTTTAGTGACAACTGTTCCACACCGGTGATCTCACCATATTTTTTTGTAAGCTCCCTGACTTCAATACTCATAATGCCTCCAATATTTCAACGAGCACTGCGTGAATCAAATGATCGTAGTAACGTGCGACATCAATTTCTATCACAGGATTTAATACCGCAAGATAAAACAGGCTTCTCAACAGTTCAACTGCGATCTCCGGTGAAACGCGAAGCTTGACATCTTCACCTATGATTGCCCATAGAAAAGCCACATCGACTTCGAACATGGCAGACTTTTCATCTTCTGTTCGGGTATTTGATAAAATATCAATCCCTTTTGCTGCAATGAGCTGTCGGATAAAATCATCTTCTCGAATAATCATCAACATATCTGACAAACATTTTCGAAGTCGACCAACACCATCTTCAATCGCTGCGATCTCCTTAAGGATTTGCGCTTGCATAACTTCTTCATAAGCCATAGTGCAGGCGACAAAAAGTGCTTCTTTTGTATCAAAAAATCTATAAAATGTACCTTTGCCAATGCCAACAGCTTTGGCTATCGCCTCAATTTTGACGCGCTCATAAGGCATTTCAGAAAAAAAGCGTATCCCAGCTTCTATCAGCGCACCTCTAAGTTTCTCTCTTTCTGCTTCTTCAAATGCTTTTCCCAATGAGTAACCCTCCTTCACGATCTTACACTGACGTGTACACACCATCAGTTTATCTATTTTGCTGAGACATTTGCAAATCTGTGACCGAAATCAAATTATCAGTCATAGGTTGCTCTTTTGAATACCGCCTTTCGGCGGCTTGCGGATATTCTTTCAAGAATAATCTATGACTTTTAACTATGTTCTAGTCACAGATTATCATGTCAATCGTTTTTTGTCAATTCCCTTTAAATCTTCAATGCAATAAAAAAACATCCCTATCGGGATGCGAGTTTAAAGTTTGGGCAGATCCAATATTCCGCCATGGCAATTCCCTCTTCAGTAAAGGGGATCACTTCTGAATGGGTATCGAAAACTTTGCGAACCTTACCGCCATTTTTCATAATTCTTGTTAGATTTATGCGTTCATTAATAGACATTTTCGTATTATTCAGTGCAATAACACCTAGTTCGGATAATGTCACAACATCACCTGACTTAATTTTCATTTCCTGACCCCCTTCGTTTTGTTATTCAAATTTTATAAAATAAAGTCTAAACAACTTTTACTTAATTTAATATGATTGACCGTTTTATCTATTATAGCAGATAATTCACCAATCTGAAGGGGGGACATGCAATTCCTTTACATGTTTTGTATTTTTATAAATTCACATTATTCTCTTAAGTAAATCCAGAGGATGGCTTATTATATAATCCGGTTCGAGCGCTTTCAGTACGTCCATTTTGAGAATTGACCATCCCACGAGTACCGTGGTTACCCCTGCATTTTTTCCCGCTTCAATATCATGTGCGCTATCACCGATCATATAGACGTCTTTTAGATCAAAAGAAAGGTCCGATGCAATTTTTAAAATACCATAGGGGTCGGGTTTGGTCCGCTCAATATCATCGGCACAGAGACTATGCGAGAAAAAGTCTGTCATGCCATGTGTCTCAAGTCCTTTCGTCAAGCCATTACGCCCTTTATTCGTTAAAACAGCACAGATTACGCCTTCCGCTTTAAGCGCTTTCAACATCTGTAAAACCCCTTCAAATGGAAAGACGCGGCCTTCCTGATGTGCACGATAATACTGTCGATAAAAGGCAACCATCGCGTCACAATGCCTTTCGGATACCATGCTCATTTGTTCGCGCAGCGGTCGTCCTAAAATAGTCTGCAATTCCTCATCCGTTAGATAACGATTAAGAGATGCATGAACCGCTGCATTGAGACTGTCAATAATAACGCTGTTCGTATCCATCAGCGTGCCGTCAAAATCAAAAATCATCAGTTTTTTCACGTTGCTGCCTCCTCTTGGTTACGCCTATTTTAACATATGTCGCCATCACTGAGAAGTTCTTTTACGGTACATCAATTGCAATTCGAATCACATTATTTGTCTTTTAAAAGCAGAAAATTACCTTGACGCAACGCTTTTTTTTCAATAAACTGTACTTGTCAAAATGCTATTGGGTGCCTCAATATGAGGAGAATAGGGAATTAGGTTTAAGTCCTAAGCGAACCCATCACTGTGATGCTGAGTCGTATGTAACCGCCACTGATTTTTTCGGGAAGGCACATTGCGATGATGATGCTCAGCCAGGAGACCTGCCCAAGTAGCGACCTATGGACGACGGTAAAGCCCATTGCTCTCAGGAGCAATGGGCTTTTTTTGTCGCCACTAAACATACAGGAGGCATTATGCTATACGAAACCCTTAGTCAAATTAAACCGCTTGATCGCGAGCTCATGACAAGTGTCAAACACCGCGTCGATCATCTCATTAAGCCCCAGGGGTCATTGGGTGCACTGGAAGACATCGTCGTCAAACTTTCAGGAATGACCGGCAATCCCTTTCCCATGACCGATAACAAAGCCATCATCGTCATGTGTGCTGACCACGGCGTTTGCGATGAGTACGTCGCATCAGCGCCTCAAAGCGTTACCCTTCAGCAGGCACGCAACATCCCTAGGGGGTTAACCGGTGTCGGCAGCATGGCAAAACAAAGCCATACAAAGCTATACTCTGTTGATATTGGCATTAATACCGACTTTGAAGACACTTATATCATCCCCCATAAACTGATGCACGGCACCAACAATATGCGTAAAGGTCCTGCAATGACGCGCGAAATAGCCGTCAAAGCACTGGAAATCGGTATCCAAATGGCCTACCATGCCATTGATGAAGGCGCCAACATTCTTGGAACCGGTGAAATGGGGATTGGCAATACAACGCCTTCTACAGCGATCCTCTCCGTTTTAACAGGGCAGTCACCCTTTGAGATAACGGGGATGGGGGCCAACTTCCCAGCCGATAAACTGAAGCACAAGGCGACGGTAATCAATGATGCCATCGTCCTCAATAAACCAGATGCCAGTGATCCCATTGATATTCTCGCAAAAGTAGGCGGTCTAGATATCGCCGGTATGGCCGGCACCATGATCGGCGGCGCTGCAAAAGGCGTACCGGTGGTAATTGACGGCTTTATTGCCACTGTTGCCGCACTCATTGCCTGTGAACTGTCGCCAAGCGTTAAAGATTACTTACTGCCCTCTCATGCTTCACTTGAAAAAGGCGCTAAACTCGCAACAGACACCCTTGGCCTTGAGCCCTTCATTCATATGAACCTTAGGCTTGGCGAAGGCAGCGGCGCACTACTGGCATTTGGCCTTATTGAAGCTGCCTGTTATATGAATAAAGAAATGATTACTTTTGACGAAGCTGGAATCGGTATCGTTTAAAGCTTCGTTTTCTAAACAACATATCTGGCCGTACAATAATCGACCCAAGCAAATTGCTTCATTACCACGCTTTCGGCAAATAGCTTGAGTCGTTTTTTCGTTAAATTCTGGTAAAATCGCTTTGGATTTGAAGGAATTATTGACCCTGATCTCGAATAGGAATAAAATCACCATATAAGCAACAATACTATCAACAATATTAATTGCAATATTCGTAACAATATTAGCGATATCATTAAATGCACAGAATACATCAGTCGCACAAGGAGGGTTTATGGATACAAAAGTGATCGCCCATCGCGGCGCACATGAACATTATACTGAAAACACGCTGGAAGCTTTTGAGCTGGCGCTTGAACAGGGCGCAGATGGAATCGAACTTGATGTTCACTTCTCTAAAGACGGCGTTCTCATGGTTTATCACGATTTTGAACTCAGCCGACTCACACCGGTCAAAGGTCTCATTTCAGACTATACTTGCGACACGCTTCAGAGCATTATGCTCTGGGGCCACTCTAAGATTCCGACACTCGAAGAAGTCTTGCTCCTCTTATATCAATATGGCAAAAAAAGAACGTCGCCGCTACTTCTCAATGTCGAACTCAAAGCGGGGCACCGCATGTACCCAAGTATCGAAACACGCGTCGTCACCCTATGTGAGCAGTACCTTTCACGTGAGCAAATCATCTACTCATCTTTTGATCATCACGCCTTGGTAGCGCTTAAAAAAATAGCGCCTGATATTCGCACAGGCGCTTTAACGGCAAGCAGTCTATACGAACCATGGCACTATTTGAAAACTTTAAATGCTGATTTTTTCCATCCAAATATTATGACATTAGATGGCGGCGAGCTCAAAGCACTTCAGGAAAATGGCGTCGCTGTCAACGCTTACACTGTCAATGACCCAAAACAAGCGAAACAGCTGATCCACGCCGGCGTTTCCGGTATCATTACCGATCGGCCTCAAACAATGCTGGCCTTAAAAACGGAGGAGGTAAGCCCTTGAAATTAAATGTCAAGCAAACCTTTATTTTAGGTTTAGGCTTTTTTGCCGTCAGTCTCGTCTGGCCGCTGTACAACGTTTACGTCCCCATTTTTCTCAGAGACTTTATTGACAGCCAGTTTCAGATTAACGCCATTATGACACTTGACAATATTTTAGCCGTTAGTTTAATCCCCGTTATCGCAACCCTTAGCGACCGTACGCAGACGCGCTTCGGCCGACGCATGCCCTATCTTATGGCAGGTATTCCCATTGCCGCACTAATGTTTGTCATCCTACCCGGATACACGTCTTTGCTGTCGCTGATGGTTATTATTACAATCCTCAATTTTGCCATGGCCATTTTTCGAGCGCCAACCGTCGCACTGATGCCGGATATTACACCGCCATCGCTGAGAAGTCAGGCAAACGGCATCATCAACTTTATGGGGGGACTTGCCTCGGTATTCGTCCTCATTGGCGGTGCTTTTCTTTATAATATGGCACATATGCTGCCGTTTATACTGACCGCTGTCTTGATGCTCTTTGCCCTCTTTATGCTGCTTAAGTTTATTAAAGAACCGACACAATACGTCGCAGCATCAGAAGAAAGGGAAAAACTCGGAACCTTACTTGCACGCATTGACCGCTCAGAAAAAAAAGAAACTTTTCTCATTCTCGGCGCCATTTTTTTCTGGTTTTTTGGCTATCAGGGCGTTGAAGCGACTTTCAGTAATTACTGTGTCAGATTTCTTGGACTGGAAGTGCCTACAGCATCACTGATCCTCGGCTTCTTTGCGCTCTCATTCCTCATCTTCGCCATTCCGGCAGGTTTTGTGGGAACTAAACTCGGCAAGAGGCGAACGATTCTCATTGGTATCGCAGGCGATGCCGTGATCTTTATCGCGCTGTCTTTTATCGGTAATTTTATCCCCTACACCATGCCGATCATGGCATTGCTTATGTTCATTGGCGGTTTTTTTTGGGCAATGATCAATATCAACTCGTATCCGCTGATTGTCGGCAAGGCCCCTGAAGCATTAGTGGGCACCTATACGGGACTCTACTACTTCGCCTCTTCAGCTGCGGCAATTTTCGGCCCGCTGGCATTAGGGCTCCTTGTGGATATTACGTCATTTAAGTACATGTTTGTCTTTACCGCTGTGGCTTACCTCATTGCTGGCGCCCTCATTCTTAAAACATCAAATAACGCTTAAGCCGTGTACATGATGTCGTCCCATGATTCGATAAGTTGTGGGATAATTTTATACAAATCACCGACAATGCTGAAATCCGCCACTTCAAAAATCGGCGCTTCAGGGTCACGGTTAATGGCGATGACGAGATCAGAATCCTGCATACCTGCCAAATGCTGAATAGCACCCGAAATCCCACAGGCGAAATAAACTTTAGGCTTAACCGTCGTCCCCGTCTGCCCCACTTGATGGACGTGATCAATCCAGCCTGCATCTACCGCAGCTCTTGAAGCGCCAACTGTACCACCAACTTTAGCCGCAAATGTTTCCATGAGCTTAAATCCCTCTTCTGTGCCAAGGCCTCTGCCGCCGGAGACGATAATCTCCGCATCACTTAGCGAGACCATGGCCTTTGCCTGTTTAACGACTTCAATCACTTCTGTTCGGATATCGGTTTCACAAAGTGCGGGTTCAATTCGAATTACAGATGCCTTTCGCGTCATGTCTTTTTCACATTGCTGCATAACGCCCGGTCGAACGGTTGCCATTTGCGGTCTCGTCTTCGGACAGACGATGGTGGCCATTAAATTCCCGCCAAAAGCTGGGCGCGTCTGCAGCAGTGTACGGTCTTGTGACGTCGCATCAAGTGTTGATGTATCAAGTGTCGTATATTTTTCCGCATACGCTTTATAAGCCGCGACACTTACATCAAGCCGCGTACAGTCTGCCGTCAGTCCCGTATTTAACCTTGCTGCAACCCTTGGCGCCAAGTCTCTTCCAATATGTGTCGCACCGTAAAGTACAATTTCCGGTTTATAACCTTCGATCATCTCTGTAAAAACTTTTGCATAACCATCGGTTGTATAGTGTGATAAATGCGTCTCTTCTGCAAGGTAAACACCGTCCGCGCCATATGCTGCGCAGGTTTGAACGAGGTTTTCGACAGCATCCCCCATGAGAACAGCGTATACTTTTGTATCGCCGCCCATGGCTTCAGCAAGTCGCCTGCCTTCACCGAGCAATTCTTTCGAAACATTCATCAGCCGTCCGTCACGCTGTTCTGCAAAAACCCAAATATCTTTATAGGCATCCAGATCAACTTCTTTTAAATTAGCCGCTTCTCTGCTAATGGCATGAAATGGACACGCATCAATACATTGATTACATGCCGTACACTTTTCTGTGATGACCGCAACTTTTCCCTGCATCTCAATTGCGTCAAATGGACATGCTGAAATACAAAGCTTACAGCCTTTGCAAGCTTCTGATTTAATGACTACTGCCATGGTTTTCCTCCTTACACGATCTGCTTGGACTTAAGCGCCTGCAATAAATTGACCGCCAGTTCACGATCTGTATCACCGGTTATCTGCTGTCCTCTCCCTTTGACGACAGGCGTAAAAGACCGATAAACATTTGTCGGCGATGCATCAAGTCCCACTTCGGTTGCATCAACGCCAAGATCTGCCGCCTGCCAGACGGTTACATCTTTTTGCAGTGCGTCAAATATGCCGCGAATACTCATATACCGCGGTTCGTTTAATGCCTTAATTGCCGTAATCAAACACGGAATCTGCACTTTAATGCGTTCATAACCGTCTTCAAGAGCGCGGACAACCGTCATCGTATCACTCTCACCAGCAGTAGAACCAACCGTTTCAATTTTTGATACATAAGTAACTTGCGGCAACGCAAGCTTCTCCGCTATTTGCGGTCCCACTTGTGCCGTATCACCGTCAATCGCCTGCTGACCGGCAAAGATCAAATCACAGCCGCCGAGTTTCTGAATACCAGCCGCAAGTGCATTGGATGTCGCCCATGTATCCGAACCACCCAGCGCCCTGTCTGATAACAGAACTGCTCGATCAGCACCCATGGCCATACATTCCGTCAGCATTGCCTTCGCCTGCGGCGGCCCCATGGAAATGACAGTCACTTCTGTTTCCGGCAGCTCATCCTTGATTTGAAGTGCTGCTTCCAGTGCATTGGCATCATCAGGATTCAGAATACTCGGAACCCCCTCACGAATCAGCGTCTTTTTGACTGGATCTATTTTTATTTCATTGGTATCTGGGACCTGTTTTACACAGACCACGATTTTAAATGCCATGATTATCCTCCTTAAAACAGACTGCCTGAGATCACCATTTTCATTACTTCTGAAGTGCCTTCATAAATTTCTGTAATTTTAGCATCACGCATCATGCGCTCTACCGGGTAATCCTTGATATAGCCATAGCCACCGTGAAATTGTACGGCTTTGGTTGTAACGTACATCGCTGTTTCTGAGCAGAAAAGTTTTGCCTGTGCTGCTTCCACTGTACTCGGAAGACCTCGTTCACGCCTGTCTGTGGCTTTATAAAGCAATAGGCGTGCTGCATCAATGCGCGTTTTCATATCGGCCATCTCAAAGGCCAGTGCTTGAAACTTGTTAAGTGAGCGACCAAATTGTTTCCTTGATTTCATATAATCGACCGTTTGGTCGAATGCGCCCTGCGCAATACCAAGCGCCTGTGCTGCAATCCCCAACCGCCCTACATCCAGTGATGTCATTGCGACTTTAAATCCTTTTCCGATTTGGCCCAGCAAATTTTCTTTTGGTACTTTGACATTTTCAAAATGGAGTTCTGTGGTTACCGATGCACTGATTCCCATCTTTTTCTCTTTTTTAGGAATCGTGAACCCCGGCATACCGCGTTCCAGAATAAAAGCTGTAATGCCTTTTGTTCCCTTCGATTTATCTGTCATGGCCATAATGACAAAGACATCGGCAACGGCGCCATTACTGATAAATATTTTTGATCCGTTGATCAGCCAGTGATCGCCCTTGTCCACTGCTTTTGTCTGAAGACCTGCCGCATCACTTCCCGCATTGGGTTCCGTTAGACCGAAAGCACCAATCTTTTCACCCGAAAGCAGTCCCGGCAGATATTTTTCTTTCTGAGCTTCGGTTCCATACGTGAAAATCGGCCATGCACAGAGCGCACAGTGCGTCTGAATAATAACGCCTGTTGAAGCACATCCTTTTGAAATTTCTTCAATGGTCATAATATAAGATAAGTAGTCGGCACCTGCTCCACCATAATTTCTTGGAAACGGCATCCCCATCATCCCAAGCTTGCCCGCCTTGCGAATAGCTTCCATTGGGAACGACGCCGCCTCATCCCATTCTGCTGCATATGGCGCAACTTCATTTGCCGTAAACGTTTGCGCTAATTTGCGCACCATTTCCTGTTCCTTTGTTAAATTAAAATTCACCTTTACCTCCAAACAGTCCTTACATAAGATGTGCACCCGTGTTATCATCAGCAGGGGTGCACATCCGAGGGATTGTCAAATGCGATTTTAGTCAGCCTTTCGCCAGTCAGTATCTCGCTGGCGTTATACGCCATTTTTACTTTTGGTGTGCTTTTAATGTTTTTACTTCGCCGCCAACGGCCATTAACGCATTGACGAGAATGGACGAATCAGATTTAAAACCTAAATAGCGCGCGCCTTTATCAATATAGCGTTTGGCATCGTCAACATTGCCGACCCAAACCCCGAGAATTTTTCCCGCTGCAAGCGTGCGTTCGATAATGCGATCCACGACAGCCATTACTTCCGGTGCATTCACCTGCATTGGCTTGCCAACTGCTTGGCTTAAATCCCCAGGGCCGATGAAAATGACATCGACTTCGTCAATGGCACAAAGTGCATCGATTTGTTCTGCCATTTCGAGATTTTCAACATGGACGACAACCAAAGTGTTTTCATTTGCCTTTTGGAAGTATTCACTGCTTTTCATAAAGCCAAATCTCGCCGCACGCTGATTGACGTTCATGCCGCGATGACCAGCTGGATAATACTTTGTGAATGGTACAAAATTTTTAACATCTTCGACATTGCGAACACTTGGCACTTGGATGCCCGTTGCACCTGAATCAAGTGTATGAAGAATGTTTTCTTCAGAACCGCTGGCAATGCGCACGATGGAATCAATGCCGACGCCATCTGCCGCACGTACGATATGTTCCACATCAACATGGTCAAAATTCGAATGTTCATTGTCAATAATGATGAAATCATAGCCTGCATAGCCCATCATCTCCGCTATGTTGGGATTATTTGCTTTAAAGAAAGCGCCGACGAGTACTTCGCCGTCAAGCATTCTTTGTTTCATAGTACTTTCTATCACCTATTGCCTCCATTTCGTAAGTTTGATGCGGCATTATTTCGCCGGCATCCTATTAAAATAAATAAGGAAATTGTACCATTGAGAATTTATCGCTATTTAACCGTTACTTTCACGGCAGTTGCCATTGCTCTTTCGCTAAGTTCCTGTCCTAATCCCGGCAAATCTGGGATTTCAAAATACCCGTTAACCGGTTGATAATCATAGATGCCCGTCATAATATTCTCAGGAAGCAATGCTGCTTGGTGATGCTCGTGAATGACAAAATTATCAATCGCCGCCTCTAAATGAAGCGCTGCCGCAGTCGCCTGTGGACCGCCGCATACATGCGCTTGAACGCCGACATCATAAATTCTCGCCATATCACAAATTTTCTTGCCCTCTGTCAAACCGCCGCAGTTGCCTAAATCCGGCTGAATAATTTGCAGTGCCGCCGCTTCGAAAAACGGTCTGTAGCCCCATCTCGTGTAAATTCGCTCACCAGATGCAATTGGGAGATTGGTTCTTCTGGCAATCTGCTGCATATTGCTCACATTCATCGGCATTGTCGGTTCTTCGAAATAAAAAATGCCAAATTCTCTGATTGCCTCAGCGAGTTGTACTGCTGAATTGACATCTGTCAAAGAATGCACTTCAATGATGATATCCATATCCGGCCCACCTGCTTCACGGATTGCCTTAACACGGTTGCGGACAATTCTCAATTGGTCTTGCTGTAAAATACCTGTGACTGACCATCCCTTGTATTTGCCTGCCATGTTAAAGCAGAGCGGATCGACTTTAATGCAATTATAGCCGTCTTCCTTTGCTTTGCTGCATGCTTCACCATATTCTTCGGGGTGAACCAGCGCTTTTGCCTCCGGCCCCCAGTCAAATTGAATTTGGCTGGCGTAGGCACGCAGCTTCTGATTGACCTTCCCGCCCAGAAGCTGGTAAACCGGCACATTCAGCGCTTTACCCTTGATATCCCAAAGCGCAATATCAATTGCACTCATCGCGCCGTAAATAACCGGACCGCCGCCGAGACCCCAAAAGGTATTGTGCAGTCTATTCCATACACCTTCATTATTCATGGGATCCATCCCGATAATGAGTTTGGCAAAATCTTTGACCATGCCAAATGGCCCTTCTTTGGTATCGCCGTATGCCAGCCCGACTTCACCATAACCGGAAATGCCTTCATCGGTATTAATGCGAACAACAACGGGATTCCATGGACTCCCTTTTACCGAAGGGCGACCTATGGTTACTAAAAAAATATCTACACTTGTAATTTTCATATCTTTCTCCTCATCTCTCTGCAAGCGTCTGCCGCTGTACATTTATGCTTTTCTCTTATATCTGTTTTAGCGACAAACCCGTCATTTTCCGAAGAAATCAATGATTCCCGTCGTCAAGATCGGATTAAAGCCAACAATAATTTCCGCCGCGAGCAATCCAGCAATAAACGGCATGGCCGCTCGCGTAATCCGCTCCATACTCAATCCTGTCATGGAAGATGCTACAAACAGGTTTAATGCAACCGGCGGCGTAACAAAGGCTACCGCAAGTGCCAGTGTGACGATCAGACCAAAGTGTACCGGATCAATACCTACCGCTTCAGCAACGCCTAAAAGAATCGGCGAAAGGATAACAATAGCTGGCATCGTCTGGACAAACATGCCGACGACAAACAGCAAAGCGTACATGAGCAAGACAATAACGTAAGGATTCGTTGAAATACCCAAGAAGAAATTTTTGACAACAGTTGTATAGCCAAGATAGGCAAAGATCGCGCCCATGGCACCGGCAGGTGCAAATGTAAAAATAACGCCGCCGATAAAATCCACTTTATTTTTAAACATTGGCACGATATTTCGAACATCAAGTTCCTTGTAAACAAATACGCCAATAAAGAGTCCATAGACACAAGAAATAACAGCTGCTTCGGTAGGCGAACAAGCGCCGGAATAAATCCCGCCCAAAATGATAACAGGCATGAGTAATGCCCATTTCGCATCCCATATAGATTTTAGAAGTTCTTTAAAGTGAACGGTTTTGCCTTCTTCCTTATAGCCATATCGCTTACTGTAAATAAAATTAATGCTGACCAAGACAATCCCAACAACAAGCGCAGGTCCAAATCCAGCTAGAAACAAGTCAGATATGGAAACATCGTTAGTCACACCGTAAAGCACTAGCGGAAACGACGGCGGTACAATAATGCCGAGTCCCCCTGCAACTGCAATTAATCCTGTTGCATAGTACTTATCGTAACCAGCACGAACCATTTGCGGTATCATAATCGTTCCAATGGCTGCAACCGTAGCAGGCGAAGATCCAGAAACGGCGCCAAAGAACATACAGCCTAAGATTGCAACAATACCAAGACCTCCTGTCACATTGCCAATCAGGTTATTGGCTACCCCAACCAGTCGTTTGGATAACCCGCCCGTATCCATAATGTCTCCTGCGACAATGAAAAACGGCAATGCCAAAAGTGTGAATTCTGACGGCTTTGTATACATAAATTGTGCAATAAACTCAAACGTTGTAATTTGCGTCTGCCAAACCAACAGGCAAATTGGAATGCCGATACTGATCCCAATTGGAACGCCTAGAAAGAGCAAGACAAAGAGCAGTAAAAAAATCAAACCAATACTCATTGTGAAGCACCTCCGTTCTTCGCTGCTAACGCTTCATCGCGTTCACGTACAATGGCATCGAGATCAATAGCCGGCTTCGATTTGCCAAGCTGTGTTTCATGTTCGTGCATTAAAATATTGATCTCCTGAGCTGTTCTAATCAGTGTCAATATCAAAAGCACCGGTATAACCGCATAGATATAAAACTTTGGCAGCCGCAGGATAGAAGTCCTGCCGCCACCAATGCTCTTCATCACGTTAAAGAATGGTCCGAGCATGAAGACAATCCATGCAGCCTGCATTAAATTGTCAAAGATCAAGAGAATGCGTTTAATCTTAAACGGCATTTTATCAACTAAAATTTCAATTCTTAAAAACTTTCTGCCGCGCACAGCGCCTGCAACACCACAGTAAACCATTGACATCATTAAGATGGTTGAAATCTCTTCAATCCATGAAAATGAAATGCCAAAGATATACCGAAACGCCACCTGCACAGTTAACAAGACGAGCAGTATGAGAAAAATCGCAGTACCAATGTAGATTTCAATATTGTCAACGATCTTGTACCAAGAAAACTTCTTTTGCTGTTCAGTCATATCGTCACCTTCTGCAATCTTTAACTACAGTCCAAGCTGTGTTTCCGCTTTGTCAACGGCTTTGAGGAGTTCATTCCATTTTTCCTGCCCCATGATCTCTTCCGCCATATCCCAAACAGGCATCACTTGATCAACAAAAACTTGTTTTTCTTCAGGTGTTAAAGTTGTAACAGTAATGCCGTAGTCTTCTACTTGGTTTAGCAATGTCTCTGTTTGCAGCTGACAGGCAACTCTAGAAGCATCCGTTGCCATTTTCCCCGCTTCTTCGAACCACGTTTTTTCCTCATCACTTAAAGTCTCCCAGTAAACACCGCTTAATACGAGTATCGATTCTGTTGGAGAATGCTCTGATACCGTCAAATACGGCTGAACTTCATAGAATTTTTTGGATACGATATTGTGAATAGGATTTTCTTGTGCTTCACAAAGTTTTTGTTGAAGTGCTGTAAATAATTCTGAAAACGGTACCGATACGCAAGATCCGCCTAACGCTTCAAAAGCCGCTATTTGAATAGGATCCGACTGTACGCGGATTTTTAAATCCGACAAATCCGCCGGTGCGTGAATTTCACGGGAACTGTTCGTCATTTGGCGCATACCAAGCTCCATAAAGCCAATTGGAACAACATTACAGTCTTCTCTAACCTGCTGTACCATTTCATCACCTATTTCACCGTCGATAATCGCGTGGACAACATCAATGTTTTTATAGAGAAAAGGAATGTTCAAAGGTGCAAAAGCGGTTGTATAATCACCCCAGCTACCTGCTGAAAGCTCTGAGATTTCAAAAGCACCTGAAGCTAATGAGCTAATAATTTGATCCGCACCACTTGCCAACTGATTGGCAGGATAAATCTGAAGCACTATTTTGCCACCGCTTCGCGCTTCAATTTCGTCAACCATCGTTTTAAAGAGAACACCCGATGGGGTCACGCCATAGTCCGCCGCGCTGAGTGATGTTGAAATTCTGGCAATGCGTACACCCTCTTGTTGGGTATACTGCGGAATTTCATAAACATTTTTATCAAGGCCAACCCTTACTTCTTCTGTTTGTGAAACTTCTGTACTTGAAGAGGATGATGCATTGCTTTCATTGTTATCGCTGTTCTGTGTTTCAGACGGCGCACTGCCTAATCCTCCACATCCTGACAAAACAATCGACAGTATCATTATCACGGTTAACAAATAACGCATTTTTTTCATAGTTTGACCCCTTTCATCATTACGATTCTTTTTTCATATGATCTAATTTCTAATTCCCCAATTGAAGCGTCTCTTCAATTGACATACGCATTCATTGAACGAATGCGATCGACATCCCTGCCTGCTGCAACCCCTTTTACGTTGTCATTACACTCTTAAATGCTGTCGCAAACCTTTGGTCACTCACATTGTTTTTGTTTACTTTGATAGCTCTACTTAGGTGTCATTTGTTTTTAATTGCCAACATCGCCCTTGCAGTTTCGACTGAAGCGATTGTATGACCTGATATTTCAGCAATTGTACGAACTGCCGCCACTTGTTCAGCACTGGATTTCGCCAAGACGCCTCGTTTAATATAGAGATTGTCTTCAAGACCAACACGGACATTGCCGCCCAGTGCAATCGCAACCATCGCCATATTAAACTGTGCCCTGCCAGCCCCTGCTACTGACCATACGTAATCACCGATCAGCTTATCTGCCGTTTGTTTTAAAAACACTAAATTTTCAACGGTTGCCGGCATACCGCCTAGAATCCCCAAGACAAATTGGATGTAAATAGGCCCTTTGAGAATGCCTTTTTGTTTAAAATAGGCCAAGTTGTTAATCATCCCTACATCATAAACTTCAAATTCCGGCTTCGTCCCCACTTCCGACATCGTCTCAATATAATGTTGTAAACCATCGAAAGTATTTTTAAAAACATTGTCCCGCGTCTTAATGAGATATGGCTTTTCCCAGCCGAATCCATCATCAATTTTTTCTGCAATCTCCGACAAGACAAAGTTCATTGTCCCAGCATTGCAAGAAGCCAATTCAGGCTTAAACACTTCAACCGGCAACAGCCTTTCTGCCGTTGTCATAAGCTGGCTGGCACCTGTCGTAACACAGACGATCACATCGCATTTCGAACGAATCCTCTCCAATATGTCTGACATGAGTTCATTTGAGGAAGACGGTTCTCCGGTTTCAGGGTTTCGAGCGTGAACGTGTACAACGGCAGCGCCTGCTTCGTAAGCTGCCTTTGCTTCCTCTGCAATTGCCTCTGGTGTAATGGGTAAATACGGGCTCATACTCGGCACGTGTACAGCACCTGTTAACGCTGCAGTAATGATTACTTGACGCATCTCGGTTTTCCCTCTACTTTCTTTTATAACTTTCTTTTCGTTCTTGGTGTTCGTCATCAAACGTTTAAAACCTCATGAGTTTTGCTGGATTAGTCTTGCCAATGAGTTCAATATCAGCCTCAGTTAGGCCATTACGAGATTCCAGTAAATTTATAAAGGTCATCATGCCTTCAACCGGGCTGCCATTGCCCTTTTGTCCCATATCCGAATCGAGAATAAAACAGTCGATTGGCAATGCCTCAAGCATTTCATCGACAATATGCCAAGGTAGAGGCCCCAATTTGGATGCATCTGAGAAGACGCAGACATTCAGCTCAATATAAGCCCCCATCTTTGCCCATTTTTGCATTTGCTCATAAGTCGCGCCAATATGAAAATGAGGGTGATTGACAAGAACACGTTTAACGCCCACTTCAAATGCTTTTGTTACCAGATGGTCAATTTCCCATGCAGAGCCATGCCCCGTTCCCAATACCATGTCATTAGCAGCCATGTATTTTAAAATTTCCACAGCTTCCGGCATCATCACACCGTCTTCATCAACATAGACAACGGGTTCTTCTTTTACCGATGCCATTCCTGATCCCGCAAAATTCCCCTTGTGAGCATCAATGTGATTCTTTGCTGACACCGTGGGAAAATAAATCATCTGTGTCCCCATTTGACGTGCTGTATCAACTGCCTTGAGATTAAAAAGGCCCATAGAATGATTGAGGGCCAACGAACTGAATATTCTAACATCACCCTTTGCCAAATGTTTTTCAATCATGGTACAACCAAGTGCAGATGGGAAATAATGATCTTTTACTAAAAACCCTCTATAACCAGCCGCACGCGCCTCCGTCAGCATATCAGCTACATCCAGTTCGCGGTTTGCCGTTGAAGGCCCCGTGTGAACATGTAAATCAATAAGTCCCTTGAGTATGGATCGATTCATGCATAACACCTCCTTAAGATGACCGCATTATTCTTTTGAATACACCAGCATTTTCTAAAACGCTGCATAGCTGTCTGGGAGCCCTGCCATCATATCCGTTGAAATGCCATAAGGCGCAATTGGATAGCGAAGACCATTTTTATAAAGCTTCTCAAGGCCTTCTAAAGCACGTTCCAAATTTTTTGGCGTCATTGTCAGAACGAGATCATGCGCCTTCGTACCGCCAAATTTTCGCTCTGCAAAACTAGGGAGCGCAAGGCTCGGTTTGCCTGTTTCATAGGTTCTAATCCAAGAATCATTGCACGCAGATTCACCTGAAAAAGTAAATGACAGTTTCTCATATTGACCATACAGGTATCCGCTGAGCAGCATAAAAAACTGTTCAGAATCACCATAGAGAATACAGACATCTGTCTGTGTCAGCTTGCCACTGTCCACTGGTGAAGCAATAATACCAACAACCTGCTTTGACAGAATATTGAGCTGACAGTGATGTGCCTTTGCCGCTTCAGGATCGTGCCAGATATCCGCAAACATTTTGCCGGATTCAAAGCGTTCATCCGGTTTTTCAAAACCGTGGATGACACGGCAATAATCTGCGTGAAAATTGTGATGTCTAATCCCCATCGTCCAACGATAGTAGCGGGCTTGTCCAATGAGCTGACATGCCGCATGCCGTTTAGGACTGGTGCGAACACCTTTTACCGCTTGAAAAGCTTCTTCCGTTTCACAAAACTGCAACCCGATGATCGGTTCAGCATAGCGAAGGTACTTCACTAATTTTGATATGATATCTTCCCACGCTACTTTGCTTTCATCATGCATTATTTGCCTTCTTTCTCAGCTAAAAATGCGGTAAAGCTTTCTGTATATTCCGGTCTGTCCGGTGTAAAAATATCCATTTGCAGACAAGGTACCGTGCTATCGTAAACATGGATATAATGCTCGACATTCGGCGGCACCGTTACCCATGAACCCGGTGTTAAGCGATAGGGTACGCCGTCAACATAATAATCGCACTCGCCTTCAAGGACTAATGCCACCTGCTCATTTGGATGCGTATGCGGTTTTACTTCATTACCATTTTCTACGCGTCCCACCGTACAGCATAGCGTGTCTGCTTCCATCGCGAAAACGACGCGCTCAATACCCGCTCTCAGCGGCTGCCATTTTGTTTCATTCCAGTTGCCATTTGCAATTTTACTCATTCTTTGCCTCCTCAACTTGCTTTGATAATGTTTCATAGCGCTTTGTCTTAAATGTATTCAGTTCTTCATAGGCCTGCTGAAACCTCTTTGCCGCCATTAACAAATCTGAACTGTATGCCACCATATGCATTCCCCACGCCTCATAGAGCGTCACTTCTTCCATCGATCCGGCATACGCCCCTAGATACTTGCCGCTCCTTAGAACTGTTTCTGTAATGCCTCTGACGACAGCAAGTACTTCAGGATCATTGGTTTGTCCACGTTTGCCCATCTCAGCACTGATACTTGCAACGCCAATAAAGATGACATCGACATTGCGGATATTGCATATTTCATTGATGCGACCTGCCATTTGCAGATTTTCAATCATCACCATGCTGGTAAATGCCTCATTGAATCCTTCAATATAGTCATCACTTTCATAAAGACCATAATGTCCGGAGCGTGTTGTCAGTGCAAAATCCAATCTCCCAAGTGGTGCATATCGCATATAGGTAGCAGCACTTTCTATTTCTGCCAACTCATCGGCAATCGGCATCAAGATGCCCTGCGCACCTAAATCAATTGTATGAAGAATATGCTCTTCCTGATTTGAAGGAAGCCTCACAACTGCCGACATGCCCACGCCATTCGCCGTTCGGATCATTGTCATTATGGATTCATAGCTGTAAGCACTATGTCTGGCATCGACAATGATAAAGTCAAATTGCGAATAGCCAATCATTTCCACAATTTGAGCATTATTAAGTTTGATATACGTTCCCACAGAGAGCCCGCCTTGACTTAATTTTGCTTTCAGGGATAATTGCGATGGATACGCCAATCCTTCACCTCCTTTTTAAAGCTCGTCTAGACTTAACGCAAAAGTGATGCCAAATATCATCTTCAAAACTTAAACGCTCTGTTTTCAACGCGTTTGCAGCTTCTGACGATGAGCGTAAGCATCATTTCACCTAAACAGTGAAGAGATATACTTCAATTTGCTGATTTTTGAAAATCCATCAAGTCAATATCGACTCGTTTGTTGCTTCGTTTAATTGAGATATTTCTTTAAAATTTTGAACTTTTTTAAGAAATCACTCAAAATAGGCCATATCAACATTTCTTTCAAAGCATTTACTGTAATTATTCAATAGATGCAATAAGTCGTTTTTGATTTATATAGGCAATTGTATTTTGCTTCATCGTGCCTCAAGCGTTCTTATTTCACACAATCAGATAATCAACTCATATTCGACTTGTTTTTATCTTGCGCTTTAAGTCATCATTGTACCTTAAGTTGACTTTTTAAAAACATCATGTTAGATTGAAGTAAATTTGATGTCGTGTAACCACAGAGGGGGCCAGCAAATCATGAACAGTGTCGAATGGAATTTGTCCATCAACTTGCAGGATATTCTAGATGTTCTCGAACTGCCAACGCACATTATCGATCATAACGGCATTGTCGTCGCCGTTAACGATAAGTGGGTAAAGCACATTGGCGTGTCTAAAGAGGAAGCCATTGGTTTTAAAATCAATGACGTGCTCCGAAGCTCTATGACGAAATTCTACTTTTCAATTGATTACGATGCGGACAAAGATGACAGCGAACAAAACGTCACACACTTTAAGGAAGCACTAAAGGATTCCGTTGCACTAAAAGTATTGGAAACCAAGACGAAAATAGCGATGTTCACGTATTCCGCAAAGCACGAAACAAAGCATAATAAGATGCTTGTCACCAGCACCCCCATCTTGCGCGATAACAAGGTCTGCTATGTTGTGACGACACTAGCAAACGTCACCGAATCCATTCATCAGGCGCAACAGCTTGAAAAAGAAATACAAAAAAACGAAATGATTTTAGAAGAACTGAATTATTATAAAATGCAGCAGGTATCGCCAAAGATCGTTGGCAACAGCCCAGAAATTAAAAAAATAAAGGATTACATCGCCTTTGTCTCAAAAGCGAACGTCACCGTTTTAATCACTGGCGAAAGCGGCGTTGGCAAGGAAGTCTTTGCCAATGAAATTTATAGGAACAGTCATCGTGCTGACAAGGCCTTTGTTAAAATCAACTGCGCTTCTATACCGGATAATTTAATTGAATCCGAGCTCTTTGGGTATGAAAAAGGCGCCTTTACAGGCGCCAATAAAACGAAAATAGGACTGTTTGAAGTCGCCGATCAGGGGACTATTCTCCTTGACGAAATTGGAGAGCTGCCGCTCAATCTCCAGTCAAAGCTCCTTCGCGTGCTTCAAGAAATGGAAATCATGCGCATTGGTGGTAAAAAGCCTATTAAGATCGATGTCAGAGTCATTGCTTCAACAAATGTTGATTTATATCAAAGTGTTCAAAATGGGCTTTTCCGCAGCGATCTTTTCTATCGTCTCAACGTTATTCCCATCCATATCCCTGCACTCCGAGGACGAAGTGAAGATATTCCCGAATTAGCCGACTACTTCGTCGAAAAGTTCAATCGCAAATACAGCAAATTAAAAAGTCTTTCTGACGATGCCATTATGCTTTTAAAGAATTACCAGTGGCCCGGCAATATTCGTGAAATGGAAAATTTACTTGAGCGCATTGTCATCATTGGCAGCAAAGACAAGATTACACAGGCTGATTTACGCTGCATTCTCTATCAGGATGAAGCCGCAGTCGCTGAAACCGCTGATTTAAGTTACGATGAAGCACTCGAAGCTTTTGATCGAAAATTGATAGAGGATTCACTGCATAAATATGGCAGTACTTATAAAGCCGCGGAGCATTTGCATACGACACAGTCTAAAATTGCACGTAAAGCAAAAAAATACAATATCCTGTGGTAATGACATACACTGCCTTTTACAACCGTTACACTAGCCTTACAAACAAACATGCACCATAACAAGTGTATGCCATAACAAACATGCGCTACATTAAACATACGCATTCCTAAAATGTAAACACAATCCTTTCGCCGAACAATAAGAAACGCCGTTTCATTTTACTGCTCTCGGTTAACTGGTATAATGTTGTCGATAAACGTAAAAAAGCCCTGCCGTGCATCTGATCTGCTCAATCATCATGCAAGACAAGGCTTTATTTTATTGATTTTAACGCCTTTAACCAATTTTTTTAATATCGTAAACCTGAAGGTCATCAAGGCCTTCTTTGGTGTTAATCAATTTGACAAATGCACGATACGTATCATAGGCATGAACACACGGGATCTTCTTTTCAGTCGCATATCGTCTAAGACCAAATGACTGCTTACCCGCTTCACCAGACAAATTGGTAACGACAAATTTTACGTCGCCGTCGTTGATTACTTCGACGAGATCATCTGATACTGACATTTTCGGCATTTTAATATGATTGGCTTCACAGAAGGCAACGGTTGCCTGATCTGTTACGATTTCAAGGCCTGCTGATGCAAAACCGTCGACGATCTTTTCTACTTCGTAGAGCTGCTCGTCTAAGTAATCGAGCTGGCAAACGACTTTTCCCTTATTGTCAACCGCATTGCCTAAGGAAATAAATCCCTTTAACAACGCGCGTTCCACTGTGTCTTCAATGCACATGATTTCGCCTGTAGACTTCATATTCGGTCCAAGGGCAATATCAATACCAACGAGTTTGTCGTTGGAGAAGACAGGCAGTTTCACTGCATAGACATCTTTTTCAGGGTAAAGACCCGTACTGTATCCCTGCTCTGCAAGTGTCTGTCCAAGCATAATGCCCGTTGACAGCTTAATCATCGGCACACCGGTGATCTTGCTGAGGAATGGTACCGTACGCGATGCACGAAGATTGACCTCAATGATGTATATTTCGCCATTTTGGATAATGAGCTGAATATTCATCAGACCCTTGACTTCAAAGATTTCAGAGAGTTTCTTTGTTATCTCAAAAATGCGGTTTTTAACATCGACATTCAAAGCCGGCGGCGGATAGATGGAAATACTGTCACCGGAGTGAATACCCGCGCGCTCAAGATGTTCCATAATACCCGGGATCAATACTTCGCTGCCGTTGCAGATTGCATCGACTTCCACTTCCTTGCCGTTAAGATAATTATCGACGAGAACGTCTTCATTACCAAGATCAAGCAGCTCCTGTACGTAGGTCGCCAGCGTTTCCTTTGTTTCAACAATTTTCATGCCGAGACCGCCAATGACATAACTTGGTCTAACGAGTACCGGATAGCCATAGCCTTCTGCCGCCTCAAGTGCTTTTTCCGGTGTCGTAACAGTCGTCCCCTCCGGATGTTTAATTCCTGCTTTATTAATAAGTTGATAGAAGCGCTCACGATTTTCACTCGCATCAATCTGATCGTAATCTGTACCAAGTACGTAGTCTTTCATCGAATCAGCAAGTTTAAGCCCTGTATTGCCTGCATATTGTACGATAACACCTTCTGGCTGTTCATACTCAACGACATTCAGGACATCCTCAATGGTCAGCGGTTCAAAATACAGTTTATCGGAAACGTCGAAATCGGTACTGACCGTTTCGGGGTTATTGTTAATGATAATGCCTTCATAGCCTTTTGATTTAAGTGCCATAATACCATGGACAGAACAGTAGTCGAATTCGACACCCTGTCCAATTTTAATGGGGCCCGAACCAACGACGACTACTTTTTTGCGATCAGTGCGCTCATTTTCATCAAACGGATCATAAGTTGAATAATAGTAAGGCGTCAGCGCCTCAAATTCACCGCTACAGGTATCGACCATCTTATACGATGCAACAATGCCCATATTTTTACGATAAGTCCTGACGTCAAATTCTGAAGGATGATCCAGCAAGTGCTTTGAAAGGAATGCATCCGACATCCCCATGCGTTTCATCTTTGTCATCTGATCTTTCGTGATGCATTTGAGCACCGATTTGCGCACAAAATTTTCGAGCATGACAATATTTTTCAATTTATGCAGAAAGAAGAGGTCAATCCCAGTTCTCGCATTAATCCCAATCGGCGTCACTTCACGTCTTAACAGTTCCGCTACATAGAATATGCGGTCGGATTTTGGAAATTTAATATTGTCAAAAAGTTCTGTCAAAGTAAGTTTCATCAGCGGTTCAAACATTAAGCTGTACTGATTCAGTTCCAATGACCGAATGGCTTTTAAGAAAGCCGCTTCAAAGTTATTGCCAATGGCCATGACCTCACCAGTTGCCTTCATTGTCGTTCCAAGTGAGTTATCACCTTCTGGGAACTTGTCAAATGCCCATTTAGGGAATTTAATGACGCAATAATCCAATGACGGCTCATAGCAGGCATAGGTATTCTTTGTAATATCATTTTCAATTTGGTCTAAATGATAGCCAAGCGCAATCTTCGTCGACACTTTGGCTATCGGATAGCCCGTCGCCTTGGAAGCCAGCGCCGATGATCTAGAAACCCTAGGATTGACTTCAATAACGTAAAACTGAAAGCTATCCGGGTCAAGTGCATACTGAACATTACAGCCGCCGACGATTTCCAGTTCGCCTGCGATATCAATCGCCGCTTTCCGCAGCATTTGATACTCACGATCACTGAGTGTTTGTGATGGCGCCACAACAATGCTGTCTCCCGTGTGTACGCCGAGCGGATCAATATTTTCCATATTACAGATGGTAATGCAGTTGCCTGCGCCATCGCGCATAATTTCGTATTCAATTTCTTTCCAGCCCATCAGTGATTTTTCAATCAAAACTTGGCTAACTGGCGATAATGACAGGCCGCGTTTCGTAACGGTTTCAAACTCTTCCATGGTATGACAAATACCGCCGCCCGTGCCCCCAAGGGTATAGGCCGGTCTGACAACCAACGGAAGTTCTAAATGTTTCAATGTCTCAAGTGCTTCTTTGTATGTGGTGACTGGATAGCTTTCGAGCACGGGAATATCAATTTTTTCCATTGCTTTTTTAAAAGCATCACGGTCTTCTGATCGCTTAATCCCTTCAATAGAAGTTCCGAGTACTTCAATGCCGTAAGCATCGAGTACGCCGCTTTCATGAAGTTCGACGGCAGCGTTTAAACCCGTCTGACCGCCAATACCTGGGATGATAGCGTCAGGGCGTTCTTTTTCAATGATTTTCTTCAAGAATTCAAGCTTTATAGGCTCAAGGTAAACGGCATCCGCCATTTCGCGATCTGTCATAATCGTCGCAGGATTGTTGTTGACGAGTATCGTGTAAATACCTTCTTCTTTTAACACTTTGCAGGCTTGGCTGCCCGAATAGTCAAATTCTGCCCCTTGTCCAATGACGATTGGGCCGGAACCAATGACGAGAATACGTTTCATTATTCAGCCTCCTTCATCATACGAATAAATTCATCAAACAGATAACTGGAATCACCGGGACCCGGAGAAGCTTCCGGGTGATACTGTACGCTGAAAATCGGCAACTCATTATGTTTCAGGCCTTCAATAGACCGATCGTTCAAATTCAAATGCGTTACGGTGACGGGCTTGTCTTTCAGACTTTCATCGACGACCACATAACCGTGATTTTGGCTCGTAATAACGATTTTGTCATTGACGAGATCTTTGACCGGATGATTGGAGCCTCTATGACCAAATTTCAACTTTTCCGTCTTAGCACCAAGCGCCAGCGATATGAGCTGATGTCCGAGACAGATGCCAAAAACTGGTTTTAAGTCAAGCAATGTTTTCACATTTTCAATGACTTCGACATAGTCTTCCGGATTGCCGGGACCATTGGACAGAAAGATGCCATCTGGCGCGTATGCCATAATATTCTCTACCGATGTAAAGGCAGGAAATACTCTGACATTTAAGTTGCGCAGCACGAGTGAGTCCAAAATATTGCGCTTAATGCCAAAATCAAGCACCGCCACTTTGAGGTCACCTTTGCCCAAATCATAAGCATCTGGTGTTGTTACGGCTTTAAGGATATCAACGCCTTCTTCCAAACCTTCGAAAACATCTGCTTTATTGACATCGTAAAGTGTTTCGCTGACAATTTTCCCAATCATGGTTCCCTTGTCTCGAATGTGCTTAACCAACGCACGGGTATCAATGCCTTGAATGCCGACGATCTTGTTGTTATTCAAATAATCTGACAGATTATCTTTGCCGCGCCAATTTGAATAGTCTTCAACGAATTCACGACAGACGAGTCCTTTGATTTTAGGCCCGCGTGATTGTTCGTCTTCATGGCTTATGCCGTAGTTCCCAATTAATGGATAGGTCAAAATAACAATTTGACCGTAGTATGAAGGGTCTGTGATGATCTCCTCATAGCCAGTCATCCCAGTGTTAAAAACCACTTCGCCTACGGTCTCAGTCTCACACCCGAACAGGGTGCCTTCAAATATCAAGCCATCCTCTAGCAAAAGATAACCTTTCATGCATACCTCCATTTTAATCAATGTATCTCGTACATTATTAATTACTGTCTACCTAAATTTATATGATATCACAACTGAGCTTCCGGTGAAACTATTTTTATATTTTTTTTATCATTCACCATTTGACTGAGTATTTCTAAAAGGCCTTCATCAACAGCAATGATGTCGGCATTCTCCTTCTCTGCAATCGCCATTATTTTTTTTGCCCGATATCCGGCGCTTTCAATTTGCGCTTTTTCACCTTCAATCATATACACGCGGTTAGCACCAATCGCAGTTGCAGCATTGGACAGCATTGGTGCATCAACTTCTGAAAAATGGACGGCAATACGCCGCGCATTGGCTTGCGCTTCCATCCAAGCAAGCACTTTTGAATTTAGATTGTCTTCACGATAAGCAAAAATAATGGTTTCCTGCACTTTTTTATCACCTCAGTCTTTTAAGTGATTATACATAACATTTTATATTTATTCAATTGTTTTTTGAAAAAAAGAGGACAAAATGTCCTCTTATAACAGTTGCATAAAATGAATTGAAATATCTACAGTCTCATGACAGTTTATTTGAAAAACCTTCAATAACAAAACTCGTAATATACTCGTATTTTTCAAACGGCTTAATCACTTCATTAATCCACTGACCCTTAAAGCCCATGGCTTCAACTGCAATGCCAAAATGACACATGACAATGCCCATATCAATGTATTTGAGATTCAGCCCTTGCTCTGTTAGATAATCTGACTGCATATAAAACCTAAAAACAGTATCGTCAATCACAATGCGCCACGGCTGACGATTCATCGTCGACGGGGCTCTTTGAACCGCTTCAAAAATCGGTTCGTAGCGATTGATATGGTATCCTTTTAAAGGACTTCCGATAAAATTTGCAAAGAACAACTGGTCGATTCGCTTACGCTCTCTCCCGTGTTTTGCCCTGATTTTTTGATGCCAACTCGCCTCATCAGCACGATAACCAACACTAATCAGCGCCGGAATATTGTCATCGTCTTCAAGGCCTAAATGACGCTCGATTCTGCCCTTGTTAGGTATATTGCCGATCCAGCATGTACCCAATCCCTCGGCAGTGAGATTTAAAACCATGTGTTCCAGGCTATAGCCGTAATCTATGAGGATAGAGCGCTCATTTGGAACGCGCGCAAAAAGATAAGCGGGACTGCCTGTAATCGCACCAAATGACGAAAAACGCGTAATGCCTATGTCGCGTGCTGTCTCCGTATCGACGATTTCAGGTTCTAGTATATTGCCGAACACCCCGCGTCGGCATTGCCTGAGTAGGGGCTTTAGGGTCTCGACATTAAATGGTGACAGTTCATAAGCTCGAACCGACGTTCTCTGTCTTATCCGATCCATGTTAACTCCTTTCTCATATGCCCTTCCGCCATGATGATATTGCTTGTCTGTACGCTAGGGCAGCACGTACTTACATCTATTATATTATACCACTTTTTACAAAAAATATTCAGTACAATGGCTTGCAATACATCACAAATTTTGATATAATATCGTTAATAAATATTCATTCCATTGTATAATAATTAGTAGTTATTTAAGTCGTTCCGTGAGACGACAATACGAGGAGGTATGTATGAAAAGTTATTTGGTACTTGAAAACGGCTCAATGTTGAACCTTGCAACCTGTTCTTTCAGCCACAATGTCTTAGGCGTGGTTACCGTTGATAATCATACACTCAATCTACAAGATCCGGCAACTGGTAAAGCATATCGTTCAAAACTCGATATGAAAGAAGAAAATCGGCTCGCTTCTATGCTGATGACTGGTCATCCGATGCTTGGCAAATTTGTTACAGACGAATTGCCGCTCGACTATCATTTATATGATTTAAAAACGGTGATTCTTTCGTAAATCATTCGATTAGTCTACATAACGCTTTACGTAAAATCCAAAACGGTTATTTCAAGCAAGATCCTTGAAATGACCGTTTTTTTATTTTGTCAATTATTCTTTTGTTAATTTAATTTTTTCAGATAAGACAATTACATCATTACCTTTAAGTAATCCTTCACGTAGGTTGTATTTTTGTAGGATGCAATTTCCTCTCAAAAACTAATTTCTATGATTCATATTCTATAAACAAATTTTGAATGATTTATAAATATGTGATCATTATAGTGAACTTATACAATCCCAACTGGATTGATTAATAAGAAAAGAGGTTCATTAAAATGACAAAAACAATTTATGGTAAACAAAGAGATACAGGCTTAGAAAACGTTTTACAAGAAGTAAAATCTGAAATACCAGGCCGAAGTGCATTTGAAAATGCAATAAAACTAAGAATGTTTGACTGGTGGGCAAAATGGGTTCCCGACTATGCCGGCTGGTTGAAAATTGCAGACAGTCTATACGCGGATGAATGTGTTATAGAAGCAATTGGCCCAGAACCGCAGATTTACAAAGACTATCGATCAGCCATGAAACATCAGCGCGATGCTTATGAAATGGATATGGGCCCCATTGAAAATTGCGTTGTTGAAAATGATACCGTTGCATTAGATTACAAAATGTATATGACGCCAAAGGCAGGTGACAAAAAAGGTGAAACCTTTATCCTTCGCGTTACAGAATTTAACCGCTTTGACAATGTTCCCGGCTACGATCAGCCAATGGTAGTCCATTTAAGAGTCGTTGCAACCGGCATCGCGTAAAAATATAGCTGACAGCTTCCATATAACAGCCCCTCCAAGTTGATGCATTTAAGCATCCTATCCGGAGGGGCCTTTTATGTGAAAATAAACAATGCCTTTCGTTGAACTTTCACAACCATGTATTGCATTTCAAGCTCATAAAGATGGACATGCCATGCATCTTTTTCACATTGCCGCTTTCTCTGATTTCGTTAGTGCGATGATTGCCAAGATTTTAATTACTTATTGTCATGTACGATCAATTCAAACACATCCGGTCTGGCATAATGTCCCGTCGGGTCAAAGTCCATTCGACTCAATGGCACCTGTGCCATATCAAGTGTTGCATAGGCAATCATCTCTTTGTTCCATATTGGCTCAATCACGTACTTGCCATATGGATCCACAACGCAGCTTCCGCCGGGGCACAATTCCTCCGATAAAGATTCAAGCTCACTTTGATAGTGGAATCGCTCAGGATACATGCTTTTCGTCACATATTGATTACAACCGACAACAAAACACCTGCCTTCCGCAGCAATATGCCGCATTGTACATTGCCATTCCTCGCGATTGTCAGCCGTTGGCGCAAGATAAATCGCAACCCCCTTTTGATAGAGTGCCGCACGTGCAAGCGGCATATAGTTTTCCCAGCAAATCAGTCCACCTATTGTACCAAAAGGTGTTTCAACCGTCGAAATGGCACCTTCATGACCATCTCCCCAAATACAGCGTTCCGTTCCCGTCGGTTTTAGCTTTCGATGTTTTGAAACAATTTCACCCTCTGGACTAAAGAGCAAATACGTACAATAGAGTGTCGCATTGACTGCATCTCTTTCCGAAATGCCAAGTCCGACATAGATACCAGCTTTTTGGGCAGCTTCGGCAATCTTCGCCGTTTCATCACCCGGTACCACAACGGATTCATCGTAATAAACTTTCCAGTCTTCCCGTCCCTTCATCGTACGGCTGCCGACGACAAATCCATACGAGAAGCCTCGAGGATAACAGGGCACATATGCTTCTGGAAAGACAATGAGATCTGCTTTTTCAGCACCAGCCGCTTCGATGTATGCAACAGCTTTTGCAATGGTTTTGGTTTTATCAAATAAAATGGGTGCCGCTTGAACAACCGCTACTTTGCATTTGTCTGCCAGTATTTTCATGTAATCGTCCTCCCCTTTTTCTGCCGACTTGGCCAATGTTTACGTCAATATTTTCATTACGGCATTGTCGCCGCTCTATTTGTATGATACCATTTTTTTAATATCAGTTCAGATGAAATATATGGTATGTATTATCGCTTTTATCGATAAGGAGAACGCAATTAATGGAATTTCGAAATCTTAAATCGTTTGTTCACGTTGCAGAATCCGGCAGTTTTTCCAAAACAGCGGAACAGTTGGGATATGCACAGTCAACAATCACAGCACAAATCGATTCGCTTGAAAAGGAGCTGGGCGTCTCCCTTTTTATTCGGCACGGCAAGCGCTTTTCTCTCTCGAGCGAAGGCTGTCAGCTTCTTGCATACGCTTATCAAATTCTTAAACTGGAAGCAGAAGCAAACGCCTATTTTCAAGGCGATGCCGCACCTGTAGGTTCACTAAAAGTCGGCATGCTCGAGTCCATCAGCGCTTCAAAGCATGCCGATGTCCTAAGTCATTTTCTGTCGCATTATCCTGATGTAAAACTAGAAGTCGTCGTTGCTACGACGCTACAGCTTCTGTCTATGCTCGAAAAAGGCACACTCGATCTAATTGTGACATTGGATATTCCTATCCGGAATCCTAAATTTAAATGTATGCTTTCAAAGCCTGTGCCCATTCAATTTTTTGCTGATAATCATTCCCCATATGCTCATCATGCTGCCATCTCGCTTAGTGATCTTGCAAGAGCTCGTTTTCTATTAACGGAGAAAGGCTGCAATTATAGACAGGTATTTGAAGAAATTTTAGCTGAACACGCTTTGTGTATCAATGATTCTCTGGAAATTGGTTATACACAAATTATTATCGACTGCGTCCGTGAAGGACTTGGCATTTCACTGCTGCCGTCGTTTAATTTGACCAATGCACTTGAAAACGGCGAGATTGCCCTTGTTAATGTTAAAAATTGCAGCATTGAACTGTCACTGCAAATACTCGTTCTTCAAAATCAGTGGCTATCACCTGCGAAAAAGGCCTTTATTAATGCATTTACTTTGTCTTTATCATAAAAGATTGCCATTGCTTTACCGATACGATAAAGTTGTTCAGTATCTTAAAATCATTACGAATGGAGGAAAGCATCGCCTGATGCTGCAACCCTATGCTAAAATCGCTTGAAATCCTCTTTGAAAACGATCGTTTCATGGTCGTCGTCAAACCACAAAACACACCTGTACAAGCAACGCGTGCCGGCAGCATTTCTATGCTAGATCTTGCCGAGGATTATATGACCTTTAAATGCGGTGTTGAAAATCCTTATGTCGGCCTTGTTCATCGGCTTGATCAGCCTACCGGCGGTTTAATGCTCCTTTCAAAGTCGCCGGATGCTACCAAGAAACTCAACGAAGCCTTTCGAAACCATCGTGTCGAAAAAAAATACCTCGTTCTGATACAAGGACATATCGTACCTGAGTCTGCCGACGTCTGTCATTATCTATCGGCTGATTCAAAAGCCAATTATGTCACCGTCAGTAAAAATCCCGCCCCCGGCTATCAAAAGGCCATCCTCCACTATCGGTGTCTCCGCCACGATACTTGGCAAAATCAGCCCGTCAGTTTACTTGAAATTCATCTCGATACAGGGCGGCAGCATCAGATACGCTGTCAGATGAGCACTTTGGGACACGGCGTCATTGGCGATCGAAAATACGGCGTCGTCATTGCCAACGAGCCCTTAATGCTATGGGCATATGCATTGACTTTCTCAGATCAAAAAAAACATTATCATTTTGAACTGCCGCCATCTGTCGAACCCATGCAATCTATCTATCAAGTAACCACAGACTAACGTGGATTTAACATTTTTTTATCATCCGTACACTTGCAAGATGCGACAGTCTCTTTTACACTGATAAGAAAATAGTAAAGTGCAATATACCATTGAGACAATGACATCCTTCAAATTTTAATCCTGAGTTGATGATGTGATGTATTGCCTTATACGAACGGATAAATGAGACAATCGCCTTAGATGGTAAAATTTATGACAAAGGTGGCAATCATATGAAGATCAATACCAAAACACTCATTATCACCATCCTTTTCTGCCTTTTCTATGCAAGCGGTATTTACTGGCTTAATACACCATCAGAAGGCGAAGTGCCTACCGCTGCCAGCAAACTGCTCTTTGTTAAAGCACATGTTTCAGAAATTCTAGACGATAATGCTTCACCAGACATTTGGACAGAAGGTTTAAGATTGGGAACACAAGAAATTGTCGCCATCATAGACAGCGGTCTTTATAAAGGACGGGAACTCTATGCCGTCAATTATCTAAATGCCTACCAGAATATTGATCTGAAAGAAGGTATGAAAATCATTGTGCGTTTGGATAATGACGACCCCAAAAACCCCAAAATCGCTTCAATTGCCAATTATGACCGCAGTGCACTCATCATCGTGCTCGTCACAACGTTTATCCTGTTATTGTTGCTTTTCGGCGGCAAAAAGGGGCTTATGGCCATTTTGGGACTGTTCTTTACTATCTTCAGCATTTGGTTCATGCTCATACCAATGATGCTTAAAGGTTTTCCGGTGATCCCCTCTGCTGTCCTGTTAGTAAGTATTACCGCCGTCGCTTCACTCGTACTGCTTAACGGTTTTTCACGAAAAACATTTTGTGCTATTATCGGCTGCATCGGCGGCGTTTCATTTGCCGGCGCAATCGCCTATCTCGCCGGAATCATCACACCGCTTGGCGGCTTTAATATGATTGAAGCAGAAGAACTGGTTTTGAGAGCATCTGACAGCGGCTTGCAAATCAGCGGACTACTTGTCAGCGGCATTCTCATCGCCGCACTTGGTGCCGTTATGGACATTTCACTAACGATTACATCCGCTGTTTACGAAATGCATCAACTCAATCCCAAAACCAATTGGCAATCACTTTTCAAATCCGGGCTCAATATCGGCCGCGATGCCATGGGCACCATGGCCAATACCCTTATACTGGCTTTCGCCGGCGCCTCACTCAATACACTCATTCTCTTTAGAGTCTACGACTATCCTTCTCTTCAAGTCTTCAATAGCGATATGATGACCGTCGAAATCGTTCAAGGCCTCGCCGGTTCTATTGGAATCGTCTTAACTGTACCGCTTGTCGCACTGCTTAGCGCGATGCTCTTTACCAAAAAAAGCTTATAAATTCAAAAGGAATTTACCCAACATTAACAGAAATACGCCCTCTCTTTTAACGCTGTTTTTCTATAATAATATCGGTTGTAATTACATGAGCCATTGACCTTTTATGTCGGTGGCTTTCATTATCTCAATGCCCAAAAAACACTTATTTTCGTCTATACATCGACGGCTTTTGGGTAGAAACTATTCGACAAACATTTCACAACCTTTAGGGAGGGAAAACATGAAGACGACACTGAAACGGTATCTCAGTATGTTACTGGCGTTTTTAATGATGACCAGCACGACGAGCATACCAGTGAATGCTGCGCCTGCGCCTACATCGGCTACACATGTAGTCATCAGCCAAGTTTATGGCGGTGGCGGCAACAGCGGCGCACCGTATTCAAACGATTTTATCGAACTTTACAACCCTACTGCTTCTGCCATTTCGCTGGATGGCTGGTCTGTTCAATATACCAGTTCATCTGGAACATTTGGTTCGAATACGACGCCGCTGACAGGTAGTATCGCAGCTGAATCGTATTATCTCATCCAAGAAAACAAGGGCTCCGGAGATTATGAAGCGCTGCCGACGCCAGACGCTACCGGCAGCATCAGCATGAGTGGTTCCAAAGGTAAAGTAGCACTCGTTTCCAATACGGACGCCGCAACCTCAAAAGATGATCCTGATGTCGTTGATTTCGTAGGCTACGGTTCTGCCAATGAATACGAGGGTACTGGAACTGCACCTACACTCAGCAGTACAAAATCAGCCATGCGTTCATCCAGCAGTATTGACACCAATGACAATGCGGCTGATTTCAAAGAATCATCGCCAACACCGCGCAACAGTACTTATGGTGCAGCTGTAACCAAATGCGCCACACCAACTGCCAATATACCTTCAGGGACAATTCTTCCAGGGACACAGGTTACATTTGACAGTACGACAGACGGCGTCCTCGTTCAATACAATATGGATTCCGCTGCCAGCGTCAATTGGACATCCGGCAGCACCGTCAATGTCACATCAAGCGCTACCTATTATGTCAAAGCCGTTAAAAGCGGGTTAAGCGACAGTGATGTCTCCAGCTTTGATTACACCGTTGACAACAGTGCACCTGTTACCATCGCAGAAGCCAAAGCAGCTGCTGTCGACACAAAAGATATTAAGATTGCCGGCATCGTTACTTATGTCAGCGGTAAAAATGTCTATGTACAAGATACAACCGGTGCAATTTGTCTCTATCTCACGTCGAATGCTTCCGTGCTCCAAAAGGGTGACATGATTACCGCCATTGGGACGCGGGACGCCTATAATAATCTTCTCGAATTATCAGGCATAAATGAAGCGACAGTCCTCATTTCATCCCATGATAACACACTGCCAACGCCTACGACCGCAACGATTTCAGAACTCATTGCAACACCAGACGGGCAAACCGCCGGTTATAACCACATGTGTGAAATCGTCAATGTCAAAGGTGTTACGCTGACCAGCATTTCACAGCTTTCCCAGGGCGGTTCCGATATCGTCGTATATCCAAAAGTTGATTTGACAAAATATACGGGAATTGCGGAAGGCGATACCATTGATGCAACACTGCGCATGTATGATTATAGAGGAACACTTGAAGTCGAAATACTCACCATGAGCAAATCCGACGTTGAGGCTCCGCTTGCCGTCACTGCATCACCAAATGGCGGCAGCATTGTCAGCGGCGATGCCGTAACCTTATCTGCCAACAAAACTGGTGCCGCTATTTATTATACGCTTGACGGCACTAACCCAACGGCTTCCAGCACCGTTTATACAGCGCCAATCGCCATCACCGGTACCGTTGGTGAAACGATTACCCTTAAAGCTTTTGCGAAAGCTTCGGGAATTGCTGACAGCAGTGTTACAACCATTACCTATACCATTAAAGATCCAGACGCCACATTATCCATCAAAGAAGTTTTAGAACTCCCAAGCGGCACGAAAGATGTCGTCGTCACCGGACAAATTGTCTACTTTGCAACATCGTACGGCAACCCTGTTATTCAGTCCGTCATTGATGGCAAAACTTATGCACTATATGTCTACGGTTCAGCACCAGAGGGTGCTGTCGTCGGCGATATCGTGAAACTCACAGGGACTTATTCCATCTATAACGGACTGCCGGAACTCTCCAGCGTTACCGATCCCACGATCATCGGCAATGCTGCTAAGCAGGTCCCAGAAACCGTTACGATTGCCGATCTCAAAACTAACGGCCTCAATATGCTGGATCACTACGTGAAAATTAAAGATGTTTCACTTGGCAGTTACAACGCCAACGGTTCTACTGAAATTACCGATAGTACCGGTAAAATAAGTATTTACAAAGCAACGGCTTATCCTGCACTCGTTGAAGCAAACGATGTTGTCGACCTCTATGCAATGGTCGCATGCTACCATTCCTCCGTGCAGCTTTATACGGGGACTGCCAGCGACAATGGCTATCAAGTTTACGACGTCGTCAATGATACGAAAAAACCGCTTTTAACATTGCCGGAACAATTTTTAACGGCAAAGGCAAAACAGCCTTATACCATTGCCGTTGAGGCGGCAGATAACAAAGGCATTGATACTGTGACTCTAACCTACACCATTGGCTCAAACACCGTGACAGCACAGCCGATGACTTATCAGTCGGATTTAGGCAAATACGTGTTTGATATCCCTGCTGTCGAATTAGACGGCACTGTTGAATCGCTGTCTTTCACCATTACAGCGACGGATGTCACTGGCCTCACAACGACCTCCGACGCCGTTGTTGTTGACATTGACAATCGGCCTCAGATCACAGCTGTCACACCTGCGAAAAACGGCAACACCGGCGAAGATAAAACTCCTACCATCTCTGCCACACTAGTCAATGCCGGCACAGCACCAATCGTCACTTTAACACTTAAATTAGATAACACAACGATCGTAGATGAAACCACAATGACGCAAACCGCTGATACAAGCAACATCATCTACAGTTATACACCAGCGGCACTTGAAGATGGCAACTATTTTGCAACGGTTACAGTATTGAGAAGTGACAATGTCAGCAACAGTGAAACATGGCAATTCACAGTTGGAACGCCTCGTTTCAAAGCTTACTTCGGACAGCTTCACGCACATACAGCTGAATACTCTGATGGTTCCGGAACGTTACAAGATTCTCTAAACTATCTCACAGGCATTAATGATAGCGACAATGTCGATTTTATTTCACTGACAGATCATTCCAACTATTTTGACAGTACTTCAGCTGCCAATCCCGCGGGAGCACTTAACGACAAATCCCTGATGACATCTGAAAGTCTATCGCTTTGGAACAAGTATACCGGCACGATGAGGACTTTCAACGAGAATCACGCCGGTGCACTGGCAGCATTGCCAGGCTTTGAAATGACGTGGTCAGGCGGCCCCGGCCATATCAACACCTTTAATTCTGACGGCCTCGTCAGCCGCAACAACACCACCTTAAACAGCAAAAGCGGCGATGCCGGTATGAAAGCATACTACGATACGTTAATACAAGATACCGATCCACTGGCAAACCTTTCACAGTTTAACCATCCTGGTGCCACTTTCGGTACATTCTCTGACTTTGCCTATTGGTCACCAGCTTATGACCAAAAAATGGTTGCTGTTGAAGTTGGTAACGGCGAAGGCGCCATTGATTCGGGCGGTTATTTCCCAAGCTATAGCGAATACACCAAAGCGCTCGATAAAGGCTGGCACGTCGCACCAACTAACAATCAAGACAATCATAAGGGGCACTGGGGAAATTCAAATACTGCACGTACTGTTATCATTACAGATGATTTCTCAGAAACAGGCCTTTTAACAGGTCTTAAAAATATGTCCGTTTATGCTACAGAAGACAAGAATCTCAATATCGACTACAAGGTTAATGATTTAATCATGGGAAGTACCATTAGCACAGTTCCAACAGATCCGCTTGCTTTCACGATTAATATTGATGATGAAGATTCAAATGACACCATTTCAAAAGTAGAAGTCATTACCAATGGCGGCCGCATTGCAGCAAGTAAAACATTTGCATCAAACGTTGCCAACTGGTCATTTGAATTGCCGCCAGAGCAAGGTTATTATTATGTCCGCGTCACTGAAGCGGATAAAAATATGGCTGTCACCGCGCCAGTCTGGGTCGGTCAAGCACCACTCGTCGGCATCAGTTCGCTGGAAACAACCTCTGAAATGCCAGTTACAGGCGAATCATTAAAACTTGAAACGACGCTGTTTAACAATGAAACCAGCGACGTAACTGTAAAAAGCATTGACTACACCATTGATAATACCGTTATTGCTTCTGAAACACCAAATGCAACCATCACTTCCATGGGAACATTTAAAAATGAAATTAATTATACGCCAACTGACGCAGCATTGACAGCGGTAACCGTTTCATCTGTTTGCAGCATCGCCGGCCAAGACAAGACCTTTACTGCCAATCTCGATTTAAATGTCCGTGACAGCGAAAAACTTGTTTACATTGGCATTGATGCCAGCCATTTCAACGAATACGTTGACGGCAATTACAAAGCCAGCATGGGGAATTTCGCCAATATGGCTACTGATTTTGATGTACGCGTCGTCGAACTCGAAACCAGTGACGCATTGATTGCCGCCGCACAAAATGAGAAGTATGAAATGCTTATCTTGACACCGCCAACTCGCCGAGACGGCACTGCCTTCTTGATTGGCTACAAGAATTATTCAGATGCAGAAATCGACGCCGTTGCTGCTTTCGCCAAATCCGGCAAGACTGTTATCGTCACCGGTTGGGGTGATTACTATGAAAACTATACAAAATACTCTGACGGCACCGATTTTACACTACCAGCGAATGAGCAAATGTCTGTGCAGCAAAACAGACTACTAAAAGCCATTGGTTCTTCACTGCGAATTTCTGATGATGAAATTAAAGACGATGTCACCAACGGCGGTCAACCGCAAAGACTGTATCTCACCAATTATAATCTCGACAACAGTTTCTTAAACCGCGTCGTGACTGACGAACAAGTATACTCCAATTATGGTGGTTCAACCGTTTATGCTGTTGATTCTACTAACCAGCCGACATCAACATATGCAGATCATGTCAGCCCAATGGTCTATGCCTTTGAAACAAGTTACTCATCAGATGATGATGGCGACGGTACGACTGGTATAAAAGATGTAAACGTCCCTAAATACGATGATAAATACATGGTTGCAGCCACTGAAACCATCGCACATGAAGATGGAATCACTTCTACCGTCATCGTAGCCGGCTCTGCATTTATGAGCAACTTTGAAATTCAGGCAACACTTGATAGTTATTCCACACCGGCATACAGCAACTATACGATTTTAGAGAACATTGTCGCCTCCGTAAAAGACATTACACCAATTGCAACTGTTCAATCCGCAGATGAGGGTGAAAGCTTTACTATTCGGGGCATTGTCACTTCAAATGCATCTGGTTATGATCAGGATACGGCATTCTTCGATTGTATTTATGTTCAAGATGATACATCAGGTATTAACGCCTTCCCTGTTTCAGGCAATATCCAAGCGGGACAAACCGTTGAAATCATCGGTAGAGCAAGTTCGTATAACGGCGAACGTCAAATTGCCGTTACAAAGATCATGGTCGTTGATGATACCGTTCAAACACTGCCAGAACCAATTAACGCAACCGCTGCTGAAATCGAATCGGCCATGTACCTAGGAAGCCTCGTTCGCATTGACGGTACGATTTCAAATATTACTGCGCCAAATGGTGCTGTTGAAAGCATTTATGTTCGCGATGCCGCTGGTGATACTTGTCGCGTCTTTATAGACGGCTATATCACAAGTAACAAGCACATTCCAAATCTTTCGATCGGTTCTGATATTCAAGCAGTCGGCCTCGCTTCCATTGACACAGAAGGCAGCCGCATTCGCATTCGAGACAGAGCCGATATCGTTTGTACGGACACATCGGATGATCGCAGCAACCGAAACAACAATACCGATACAGACACAGCACCCGAGCCTGTGAAAACAGAAACAGCCGGCGAAACTGCCACTGCTTCTGCCACCGTTGAAGGAAAACTCGAAGCTCCTGGCCGCTTAAAAGCTACAATTTCAGCCGCAGCGAGCAACACCCTTATCGAAGCCGCAAAGAATGCGGAAATACAAGGTCAAAAGGCAGTCATCGAAATTCAAATGAACGCCTCTGGAGATGAAAAAGCAATGGCTGTTGCCATTCCAAAAGCAGCTTTTAAAGCCATTGCAGACGATACTAAAGCCGATGTCAAAATCAATACAGGTCTTGGTGCCGTCACCTTTGATATTGGTGCGGTCAAAACAATCAGCGATGCATCTGAAGACGCCGCAGAAGACATCAGTATCAGCATTGAAAAAGTTGATGCATCTTCTGTAACTGAATCAGTTCGCCAAGTTGTCGGCGATCGTCCGGTATATGACTTTACCGTCAGTGCCGGTTCAAAAACTGTTTCTTCATTTGGTGGCGGTAAAGCAACCGTAAACTTGCCATATACACCAAGTGCAGATGAAGACGTCAATGCCATTGTCGTCTACTACCTTGACGACAGTGGTAACTTACAAAAAGTTCGAGGTCAATACAATAAAGAAACAGCAGCCGTCGAATTTGTAACAACCCATTTTTCAACCTATATTATAGGCTATGACAAAAAATCATTTAAAGATGTCAGTGAAAGCGACTGGTATCACGATGCCGTCTCTTATATAACAGCGCGTGACATCGCTTCCGGCACAGGTACGAATGCGTTTAGTCCAAGCGATGCCATTACGAGAGGCCAATTTATCGTCATGATGATGAAAGCCTATGAAATCGAGCCTGATACCATCATTACCGGCAACTTTGCAGATGCGGGCAACACTTATTACACTGGTTATCTAGCTGCTGCCAAACGCCTTGGCATTACCAGCGGTATCGGCGATAATCGCTTTGCACCGGACGCCGCAATCACACGCCAAGATCTCAGTACCATCCTTTATAAAACACTGGTCCTGACGGATGAGTTGCCAGAAGTCGATGCAGCTGCATCTTCAAATGCGTTTAAAGGCTACAATGATACAGCAAAAGTCGCCGACTATGCAGAAGACGCTATGCGTCATTTTGTCGCAGGCGGTGTTCTCTCGGGCAGTTATGCACAAATCAATCCGACGACACCAACGAGCCGAGCTGAATTCGTCCAAATCCTTTACAACCTGCTTAATCAATAATGTTCATGCCCTTTAAAGTTAAAAATAGCATCTGTGATTAAACGGGATTAAAGTTAAAAATAGCATCTGTGATTAAACGGGATTAAATTTAAAAATGGCGACATCTCAATGATGTCGCCGCTTTTTTCTTCATAGCATAATCTTTATTCGACTGTTATCACAGCATTTCATAAAAACGCCGTCATCAACCAATGCCCTCCTGATGCGGAAAAAGCTTTTCCCCGTACCAGTATAGCCGTATTACTTAACTGTATAAATCCAACCTTCCGGTGCTTCGACATCGCCAAACTGAATACCCGTTAACGTATTGTAAAGCTCAGTTGTTACAGGCCCCACCTCTGTTTCGCTGTAGAAAACATGGAGGCTGTCTTTATAATCAATGCCACCAATTGGTGTGATCACAGCTGCTGTACCACAAGCCCCAGCTTCTGTAAATTCATCTATTTTATCAATTGGACAGTCACGTTCTTCAACTTTCAGTTTTAAATAGTGCTCTGCCAGATACATTAACGAGTATTTTGTAATACTCGGTAAAATAGACGGTGATTTTGGCGTTACAAACACTTTGTCTTTTGTGATGCCAAAGAAGTTAGCTGCACCGACTTCTTCAATTTTTGTATGTGTCATCGGATCCAGATAGATACAATCTGCATAACCTTTTTCAGCTGCTCTTTCATGCGGCATCAAACTGCCGGCATAATTGCCGCCAACTTTTGCGGCGCCAGTACCATAAGGTGCCGCTCTATCCATGTCGGCAATGGTAAAGTTGACAGGTGTCAGGCCACCTTTAAAATACGCGCCAACCGGCATACAGAAAACGCCGAAAAGGAATTTAGGTGCCGGTTTGACACCAATCGTATCGCCTATACCAATCATAAAAGGTCTTAAGTATAGCGTTGCGCCAAAACCATACGGCGGTACATACTGTTCATTTGCTTTTACAACCTGCATACAGGCATCGACAAATTTTTCTACCGGAACGGTTGGCATTAAAATACGTTCACAGCTCTTCATCATGCGTTTCGCATTTTCATCCGGTCTAAATAGCTGAATGCTGCCATCTTTGGTACGGTAAGCTTTTAGCCCTTCAAAACATTGCTGTCCATAATGCAATGCTGTTGAAGCTTCACTAATGGTAACCGTATTATCGGTAACGAGATTCCCATCATCCCATTGACCGTTTTCCCATATGGATATGTAGCGATAGTCCGTTTTAACATATGCAAAACCGAGGTTCGCCCAATCCCAATCTAATGTCTTACTCACTTTTTCAGCCCCTTTCAAATCCTATCTTATTTAGTTTGTGTCATCTTACTGACCGCTGAAAGGCTATGCTTTTAGCTAAAATGAAATGAGACGTCAATCCAATTAACTTTACACCAACACTTTTCAACTGTCATCAGGCTCTAAAGCTATTATAGCCCAATCGCAGAGTGTTGACCAGTGAACTTTTACAATTCTGTCATATCTCCATCACTTGAATATGATGATACCAATCTCATAGCACTTAGGCTCTTAAAATGCCATGGTGTTTTGGATTAGCCGCAGGTAACTGCACCGTATATGTCAAAACACCATCGACAACGTGAATGCGAATGGCGGCAATGGATTCCAAATAAGCTAGGTATGCTTTAATGCTGCGTTCCGCGACATAATACTTAAATACATTTTTACCTAAACCATATTGAATCCCTATCGTGCGCATCAAAGCATCAAATGTAGACTCTGGCGATAAAAATTTCAGCACTTCACGATACTGCCGCTGGAAAAAAGCGCGATTGCGATCGCAAAGCCCAGATAATTCTTCCGGTAGATAAACATGTGCGCCATGTCCCACGGCAAAAAAACAACCTCTAATATTTCGTACCGCCTCAATGGATTCAAAATGCTTTTCAAGTTGCGTCACGACACCAACTTTTGCCGTTGCCAACCTCGTATCATCCAATAGTACATCACCAATAAAACAAACATGATCCGGTGTTATGACAACATGGTGGTTAGGCGTATGCCCTGGCATCGTCATCAATCGAAAAGTATGTCCTAAAATTTCAAGCGTCTCTTGACCGTTCAGCATTGTATCAACACGAAATCTTTCTTCGCCGTAAACCATCAATCCATCTATCGCCGTCGTCACAAAAGACATATAATACCGGCTGCTGTCTTCACAATAAAGATGGTCAATATAAGGCATGGCGATTTCGCATCCAAAATGTGCCTGTAATAAATAATTGCCGCCTACGTGATCGATATGTCCATGCGTATTCACAATATAGCGCACTGTAAGCGCCTGTTCTGTCAGCCATGCCAGCAATTGCCTGCTTTCACGCACGTGACCGGTATCAATGAGGATCACCTCATGATCTGATAAATAATACAGCCCTGCATTGGCATATTTCATTACCAGCAGGGCTGTTTTGGGCGTTAACGAAATCAAATGCATTCGAATCTGCCATCCTTCACTGTTTTGAAGCCATTATAGCATATTCACTGCAAATAAGCATTCTTTTATACGAATATCCGTGATTGCCGTACATGTGTCTTATCGTTTTTTAAAGTGTTTTTGCTTTCGATTCCGCATCGTTTGAAGCTGTTGTTTCTTTCTATTGAGAAATGCGATTTCACGCTGCAGTTTAAGATAGTGCGCATACCTTTCTTCCGTAAGTGCACCAGATTCAATAGCCGCTCTCACAGCACATCCTGGCTCGTTGCCGTGGGTACAATTGTTAAATCGACATTTCGCCGTTAACGCGCCAATATCATCAAATGTTTGGTCCAACGTCTCTTCATCTGCCCAAAGCTGTACTTCTCGAACACCAGGTGTATCAATAATTGCAAGACCATTCACGCCTTGTAAAAGCTGCGCAGCCGTCGTTGTATGCTTTCCCTTCGCGGTATGCAGCTGTGTTTCACCTGTCTTTTGAACCGACGCTGATAATAGTTTATTGGTCAGTGTTGACTTGCCGACGCCCGACGATCCAATGAGCACAATCGTATCGGTTGGTTCCAGCTCTGCTGAAAGCATTTCGAAGCCCTCACCCGTGACAGCGCTATAGCCAATGACCGGAATACCGAATGCGACAGCCTTCACTGCTTCTATCAGGGCTTCCGGCGTGGGACATAAGTCGCGCTTACTCATGACGATTATAGGCTTGGCACCACTGTTGTAGGCAAGCGTTATAAAGCGTTCAATGCGCTTCAAATTATAATTACCGTCCAAGCCTGTCACAATAATCGCTTTATCGACATTTGCTGCAATAACTTGTTCTTGGGTCGTACCCACGCCGCCTGCCATCTTTTTACCGCCTGTGTCTTTTTGCTTGCGAACAAAAACACTTCGCCTTGGCTTTACAGATTCGATTCGGCAATGACCGTCCACTAGGAAAATAGTAACCCAGTCACCAACTGCGGGGAAATCAATGTTGCCTACCGTTTCATACTTGAAACGACCCGAAAGCACTGCATCAAATACTTGATCAGAAGTCTGTACACGGTAGTGTCCTCTATTTTTATAGATGACTCTACCTTCCTGCAACGATGTCTCAGGAGCACTATAGCCTGCCCCGTTCTGAACCGTTTCACCGATATTGCCGTCAATTTTAATTGTCTCAAGTTCCTTCTTCTCAATTTCTCTTCTGTTCATATGTTCTTTATTGTTTATCATTTCGCCTCCATGCATGGGACGTATTTTGTCCCGATTAATTAAAAATAAAACACGATTCCCATCGTGCATCAAAAACCATGCTGAAAGGTTAATCCATCACTTGGCAATTGCCAAGGCATTATTTCGTTACGCCAAAATCACCATTTTAAATTTTGTCATAATAACATCACTCCTTTCAGCCTATACATGTCAGCTGCTTGCATTCGTGTATTACTGCGTCTTTCATATTCAATGGCCAAATATCGCTTGGCATTATAGCCATGCAGATACGTGCCAAATCATTAACATCGTTATTGTACGCTATTTGCCAAGTACTGTCAAGTTTCAATATTGACGGCAATTGACTCCCCATTAATATGATCGCATAAGGGGGCATTCAGCAAGTATTCCCTGTTATGGTTAAAGCGTAAAATTGGCAATCAATTGCTTTGTATAAGCATGTTTCGGCGCTGTAAAAAGTGTTTCCTTATCGGACAGTTCAACCATCTCGCCATCTTTCATAACCGCGATGCGGTTACACATATGTTTAATCACGTTTAGATCGTGGCTGATAATAATGTATGTCAAATCCTGCTGTGCGTGCAGCTTCATCAGCAGATTAATGATTTGTCCCTGTACCGATACATCAAGTGCCGATACGGGCTCATCGAGCAACAGGAGTTTCGGTTCAACCGCTAGCGCCCTCGCAATGCAAACGCGCTGCAGCTGCCCGCCGCTAAACTGATTGATCTTCTTTATTTTGTCAACAGGCGACATCCCCACTGAAGACAACAGGGCTTCAATACGCTCATCCTGTTCTGACTTGGTGAGTTTATGATGCCGTTTGATAGCCGTGCGCAAAATTTTTTCCACAGATGAAAGCGGGTCAAACACTTCATTAGATTGCTGCATGACAATCTGAACATCTTTGCGAAAAGGCATGC
Source organism: Fusibacter paucivorans (assembly GCF_018390735.1). GTDB lineage: Bacteria > Bacillota > Clostridia > Peptostreptococcales > Acidaminobacteraceae > Fusibacter > Fusibacter paucivorans. Next base: position 91,887 of record NZ_JAHBCL010000010.1, read on the forward strand.
CAATGCCGTCAAAGATCAGTTCACCTGCTGTCGGTGCTTGCAGTTTTAAAATCATTTCACCGAGCGTCGTTTTACCTGAACCCGATTCACCAATAATGCCCAATATATCGCCTCGGTAAACCGTCATGCTGACGTCCTTAACCGCATCAATGAGATGACCGCGCTTAAGCAAATTTGGCTTTACAAAAAATTGTTTTCTGAGATGGTTAATCAATAAAATGCGTTCATGCATGGGCTAATCCTCCGTCATTTGCATCCAGATACGGGTGACAGCATCGATAGCGCTCACCCCGATAAGTCTCCATAATCGGAACCATCGCTTCACAGCTTATCGTTTTGCGTTCACAGCGTTCAGCAAATGGACAGGCTTCTTTAAAATTTAAAGGGTTCAGCGGATAGCCAGAAAGCTCATAAAGCGTTGACGACATGTCTTTCAGCGATTCAGCACAGGTGATGAGCCCGCGTGTATACGGGTGCACTGATGCTTTCATCAGCGCCTGTGTATCCCCTTCATTCATGACAAGCCCGCCATACATCACCACAACGCGCTGTGTTATATGGTGAATAACGTCAAAATCATGCGTTACAATAATCATAGCAGTCCCATATTTTTCATTGATTTGCTTAAGCAATTTCATCATTTTCAGTTTCAATGTCGCATCAATTGCACTGGTTGGTTCATCGGCAATAATCACTTTGGGCTGTGCAACGAGCGCAAGCGCAAGTGCGATACGCTGTCCTTGTCCCCCGCTGAGTTGATAAGGATATTGTTTTAGCAATGTCGTTTGATTTTCAATACCGACATCTGACAACAATTGTTTTACATAGGATGCATCATAAGGTTTGCCCAGTACTTTGAACTGCTCTTTAAAATGGTACTGTATCGTTTTGCGCTGTGACAGCGACTGCTTAGGATTCTGAAAAATATAAGCAATCGATCTGCCAAGAATCTGATACCGCTTCTTTATTGGCAGCTCCAGCATAGATTCCCCTTCATAAAGCAATGTACCACTATCGACGCGATAAGAATCATAATCCATTAACCCAAGCATGGTCTTCAAAAGGACTGACTTTCCGCTGCCCGACTCTCCTATGATGCCTAAAACCTCACCTTTTGCAAGCTTCAAGTCAATGCCGCGGATAACTTCGAGATACTTATCTGAAATTTTTAGCGATACGCGATATGCTTTTAATGCAAGTAACGCTTCTGCCATGTTTTTATCTCCCTCTTGGTATAAGATTAATCACCTTATAAGATTCGACAACTTTCTATGCATCGTCAATACAGTTCGAATACGAGCGATTCAATCAGCAAGTTGCCAAAATCTTCAACGCTAATACCGTCATTTTTTGTTTCGGATGTCTGATAGTTAAGATAGACTGTTGGAATTCCCCATTTGTAATAAAATGGTTCTTTCGTGCGTCTCGCTAAAAAAGAATCTGGATGACCACTTATATTTTCGATGTTTTCGACAAGTAAGTTCGTAAAGTTAGCAGCGACCGGCTTGGCGTCTGATATGAGGTGTTTGTCGATGGTCACTTCACCATTTAATCCTTGTGAAAAATCGAGATGCGTCAAATCAAGGTAGCATTCGCTATTCTTAATCTGATAATAATACCGCTCCCAGTAAACGCCTTTCCCACCGTTATCCTCTAATTGACTGCCATCCCAGAAGATAAGGATAACACTCTTTGTCAATCGCCCTTCATTGGCTTTTAACGCTTGCAGGAAGTTCATAACGAAATTAAAACGCCGCGTTCCCTCTTCACTGTCTTCATAATTCAAATCAAATCCCAAAATCATCGCTTCCGGTTCATTGATATCGGGATTGCCTTGAATATAGCCGACGACGTTCGTGAGAACTGCCTCTTCCTGCTGACTCTTTACTGTCAAATGCATCCGTTCCTTCATCAGCGCCCGTTCATATTTTTTTGGCATACCGATGATCACACCGTCTTCAACACGTGTTCCGAGGCGTGAATACTGTGACGCTTCGTCTTCCAGTACGATAATCCCCAGTGCATTCGTCTCCTGCAAGACTTTCTCCGAGAAGTTCAGCCAATAAGCTTCATCATAGAGCTCCGGATTGATAATGACAAACTTATGGTTAATTTTAGCACGCTCCGTATTTGACAGGCTGGTTAAATCCGATTGTCGAGCATCGTAGACATAGCCTGTTCCCTCAAAAGATTGATACGTATAAGGTACAATCCCTTCAATCACTGTATTGCCAATCTCTCCATCAATGGCCTCAATCCAATGATAGCGCAATGATTCATAGGGCTGGTCATAGGTTTCCAGTGCCGGAACGGGATCAATCCCGAGTGTGGTCAGTCGGTTTACAAGATACGTTCTATGAGATTCATTACCGGGCAGTGCCGCTTCCTGATCAAAGGCGACACTTGGTATACGCGACATCGAAAAATCATGATACGCTGCCCCCGACGTAACCATCGGCATTGTAATCACCGCAATTAACACGAGAAACACAATCGCACCGACCGTCGTCTCACGCTTCGAAAACTGAAGCACTTTCATTTGCTTAAGTTTTCGGCGAATCCCTTCACCCAGTAAATTGAAGCCCAATACGACGAAGAAAAAAGCCGCTGCACTGGAAAAAACAATCCACGGTGCACTGCGGATCGTATTTTTGGCAGCACCGAGCATACTTGACCACTCTGGTTCATAACTCGTCGCCTTGCCGACCAACACCCCCTGATCTGTTGAAGCGACAATGCGCAAATTGCCAATATAGACGTTAAATATCCCAAGCTGCATCAGTACAGTCAGTACACGTGCAATTTCCATAAAGAACATCACAGTCATTTCCGGCAGCAAATGCGGCAGAATATTGCTGAAAATAATCTGAAGAGGGTGTCTGCCAATGGCTATTTCGCTTTTAATAAAATCCTTTTGCCGAATGCGTATAACGCGATCACGGACAACTTCGCCGGTTCTCGCCCACTCTACAAGTGTTAAAACAACAATAAACACCATCGTTGACGCCGATTTTGAAAATGTTTTAAAATAGGGAATACTCAGCACGAGAATACAAAGCAGTACCGGGGGAATGCCGTTAAAGACATTATTGAATTGTTCAATGACAACTTTTGACGCCGTTCGCTCATAACCGGCACCGATCCCAAAGATTAGTGCGAACAAAAATCGCAAGAGCGTTACGGATAAAGCAACGGACAATGTCAGTCGCGTGCCATAGAGAATAAAGCTTAAGACATCTCTGCCGGAATCATCCGTTCCAAGCACATAATCTTCATCCGGTTCAAAAGGTGCCGTCCGAAACACAAAGGCTCCCGACGAATCTGTATAACTGTCCAGTGTGTTCGTCGTATAGGGATTCTTATCTGTCAATACCCATGGAAAAAGCATGATGATAAAGGTAACGAACAACATGAGTATACCCGCGATCATGAAGCCATTTGTATACTTTTTAATCACGATTGCCTCCTCATCGGGTCAAACCAGTTATTAAGTATTCTAAAGAATGTATTTGCAGCAATAAACATCAGCCCCAAGATAACAGAAATAAGCAGTACATACGTTGGATCATAGCGGTTGATAATCAAATAGGCCCCCACGCCGACACAGGCATAAAGGTATTCAACCACCAGTAGATTCACCATAATCAGTCTCAATATTGAAGCCATGGATGTCAATAAATACGTAATGAGCATTGGCAGGACGTGATGCCACAAAATGCGCTTTCGAGGCACGCCTCTAGCAATTTCACCCATGATAAATGGTTCTGCCATCAGGCGCTCTGTTTCCATTTGAATGATGCGAATGATATAAATCATCGGGACAACACACATTACAATAATCGGCATCACGGTCATCCGCATCGTTTCAGGTGTAAAGGGACCAAGCCATCCGTGTTTGACGAGTACAATAATGGTATAAATACCAAGAAGACTAATGAGAACATCCGGTATTGCATAAAGGATGAGCACGACGAGATCGCCGAATGTTCGCTTTTTAAGCCCCCTGTGCATACCGATGAGCAGACCTGCAACACCTGATATGGTCACCGTTGCCAAAAAACGTTTTAGTGTCTCCAAAAAGCCAACATATAATGCAGTTTTAAGTGCCGGCGTCAAGTATGAAGCTGAATTTCCCACCAACTGCATCACATAGTAAATCATGCGTCTGATGTGCAGTGAAAAAACATAATTCGTATACTGTCCGCCATAATCTGCTTTAGTAATATCGTTTGGCACCAATAAAATAAACAGCATCAAAATCAGCATGATGACTGTTGGCACGATGATGATCAGTGCTTTGAGCAGCAGCTGATAAAGGGTTGAACGGTACATTCTTACGAGGATCCCTGTCGTCATATGTTTGCCCACGCTAACAATCGCCGCCAATCCAATAGTCAGCCAGAGTAAAAACACAATCACTCTAAGCTGATAAGGCATGTAATTGAGATCTCTCGGCTTAAAATAAGCTTGACTTAACAGCCCTTTCAGCGCATCAACACCGCGCTGATATGCATCTATATCCATCATATCAATACGGTCTTGCGCCATAATATGCGACATGGTACTCATATTGATGTTCTGCGTTAAGATAATAGATGGAACAGACTGATTTAATAAGTAACTGCTGCCATCTGTATTGAGAATATCGGTCTCCCCCAATACAACATCGGAGGTTTCAAGATATTGGCTCACTTTACTCGCCAGTATTGCCGAAAACTTATTGCCGTTATTATTGGCACTGCGATATCCGATATTGACATCGGAACTCCCGGCAAAACCCATGACCCCAATTTCAATAAATTCACTACCTTCGGGCATTTGTTTCAATAAGTTTGCAACGCCTGCGTCACTGCTTGAGCCCCCGTCAACAAAAGCAAAATACACATCACCGGCTGGTTTCTGAGCAATCTCAGCTGCATACTTAATCATTTCAGAAAGTGCCGATACACCTGTCAGACGTTGCATGACATTTTGATAACGGTCACCTAGATAGTAACCAATGCTATCATAATATGTGTAAAAGACGATTGGGCGTCCATGCCCTGTTCCTTTGATTTTGCCGACAATATTATGCCCCGTTAAAACGGGATAAGCATCGCCAACCTTTAACGTTACATTTGAAATACGGCCTGATACGGGACCGCTTTTTGCCGTACCTTCTAAAGGCCTTTCGATCGCCATTGCCTTTAATGCGGCATAAGTTTCTTTCGTGATTTTTGCGAGGTACAGATCGTCAGCGCGTTTTTGACCAAAATAGGGATTAAAATACAGTTGCTCACGCTGCGGTGTATCCTCCATAATCATTAGTCCGCGAACGCCATTTTCTCTGGCATATGCAACGATTTCATCTGTTAGCTGATTGAATTTTGTCACGACAATTTTGCCGGACAAAAGCGCAGGCGTCGTACTATAAAAGCTGCTCTCTAAAAACAACATGTCGCCAGTATAATTAATGGCACCCGAATATTGATTATAATAAGTCTGATAATCAGACATAATTTCAAAATCCAGCGTTTCTGAATCTGTATGAATCATGAAAGTCGGCGCTTCATCATAACTGATTCCGATCATATCGAAGTCTTGAACATAATTCTCACCATCCGGCTTAAGACCCGAACTAGCCATGGTTTCAAGCAGTGCATTTTCAAATACTGCGTGTCCTTCAGTTCCTACCTGGCGTGTTGTTTTATCCGCATCAATCAATGCATAAATTGAAGGATGCCCACCTGTTTCAGTCACACGATCTTCGTGGCTAAACAACACCCATGCCAAAGACAGCGTTATGGTAATAAAGATGATGCTGTAAAGAGCCAAACGCTTTTGCCGCATGTTCAAACCTCACTTTTAATAAGCATTCACAATCATTTGCCGTATAAAATTCTTTATACAGCTTATTTTACGGTTTTTTAATAGAAAAATCTAGTAATTATAAAGTTTTTATAGCATTTTACAATGAAACTTGCTTTTCCGCTATACATTCCATTAAGATAGAAGATGATAGTTTGACAATCAAAGTAAATTGAGGAGGCTCAATGAAACTTCCATCTTTAAAAATCGGTGATCTCACCGTTAAATACCCCATCGTCCTCGGTGCCATGGGCGTTGGCGTCACAAGATCGTCACTTGCTTCCGCAGTGACAAACGCCGGAGGACTCGGCGTCATTTCAGGTGTTAATCTTGGCTTTTCAGAACCTGATTTTCTTGAAAATATGCTTGAAGCTAATCTGCGCGCTCTAAGGCGTGAAATTAGACGCGCAAAAGAACTGACAAAGGACGGCATTGTCGGTATCAATTTTATGGTCGCTATGAACACTTATGCAGAACACGTCGTCGAAGCCGTCAAAGAAGGCATTGATTTTATCGCCTCGGGCGCCGGACTGCCAACAGAACTTCCAGCACTGGTAAAGGGGACAAAGACAAAAATAGCACCAATCATTTCTTCTTCAAAAGCAGCAGGACTCATTACAAAACTTTGGGATCGCAATTACAATGTCATTCCCGATGCCATTATTTTAGAGGGCATTAAGGCCGGCGGTCATTTGGGCTTTAAACCCAAAGAGCTGTTAGAACCTCAGTATGACATGGTTCAAACACTCCATGATATCAAAGAGGTTTTAAAACCTTTTGAAGCGAAATACAACCGTAAAATACCGATTATCGTCGCAGGCGGCATCTTTGACAGCAATGATATGAAAGCTGTTTTTCAAGCCGGCGGCGATGGCGTTCAAATGGCAACGCGTTTTGTCGCAACAGATGAATGCGATGCACACCAGCACTTTAAAGATGCCTATATTCAAGCGCAGAAAGAAGATGTCCAAATCATTATCAGTCCTGTCGGCCTTCCCGGAAGGGCCATTGGCAATCCCTTTATAGATGCCGTTGCTTCAGGCAGCAGACCACCGATTAAACGGTGCATCAATTGCTTGAAAACCTGTGATATCAAAACAACACCTTATTGTATTTCGCAAGCTTTAGTCAATGCCGTCAACGGCAATGTTGATGAAGGGCTTATCTTCTCCGGAGAAAACGTCTACAAAGTAGATCGCATGTCTACAGTGCCGGAGATTTTCGAAGAACTCGTTTCTGCATTCGAACGTCCTTAATGCAATCGTCAAAAAACAAAAAACAAAAAGGCTATCCCAATGCTCATTATGCACATTGTGATAGCTTTTTTATTGGGACATACATGTGCATCTCCATATGCATCGCCCTGTGACGTTTCGTAATAAGAAAACTTTGCAAGGAGAAACTTCTAAGCAAAAGACTGTGGTGATTCAATCTGAGACTATTTAATTTTTCTCGTACTCTCCCGTATCCGCAGCACCGTTGGTATAATGACCTTTTTAGGGATCACGCGCTTTTTATTAAGGCGTTCCAGCAAAAGTTCAACGGCCGTTTCACCCATGAATTCCTTATAAACGCCCACGGTCGTAAGCGGCGGTGATGTATACTTCGATGTGGGAATATCATTAAAACCAATGATACTCACTTCTTCCGGCACCGCAATACCCGCCTCATGTAAAGCCCGCAGTGCGCCTATCGCCATGGAATCACTGGCAATCAAATAGGCCGTGGGACGATTCGTTTCCTCCGAAAGTGCATCTTTCATCAATCGATAACCTGATTCTGCAACGAATGTGCCAATGTGAATGCACGTTTCATCCAGTTGTCCTGCATCAGCCATATAATGCCTGAATACCGCCTCTCGACGTTCGCCCAATACAATCCGTTCTTTACCGATATACTCTCGACCACCCATGTAGCCAATATGCTGATGCCCATTTTTCATTAAATAATCCAGCGCTTCGACGATCGCGCGTTCAAAATCAATAACCACACTGTCATAAAGTGCCTCTTCAGGTGAAGAATCTACAAAAACCATATGCTTGCAGACTTCCTCAAACCGCTTAATCTGTGAATTCGTGAACTTGCCTATGGCGATGAAACCGTCAATATTGCCAAGGGATCTGAAATCGAACGCATCCGGTTTAAAGATCTTAATCATCTCAATACCATTTTCATAACACAATCGCTCAATACCAAGCCGAATGGACATAAAGTAAGGATCATCAAGCTCCTGTGACATTGAATACCAGTGAATAAGCCCAATCTTTAAAGCTTTTCTCGATCGCTTACTGCGTCTTTTTCTCGGCGGCGTATAAGCGAGTGCCTCGGCGATCTCAAAGATGAGCTGCCGCTTTTCTTCCGAAACCGACAGTGTCTCATCATAATTGAGTACCCTAGATACCGTTGCAGAGGATACCCCGGCTTTTGCTGCAATCTCTTTTATTGTCGCCATTTAAAACTCCTTTCATCTATCGAAATTTTAGTAAATATTTTTACATTTCATATTTCTATTGTAATGTTTTTTTACTAAAATGTCTCATAAATCTCTAAATTTCAATGTCTTCGAAATGAAAATATTGCAGCGGCATTCGCCATTTCATAAAATCCTCATTACACGCCAACAAAGTTTTACCCAGTTTTACGGTGAAGTTCCTTCAATTATTTAATCAATTGCGCCATGTAAATGTCTATTGCCTATGTTTTTATGTATACAAATAAAAACAAGGACAAATTTAAGCTTAAATTTATCCTTGTATATTCTCTTTTCGGCAAACACCTTCACGTGTATGAAAAACATTTTAAATAACGACATCGTTCATGTTCGCCTTGTCAACAACATCCGATTTCATTTTCGAATACGTTATCAAACGAGAGGGCATTTTTTAAACTTAGGATTAATTTACAAATCCAGACAATTTCATTATAATAGAGTCAATCAATGAATACAAATACGATATTATACTTCGTTTTAATTGCATGCAGCGGCACGCCGATTCGCTGCTGGAGGTGAACTATGGACAAAATCAAACAACTCGCCGCATGGATTGAAGAATCACACTCAACCGTTTTTTTCGGAGGTGCCGGCACATCAACCGAAAGTAATGTCCCTGATTTCCGGTCGGAAGACGGTCTCTACAAAATCGATTTTCAAGGCATTCGACCAGAAGAGGTCTTAAGTCGCGACTTTTACTTCGATCATACGGATCTCTTTTACAAATTTCTCAAAACCTATCTCCTCAAATCGGATATTCAGCCTCACAAAGGACATCATGCGCTGGTATCTTTAGAACGCGAAGGGATGCTTGATGCTATTATTACCCAAAATATCGACGGTCTCCACCAAATGGCCGGATCTAAAAATGTTTTCGAATTACATGGCACACTTGCTAAATACCATTGCATTAATTGCCGCACGCCCTATACTGCCACTATTTTATCCGAACAGTCATCATTAGTGCCAACATGCCCCAAATGCGGTGGAAACTTAAAACCAGACGTTGTCCTCTATCAGGAAGGTCTTGATGATCATGTCGTCAGTGGTGCCATCAAGGCCATTGCCGGTGCCGATTTGCTCATCGTCTGCGGCACATCTCTGGTCGTCTATCCTGCCGCTGGATTTTTGCAGTACTACAGAGGCAAACGCCTTGTGCTGATCAATCGTGATGAAACACCTTATGATGGCAGAGCCGACCTCGTTATTCGTGCACCCTTTGGCGAGGTTTTTGGTAGTCTCGTACGCCGTACCACGTGATCATCAATGCTTCACACGATCAATTATTGTTTCAGCAATCGTCCCATTTTATCAAGAATGCTCTGCTGGTCAATACCGTCTTTAGGATAGGTAACAAATGTATTCATCAATGCAAACCCCTTTAAGTTTGCATTGTTTTCCTGCATGGTCGCAAAGAGCATCTTTAATTTACCGTCGACAATTTCAGTCTCATTAATACCGCAAAAAGGAAAAAAACTGACGAAACCACGCGGTCCATACTGGATCAGCAGATCGGTATCCCAATAATGCTGGCGAATGCGATTGATAATCCGTGAGCCTTCTTCATAATTGAGATCCTTATCAGTGATGTTTTCACCAATGGGCTGAATTACGCTGAGACCAATACTCAGCTCGTATCTACCCTTTTGCGCCTTTCTGAGCTCTCCCGACAAGTAAGTGTTTAAGTCAAAGACGATCTGGTTCAGATAGACTTCTTCCGTCTTAGCACTTTCGCCAGCCTGCAAATTTTTCATAACCCTTTCAACAAAGACATCATCATCACTGGACTTCAGAATATAATCCTTAGCGCCCAGTTTTAAGCCGCTCACCAGTGTCGCGCGCGTTACAGATGAAGTATAGATTATGAGTGGTGTAAACGGATGGTTTGCCATATAATTTTCAAGCCACTTGGAAACGCCGTCAGAATCAAAATTGACATCTGCTAAAATCAGATCAAACCGCGAACCGTTTTCGTTTGACAAATAATTCAGTTGTGCCTGTGAGCCAGCTTCAATCACATCAATCTTAAAGGTTTTTAAGATTCGAATCACTTTTGACCTAATATATTGCGCCTCATCATATACCAACACCCTAAACACGTACAGCCCCCTAAAAATCCCATTTGACGTCGTAAAGCCACATCAGTCACTGTCATTCACACCGCTAGGCGCTCTATTGACACCTTAATTCTTAATGAGCGGTTTCTCATTTATATACCCATTTTAAGCGGCCAGCCATACATAAAATTTAACGTTTGGATCGCTGCACCACTGGCGCCTTTTCCCAAGTTATCGAGTTTAATAGTAAAGAGGAACTGCGTTTCATTGCCGTGAACATCTATTTCGAATCGATTGCCAAAGTCAATTGTCTCAGCATTTAAAACGCCGGTATCGTTTAAACCAATTTTTGCAAACTCGCAGTTTTTATAATACGCTTGGTAAATTGCCAGCAGCGCCTCGCGATCTGCCTTTTTTTTCAGCTCTTCACCCTCTAATGGCATACTTAAGACAATACCACGCTTATAGGCACCCACAACAGGCATAAACATTGGTTTGCGTTTTAGCCCCAAGTGCTTCATCATCTCTGGGATATGCTTATGATTCAGTGTCATTGCATAATGCCTTGGCGGCAGCGTATTGCCGGATTCAAATTCATTAATCATTGATTTCCCGCCGCCGGAATACCCTGTAATCGAATAGAGTTTCAGCACACTTTCCGAATCGAGAACCCCCGCTTCAATCAAGGGTTTAATCAGTAAAATTGCAGCCGTTGCATGACATCCCGGATTGGCAATGCGCTTTGATGTTTTCAACACTTCAGCCTGCACCGCTGATAATTCTTGTAAGCCGTAGCACCACGCATCATCCGTTCGATAAGCAGTACTGGTATCAATGACGACCACTTGATTGTTTTCAATCATCGACACCGCTTCCCGGCTCCCCACATCCGGAAGACACAAAATAGCAATGTCACAGTCATTTAGCATCTTTTTTCGCACAGACGGGTCATGTCGCTGTTCATACGGCATTTCAACAAGTGTTAAATGCGGATGTCTTTCAATATACTTTTGAATTTCTAGTCCTGTTGTACCATGTTGACCATCAACATAAACGCGTTTTATCATATTGTTCACCTCGAATGCATTTTTATTCGTTATTATGTAATATTATACTAAAAATGACGTTGGGTTTCAACGTCATTTTCGCAGGCGGCATCAATTGCCGTTATTTGTTCTTAAGAAATCCCGGTGTTTTTTGAACCATTCTCAGAACACTCCATTCACGGGTATATATTGCCACTTGATCAATCGGTATCCACTTGAGCTGTTTAGATTCACGATTGACTGTCGTTTTGGCCTTTGAATCTGCCATAAACATAAAGCGGATATCATAATGGATATGTGACGGCGTCATACGATAAGTCGGAATTTCATGAACGTCAAGATCAAAAATCGCATCGCTCACCAATTGGATATCAGTCAGCCCTGATTCTTCTAATGCCTCACGACGGGCGGCCTCAATAATCGTCTCACCGATTTCCGTATGCCCACCAAGCTGCAACCAACGATTGAGCTTATAATGATGGGTCAGCAGTACCTCGGTGCCCGCCGAATTAATCAGCCACGCAGAAGCAGTGATATGTCCCGCCAAATTCGTTTTGCCAAACGGCTGTTGTGTTTCTTTTAAAAATGTTATGATACGTTTTTTAGCAACTGCCTCATCATCATACGCCGGCAGATGGTTTTCAAGCATATTTATAAGCTCAACCCTATATGGTTCAGACGGTTGCATTCCTTCTGCACGATTGGTCTCTGCTGCTTTCAATAACGCGTTTGCGTCAGTTTCATACTTTTGCATCAATAGCCGCATTCCCTTTCAAATGGTTTTGTCATGATTGACTATCCTTTAACGCGCTTCTCATACAGCAGCATTAATAAGATGACAGACATGCTGTTGCAACAAATTCACAATGCTCATCCGGCACTTTGATGGGCGGCATTTCAGTTGTCACCCATTTGAGATCATGGCCCATTTCCGTTACGGAAGCTTCAAAATGATACATGGCAATGCCAATATCCAAATACTGCATATCAAAATTGAGTTTATTGCCGTAATTAGGTGTATGTGCCAAGAAAAAATGAACACAGTTCTTTTCGCGATCATAAACGAGGCGCCAAGGCTGCTTATTTGAAGCCGACGGCCCTCTTCGCACCATTTCAAAGACCATATCGTAAACACCGGCCGCTTCGTGACTGAGCGGCAAACTGAAATCATTTTGAAAAAAAAGCATTTCCCATGGTAATCGCGTATCAGACTGCGCCATCTTTCGCATTGTCGTTTCAATAAGGCGCTGACCGGGCTTTGCATAGCCAATTGGCGAAATCGCCGGGATCAGTTTGCTCGTGTGAATATCAAACTTCTCATAAAATAAGTTGCGCTTGAAAGTTCCGCCAAGCCAACAGCTTCCGATGTTTAAATGCTGCATAAAGATAATGAGTTTTTCAAACAGATAACCCAGATCAATCAGATGTTCACGGGTGTCTTTACATGCTGAAATAATATAGGCAGATGCATTCTTAACAACGCCGTAAGTCCCTATTTTTTCTCCTTTTGAGGTAATGTTGTTGCTAACTCTGGAATAATAAAATTCTGCTCTATTACCAAACGGCCCCATCTCGTAGTAAATATGATGCAGATACTGCTTGATTTCAGCGACGTGTTCCTGAGACAGCGCCTCTGCTGTAAAGGTTCTAACAGAGCGTCTGTTCTTAATCGCTTCGATTTTGGAAAATTGCATCCTGTGCCTCCTAGTTCATCGCCATTGCTAACCCCTTAAAGTCCAAACCAAATATCTATCTCTTTCTTTGCGCTGTCAGTTGAATCGGCCCCATGTACGAGATTCGCCGTAATATCCACGCCATAGTCGCCGCGTATCGTCCCCATTTCAGCGTCTAAAAACTTTGTTGCACCATTGATTTTTCGAACCTGCGCAACAGCATTTGGCCCCGTAATCGTCATGACGACGACGTCGCCTGACATCATAAAAGCCAGTAAATTTTCAAAAAAAGATTTGCCTTCATGCTCGGCATAGTGTTTTACCAGCGTGTCTCGTGAAGGCGTCAGCATCATCATCTTTGTTATTGTCAGCTGTTTTGCCTCATAGCGTTTGATGATTTCACCGATTAACCCTCGTTTTACAGCATCCGGCTTGATAATGACGAGCGTTTTTTCCAACTGTGCCATTTAAACCTCCTCTATCGGATGATATATAAAAGTTTCTGGTGCTAAATTATTCGCTGATTTCTGATACGTGCGCTGTCTGTTTGGATTATCTGCAAGTGTCGCCATCAGGCTGCTGAGTTCAGCCGTATGCAGATTGCTGTTGTCCATCTGACGCAATGATGCGACTGACTCGATGGTTATTGTTTCCGATTTTAATGTCAGCAGTTCAATATTGCGGATCTCTATTGCATCTGTCGCCTCGGACTTCAGACGCTTTATCTTAGTCTGCATTGTTTCATCCAATATTTCACCTAATGCCAACTTCGCGTGCAATACCATCGCTTCATGCCAGCGTCGAAGCCTTTTCACATAATATACCTGCTGATCATTCCGAACCATCTCAAACTGTCCACTGTAATAAGCGGTCAATAGTGTCGTCATCGCCGAAACTTCTTTGGCGATTTGGCGATAGATCATTTGTTTAGATAAATTCTCTGTCAGCTCATCCACTGTATCCAATGAAACACATACAAAAATACGCTGTAAAATTGCATCAAAATAGCGCATGCCCTCACGGTATTCAACCCAGTACATCCCTGCAACGGCAAGGGTAATCGTCGCACCGCCCCTGCCAATTTGACCATGTAATGCCATACTGAGACCAACTGCTAAAAATCCAAGGCTTATCAGCCCTTTTGTTATTTTCTTCGTCAATTCTTCACCCCTCAAATACGTCCCAATTGCTTGCCACGATCTTCACTGCGGCACCTCTCTCTATTATAACATTTTGTATACAGCATTTTGCAAAAATATGATTTCTGCGATTAGATTTCTGAAAAAAGGTTATAAGAGGAAATATAAAATGTATTGTTGGAGGCTATTTTATGAAAATATACACGAAGACAGGTGATAAGGGACAAACGAGCTTATACGATGGTCACCGCGTCCCGAAAAATGACATCCGTGTTGAAAGTTACGGAACAATTGATGAACTCAACGCCTCTATTGGTGTCGCGAGACAATACTGTCGCGATGCTTCTGTCAAAGAAGCGCTCTTCCGCATTCAGCGCCTTCTTTTTAACGTTGCCGGTATGCTGGCCACAAAGGATTCAAGCCAGTTTCCCGAGCCAATCACGGATGAAGATGTCCGCTGGCTCGAACAGACTATTGATTATTATCTCGATAAAATGAATCGCGATGAAGTCTTTCAATTCATTATTCCGGGCAGCAATTTCTTTAGCGCTTCCATGCACGTCTCAAGGACAATCTGCAGAAGAGCCGAGCGCAGAATGCTAACACTTGCGGAACAAGAACCCGTTCCGGAGGCACTCATGAAATTTATCAACAGACTTTCAGACACGCTTTACACGGTTGCTCGCTATAGTGAAACCGAACTCAACTTGGTAAATTTCAAAAAATAGAAAGATGTCAATCGCAATTACAGTAAAATTCAGCGAAACCTTTTGACACTTATTGACGATACGTCACAAGGAGGACTGTATGGATAAACTGAGAGGTCTTTTATTCGGCGCAATGATTGGTGATTCCTTTGCGTTGCCTGCACATTGGATTTATGATATAGGCCAAATACGAGAGGCATTTTCAGATTATACTGCATACAGGCCAACAGTCCGACATACTTTCCATCAAAATAAGCCGAAAGGTACTCAGACGCATTATGGCGATCAGGCACTTTTAATGCTAAGAAGTATTGCTTCTAGTGAAGGCTTTCAGCTTGAAACATACCGTCAGCATTGGCTGCATATGATGTCAAACTACGAAGGTTATCTCGACAAAGCGACAAAAGACAGTTTGCCGCTGCTAAAGTCCGGCCTCAAAACCGGTTCTGCTTCAGATGACCTTGGCGGTTTTGTCATGTGCGCCCCGCTGATTACATATCATTTCGACGACATAGCACTCTTTGACGATTTACATGATGCCATTCGCATGACGCATGATTCACCTGCTCTACTGTCAGCAGCTGATTTCATCACCTGCGTTCTCATGGAACTCGTCATCGGCAAAACGTTAGTCGAATCGCTCGATGAAATTGCTGCGGCACATGAAGACGGCGCCAAATGGCTGGCACTCGCACGCAAGCATCTGGGCGCCGCTACCACTGACAGCATTCGTACAATAGGTCAAAGCTGCGCCATGGCTTTTGCCCTGCCAAGCGCACTGGTTATCGTTTTAGAGTATCCTGACGATTTCATGGGCGCCATGCGCGCCAATGTGCTCGCAGGCGGCGATTCAGCAGCACGCGGTATGCTCATCGGCATGCTGCTCGGTGCGGCAATGGGTATCCAAGGCATTCCGAAACCGCTTATTGACGGGATCGCGTGCCGAGATTTACTCATGAGTTTTACTAAACACAACCGTGTTTAATGTATCTGCTTATGCCCCCGATACACCTTATGCAAACACATAGGCTCATATGTGTGACAATATGCGTGTATCGGTTTTTTTAATGCGCTTTAAACGTTTCTTCAGTGGCAAAAGGTAAAATCACCTTGAACGTGGTTCCCTCTCCCGCTGTGCTTTCTACAGTAATGCTGCCATTGTGCTTCGCCATAATATCCTGACTGAGTGCAAGCCCCAAGCCGCTGCCTTTGCCAATGGGTTTTGTCGTAAACCCCTGATCAAATATCCTTTCCATGACGCCTTCCGGCATACCAATGCCGTCATCTGCTATCTCAACAATGACGTTTGCCTCTTCCTGATATAGCCTGATCCAAATATGTCCCGTACGTTCTATGGCATCAATCGCATTGGTGATGATATTCATAAATACCTGATTCAACAGTGAAGCATAACACATAACGGCGGGAAGCGCTTCATACGTTTTGATGATTTCAATACGGCTCTTCCACAAATTCGACGTCAGCAGCAGGACGCTGTCGATACCTTCACGCAAATCTGCAGCTTGAAAATTAGACTGATCAATCCGAGAAAACTGTTTGATATTGCGAATAATTTCAATCACGCGATCTGCGGCTTCAATCACCATTTGGTTGGTCGTTTTTATCTTGCCTGCCTGCTGCTGCATACGTGTTATATCCTCGCTGTGCTCAAATTGGCCAAGAATCATATCGGCCATTTGCGCGTTGCTTCGAATAGCACCGACTGGCGTATTGATTTCATGCACAATAGCGGCGGTAATTTGACCGACTGAAGCCATTTTTTCGTTCTGTATCAACTGCTTTTGCTGCGTTTCGATGATTTCACGGTTCTTCACAAGTTCTTCGTTTTGAACAGTCAGTTCTTCATTTTGATTTTCAAGTGTACTTTGCAGCGTTCTAAATTTATCATGAATAGCATTAGAACTTGCGATCATCTCTGCAATTTCTTCCGGTGGCCGTTTGATACCCAGTGTGTAGTGACTCACTTCATTGATTTGATACGCTGCAATGCGTTTCAACTGACTATTGAGCTGACTGAGAGGCCGCATGATTCCCTTTGCCATCATCATGCTGACAATTTTAACAATGAGAATGGAAAGCAGCGACATGACGATAAGCGTCGCAATATAGGGCACTAAAATAATCTGGAGCAGCTGCGGGTCCATTGCAATACTGAGTTCACCAATTTGATTCCCGTCAGCATTCACGATGGGCATCCGTTTCCGATGCGTATTAATCATGGCATACACTTTGCCATTCGTATCAATTTCTTCAGATTTTGTCAAGCTGAGCATCCGATCATCAACAGTCACTGTAATATTGCAAATATCCATATTAACCATATAGGCTTCGAGAAAATCGTTGATATTATTATAGATTTCGCCTGAGATCAGCATCAATCGCTTGACGTCATTGTCGCTTTCCACGACGATCACCGCCGAATCATCAATCGCAATCCCCTCCGGCATCTCCATTGCAACAGCATTCTCACTTTCAAGGTTTTGAATGATTTCCTCTATGGAATAGTTCATTGTAAATGCCTGATTGATCATCGCCTTCGATGTTGTACTCTCACGTGTCGCTTCATATCTTTTGACGATATCATCTGTCGCTGACTTGGTTATAAAGTATGTCACAGGGTATAATGTCAACAGGAAAACCGGAACGATGATTGCAAAAATGATGATAAGTGTCAACAGATTGGCAATAAACATGGAACGCTCAATTTTTCGTTTAATCGTGTGTTTCATAATAGCCCTCATCAATTATTCTGTGTTAAAATATATTTAGCTTACAGCCTTATTATACCCCAATCCGGGCATTAATTGCCACTAACTTAAACTCGCAGAAAACAGGAGCACTAACATGCGTAAAATTATCATCGTCGACGACGAACCCATGATTACCAACACCCTTGCGACTCTGATCGAGCTCATGCTGGATTATGCCGTTTATACTTTTAATAGCCCTTCTGATGTCTTAAACAGCTCCATTGTCAAAAACGAACATATTGATTTGATCATTTCAGATTTCATCATGCCGGGCATGAACGGCCTAGAGCTGCTTTCCGCGATTAAAACAATGCAGCCGCATATTATTACGATTTTGCTAACCGGCTATTCCGACAAAGAAAGCGCAATCCGCAGTATTAACGATTTAGGTCTTTACTATTACCTGGAAAAACCTTGGGATAACAATGAATTGATAAAAATTATTCAGAATGGTATTGAAAAAACAGAACTCGAAACAGCTCTGCATCAAAAAATTACTGTCATCGAGAAGAAAAATCAAGAAATTTCAAGACTTTACGAGCTTTTAAGACGTGATTTCAATCGTGAGATGGACAACGTTCTCGAACTGGTTCTCAGTTTATCCAATGTGATCGAAGCAAAAGATCATTATACTGACGGGCATACGAGGCGCGTTGCAGACCTCGCCATCGCACTTGCCAAGCGCCTGAACCTAAGTGAGCCGCAAATTCACAATATTGAGATCGGCGCCATTATCCATGATATTGGTAAAGTCGCCACGCCTGAAGTCATCTTAAACAAACCCGGGAGACTCACTTATGAAGAATTTGAAGTCATGAAAGAGCATTCTGAATCCGGCGCTAATATCATTATGCCCATTTCGACACTGAAAGACTGTGTGCCAATCGTCCGTTCACATCACGAGAAACTCGATGGATCAGGCTACCCTTACGGGTTAAAAGGAGATGCAATTGGCATTGAAACACGCATTGTCGCTATTTCAGATATCTTCGATGCACTCTACTCTGATCGCCCTTATCGTAGGGCTCTATCTTTTGAAGAGGTTAAAGCCATCTTAGATCATGATGCCGACAATGGCAAACTTGATCTCACCATTATCAAGACACTGTACGATTTGTATCACGAAGGTGCCATTGATGCTATTTATCGGGATGCTTAAGACTTTTACAGTGTCAATTGGAAAGTACGAGGCAAAATATGTTTACATTAAAACGTTTAAATCAGGCATATGAACATGCAGAGCACTTTACCATTGACAACACGACCAAACTCATCTTTTTCAGTGATGTTCATCGGGGCGACAACAGTCTTTCTGACGAATTCGCTCACAATCAGAACCTGTATTTTTACGCATTAAAATATTATTACGCCAACGGTTTTACCTATGTCGAAGTCGGTGATGGTGACGAACTCTGGGAACACAGCAAGTTTGAAGTTATTCGCTATGCACACAGCGATGTCTACATTCTACTGAGACTTTTTTTTGATCAGCAGCGATTTATCATGCTCTACGGCAATCACAATATCGCCTTTAAACATCAGCATCACATTGAACAAATGCTCTTTTCCTTTTATGATGAATACACTTCTTTCACCGATCATCTCTTCCCGAATATTAAAGTTCACGAAGGCATTGTCATACATCATGCCGAAAGCAATCGTGAAATCTTCGTCGTTCATGGTCACCAAGGTGATTTTATCAATGATCAAATTTGGCCGGTCATGAAATTCCTCAACCGCCACTTTTGGCGTTACCTGCATGTCGTCGGTTTTCACAACCCAGCCAGTCCTGCGAAAAACGTTCACAAACGTCACAAGATTGAACGCAATTACAATAAATGGCTTGCATTAAATGACAAACTATTGATCGCAGGGCATACACATCGGCCAAAATTCCCAAAACAGAATGAACGCCCTTACTTTAATACGGGCTGCTGCATTCATCCGCGAAACATCACGGGCATCGAAATCGAAAATGGTGAGATTGCCTTAATTGAGTGGCGCATTACACCTGATCTCGAAGGATGTTTGAAAATCAAGCGCCGCGTGGTTCGCGGCCCCGTGCCTATTGCTGATTTTTAATTATTATAAAACCGGCCTCCAAAAGCGTCGTCTTTAAGCTTCGCTTTTAGGGGTCGGTTTATTCTTTTAAGCAACTCTTTTTGAAATTGTTTTTAAAAAATAGTTTTTCGGCAATTTGATTCATACAGTCTTAAGGCGCTCGTACAGCGCACTAAAGGCATCAAAATGACGGGCTAGGCTATCAATAATCATCGGATCAAAATGTGTTCCGCGACCTTTTACAATCATTGCCCAAGCTGTTTCAAAGCTGTAAGCCTCTTTGTATGGCCTTACGTTGGTCAGGGCATCAAAGACATCCGCTATTGCAACAATGCGTGCAGAAAGTGGAATTTGCTCCCCAGAAAGCCCATCTGGATACCCCGTCCCATCATAATGCTCATGATGAGACTTGGCGATTTCGCGTGCAATCTTGAAGTAATCACTTCGATCGACGTACATCCCTGCCGTCATATTCACCAAAACATCAAATCCAATGAGTGTATGCTTTTTAATAACGGCAAACTCTTCTGCCGTCAATTTTCCGGGTTTATTTAAAACCGCTTCGCTTATGCCTACTTTTCCAATATCGTGCAGCGGACTGAATTTAAGAATTTTATCAATGTACGACTCATCAACCTGCTGAACGTACAAAGCATCATTGTATAGGCACTCCGCAACAAATTTTGCATAAATGCTCATGCGATCAATATGATTGCCCGTCACGTAATCTTTCGATTCTACAATTTTAGCGAAGCCTTTCACAGAAGCCAAAATGAGATCGTCAAAGACAAAACTCTTTTCAAAGGCAATGGCCAACGATGTGGTTAAACTATCTACAAACTGCATGTGGGCTTCATTATAGGCATCTTTGTGTTTTGATGAGAAAAAGATGACGCCAATGACCTGCTGATCTACCAGCAGCGGCACTGTCATTGATGCTCGAATGCCCTCTTCCAGGATAATTTTTGTCGATTCGGATTTTGGATGCGATTCAAGATAAGCTTCCAAATCGTTGATAATTCTAATTTTACGACTGCGAATCACATCGGCTATTGACGATCGTGAAAGCGGTTCCTGATAATTGCGTCCCATCAGTGCCGTGTAGTCCGCTCTCGCTCGAAGTGCTCGAATATACTGACCGTCCTCTGTAATAATGGCGATTGCAAATCGATTATAAGGCAAAAAAGGTTTACAGGCACGGAAGACAAAGTCCATCACTTCGTCAAAATCTTTTTGGGCATATATTTTAGAATTGAGCTCTGTAATCATTGAGAGCCGTTCTGTAAAATGATTTAATTTTTCTGCAAAAATGCCCAACTCATGTCGCATGCCCATCTCGATCTTAGGGGGTGACATTTCATTGTTTGCCAAACGATCATCAATAATGCCGCTGAATTTTTTTAGCGGCTTTAAAAGCTGCATATCGACTATAATAAAAATCAAAACGAGTATCAAAAGATCATAAACAACCATAATCCCATTCAAGAAGCCTGATTTTACATTATTTTCACGTATGACGACGATTGAATCCTGACGAATTCTGGCAATATATGCTTTTAGTTGTTCAATGTCGTCTAAGGTCGAAGCGATCAGCCTTTCATCAAAGGTTGCATCGTCTTTCATCCGCATCTCCAGATCATCCGTTAGCTTTGCGATCATCGTTACATTGCCCGTGTCAATTTCAGCGTCATAAATACCATTTTGTTCTGCACGATTCAAGGCTGTTCGAAGGTTTTCAATTTCACCGTCAATCATATCGCGTATGTCGCGATGCATATCGGCAATGACAAAGTATTTGTAATAGTGTTTTTCGATTTCATCCAGCGAAGAGACCATGGCAATGCTGGTGCTCACATAACCATTATAAGAAACAACCGTTTTTTCATAGTAGGATATGCGGTATAATAATATAAAAAGTAAAAGCCCTGAAATAATCATAAGGGCTACAAATGTTTTTTTCAATGATATTTGCTGCATCATAACTCCATCAGTTTTCATATTCTGCATCGTCAACAAATTAGGTTCGATGTTGGTCGATTGTACCATCTTTATATTCACAAACGCTAGCTTCATTTTCATTGTATCATATCCGTATGTGAGGAAAAAGCAAATTTGCGTCAAAGCACGCCATCTTCACAATATGCACTCATCCAAAACGATAGCGTAACTAACAGTCGGCTAAAAACACCATTGTGAAAATTGTTTCGCAAGAATACACCTTTAAACCGAAACGCCTAGGAGGCAATACATGATTCCAAACGATCCGTATATTCTGTTAAGTTTCATCAATACCAAACTAAGGGACGCCTATCCTTCACTTGAAGCACTCTGCGACGATTTAAACATTGTGCCAACCGACCTGTGTAATCAGCTCAACGCAATTGGTTACGTCTATCGAAAAGATTTACGTCAATTCCTTTCTGTAGCAGCGCAATCGCCTCCTTCTCTTTGAGCGGCTTTGCAAAAAAATACCCTTGAAAACGACTGCAGGCAAATGCAATCAGCTGTTCCAGCTGCGCTTCTGTTTCTATCCCCTCAGCAATAATCTGAAGCTCCAACTGGCTTCCGAGTTTCAACATTGTCTCGACGAGACTGAGCACTTTGCTTCTCGTCATCATCCCATCAATAAATGTACGATCAATTTTCAGTGTACTAATCGGCAGTTCAGCCAATTGACTCAATGAAGAATATCCTGTTCCGAAGTCATCCAAATGGATTTCAATTGAAGCCTTTCGAAAGGCTTCTAAATTATCGCTAACCTCATCAATATATTTTGCAATAGCCGATTCTGTAATTTCAATTGCAATATAAATCCCTTCCCTTCGCGCTTTGACTATTTTATCAATAATCCGACGAATGTGTTCTGTGTTTAAGAGTTCAATATACGACAGGTTAACTGCAATGCCGATCTCCTGCCCGCCGTTGACTATCTTTCTGCCAAAGCCCAGCGCCTTCTCTAAAACAATCTCATCAATTCTGTGAATCTCCCCCAACTCTTCTGCCAGTCCAATAAAAACATCCGGTGAAATCATACCGTAATTGGGATGGCGCAGTCTTACCAACGCTTCAAACCCCCATATGCTGAATACACCGTTTTCATATTTAATCTGCGGTTGATAATAGACTTCAAAAAGCGATTCCATCATTGCTGTTCTTAAATAAGCAGAGATTTCTTTTACAAATACTTTGCGATTAAAATAATCCCAGTCAAATGCTTTTAACTTGCCATAGTAATGTGTCTCATCACAGAATGTTCGTGTTTCTTCCAGCCGATCGAGGATGGTTTCAGTTGTTTCATTTCCGCGATACTCATAATAGGGAAACATCAGCGTACACTGAACATCAACATTGAAAATATGAACAGGTCTTTCGTATTGCCTCGAAAGCGCAGCAACGCCATCGACCAACGTATCGTAGTATTGATCCTTTTGCAGAACCAATACGCCAAAAGTGCCTGCCTGTATGACGCTAAAAATGGAAAAGTGACCAAATATGTTTTTAATATCATTGCCGAGCTGATACTGCAATGCTTCAATCACTTTTTTCCCGTAGACTTGCATCAGCTTATCATAACGTGCAATACTAACATAAAAAACCAATAAGCTTTCATTTGACGTCAGCATATACTTCTTCATGGTTTCTGTAAAATAATCAGCATTTAAAAAGCCCGTAATTGGGTCGTGAAAAGCATAGAACTCTACTTTTTCCTGTTCAATTTTACGTTGATGAATATCCAAAATAGACCCCGTAACACGCTGAAGACGATGAAAACCGTCTATATCCGCAATAGCATTAAACAAAAACCATTTAAGATAGCCATGCTTATCGGCTATTTGAATCTCAAGCGAAATAACGCGATCATCCGGCCATACCGCAGCACTGTTAAAATACATTTCGACACTTTTGTGTATTAAGGGAATGTGTTCAAACCATTCAATCGCCAGTCGATTCGATTCCGATTCCGGATAGGATAAAAGTTCACAAAACCGCTTCGATAAAAACCAAACTTTTGTAATCGGATAATAGTCGAAAAATCCTTCACAACTGGCGTCCAGCACACGTTCATACCTTTTTTCAGATGTTTCCAGCCGCCAGCGATATTCGTCCAGTGTCTCATAGTTTTGCTTTAAGGACAACTCTGCTTGACGGACATTGTCATAAAGCGTTCGAATTTCTTCATTCTGCGTTTCAAGATCTTCCTTTGCGAGGTAAAGATCTTCGATCTGGCGATGGATATGACGTTCACTATCCACGAGATAACACAGCGCAACAACAACGAGTGCAAACATCGACAGCCCCGCAAACATATTATTTTCAACCATATTTAAATAGGGATTATTCGGCGCTATCATCATTGTCGTCATGATATTGGCTACACCAATTACAATCGTTGTCAGCGCCAGTGATATATAGCGATGCGGACGCTTATAAATATAATGACGATACACCTCTGCTATGACAATTGTCAGCAGCGTCGCAACAAAGCTTTCAATCACATTTCCGCGCTGAATCAGAAAAATATAGGCATTGATCATACCGAAGGGAATCAATGCCGTACTAAGATCATAACAGACAATCGCCAATATCAAAATGGCAAATCGCCCATCTGACATATCCTGTATCGCTGTAAGATCGACGAGCACCATGAGAAAAACGGCGGCTGACCCTAACATCAACCCTCGTCTGATTGGTGATTCAGCACGCTTCAACGATAGCGGACGATATTTAATTTGAAGGTAAATAAGTGAAAACAACAGTCCATATGCAAAAAAAGCGGTGAGCATATAATTAAACCCAATCATAAAAACCCCCTGCTGGTATTAGCTTATATATACCCGTTTGAACACCTATCAATCCAATGTTTGTTATCTCTACACATCTTTTCACAGGTGCGTATCTATCGCAAATTCCTATAGAACAATCGTTGACCTGCTGAATGATGGCAAAATGGCTATCAAAAAAGCCGACTCATTGAATAATACACATGAGTCGACTGATTGTGTTGTTGGAATATTTACTGCATATGATCGTGATATCCTAAAGTCTTAAGCCACCGTTGACGGACAAGTTATGACCTGTCACAAACGACGATTCATCACTTGCTAAGAAAAGCACTGCATTGGCGATTTCCTGCGGCTCACCAAGTCTGCCGAGCATCGTCTTTTGTCTGATTGGATCAAGTACCTTATCAGGGACTGTCTTCATCATATCGGTATTGACATAACCAGGGGCAACACTGTTGCAGCGAACAGCAGCGCCTTTGCGCGCAAACTCTTTAGCCCATGTTTTCGCCATACCAATAACACCAGCTTTTGTCGCTGCATAATTGGATTGACCGACATTACCAAATTCACCTACAACTGAAGCGATGTTGATAATGCTGCCTTTACCAATTTCCATCATGTGCGGCCCAATGGCCTGTGCCATGTTAAAGACACCTTTAAGGTTAACATTGATAACCATGTCCCACATGTCTTCAGTCATCTTGTTAATCAATGCATCCCTTGTAATCCCTGCATTGTTGACAAGAATGTCAATGTGACCATATGATGCAACTGTTTCTTCGACAAACTTAGCAATGGCATCTCTGTCTGTGATATTAAGTTTGTAACCTTTGATCATTTCTGTATCAAAAGTTGCTTCTTGCATATCCACAGCGATTACTTTTGCGCCCTCTTTCGCAAAAGTTTCAGAAATTGCGCGGCCAATACCCTGTGCACCACCTGTTACGACTGCTACTTTTCCTTCTAATCTCATTATACTCACTCCTTATTTATAAATGTGAGTAATGCCGGCAACCGATAAATAGCTGCCGGCATACTCAATGGTTGCTTATTTTATAATTTTAAGTTCATTACTTCCGGTCTGAAGATTCTCTCATCCATCATCTTGAGATCTTTGGCAATTGCTGGCCTAAATGCCATCTGTGCTAATATATCTTTCTCAAGATCCACGCCAGGTGCGATTTCAGTAAGGGTCAAGCCCTCTTCTGTCAGTTCAAATACTGCTCTCTCCGTTACGTAGATAACAGGCTGCTTAATTTCATAAGCATATTCACCGGAGAAAGTAACTTGTTCACAAGTTTCATTGAACTTTTTCGCTCTACCTTCGTTTGCTATAACGAGTTTGCCATCTTCAACTGCGATTTCCAAACCACCTGCTGTAAAAGTGCCGCAATAGACAACTTTTTTCGCATTTTGAGAAATATTGATGAAGCCACCGCAGCCAGGTACTTTAATACCGAACTTGGAAACGTTGACATTACCTTGCTTGTCACATTGGGCAAGACCGAGGAATGTCACATCCAAACCACCGCCATCGTAGAAATCGAATTGATACGGCTGGTCGATAATCATATCTGGATTGATCGCTGCACCAAAGCTTTGACCTCCGGCAGGAATACCGCCGATTGTCCCTGCTTCAGTCGTCAAGATCAGACCCTCAATGCCCTCTTCAGCTGCTACCATGGAAACACCTTCGGGCATCCCTATACCCAAGTTCATAATGGCGTTTTCCTTTAACTCCATTGCTGCTCTACGCGCGATAATCTTGCGTTCATTCAGCGGCAATGCTGGTATGCTTTTCATTGGAATTCTGATATCTTGACTGTAAGACGGGTTGTACTGCTCTGCAAAAGTCTGCATGTGCTCAGAAGGATCTGCTTCCACAATCGCATCAACATAAATGCCTGGTAATTTAACGAGTTTGTGGTTCAACGTGCCGTCTGCAACAACTTTTTCAACTTGCAGAATTACGATTCCGCCTGAATTTTTAACAGCTTGAGCGATCGATAACATTTCGAGGCTCGCTGCTTCTCTTTCAAATGTACAGTTGCCAAATGAATCTGCATAGGTTCCTCTGACAAGTGCAACATCTACTGGAAATGCTTTATAAAATAGCCATTCTTCGTTATTCAGTGTCACGACCTCTACTAAATCTTCTGTCGCGCTCTTATTAATTTTTCCGCCTTCTAATCTAGGGTCAACGAAGGTTTTTAGACCAACCTTCGTAATAACCCCAGGTGTTCCTGCGGCGATTGCTCTAAAGAGATGAGAAATTGCGCCCTGTGGAAAATTGTAGGCTTCTATTTTTTCATCGAGTGCCAGCTTGCCTAATTTAGGCGCCAGCCCCCAGTGTCCGCCAACAACTTTTTTCACAAGCCCTTCATGACCAAAGTGATTTAGACCTCTGTTCTTGCCATCGCCTTGACCCGCTGCATAGACCAACGTTAAATCGCGTGGATGTCCCTCTTTTAAAAATGCGTCTTCGACCCCTCTGCTCAATGCTTCAGGATGCATATTCCCTACAAAACCACCAGATGCAAGCGTTGCGCCATCTTTGATCATGGCGATTGCCGATTCAAGTGTCATCACTTTATTCATGATAGCCTCCTAATATTTAAATCAACTGTTTCTTATACAAGACCTGTTGTCAGATAAACGAGTGACGTTACAACAACTGAGATAAGCGGTAATACCATTGTCAATACCGCGATGTCGCCGTAGCTTTCTTTATGTGTTAATTTACATACGGAAAGCAATGTGATAACGGCACCACAATGCGGCAATGAGTCAAGACCACCGGAAGCTAAGAGCATAATTCTGTGCAATGCCTGTGGGTTGATCCCCATAGACAAGAATTCGTCTGATAAAACTTCGAGTGCAATCGCTGTACCACCGGATGATGAACCAACGATACCGGCAAGCAATGTTGTAGAAATTGCTACTTTGAAGATTGATGGAATTGACATTGCAACGATCATACCTTTTACAGTTGTAAATGCAGCAAGTGATTTGATTACGCCGCCGTAACCAACTTCTGAACCAGTGTTGAAAATTGGCAGAAGGGCGCCCACTGCACCGTCAAACATAACTTTGTTGGTATTGACAAGGTATTTTCTCATGGCAATCAAAATGAAGACAACCGAAATTGAAAGACCGAGAACAACTGGCCAAGTACCGTTGACGCTACCGCCAATGGCTTCATATTTTGCCATGACAGAAGGCATTGTGAAGTAGACTTTTGTGAAGAAGTAATTCAACAGGAATACCATGGCGATTGGTGCAAATGATAAACCAACATTCGGTAAATCACCTTCAAAATCATGTAAACCTTCATTTTCATGATCGCCGTAACCTTCGCCTGCTGCATTGGCTTGAGCGGCTCTTCTATTTAACCACCATACGCCGCCGAAGAACATGATTGCTGCTGCAATGATCCCAAGAATTGGACCTGCATAAATATCTGTACCGAAATAAACTGTCGGCATTGTGTTAAGGTATTGCGGTGAGCCAGGAAGTGCTGTCATTGTGAAGGTGAAAGCACCGCCGGCAATTGCTGCAGGCAATAAACGCTTTGGTACATCTGCTTCTTTGTAGAGCATTGCGCCGATTGGATACATAGCGAAAACGACAACGAATAGTGAAACCCCACCATATGTCAACAGACCCGTTGCCACGATAACTGCTGCGATCGCATGTTTTTTACCAAACTTTGCTGAAATAAAGTGTGCAATTGAGGTTGCAGCACCTGTAACGTCCATGAGTTTACCAAAGATTGCGCCTGCTAAAAAGACAGGATAATACGAAGAAATATAGCCGGTTGCGGCTGGCATAAAGATATTGGAAAGTGCGTAAAGCGGTGGAATTTCACCTGACATAAGCGCTGCCAACATCGCGAGAATTGGTGCTAAGATCAAAACGGTAATGCCTCGATAAGCAAAATACATTAAACATACTAAAGTTAATATAATCGAGAGTACACCTAACATCTAAATCCCCCTAACTGATCAATAATTGAATAATGACATAAAATGTGTAAGTCATCGACACTAAAATGGTCGCGTACATTAAGTAGAAAATGGTAAATATGAATTTACGGCCTTTTTCAAGCACTTCAACATGTTTTGGTACCATTTTCTCAGCGACATCCGGTTGCTTTGAATCATGAATGACATTGCCAATCATTCTTAGAAGCAAATAGGTTGCCGCCATTAGGCTCACTAAATAAATCATACTGAGTTGGATGCCGGCAGATTTTTCAATAATGGAAACAATCGTCGTTATGGCAATTAACGGCGCAAACCAGTAATCCATCTTGAATGCACGATAATCCTGTTGATACATCTCTGTGAGAAGCATCCTGACCACGAGCACTGCCAAGTGCATGTACTTGTACTCCTGAGGCCAATAAATCTGCTGCGTTAACGTAAAGATTAGCAACGCCTGATAGACCAAGTTCAAAATACGTGGTTTCATAATCGCTCCCATCATAAAAAGCCAAACCTCCTAAACATAATAATAATCATTCACCTCCACTCCTTATTTAATATGCAATACACATGCCAACTTTACGAGTAATTATTTACCCAAATATACAGTGAAATGTCGAATTTTTACGTTTTTTTGCCAAAAAAATCCTATTGTACAACAAAAAAACAAAAAAAGTGTAAAATTTAATTTACACTTTCTTTTCGCTTTTTTTGTACTATGTCAATCAAACATTACAGATATGTCGAAGCATCACCTACTGTAAATATAAGTTTACAATTTGCAAGTGTGCAATTTTTGGTCACTTCTATTTCAAGTCGAATTTTTCTAATTTTTTATGCAGCGCCATCCTTGAAATTCCAAGGTCTTCAGCCGTTCTCGTCTTATTCCCTTTAAAGTATAAAAGTCTTTCTAAAATAATTTTTTTCTCGACATTCTCCATCACGACGCGTAGCGGATCGCCTACATAATCGTCTTCAGTCGCCTTGAGCTGCATCGGCAAATGGTACGGTTGAATGTATTCTTCACCCTCAATAATGTTATAAGCGCGCTCAATGACGTTGCGAAGCTCTCTAATATTGCCTTTCCACTGATAAGATGTCAACAAAAGTTGCGCTTTTTCTGAAACGCCTTTAATTTTGCCGTGATTTTGACGATTTAACGTTTCTAAAAAATGCTTTGACAACAGAATAATATCTTCTTTGCGATCCCTCAGCGGCGGTATCGACAAATTAATGACGTTCAGCCTGTAATACAGATCTTCACGGAAAGTTTTTTCCTCTACCATTTCCCTGAGATTCTTATTGGTTGCCGCAATCACTCGAACATCTATTTGTTTCGGACGATTGGAGCCTACGCGCTCCACTTCGCCTTCCTGAATAACCCGCAAAATTTTTGCCTGCATTTGCAAGGGCATATCACCAATCTCATCGAGGAATATCGTCCCTTGATCAGCCAATTCGAATTTTCCAATCTTTCCGTTTTTATCGGCACCGGTGAAAGCACCTTTTTCATACCCAAATAATTCTGATTCTAACAAGTGCTCAGGAATCGCCGCACAATTAACAGAAACAAAAGGCATCTCTGATCGCTGGCTTTCATTGTGGATAGCATGTGCAAATAATTCCTTGCCAGTGCCGCTTTCACCTTGGATAAGCACATTGGAACGCGTATGAGCAATTTTTCGCACATACTGTTTAAGCTTGTCCATTTGGAGGTTGCCTGTAATAATGTGATCGAGCGAATACTTTGCACGATGCAGATTGCTGATTTCTGATTTTAAATTGCGAAGTTCCTGTTCAATCTTATTGTATTTTTTATTGATATTGTGCAGTTCTGATACATTCCTAAATATAACTTTGCCGATGGCGCCAGCAAGTTTGCCATCCACATAATAGGGGATCCGCGTCGCTACCATATAATCACCGCGGATTTCCTGAAAATCATTAATTTCCGGTATGCCCGTCTTCGCAACAATGTGCATTCTGGTATTTTCAATAATGTCCGTAACGTGCTTGCCGATAACGGCATCATCTTCGCGTCCTAAAAAACGCTTGTACGCATCTGAAAGCATCGTGATATAACCATCCTTATTGACGACGACAATACCATCGTAAGCCAATTCCAAAACAGTTTTTAAAATCGCCATCTCGCTGCGTTCGGCTTCAAGTCGCAAATTCAAGTTTTCGAATTTTGTGATATCATCAAAGATTGCAATAGCCCCAACGAGTTTGCCGTCTAAATAAAACGGCAGCCGAGATGTAATACAGATATGATTGCGAACAATAATGCGAACGTCCCGCTCAGCAGTTTCTGTTTTCACAATGCGTTCGAGCTCGGATTCGGCATAGACTTCCAGAATATATCGATCCGTTGCATATTCCTTTGTCAAATCCAAAAGTTCCAACGCTCTGACATTGATAAACTTAACAACACCCTTTAGATCAATAATAATAATCGCGTTGCGCATTTCATCAAAAATAGCACTGTTTTCGTGAAAATAGTCAAATAGTGTCACCAAATCCCCCTCATCTGCAAATCATTTTCTGATTCATTAAAAAGCATCCAATAGAATCGGACAGTGGTCGCTGCCCATAATGTCTGCATGAATTGCCGCTTCATTAAGCGCGCCTTTAAGACTTTCTGAAGCAATAAAGTAGTCAATACGCCAACCAGTATTGTTTGCTCTGGCTTTCCCCATATAGGACCACCATGTATAAGCACCCTCCAAATCAGGGTAGAAGTACCGAAAAGTATCGACAAAGCCATTTTCGAGCAGAATACTTATCTTGTTGCGTTCTTCATCTGTAAAACCTGCATTTCTGCGGTTCGTCTTCGGATTTTTAAGATCAATCTCACGATGGGCAACATTGAGATCGCCGCAGACAATCACAGGTTTCGTTTCTTCGAGCTTCTTTAAATAAGCCAGAAAAGCCTCTTCCCACGTCATGCGATAATCGAGGCGAAGCAAGTCACGCTTGCTGTTCGGCGTGTAGACATTCACCAGATAAAACGCTTCATAAGCAAGCGTCAATACACGTCCCTCGTGATCATGCTCTTCAATACCAATGCCTCGTGACACTGAAAGCGGCTTATGTTTTGTAAAAATCGCTGTTCCCGAATACCCCTTTTTTTCCGCAGAATACCAATACTGTTCATAGCCATCGAGTTCTAACGTCAATTGCCCTTCCTGCATCTTTGTCTCTTGAATACAAAAAAAATCTGCATCCACCGATTGGAAATAGTCTAAAAAACCCTTTTTAACACAAGCCCGGATGCCGTTGACATTCCATGAAATAAACTTCATCGCGCCTCCTTGTAACAATTTATTTACAGTTATCATTTATCAAAATTATCCACTCGGCAAAACAGCATAATATTGAATGCATTCAATCCTTTATCAGCATTAATAAGTGCCGTAATTGCCAAACAAACGATACATTTGTATCGTTTAGTTTACATTTCTGCACCTGTCCATAACTAGTTAAATTATAACACAATAATACGAAAGTCGTGCTAAATTTGCAAAAAATACGCTCACACTGTCACCCATCACACTTTTCATGTACAAAAGGGAGCGACATTCGGCCATTTATTATCTTAATAAACAACTTTTGTCGCTCCCCTCGTATCTTCACACTTTACAGTTGAGAAATTGCATCATTTTCTTAGTTCTTTACCATGTTGACTTTTGATTACTGATTTTCATTGCATGCTAGAAATTTAAAGCAACCTTATCCCAATCGACAACTTCAAAGAAGGCGTCCAAATATTCTGCTCTCCGGTTTTGGTATTTCAAATAATAGGCATGCTCCCAAACGTCCACCCCCAGAAGGATCTTCTTCCCTTCTGAAACGGGGGAATCCTGATTCGGCGTGCTGACTACTTCTAATTTGCCGTCACTGACAATCAGCCAAGCCCATCCACTGCCAAACTGTTTGAGTGCCGCTGATTTAAAGGTTTCTTTAAAGCGATCAAAGCTGCCAAAATCGCGGTTAATCGATTCCAGCAGGGCACCTTTTGGTGCCCCACCGCCTGACGGTGAGATAATCTCCCAAAAGAGTTTATGATTATAATAACCGCCGCCATTATTACGGACAGTGCCCCGAATAGCCTCTGGGAGCTTATCGAGTCCTTGCAGCAGTTCTTCAATGGTTTTATTCTGCAATTCCGAATAGGCTTCAAGTGCAGCATTCAAATTATTCGTATAGCCCGCATGGTGCTTCGAATGATGCACTTCCATAGTCTTAGCATCTATATGTGGTTCCAATGCGTCATACGCATAATTCAGTGTTGGTAATACAAATTTCATAAGTTGCCTCCTTAAGTCAGTTTACTTTATTGTCTGTGATTGAAGCCAAATGCTTTCAGCAATCAATCACTTTAGCTCGTTATGAAGTATATATCCCATTTTTTAATTGATAATCATTTTCAATTAACTTTTTTTGCATTTTTTTCTTTTTCTTTTTCAAGGTAGTATAAATACTCTTCGTGAATATATGGCTCCAAGTGAATGGTAATAATGCTGTCCTGGCCAAATTTCTCAAAGAGCGCTTCCTCGATATGTGTTGCAATATCATGCGCTTGTGTAATTTTCATATTTTCTTCTACCATAATGTGAAATTCAATGGCAACGCGGTTGCCGAGCTTTCTAGCGCGAATTTCATGATAGGTAATAACAGCAGGAGTGTCCTCCAGAATATTACGTATTTGATTCATTTTTTCCTGTGGAAGTGCCGATTCCATCAGTTCATTAAGTGCAGGCATAAAAATTTCAAACGCCACTTTTAAAATAAAGACCGACACAATCACAGATGCAATGGGGTCAAGAATTGTCCACTGATGTCCCAAAAGCATAGCGCCGCCGATGCCTATAGACGTTCCCATAGATGAAAAAGCATCAGAACGATGATGCCATGCATTCGCTTTGACGGCAGCACTGTTAATCTGGTTTGCAACTTTTGAAGTTCGTCTATACAAATATTCCTTAACAACAATAGAGACAGCTGCCGCTAGTAGTGCAATAGGTTCAGGAGGTGGGATGACTTCTCCGTGAAAACTGCCGTAAATATTGACAACCCCTGCTTTAAAAATATTGTAGCCAACGACTGCCAGCATAATACTAATGATAATCGTCGCAAGTGTTTCATATTTCCCATGTCCGTATGTATGGTCGTCATCTTCAGGTTTCTCCGTAATCTTAAAACCAATGAGTACGACGATATCGGTCAAAAAATCAGAAAGAGAGTGGATCCCATCTGCAAGCATTGCCTGACTGTGACCTGCATAGCCTGCAACTAACTTAAAGAAAGTCAAACCGCCATTGGCCCAAAAACCCAAAAGCGTAATTTTTTTTGCCGCTCTGCTTCTCAATAATTCTTTTTTCATTCAAATGCCCCATTCTTAAATAATCGTCAAACAGCACACGGATCATCGCTGTTCTTTGTCACAAGTTTCATTAAACACGTATGTCTTCATACAATCAAATGTATAAAAAAACCCCATGGCCATTCGGTCCATAGGTGTTTTCCATCAATGCTGTCCCAGATCATGCGATTTATCATGATACCTTATGTCAATTAATGCCGCAACACGGGCACATGCTATTTCGCAATAACGACGAGTGACATGGATTCCAGTGCTTTAAACGGCGATAAATCAAATCCACCGTAAATAGCAATATCTTTGAAACCCGCAAGTTTCAGCATATCCACTAAATTCTCGCATTTCATCGGCAATAGCGTCGTCAACTGATTGCTGTGATAGTCCCCAACTTCCAGAATACCATTAAATAAAATCCGATGATTTTCAAAATCATGTGTATAATGCCGTTTAAAAGTGAGCCCTACACGCTTGTTGACAATTGTCGGTAATTTTGACACGAAGTGATAAATCACGCGATCGTAATTGACAATTTGAATTAAGACTCTGCCGCCGGGTTTCAAAACTTGTTTCATTCCCTTAATACACTTTTGAACCTCTTCAAAACTGCCGAGATGTACAATGGAATTGCCTATATTAATAATGGCATCGTAGCGCTCGTCAACACTTTCTGCAACATCTCTCATATTGAATTGTTTTATTTCCACTGGAAAATCAAGCAGCTGATTCTTTGTACTCAATTTTTGGATCATTGAATCATCTACGTCAGAAGCGGTTACTTGATACCCCTTCTCTGCTAAAGCGAGACTGTAACTGCCAGTTCCACAAGCCAAGTCAAGCACTTTCGCAGGTGGTTCACCTGCTACACTCGTCATGACACAAAGCTGTTTGACGCCTAATGGAAAAATATCGTCGTAATAAGCTGCAATTGCTTCATAAAATTTCATGTTTAACTCCTGCGTCACGCCTGTTCGCCATGACTATTCCTTAACAAACATTATATGTTAAAAATCTGTATTCGGCAAATACTTCGTGAATGAAATTGAATCAAAATCATACTTTTGTTCTGTAAGGCCGCGTTCATACATCCAGTCAGAGGTAATTTCAAAGGTTGTCGAATCAG
This sequence comes from Fusibacter paucivorans, assembly GCF_018390735.1. Taxonomy (GTDB): domain Bacteria; phylum Bacillota; class Clostridia; order Peptostreptococcales; family Acidaminobacteraceae; genus Fusibacter; species Fusibacter paucivorans. The sequence continues at coordinate 126,952 of NZ_JAHBCL010000010.1, forward strand.
GTGCGCCGATCGCGCTGTATGCCGGCAGCACTTCAGCGTCTCTCAGTGCTTCGCTAAAGCCAAGTACTTCAGCCAGTTGGTCGTAAATATCGTCTGAGCCATTTTCGTTAAGCCACGCTGCTGCATTGTTATAGGCTTGAAAAATAGCTCTCGAAACAGCTTCATCTGATGCCAGTGCATCGCTGAAAACCAAAATACCGGGCGATAAACCATAAGTCGCCATCGAGCCAATCACTTCACCACCATCCAGCATCGCCGTACTTGCCAGCGGTTCCGGCAGTGTTGCGGCTTTTAGTTTGCCCGCTTTGAGCATTTCGAGCCTTACTGGCATCTGCGGTATTGCAACGCTCTGTATCCTTTGACTAATCCCCTGCTGCTTGGCGATATAATCTGTTGAAAAATCAATAACTGTATTTGAAGAAATCCCCACACTCGCCGATGTTAATTGATTAAACGATGCCACCGTTAAATCTGGTGAGGTTATCATATAATAATCACCGTCTGTCTGTGCCACCATTTTCACAGGTAAATCTGCATCATTATAAAATATAATGGACAACATATCCGCCATTGTCCCATCTAAATTGCCCGTTTGAAGCGCTGCATCACGATCAATGGCACTTTTAAAAGCAACAATTTCAACATCAATGCCGGCTTCTTCGAAAAAACCATTCTCTGAAGCAATTAAAAACGGAACTGCGCCCACATCAGACATAACGCCGATTTTAAGCTTTCTATCCATCATTGCATCATGATCGCTCTGATCACTTGTATTATCAGTTGAGCAGCCTGTAATCACAAGTATTGTCAATAGGCCAATCAGTATATATTTAAATGCTTTCATAACGCCTCCAAAATTGTATTAGCAATCATCATTTTATCACAGATCACTGACACGGTCTACGCCAATTACCATCGTTGACATCAACTTTCAAAATTATTACAATGAATATAAATTGGAGGAAATAATGACCTATAGAGACTTAACATCATATATAAGGGCTTTGGAACACCACGGTTGGCTCAAGACCATAGAGAGCGAAGTCGACCCCGAACTGGAAATTACTGAAATAACGGACCGTATCTCGAAACAAAGCGGTCCTGCTTTAATGTTCAAACACGTGAAAGGCTCCCCTTATCCGCTCATCATCAATGCGATGGGGACCTATGAGCGTTTAGCACTTGGGCTCGGCGTTGTGCAGCTGGATGACATCGCCAATCGTATTGCCCGTTATCTGGATATAAAATCATACAGCACCTTGCTTGGTAAAATTAAGGCAATCCCAGCATTGGCACCACTTCCCTTTATCTTCCCAAGACGTGTTCGCCGCGGTGCCTGTCAAGAAGTCATAGAAGCCCCAGACTTAAACACACTGCCCATTATCAAGTGTTGGCCCCAAGATGGCGGTAAATACATCACACTGCCGCTGGTCTTCACCAAAGACCCCGAAACCGGTCAGCAAAACGTGGGCATGTACCGTCTCCAAGTATACGATGCTCAGACGACCGGCATGCACTGGCACCTGCATAAAGACGGCAGAGAAATCTATGAAAAATATCGAAAAATCGGCAGACGTATGCCCGTCTCCGTGGCCATTGGCTGTGATCCAACTGTTATCTATTCGGCAACCGCCCCTCTGCCAAAGATGATTGACGAAATGATTTTTGCAGGTTTTTTAAAAAATCGTCCTGTCAAAATGGTTAAATCCATCACGAACGATATCCTCGTTCCAGCGGATGCTGAATTTATATTAGAAGGTTATGTCGATCTCAATGAAAAGCGCCGCGAAGGACCGTTTGGGGATCACACCGGTTATTATTCACTCGAGGATGATTATCCCGTTTTTCATCTGGAAAAGCTAACCCGCAAGCGACATCCCATCTATCCGACGACTATCGTTGGTAAACCGCCAATGGAAGACTGCTATCTCGGCAAGGCAACTGAGCGTATCTTTCTGCCCCTTTTAAAACTGCAATGTCCTGAAATCGTCGATATGGATTTTCCGCTGGAAGGCGTCTTTCACAACTGTGCTATCGTTGCTATTAAAAAAGCGTTTCCGCTTCACGGCAATAAAATTCTCAGCGCATTATGGGGACTTGGTCAGATGATGTATACAAAGATGATTATTATTGTCGATGAAGATGTCGCCCTTCACGATTACGCAAACGTTGTAAAAACATTACTGTCAAATGCAACAGCACCGTCACACTATATTTTGTCAGAAGGCCCGCTCGACGCTTTGGATCATGCGTCAAATCGCCCCCTTCAAGGTTTCAGACTTGGCATTGACGCAACGCGCAAACTGTCGTCTGAAGATTCTGGCAAACCGCTTTCGAACGCTACCATCGAAAAGGCTATCGAATCCATTGGCAGAGGTGAACTCGCCATTCAAGCTTTTGATAAAACAGAAGGGCTGACTACAAAGGCGTATTTCATGCAGCAGCAGGCAAATCATCACGCACTCGTCCTCGTCGATCCATGGATTGATACGGGCAGCCTTTCCACTGTCGCTTGGAAGATCTTCAACAATATCGATCCTGCACGAGATATTAGTCTCCATACCCGGACAGATGGCAGCCTTTTTATTGGTATTGATGCCACTAAAAAAGGCCCGGCCGACGGTCTTGAAAGACCTTGGCCGGATGATATCGTCATGTCGGACGACATCATTGCTAAAGTAACGGAAAGGTGGCAATCCTATGGTCTATAAAGGTGTCCTTGAGCGACTTCACCGCTATGGCGAACTCGTCATGTTCTCCCATACACTCTTTTCACTGCCATTTGCCATGATTGCCATGTTTTTAGCCGCAGAGGGCTTGCCAAACGCCAAAACACTTTTGTGGATACTCGTAGCGCTCTTTGCCGGACGCAATGGTGCCAATGCACTAAATCGATACGTCGATGCACGCTTTGATGCACTTAATCCGAGGACTGCCGATCGCCATATTCCGTCTGGAAGCGTTAAACCAAGAGAAGCACTGCTCCTTACCGTTATCGCCTATGTTATCTTTGTCTTTGCCGCAGCAAAACTCAACCCTATTTGCCTTTATCTTTCACCAGTGGCATTGCTGCTTTTTACACTCTATTCATACACAAAGCGTTTCACTTGGCTGTGTCATCAAATTCTCGGCATTACTTGTGCCGGTGCACCAGTGGGTGCTTGGCTTGCCGTTACAGGTCATTTTGCACTGACGCCGCTAATTCTCGCAGCAGTGGTAACACTTTGGATTTCTGGTTTTGATATTCTCTACGGCACACAGGACATTGATTTTGACAGAGCACAAGGACTTTATTCCATTCCTGCACGGTTTGGCTTAAAAGGTGCGCTGTCCATCGCACGCATAAGTCATTTCATAATGTGGTTACTTCTTTTACTACTGACATTTCAATCGCCGTTGCTTTCAATGCCAACGCGCTTCGGCGTTTTATGCAGCGGCATTCTGCTGATCGTCGAACACCTCAGTGTCGATCCGGCTCATCGTCAAAAAATGAATTTTGCATCCTACCATCTCAATCAGATCATTTCGGTGATCCTATTTATTTCAGTGACACTCGACATCTTTATTCTTTAGAATTTTAATCATCATGTCTTGTGGAGCATATTTCGCTCATCAAAGGAGGCTTATACTTGAAAAAGATCATTATTGGAATCACCGGTGCCAGCGGCAGCATTTTAGCACAGTATCTTATCACAGGCTTATCTGAATATCCAGTGGCATGTCACTGCGTCCTTACCGGCAATGGTGAGCGCGTCTTTGAATATGAGACGGGCCTGTCTTTTGATAACTATCTTAAATCATTAGGTGAGACAAACAGCACGATTATCAAACACGATAACGACAATCTCTTTGCACCAATCGCCAGTGGTTCCTATGGTTTTGACGCCATGGTCATCATCCCATGCAGTATGGGGTCTCTCGCTAAAATAGCGCATGGCTATGCTGACAGCCTTCTACTGAGAGCGGCAGATGTCTGTATAAAGGAGAAACTCCAGCTCATTGTCATTCCAAGAGAAACACCATTGTCAGCTATCCATTTAAGGAATATGCTCACGCTCAGCGATGCAGGCGTTACAATAATGCCGCCAATGCCTGCTTATTATCAGCATCCAACAACGCTATCGGATATTACGTGGCTTACTGTCGGCCGCATTATGGAAAAGATCGGCATTTCAAATGACTACCATCAAACGTGGCAAGGAGCTAAGTAATGGCTTTAATATGCTTTGATCATTTTAAAATTCAGTATGCGGCCAAAATCGTTTTGGCGATTGATTCGCTAACATTGTCTCCTGAAAAAATTTACGCCGTCATCGGACCGTCGGGCTGCGGCAAGACGACGATGCTCTATGCGTTGTCAGGACTGCTTCCCAACGCTGCAAAGGCCAGCGGCACACTACGCAACGAGGTAATAGACGCCACGCATATCGTTCTGCAAGATTTCGGTCTCCTGCCTTGGAAGACCGTTCTGGAAAATGTCATGCTCCCAATGGTACTGAAAAACAGCATCTCTGAACAGGACGAGCAGGCCGCTCGATCTCTTCTTAAATGGTTCAAGCTGGATGATTACGAAAAGACTTATCCCATGACACTGAGCGGCGGCCAGAAGCAACGGGTCGCACTGGCACGCGCATGGCTGACGTCGCCGAAGTTATTACTGATGGACGAGCCCTTTTCAGCACTGGATGCCATTACGCGTGAGACGCTTCAAGATGAGGTTAAAAATCTCTATCTGCAATCGCCAAAGTCTGTCGTCATCGTAACACACAGTATTGAAGAGGCTGCTTTTCTAGGGGAATCTATTATTATCCTCTCCGCAGACGGCACGCTCTCCGAGGTAGTAGAAAATCCATCGTTTGCACTGCCAAACGCAAGATCGACAGCTGACTTTTACACCATGTGCTACGAGCTTCGCAAACGCATGAAGGCGGTACATTTATGAAAAGAAAACAAGTACTCTACAGTAGTATTGCCATCTTTCTTTTATGGCTGGCTTTTGCATTCCTTGATCGGCGCGGTATCATTCCTTCACCTGTCAATGTCATCTTATACTTGACAGTACACTGGGCACGTTTACTCCAGCATCTTTCAATGAGTTTCTTTCGGATTTGTATCGCTATTTTTGCGACAATGGTCACCGGAACAGCCATTGGCATTCTATCGGCGAGATCCGCAAAAGCAGATGCTGCTGTCACACCGTTGCTCTATGCACTTTATCCCGTGCCTAAAATCGCTTTTTTACCATTGCTCATGCTCTTTTTTGGACTCGGCAATATGTCAAAAATTTTACTGGTGAGTCTTATACTATTTTTTCAAATTGCCATTGCCGTTCGAGATGGCGTCAAAAATATCCCCGAAGGATACTTTTTAACTGTAAAGCCGTTTCGTCCCAGTACAATGCAGCTGTATCAGCATGTCATTTTGCCTGCGCTCCTGCCTCAGCTGTTTACTGCCTTACGCGTCAGTGTCGGCACGAGCATTTCTGTCCTCTTTTTTGCTGAAAATTTTGCGACACAATACGGCATCGGCTATTTCATCATGGACAGCTGGCTAAAACTTGACTATTGCGCCATGTTTGCCGGCATTATTGTCATCAGTTTTATGGGCTCTTTTATCTTTTTACTGATCGACTTGTCCGAAAAGCACTTTTGTCGATGGCGGGTTTTATAGCAAAAATCCTCAACATACAAAAGACCTCATATTTCATCATTTCATTACAAATAAAAAGGCCGCCATGGACGGGTTAATCCCCGTCTATGGCGGCTTTTTACTTAATCATACCGATTTATTTTTATGAATGTCTCTTATCCAAACACGCCGTATCCGACAATAAAATCCTTATGCTAGATTGTCATAATTTGCTTCAATCGCTTTAATCATTTTATAAAGCACTTCATTCATCGGCACAGGAATGTTATATGTCTTTCCAAGATCAATCATTTTACCTGCAAGCATATCAACTTCTGTTATTCGCTTTGCATCGACGTCCTGAAGCATAGATGTCTTATTATGTTTACCCAGCGTATCAAGTATTGTCATAAAAGTTGGGATCGCTTCATCTCCAAGCTGCACACCAGCAGCTGCTGCGACATCAATCACTTCCTGCATGGTTTGATGCATAAGCGCTTGTGCCTGTGGATTCGTTTGAAATAGGCCATAGGGACCTCTGAGCACGGCAGAGACCTGATTGATCCCGACATTTACCAAAAACTTCCACCAGAGCTCCTTTATAATTTCCGATTTAATTTCATAATCAATTGCGCCTGCCTCCAAGACCGCTGAAACCGTCTCAAGCCGCGCTGCCGCTTCTGGGTAACCTGCACCAAAAATAATTTTGCCGTTATTGGTATAGTTGATTTCATTTCCTATCCTCAAAGCATCGATCGCAACGACAAAGGCATGAATAATTTGGGCGCGATCATATGTTTTCGACAATATTTCTTCCGAATCAATGCCGTTTAAAAGTGAAACAATTGTCGTATTGGCGTCGACAAAGGGTTTAATAATTGCCGCAGCCTCTGACAGCTGATTATACTTTACCGATACCAAAATCACATCGAGTGGCGCATGTACAACATCAGGCGTCAACACATCAAAATGATACGTTTTCTGATTGACGACAACACCTGCTGTTTCATAACGTTGCCTTCTTGAGGAATCGACAATGACTTTTATTGGGATACCCTTTTCAATCATACGCGCGCCAATTGTCGCACCAATGGCGCCAAATCCTATGTAACCTACAGTTTTCATGGTAACCACCTCTTTCTATTTTAAACTACCGAATATCAGAACGACATCCACTATTATCAAACCACTATTAAGGATTATAGTGAATATTATACTGAATAAACGATATCGGGTCAATTGATACCTGCTTTAAAAGCAAAAACTCAGCGTTTGCACAATTATTAACCATGCAATCCTGAGTTCTTGTACTACACATCATCATCGATCCCTAACTTGTTCATCTTTTTATAGAGTGCCGTTCGGTGAATGCCCAGCATTACCGCAGCTTCGGTTCGATTGCCGTGGCATTTATCCAGTGCATCTAGAATAATCTGCCGTTCAACATCCTGCATCATATGTTTCAAATCACCTTCTAGCGGCAATGAGAGCGGATTGAATTCACTGTTTTGATGCAAATTTTGTCGAAATTTGGAGATATAGTCCGGCAGACTCGATGCAATAATCGTTTTCGCATTGGTTAAACTCACCGCACTTTCAATGACATTGCGAAGCTCGCGAATATTGCCCGGCCATTGATATTGCTCAAGACAGTGCAGTGCTTCACGCGAAAACTGCGTCGGACAATTCGGGTAATCAACTGCAAAAAGTTTAAGAAAGTGGCCGGCTAGCATCGACACATCCCTTTTGCGTTCTGCCAGCGGCGGCAGCGATATCGTCACCACATTTAATCGATAGTAGAGGTCACTTCGAAAACGGCCATTTTCAACCATTTCACGCAAATTTTCATTACTGGCGGATATAAAACGAATATCCAGCGGAATGCGTTCATTGCCGCCAATTCTTTCCAATTCCCGTTCTTCAATAACCCTTAAGAGTTTTGCCTGCATTTCATAAGGCATTGAACTCAATTCATCCAAAAAGATCGTGCCGCCGTTTGCCAGTTCGAATTTGCCAATTTTACCATGACTGGATGCGCCGGTAAATGCACCCGGTTCATAACCAAAGAGCTCTGATTCAAACAAGTCTTTTGGAATCCCCGCACAATTAATCTTTACAAAAGGGCCATAGCGTCTGTAGCTGGCTTCATGAATCGCATGGGAAAAATACTCTTTCCCCGTACCGCTTCTCCCTTCAATATAGACACTGGAGTTCGTCTCCGCCGCTCTCTTGGCAATACCAATCATCATTAACATCTGTGGATCATTGGTTAAAATTTGTTCAAAAGAGTATTTTGCTTGATTCAGCCGCGGCAAATCCTGTTTGTATTTCTTAATATGCACCTTCATTTGATCAAGGTGCTCTACCATGTGTTTAACTTCCGAAACGTCTTTAAAGAGTATTGTGCCAACGGCGCCAACGACGACGCCATCTCTGAGAATGGGAATCCTCGATGTTATGACATTGTGACCTTTAATCGTCTGTACATCGCCTATTTCAGGATGCCCGGTTTTCAAAACGATGTGCAGACGCGTATTTTCAATTACTTCGGTGACGTGCTTTCCCATGACCTCTTCTTCTTTCACGTCTAAAAATTTTTCATATTTAAATTTGATAATGAAACCATCTTTGTCGACGATAATCAATCCTTCATAAGCTTTTTCAATAAATTCGTCAATGATTTCCATTTCCCATTTTAATTGCGCATACGTCTTCTCCACATCTTACTCCTGTTCTGTTCGATGTTTTTTATATTGTATCAAAAATCAAATACATTGACAGTAAAATGTTAATGCATGAACAGAAAGCCTGCCGATATGGCAGGCTTTCATCATTGTATGAACATACAAATGCATGATGCATTAACATACAAAATCAATCACATCATAGGAACATTAAGCCCAAGGCGATAATGACACCTGTGTACAACAAGTCAATGACACAGAAACCCATGATATCACGCGCACCGAGATTCGCAATGCCGAGTGCCGGCAGTGCCCAGAATGGCTGGATCATATTTGTCCACGCATCCCCCCATGCAATGGCCATTGCCGTCTTAGCGGTGCTAACACCTAATTCAACACTGGCAGGCATCATAATTGGCGCTTGAACAGCCCATTGACCGCCGCCTGAAGGTACGAAGAAGTTGACAACGCCCGCACTTAAGAATGTAAATAGCGGATAAGTTGTTTGTGTTGAAATCGCAACAAAGAATTGAGAAATTTCGCCTGCTAACGATGCGCCAGTCGCTGCACTGACACCTGTCATCATCCCCATGATCCCAGCATAAAATGGAAATTGAAGAATAATGCCGGCTGTGCCCTTAGCAGCTGCAGAAATGGCATCCAAGAATCGTCTTGGCGTCTTGTGCAGAAGAATACCGAGGAACAAGAATAAGAAGTTAACGATGTTGAGGTTCAGTTCAAATCCTTTTGTCGCAAAATAATAAATGATGTAGACGAGACCCATAGCACCAATCAACATTGAGAGTACCATGCTGTTTTCCATTTTATCTGCAAATGTATTACCATGTTTAATCGTTTCTACTGTTTCATTATCATCTTCCAGCAATTTAGGATCAACAACGATCACCTCATCCTCACTAGGGTGCATAAACCGATTGAGGAATGGCATCGTAATGAGAATAATTCCGAATATAATTAGATTGAATGGTGAAAATATCGTCTGCGAAGTACTGATTGGATCAATAACGGCATCATTTGTCGCTTTTGCTAATTCAGCACCCGCCGTTGCAACTTTAAGTGGAATAGAACCTGAGATCCCGGAGTGCCATACGACGAAACCAGAATATGCCGATGCTATCAGCAGTCGATAATCCACGCCTTTAACCACGCGTGCAAGTTCTTTTGCATAGAGTGCGCCGACGACAAGACCAAATCCCCAGTTGATCCAACATGCAATTGTCGAAACAAATGTAACGGCGAGAATCGCTTGAAGCGGTGTCTTACATGGTTTTGCAAGTGCTTGCAAAAAATTTTTAACAACTTTTGTACTCGCCAGTGTATGACCGGTTACAAGTACCAGTGCCATTTGCATTGAGAATGCTAATAAACTCCAAAATCCGCCTGCCCAGTGGCCGATCATCGCCATTGGCGATTGTGAAGTTGAAATCATGCCGGCAACAAATACGATGAGTGTTAAAATAACACAGAATAAAAATGGATCCGGCAAATAGTTTTGTACAAGTTTGACACAACCACGTGTAAACTTTTTAAACATAGAATCCCTCCTAATAATATAATGATGACACATCTATGAAATCAGCACCTTAAGCAACACTTTGAGATACTGCAGATTGCCATGCATCATTTCAGGTGCCGGCATCCAAGTGCATACACAATTGTATAGCGCAATGAATGCCGGCGCCCTTCATTGGCTTGGCAATTCAGCAATTCTAATCATAGTCGCACTTCCAAAGCCTTTCCTTTGAATAGCTTTGACTAGACCATTGGCTTCAGGTTGTCTGAAATCAACAAATTGGCTTCTGTTGCTGCCTTTATTTCATCTAATGCATATTCAGGATTGTACTCTACGAGCAATAAACCTTCTTCAGTCACTTCCATGACACCCATTTCAGTGATGATTTTACTTACCTTTTTCGCCCCCGTTAAAGGTAAGTCGCATTTCTTAAGAATTTTCGGTGTGCCTTTTTGCGTGTGCTGCATTGCTACAATTACTTGTTTTGCACCGCCGACGAGATCCATTGCACCGCCCATTCCTGGAACGAGTTTGCCAGGGATCATCCAGTTTGCCAGATTGCCTTCTTCGTCTACTTGCAATGCGCCTAATACGGTCGCATCAAGATGTCCGCCTCTGATGATGGCAAATGACATCGCACTGTCGAAAAATGATCCGCCAGGCATAATGGTAACAGGTAATCCGCCAGCATTTACGAGATCAGGATCCATTTCTTCGCCTGATTGCGCCGGTCCAATGCCTGTGAAGCCATTTTCAGAGTGTAAAACGATTTCAACATCATCTGGTACATAGTTGGCCACTAAAGTTGGCAACCCAATTCCAAGGTTTACCACATCGCCGTCTTTAAATTCTTTTGCTACTCTTTTGGCAATTAATTCTTTAACATCCATCGCTATACCTCCTATGCTTTCACAATATAGTTGACAAATAATCCTGGCGTCATCACAAGATGCGGATCGAGCTCACCAGTTTTAACAACTTCTTCTGCTTCTACGATTACCGTTGATGCAGCCATTGCCATCATAGGATTGAAATTGCGAGTTGCTTCATTGTAAAAAACATTGCCCTTTTCATCCACTTTTGAACCGTAGATTAATGCGATATCTGCTTTCAGCGCCTTTTCGAGCAGATAGGTCTTACCATCAATAATGAGATGATCTTTGCCTTCTGCAATTGGTGTTCCCACGCCGATTGGCGTCAATACGCCACCTAAGCCAGAACCGCCTGAGCGAATTTGCTCAGCGAGTGTGCCCTGCGGTGTCAGCACGACTTCCATTTTACCTTCGTTCATAAGCTGGCCTGAAACCTTATTGGTTCCAATGTGTGTAACAATTGCTTTTTTAACTTGACCATTGACGACGAGTTTGCCGATTCCTTTGTCTACAAAACTCGTATCATTCGCGATAATGGTCAAATCGCGAACATTTTTAGCCACGAGTGCATCAATGATCTTATTTGGGCCCCCGCATGCTAAAAAACCTCCGATCATGATTGTCATTCCATCTTTGACTTGAGAAACTGCTTCCTCGATCGTAATTTGCTTGTTCATTATAATACCTCCTGTTACGCAGTATCCCGCAAATACCCTACGCCTATTCAGGCGCCCTCTCAAACGTTTTAAACTGCTTTCTTTCTCTGATACAGCTTAAATGGTACACTTAAATAATTAGCAATTATCATGCCAATAGAAAAGAATTTATTTTAATAATCGTGTAACCGTTGGAAAATGACTATTTTTTAACAAAATCATTTTTCAATCTATCTGCCGATTGCTGTATCTGATAGTAACAACTCATTTTTTTGTAGCCAAAAGAAGACATTTCGTTTGATTTTCTTTTAACAATCCCGTGTGTGTACCCGTTCAGATACGCACAGCGTTCGATTATCGTAAATTTCTATTTACACTTTTATTAATTCCCATACATTCTGAAGCCTTCCGTGTACACTTACCCTAACTTTTTATCTCAAAACACTTTAAGGAATTTTAAAATAAAACGCTTGCAAAAGTGTCCTTGGCGACAATATAATCCCAGCTTGGCCACCCTACCTTGCTATCCAAAAAGAGATCCTCGGCAAAATTGCCGAGGATCTCTCGAGGCTAATAACAATAAACGAAATAAGCTTTTTCTTAAAATCCTGAGAATAATGACAGCATGACCCCAGCGGATACCGCCGAGCCAATAACACCTGCCACATTCGGACCCATGGCATGCATGAGCAGGAAGTTGCTTGGATTTTCTTTCT
>NZ_JAHBCL010000011.1 GCF_018390735.1 Fusibacter paucivorans
TGTATCATGCGATACTAATGGGTTATAGGGTATTAATCACCGTTTCCAGTGGCTATCCCTTTGTATGGGGCAGGTTACCCACGCGTTACTCACCCGTCCGCCGCTTTCCTTTACTTCACTCGCCCGAAGGTTCATTCCATAAATTCTCGCTCGACTTGCATGTGTTAGGCACGCCGCCAGCGTTCATCCTGAGCCAGGATCAAACTCTTAATTAAAAGTTGTTCCATTTAACTCATTATGAGCTAACCGTTAGTATTGCGAAAAAGATGTTTGCGTTAGCAAATGTCGATCGCAATACGATTTTTAGCGCAGCTAAAAAAACTTTATTTTTCAGCTTTGCTATCCGTTGGTTTCTCTCGAAACCTTATCACTTTTTTCTGTTAAGTCGCTTCCTCTTTCGATTTCACAAACTCAAAGAATTGCGTGTTTTAATTCATTTGCGCTATTCAATTTTCAAGGTCCTACGGAAGTTTTTCAATACAGTAACTTTTCATAGAAAAGTTATGAGTTTGAAAAACGGTTTTGACGTTAGTCAAAATCCTTCCTTATCTCTCGCCGTTTTCGCTACAGCACTTTTTCGCTAGAAAAAGCTGCGAGTACGAAAAGCGGTTTTTAGCGTTAGCTAAAAATCTTACATTTGCTTTTTCCGAAACAATCTCAACATCTGTCAATCTTATTTCTTCACTCTCTTTCCCCTTCAAAACAAGTCGTTTATTTGGATCAGACAGCTTTTATATATTACCAGTTTTGCTTCATCATGTCAACACTTTTTTTCTTCAACATTCCGCTCAATTGGTACGCCGCTTGACGCGACTTGATTATCTTACTATACTCAGATACTATCGTCAACCCTTTTGCGACTTCTTTTTTTAAATTTCTTTTTTATCATACAAAGGTTGATATTCAATACATTTAATTCGTATTAATCAATACATTAATCATTTCTATGTAAATATTATACGTATCTAAACTTTTGTTATCATTATTATCTCAGCAATATAAAATTTTCTATTTATTCACTTTCTTCATTATCTATTGTTTTATTTCATTTCTTTGTGGCTACTTAAATAAATCATACTTTTATAGAATGAACTTTCCTTTGTCTTAATCCATTTGTTTTCAATATTTCAGCGCCTTGACGATCATTTTTAGAAAGTTTATAATAATTTTAACGTTTCTTACACTATTATAAGGAGGATATCGTTTACGATGCAGAGAATATTTTCCGGTGTTCAACCAACCGGTCAAATACATTTGGGCAATTATATTACCATGAAAAACTTTGTTAAACAGCAAGATGATAAAGACTGTTTTTATTGTGTCGTCAATATGCATTCTATTACATTGCCCCAAGATCCTGAAGAATTGAGAAAAAGAACGATAGAACTTGCAGCGCTTTATTTAGCCATTGGTTTAGATCCCCAAAAAATGACCTTATTTGTACAATCTCAAGTTTCAGCGCATGCTGAACTCGCTTGGATCTTAAATTGTTTTTCCTATGTTGGTGAACTCAATCGCATGACACAGTTTAAGGAAAAGTCTCTTGGTAAAACAACTGTAACAGCCGGTCTTTTCACTTATCCCGTTTTAATGGCTGCCGATATTTTACTTTATGATGCTAATTTTGTGCCTGTTGGCAATGATCAGAAACAACATTTGGAATTAACAAGAGATATTGCAACACGCTTTAATAATCGATTTGGGGATACTTTTATCATTCCTGAACCAATGATTGCAAAAGTTGAAGATGGTGCACGTATTATGTCATTAGATGATCCAACTCAAAAAATGAGCAAGAGTAATCCAAATGAATTTTCTAAAATCACCTTATTAGATACACCTGCAAAAATTAAAAAATCCATTATGCGTGCAACAACAGACAGTGATGGCTTTATCGCCTATGATCTTGAAAACAAACCAGGTGTCAGTAATCTACTTACGATTTATGCACAATTCTCTGGCTTGCCAATTGAAGAAGTCGTCAAAAAATATGATGGACAAGGATACGGCAATCTCAAGAAAGATCTTGTTGAATTAGCAAATTTAGAAATTGGCAAAGTTCAAACTGAGTATCAGCGCATATTAGATGATGGTGTCGTGATTGATGTCTTAAAGAACGGCAGAGAACGTGCCAATAGTATCGCAACTGAAGTTTTAGATCGTGTCCGTAGTAAAGTTGGATTTGTTACATTCTAATCGTGAGATCTATTAAAAAAACACATTATGTATTTAAAAGGTTGTTTTACTGTATCAATTACAGCAAAGCAACCTTTTTATTATCAACTATATATTATAGCTCTATTATAAATAATCAAATTTCATTAAGTTTATTCAATTCCTTGCGAAATTTTTTAATAATTTTCTTTTCCATTCGAGAAACGGTCATTTGAGAAACATTGAGTTCATCTGCCACTTGAATTTGCGTCTTATTCTCAAAAAAACGATCATTGACGATTTTAATTTCAACTTCATTTAATTTTTTCATACACATACTGATAAAATCTCTATTTTCAATCGTGTCAAAATATTTATCGTCTTTGCCAATAATGTCTTGTAATTGGATGTCTTTATCATCACCGGAAGAATCATAAGTGACATCCAGTGATTTTGGCGTATAAACTTGAGAAGCTTCCATCGCTTCAATGACTTCCTCTTCTGTAACATTCAAATATTCTGCAATATCACTGACTTTCGGAATACGCTGCAAATCTTGTTGAAGTTTTGCTTTTGCTAAGTTGATTTTCTTGGATAATTCTTGAATTCTTCTTGGTACTCTAACTGACCAACCCTTATCTCTAAAGTATTTCTTAATTTCACCAATGATAGTTGGCGTTGCAAAACTAGAAAACTCAAATCCCTTATCAACGTCAAATCGTTCAATTGCATAGATTAGCCCTAATGAAGCTACTTGATAAATATCTTCATAATCTATGCCTTTGTTTATGAACTTTTTGGCTAAAATTTCTGTGATGTACATATGACGGTTGATGAGTTCATTTCTGATTTCAATATCCCGATTATCTCTGTAGACCATAAAGAGCTCTTTTGTTTCAATGCCACCAAAAGCGCTATTGTGATGATCTTTGTTCTTCTTTATTTTTTTATCCATGAACATCAGCCCCTAATTTAATCGTCATTGAATTACTCAATTATTTTACTCATTATGATCTTTGTTCCGTGACCTTCTCCAGTTTCAATACTAACATTGTCCATTAAAGATTTAATGATAAATAAGCCAAGTCCATTCTCTTGGGGTTCTTCTAACTTTGGTTCAACGTAATTATTGTAATTAAATCCTGCGCCAAAATCCTTGATCTCAATAACCAACGTCAAATCGTTTCGGATAAATTCCAAATTATACGTGTCATGCGAACCCGAATGCAATACTGCGTTGTTACAAGCTTCACCAACTGCCAACTTAATATCCTCAATTGCTTCAATGTCAAACCCCATCTTATTTGCGACAAAAGAAGCTGTCAGTCTTGCGACACTGACATATTCAGGCTTACTAGGCAATGATAAATTTACGACATCATTCATCACGATACTCCACCTTTACTCTCATAAAATTAACGAATAGAAAAAATTTTATCCAACCCCGTCAATGAAAAAATCTTTAAAATACTAGGTTTTAATTTTTCAAACATGACGGTATGATTGCCGATCTTCACATTTTTATAAAAACTGATTAATACCCCTAACCCCGTACTGTCGATATATTCGAGGTTTTCACATTTAAAAATGAAATCTGCCTGTTTTTTTTCATTTAACTGGTTGAGTTCATCTTTTAATACTGACTTTGAATTAATATCAATTTCCCCCATTAATTCAATCTCCCAACAATTTTCCGAATCATTGAAACTCGAGTTGAGCTTTAAAGACATTGAATTTTACCTCCTTCTAAAAACTTGAACTAATACCATTATACTATATGACCGAAACAATACGACTATTTTTTTTTACTGCCGTATGAGGTACATTCATGTATCTTATTTTATCGTTTTTATTAATATTTGTTAATAGTTTTAATGTACTTCCAGATGTCCTTTTTTGTTATGATAGTAAAAAGACATTATTATCATCTATTTGAATGATAAATTTAGTTCATTGGAGGCATTATGCGATTTCTAAAAAGCTGGCAATTTATTTTGTCTATTTCAATTATCATTGCCTTTTCATTTCTATTTTCTGTTCTTTACCAAGATGCCACTGCCTTTCCAAAAGAAAATTGGTCAAGGGCAGTCGCAATAGACAGAATTGAAAATCTGGAAGATTCAGAAGCCTATTATCAGTCCTATTTCGATATTGAAACGGATGATTCATTCATTTATATTGGTCAAATTGTAAATGATATCTTTAAATTAGCAGTTTATAATGCACAATTTGACCTTATTAATCATTATACTTATGCTCTATCTTTAAATGATGAGAAAGTTGAACAGATGTCACTTGTTCGAAGCGATAGTGGTTTTGACTTATTTATCGTTTTAAACAAAACATTGATTCGAAAATCATTTAATCAAGATTTAAAGACAATGACATCTGATGATATTATTGCATCAAATATTGAGCAGATTGTATTAAAGAAGCAGTACGCTGTTTACCAGATTGGTGATGATTTTTATAATACTAACAGCTTAAAACAATCTTTTATGTTTAAAAGAGATGACGTTGAAGGTTTTGATTTTGATATTAATCCTGAAAGTCAAAAACTCTATCTTTCTTTAATGACTTATCATAATGGTAAATATTATGCAAATGCCGGCATTTATGATTATGCATCTGATCAGATGGTACTCAATGAACTAAAAGCTTTAAAATCACCTTCGGCAACTGTACCGTTAGAAATTGAATCTTATTATGCCGACGCTAATTTATATACCATATTTTCGCTTAAAAACACAAAATATGGCCAAAATTTAAATAATTTTCTGATGCTTTCTGGAGATACGCTTCAGATTACAGCAGATAGTGAATTCTCTAATAATAGTTATTCACCAAAATTTCAATTTAACAGTTTTAATCACCAGACGGTTTTAACTTTTAATGATTTAAGTTTTATTGGTAAAACGGATGTAGGTTCTCAAGCAAAATCATTTAATAATATACTCATCTCTCCAACTTTTGATATGATCACAACGCCATTAACCAATTCTCAATATTACGCACCAAATAAAATACTTGTCAATTTTAATGCGTATCAATACCTTATTAGCAATGAATATGCAAATGGTGTCAATACACTTTATGTCAATAGCAATCAACCAGATTTAATGATTAAAAGTCGACATTTTTCTAGTGATCAGTTTTTGTCTATTTTATTTAATAGTTTAACGTATATTCCTGCAAGTTTAATGGCACTTTTTGCACCATTAATTTTACTCGTTTTTCCAGTTGTCATCATTATTTTACCAATTGCTATTTTCAAAATGTCATGGGCTGAAAAAAATCAAAAAAAAATGCTATGGATAGCAATTGGTGTTTACCTTCTTTCAAAAGTCTACTATTTTTATAGCAATCACAGCGATTTTATCATTGCCAATATGGGATTAGGTGCAGAGCCTTATCATATTGCAAATGCTTTTAATCTTATCTTATTTGGCATTTTTACATCGCTCATTAGCCTTGGCTGTTTAAATTATTATACACAGCGCAAAATTAATCCTTACTTTATTAATCAGTTTGCATTTTTTTATGCAATGGAACTGATACAAATATTATTTTATTTTGTCATCTATACGGTTATGTATCTTTAATCTTAATCTTTAATTTTCTATATTGATATTACAACTTGTCATTTAAGAAATATTGCATATAAAAATCCAGATGTATTTATACACCTGGATTTTTTGATTTAAATCTTATTTAAAAAGTATTTGAGCTCAAGACTTTTTGAATGATCTGAATTCAGAAATAACTTTCAAAATCAGCTTAAGATTCTGGCGGTGTTTCTTCAACCGCTTCTGTATCTTCTAAAACAACTTCTTCAACTTCGTCGTCCTCTTCACCTTCTTCAATTTTTGCAATTGAAACGAGTTTGGTATCATCGTCAACGCGCATGAGCTTGACGCCAGAAGCAATACGGCCTGTAATACTGATTTCGTCTATTTTAATACGAATAAGAACGCCACTGTCATTAATAATCATAAGGTCTTCATGATCCTGTGTCACTTTTGCACCAATGACATTGCCAGTTTTACTATTGAGATTATAAGTCATAATCCCCTTGCCGCCACGCGTCTGCTGACGATATTCGGAAAGCGGTGTTCGTTTTCCGTAGCCATTTTCAGAAACAACAAGCAACTTACTTTCTTCTAAAACAATGTCCATGTCAATAACATAATCACGATCCATAAGTTTAATTGCACGGACACCTGTTGCTGTTCTTCCCATTGGGCGTACATCATTTTCATCAAATCTAATTGATTTGCCCTTTGTCGTCACAACGATTAATTCATCATTACCCGTGGTCTTTTTAACAGAAATCAATTGGTCATCTTCATTTAGATTAATTGCAATGAGTCCTGTTTTACGAGATGTATCAAATTGATCAAGTGTCGTTTTTTTGATGACACCATACTTGGTGCATAGTGTCAAAAAGCCATTGTCAAAGTCTTTAATTGGTACAATCGCCGATACGAATTCCTCACTCTCTAGCGGCAGCATGTTGACGATAGCAGATCCCTTTGAAATTCTAGATCCCTCTGGTATCATATATGCCTTCATGCGATAAACTTTGCCTCGATTCGTAAAGAAGAGCAAATAATCATGTGTTGAGGTCGTAAATATATCCTTAACAAAATCTTCTTCTCTTGTAGAAAGCCCCGTTTTACCTCTTCCACCGCGTTTTTGTGAAACGTATTCGCCTGTAGAGACACGCTTAATATAACCAGCATGTGTTAAGGTTATAATGACTTCATCCTCTTCAATGAGATCTTCATAGTCAATTTCATCAGGATTAATACTAATTATCGTACGTCGCTCATCACCGTATTGCTTTTTAATTCTCAATAGATCTTCTCGGATAATATTCATTAATTTATGATCATTTGCCAACAAATCTTCAAGATAAGCAATCAGTTTTTTAATTTCCTGATACTCATTTTCAATTTTTTCACGTTCAAGTCCCTGCAGTCTCCTCAGACGCATATCGACAATAGCTTTTGCCTGAATCTCACTAAGGTTAAAACGTTCCATCAGACGCAGTTCTGCATCATTGTAAGATGCGCGAATTATTTTGATAATTTCATCGATGTTATCAATGGCAATGCGCAATCCTTCCAAAATATGCGCACGATCCTGCGCTTTTTTTAGGTCAAATTGAACACGCCTCGTTTCAACAATTCGCTGGTGTTTAATATATTCAACAAGCATTTGCTTTAAATTAAGTACTTTTGGTTCTCCGCCTACAAGTGCCAGCATGATAATGCTGTAAGTAACTTGCAACTGAGAATTTTTATAGAGTTGATTGAGCATGATATTCGCATTGACGTCTTTTCGGAGTTCTATAACGATTCGAATACCATTTCGATTACTTTCATCTCTTAGATCAGTAATACCGTCAACGCGCTTATTTCGGACGAGATCTGCTATGCCTTCAATCAACTTTGATTTATTGACTTGATATGGAATTTCTGTAACGACAATTCGACTCTTGCCATTTTTCATTTCTTCAATTTCGGCTTTGGATCTTAAAATGATTCGGCTTCGACCTGTGCGGTATGCACGTTTAATGCCCTCAACACCCATAATTTCAGCACTTGTTGGAAAATCGGGGCCTTTAATAAGTTCCATGAGTTCATAAACGTCTGTCTCAGGATCGTCAATGAGTTTAATAACCCCATCAATGACTTCACCTAGATTATGCGGTGGAATTGACGTTGCCATCCCAACGGCAATACCATTTGAACCATTGACGAGTAAATTTGGAAAACGGCTTGGTAATACTTGAGGTTCTTTTTCCGTTTCATCAAAGTTAGGACTATAATCAATCGTGTCTTTTTCAATATCTTTTAAAAGCTCACCGGCAAGTTTCGTCATTCTCGCCTCTGTATAACGCATGGCTGCAGCACCATCACCGTCAATGGAACCAAAGTTTCCGTGGCCGTCAACAAGCTGATAACGCATTGAAAAGTCTTGTGCAAACCGCACCATTGCATTATAAATAGACGAATCACCATGTGGATGGTATTTACCAATAACTTCCCCGACAATACGTGCTGATTTTCGATGCGGTTTATCATAGGTAAAATTAATTTCATTCATTGCATACAATATACGCCTGTGAACTGGCTTTAAGCCATCTCTAACATCTGGAAGCGCACGGCTGACAATAACACTCATCGCATACTCAATATAGGATTTGCGCATTTCATCCATAATGTCTACATGAATGATGGTTTCATTTTGATTTAACGATTCGTTGATTTCCTCTTGATCGATATCGTTTGATTTATCACTCAACGCTGTTTCCTCCTAGACATCAAGATTTGTAACATATTTTGCATTTAATTCAATAAATTCACGGCGTGGTTCAACTTTTTCACCCATTAAGGTTGAAAAAATAAGGTCTGCTTCAACAGCATCATCTATCGTGACATTAATAATCGTCCTAACTTGAGGATCCATTGTCGTCGTCCAAAGCTGTTCGGCATTCATTTCACCAAGACCTTTGTAACGCTGAAGTGATATGCCCTGTCTGCCGATTTCACTTAATAATTGATTTAACTCTTTATCTGAATAAGTGTAATAAATACTCTTGTTCTTCTTGACTTTATAAAGCGGCGGTAAAGCAATGTAAACTTTGCCCTGCTCAATGAGCGGTCGCATAAATCTGAAAAAGAATGTCAATAGCAGCGTTCGAATATGAGCACCGTCTACATCGGCATCAGTCATGATAAAAATTTTATCATATCGCAATTTAGAGATATCAAAATCTTCACCAATACCACAGCCAAAAGCGGTAATCATTGCTCTGATTTCTGTCGAATTAAAGATTCTAGAAAAGTTCGCTTTTTCAACATTCATTATTTTACCACGAAGCGGTAAAATAGCCTGTGTTGCACGATCTCTACCGAGTTTAGCGGAACCACCGGCAGAATCACCTTCCACAAGGTAAATTTCTGATTTTAGTGGATCTCTTTCAGAACAATCCGCCAGTTTTCCGGGTAAAGTTAAACCATCTAAAACACCTTTACGCCTCGTCAGTTCCCTTGCCTTTCGTGCCGCTTCTCTTGCTTTTGCAGAACGTACACATTTTTCTATAATCACTTTTGCCTGATTTGGATTTTCTTCTAGATAATTTTGCATCATATCAGAGGCAATCGATTCGACAATTCCTCTAATTTCGCTGTTTCCAAGTTTTGTTTTCGTTTGACCTTCAAATTGAGGTTCTTCAAGTTTTACCGAAATAATGGCTGTCAAACCTTCCCGAACGTCTTCGCCAGTTAAATTTTCATCTTTCTCTTTTAAAATACTCTTTTTTCGCCCGTAGTCGTTAATGACACGCGTTAGAGCAGATTTAAAACCAACGAGGTGTGTCCCGCCCTCATGTGTATTGATGTTATTGGCAAATGTAAAGAGATTTTCCGAGTAGCCGTCTGTATATTGCATGGCTATTTCAACCGTACTGCCTTCAGAAAATTGTTCGGAATAAATGATATCTTCTTGAATTGGTGTCCGATTAACATTCAAATAGCTCACAAATTCTTTAATACCACCTTCATAGAAGAAACGAGATGTCTTTTGCTTATCTGTTCGTCGATCAGCTATGATAATCTCAATGCCTTTATTTAAAAAGGCCAGTTCGCGTATACGCGATTCCAATACGCCAAAGTCATATTCAAGCACTTCAAATATTAAAGAATCTGCTTTAAATGACGTTTTTGTACCCGCAATTTCATTGTCATCATAAGTCCCAATGACTTCAAGCGGCTTTGTTGTTAAGCCGCGTTCAAAACCAATGGCATATACTTTACCATCTCTTTTGACTTCAACATTAAACCATTCTGATAAAGCATTGACAACCGAAGCACCAACACCATGGAGGCCACCGGATACTTTATAACCGCCACCGCCAAATTTACCCCCGGCGTGAAGCACTGTATGAATAACTTCGACAGCTGGCTTTCCCATTTTAGGATGCATATCAATAGGCATCCCACGGCCATCATCTTCAACAGTGACAATATTTTCATCCTCTATGCTAATGCTGATTTTTTTGCAGTATCCCGCCAATGCTTCGTCGACGCTGTTATCAACAATCTCGTAAACGAGATGATGCAATCCGCGTGCACTGGTTGAACCAATGTACATTCCCGGACGCTTGCGAACAGCTTCCAAGCCCTCTAGAACCTGAATCTGATCAGCATTATACGATTGATTTGACATTCTAACCTCCTATGTGTTCAAAACACTTCCATGCTCGATTTCAATGATCTTGCCATTATTGATATAATCGTCCAGTAAATTCTTTAAATCTGTTGTCGTTACAATGGTTTGAACATCCTTTAATGCATATATCAAGTCACGTTGTCTTTTGATATCCAACTCGCTCATCACATCGTCAAGCAATAAAATGGGATATTCACCCACCTCTTCTTTAACGATTTCTATTTCTGATAACTTTAATGAAAGTGCAGCAGTGCGCTGCTGTCCTTGAGAGCCAAAGGATTTAATGTTGATATCATTTACCAAAATATCCAGATCATCACGATGAGGGCCTACAGAAGTAAAGCCTCGCCTAATATCAACTTCTCGCTGTTTATTTAATTGATCAATCAAGTCACCCTTTATTTTATCATAATTATCGAGATTCTTGACAGTAGTTACGTATTGTATTGTTAAATTTTCTTTTGATTCAGTAAGATTCGAATGAATTTCATGACTTATTCGATTGAGTTTCTCCGTAAAGGACATGCGTTTAGCAATAATGCGGCTTCCCTTTTCACTCAACTGTTCATCATAGACATCCAGCATATCATACCAGTCTTTGCTAGATTGAATTTTTTTTAACAGTTCATTGCGCTGCAGCAAAATTCGATTGTATTCAATGATATCGCCGCAATATATTTTGCTGATATGTGATAATTCACGATTTAGAAAACGACGTCTTTCAACTGGGCTATCTTTGATGAGTTTTAAATCATCAGGATAAAAAAGAATTAAATTGATCGAACCCAGTAACTCTGAAATTTTAGTGATATTGATCCCATTAATTAAAAATTCTTTTTTTGACTGATGATTAATACGGTATTCTATTCGATCGACAATATGATTATCGCGTTCTATTTCGATAGAAACATATGCCATATCCCGATTAAAACCGACGAGCTCACTTTCCTTATTGGTTCGAAAAGATTTACCAAAACCTGAAACATAAACAGCTTCAAGTAAATTAGTCTTCCCTTGTGCATTATCGCCAATAATTAAATTTAAATACGGGTCAAATTTTAGCTGTGCCTGTTCATAGTTTCGATAATGCTTGAGCTTGATGGACTTTAACCTCAAAGCGTCACCTTCCTTGAATTTTTAAGACAATTTGTGTTTCGATTTCACCGTTATCATTAGGAATTATTACCTCTACGACATCACCATCTCTCACTTTTTTACCGCGTTCAAGACAGGGCGTCTGATTGATGGTAACATAACCTTCTGTGATAAGCAATTTTGCAAATCCGCCGCTATCGACGATCGCTGCATATTTTAACAGCTGATCTAATTTAATAAACGGCGTTTTTATTTCTACAATTTGCATTTATTTATTCTCCTCATTATTTTGAAATGCGACAAGGCAATACAAGATAGGTATAATAATCGTTATCAACTGGTTTCATAATACATGGACTAACATTATTATTAAATTCGAGATATACTTCTTCACTGTCGATAATTTTTAACGCATCCATCAGGTATTTAGGGTTGAAACCTATTTCCAAATCATGTCCCTCAAGATTAATATGAATTTTTTCCAGTGAACTCCCCATTTCTGAATTTGATGAAATCGTTAAAAAGTCATCTTTAATTTCCAGTTTAATGGCGACATTTTTATTTTCACGCGCCATTAAGAACGAACGATCAATAGAAGTCAAAAGTTTATCCGTATCAACGCGAACCGTTGATTTATGTTCAGAAGGCAATATTTGATTATAATTGATAAACTCACCTGCTAGAAGTCTCGAATAGATCCGAAGCTGGCTCGTTGAGAAAAGTGCTTGTTTGTCATCAAATGAAATTTTTAAATCCCCTTTTGCATCACTGCCGGAAAAAAGTTTATTGATTTCATTAAGCGTTCTTCCAGGAACAACTGCCTTGCTGCTCAAATCAGATTTAATCGTCGCATTTTTTATAGCCATTCTAAAACCATCAATGGCAACCATACTCAATTTGCCATCATTCATTTCTAAAAGTGCACCTGTTAAAACAGGTCTGGATTCATCTTGAGATATGGCAAAACTCGTTTGTCTAATCATATTGCAAAATAGCGTTTTGTCGATTGCGATTGTTTTTTCTTCTTCAATAATTGGTAATTCAGGATACTCATTGCCTGGAAGTCCAACAATTTTGAAATCAGAATCTTCACAACTAATGGTTGCAACATTGGCATCATTGATATCAAAGGTTACATCGCTGCTAGGCAGTTTTTTGATAAGTTCAGTAAAAAGTCTTGCAGGAATAACAGTATTGCCGGCTTCAATTACTTCTGCTTCTATATACGTTTCGATGGATAAATTCAAATCATTCCCAATAAGTCTTAACTGGCCATCTTTCGCTTCAAAAAAAATACCAGAGAGAATGGGGAGCGTCGTCTTTCCAGATACGGCTTTTGACACCATGTTTATTGCTTGTGATATTGCTTGTTGCTGACAAATAAATTTCATTTGGCGCCTCCTCTTTTATAGATAAAAAATAAGTTATTTATATAGTAATAGTAATAGGGGCTGTTGATTTGTGGAAAACCACCTCAAAACAAATCAGCAGCTAAAAAAGTATTCTTTTTGCCTGTGAATAAAAAATGATAAAAAAGGATGTTGTTCACATGGTGATAACTTTCTGTTATTTCAAAGTTATACACAGTGATATTATCAACATATCACCATCTCTTTACTCACCTTTTATTTCCTTTATTATACTGTCAATTTTTTGTTTAAATTCATAATTAACGCTGATATCGTTATTGATTTTATCGCAGGCATGAATAACGGTCGTATGATCCCTGCCGCCAAATTCTTCTCCGATTTTTGGAAGTGACATATCTGTCAGCTCTCTGGAAATATACATGGCTACTTGTCTTGGATAGGCAATTTGCCGCGTACGTTTTTTTGATTCAAAATCTTCTATTTTTATATTGAAATACTCTGCAACCGTTGTTTTGATTAAATCAACATCTATTTTTCTGGCACGGGCAGCCGTGATAAGATCTTTAAGAGCTTCATTGGCAAGTGCAATATCAACTTCCCTTTTTGTCAATGTAGAATAAGCAATCACACGATTCAGTGCACCTTCGAGTTCGCGAATATTGGATTTAATACGTGTCGCAATGAACTCAAAAACTTCATTTGGAATTTCGACCTTATCGCGTTCTGATTTTTTTCTGAGAATGGCAATGCGCGTTTCAAAATCAGGTGCCTGAATATCGGTAATTAACCCCCATTCAAAGCGTGATCTCAATCGATCTTCAAGTGTTGGTATTTCTTTTGGGGGCCTATCTGATGATACAATAATCTGTTTATTAGCTTCGTGAAGGGCATTAAACGTATGGAAAAATTCTTCCTGAGTTCTTTCCTTTCCTGCAATAAACTGAATATCATCGACAAGTAAAACATCGACGGTTCGATATTTATTTCTAAATTCTTCATTTTTATCATCTTTGATAGAGTTAATGAGTTCATTTGTAAATTTTTCACTTGAAACATAATAGATTTTGGCATTTTTATCCTGAGAGAGAATATAATGACCGATAGCATGCATTAAGTGTGTTTTGCCAAGGCCGACACCACCATAGATAAACAGTGGATTATAAGCTTTGGCAGGAGCTTCTGCTACGGCAAGTGACGCGGCATGGGCAAAGCGATTGCTGTTGCCGACGACAAATTCATTAAAGACGTATTTAGGGTTGAGATTAGTGGCGTCAAATAAATCGCCATTGTCTTTGTTATCTTTAGATTTATCAATAATATTTTCTTCTGGAATGATGTATTTAATAAGGTATTCTTTGTTTGCAACGTGTTTGATGGTGTTTTTAATGAGATCGTTATAACGTGTCTCAAGGACATTTCTATTTAAATTACCCGTCGTTTGAAGAATGAGCGTATTCCCTTCAATCGCAATTGGCTCGATGGTTTCTATCCATGTACTAAAACTCACGGGCATGAGTTCGTTGCGCATTATTTCCCTTGCTTCATCCCAAATGACAGTTAATGTGTTATCCATGTATTATCCTCCCACTTATCCACAGTTTCAAAAAGAAATGTGGATAAAAATATATATTGATATTGATAAAAACTATTAAAAAATAACGTTAAAAAAAATGTGGATAAATTTATGAAATTAGAGTTATCAACAAAAAAGGGTCAAATTTATCAACAATATCAACAATGAAAAATGCAAAAAGTCAAAAAAAATTGATAAATAATGAACATTTCATACTTATCCACAGCAACTTAACGTCTTTAATTTTTGTCGTGTTAATAAATCATATTTTATCAAATTCTCTTTTTGATTTCAAACTTATCCACAAAAAAGATTGTAAAATTTCGTTTTTTTTCATTGTGGATGATTTATTTTAAAATATTTTTAGGCTAAATAATGCTTTTTTTGTGGATATCCTGTGAATATTGTGCACATTTTTTCAACAGCACCTACTAGATAGATGATATTGAGTAAAATTGGTTACTATATATGCCATTGTTTTCTAATGGTTTGGCTATCTTGCCTTTATATTTCAATTGCTTGACATGAATGGGGCGACACGTTATAATGTTTTAGCAGAGTTGCGTAATTTATTTTTTAATATAAATGAAGGTAATGAAAGGGAGGTGTTTTAAGATGAAAATGACTTTACAACCAAAAAAACGACAAAGAAAAGTCGAGCATGGTTTTAGAAAAAGAATGAAAACAAGCTCTGGTAGAAATATTATCAAGGCGCGAAGAAGAAGAGGTAGAAAAAAATTATCTGCTTAAAGAAAAAAGACCGCAGTCAGTGGTCTTTTTTTATAAGCAAAGTTAGAAAAAGTATATGAATGTATTAGCATAATGTAGTAGAAGCTTACTATATTATAATAGTATATTTCTTATGAGGTGCTGAAATGGTCTATATGAGACTTAAAAAGTCCTCTGATTTTAGTCGTGTGTACAAGAGGGGAAAATCTTATGCAGATAAGTACCTGGTACTTTATTATTTACCAAATAATTCGGGCGAAACCAGAGTTGGCGTTTCCGTGAGTAAAAAAGTCGGAAAAAGTGTCGTCAGAAATCGTGTTAAGCGATTAATTAAAGAAGCATTTCGATTAAATGCCAATCTGGAAAATCATTATGACATTGTTTTTATAGCGCGTGTACGTGCAAACAATGCGGCTTATCCAACAATTGAAAAATCTATGAATTTTCTATTAAAAAAATTAAGATAGAAGTGTGTTTGTGATGAAATATGTTATGATATATATGATAAAGTTTTATCGTGGGTTCATATCTCCATTTTTAGGCCATCATTGTCGTTTTCAGCCGACGTGTTCTCAGTATGCCCTCCAGGCGATTGAAAAGTATGGTGCTTTGAAAGGTGGATATCTGAGCATTAAACGTATTTCAAAATGTCACCCATTTCATCCTGGAGGATATGATCCGTTAGACTAATATTAGGAGGAACGACTGTTGTCTATATTTGCAAAGGTTTTTGGATATCTGTTGGGCATGATCTTTCAATTTGTTCAAGATTATGGTATATCAATTATACTATTTACACTCATTACAAAATTAATATTGATGCCATTTACAATTAAACAAATTAAGTCTTCGAAGGAAATGTCGGCTTTGCAGCCTAAGATAAAAGAGATACAAGATAAGTATAAAGGCAATCAGGAAAAACAGAACCAGTTATTGATGGAACTTTATAAGGAACACAATTATAATCCACTAAGTGGTTGTCTGCCGCTTTTAATCCAATTTCCGATTATTATCGGTTTGTTTACGGCACTCAGACAACCGGAAACATATGTTTTCGTAAATAATCCAGAATTGCTCGCACGTGCGACTCAGGACTTTTTTTTGTGGGTTCCGAATTTATCCCAACCGGATTTATTAAAGAATGTAATACCTAATGGTCCAGAATGGCTTGTTACATTACCAGGACTGTTGCCAATCACGTCTGCTGTTCTCACCTACTTCCAAATGAAGTCTATGAATGCTGCGCAAACAACATCTAATGCAGCTCAAAATACGCAGTTAAAAGTAATGCAGACAATTTTTCCGGTCATGATTTTATTATGGGGTAAAACGATGTCAGCAGGTTTGATCTTATATTGGACAATCGGTAATATATTCCAAATAGGTCAACAATACTTTATGAATAGACAAACTAAGGGGGAAGCTTAGACATGAAATATGTCGAAACGACGGGCAAAAGTGTCGAAGAAGCAATAAGGCTTGCACTTATAGAACTTGACGCGACACGGGAAGAAATTGACTTTGAAGTGATTGAGGAAGGTGCTAAGGGTTTTTTCGGCATTGGTGCCAAAGATACAAAATTGAAAGTTTTTAAAAAGGAAAATGCTGGCGATAAAGCGGTTCAATTTTTAAGCCAAATGTTAAATGAAATGCATATTGAAGCAAGTATTACAGCTGAAATGACTGATGAAACACTTTCTATTAACATGGAAGGTGAAGATATGGCAATTTTAATTGGTAAGCGTGGTCAAACACTGGATTCCATTCAATATTTAATTAGTTTAGTTGTTAATAAAGGTCGTGAGGAATATATTCGCGTTATACTTGACACCGAAAATTACCGAATGAAGCGTAAGGAGACTCTGGAAAATCTTGCGGGAAAATTAGCTTATAAAGTTAAAAAATCGAGAAAAAATGTCGTATTGGAGCCAATGAATCCATACGAACGGAGAATTATACATTCAGCACTTCAAGGTAATCCATATGTTAGTACAAAATCTGAAGGTGATGAGCCTAACAGAAAAGTAGTGATATACTATGACTATAAAAAGTCAAAATCCGCTAATTAGGAAAATAGTTGTCAAAAATGATTACAAGTGACCCAGTGCAAACTGGGTTTATTTTAATTAAATAAGGAAATTGTAAACGCGGTTTGTGACAGTAAAATGAAGTTATAAATCTTTTGAAAGAGGTATAAAAAGCATGCTAACAGATACCATTGCTGCCATTTCGACGCCAATTGGTGAAGGCGCTATTGGCATTGTAAGAATGAGCGGTTCAGATTCTTTTAAAATTATTGATCAGCTCTTTCGTGCAAAAAGTGAAAAGTCTACATGGGAAGATAAAAAATTTAAATATGGTTATATTTTTGATGAAGATCGACTTATTGATGAAGTAATGGTCGTAAAAATGCATGCACCAAATACGTATACAAGAGAATCAATTGTAGAGATTAATTGTCATGGTGGTGCTGTTCCGCTTCGAGAGATATTGAGACTTTGCCTTAAGAATGGAGCACGATTGGCTGATCGTGGTGAATTTACCAAAAGAGCTTTCTTGAATGGACGTATTGATTTAGCACAGGCAGAATCAATTATGGATTTAATTCAATCCAAAACGGACCGTGGTTTTGACATCGCCATTCAGCAGCTGGAGGGAAATTTATCAAAAAAAATTAATCATATACGCCACGCATTAGTACAATTAATGGCACGTGTTGAAGTTGGTATCGATTATCCGGAAGAGGATATCGAAGAGATCACATACCAAGAAATTCAAAATGATTTACAAAGGACCTCAAAAATATTAGATGATTTACTTAAAACGTCAAGAACAGGTAAAATTGTAAGAGAAGGTCTAAAGACTGTTATTATTGGAAAACCAAATGTTGGCAAATCAAGTTTAATGAATGCACTGTTAAAAGATGCAAGAGCTATCGTAACCGATATACCGGGTACGACGAGAGATGTTATAGAAGAATTTTTAAGTATTAATGGTATTCCCATTAAACTTGTTGATACGGCTGGCATACGTGAAACAGAAGATATCGTTGAAAAAATGGGTGTTGAAAAATCAAAATCATATTTTAATACTGCTGATTTAATTATTTTTATGCTCAATGGCTCAGAGCAGTTAACAGAAGAAGATCATGTATTAATTGATAAAGTAAAGGGAAGACCAGCTATTATATTAGTTAATAAGAGTGATTTAGAACAAAATATAGAAATTGACTACATTAAAAAGCAATTTGAATCGCATCAAATTATCTATACATCTATGTCTAAAGATATTGGTGTTGAAGCAATAGAAAATGCGATACAATATATGATTGACGAAGGTGGGACAACAAGTACACAATCGGAAATGGTTAGTAATGCCAGACATATCGCGTTAATTGAAAAAAGTCAACTGCATGTCAATGAAGCAATAAAGGCGACTATCAATAGACTGCCGTATGATTTTATTGAGGTGGATGTTAAAGAAGCAATTGAATTACTTGGTTTTATTACTGGTGATAGCGTTTCATCAGATTTGATGAATGAGATCTTTGGTCAATTTTGTTTAGGAAAGTAAGAGGTGTCTTATGATTAGAACCTTTGATGCAGGTTCATATGATTGTATCGTTGTCGGAGCCGGACATGCGGGCTGTGAAGCAGCGCTGGCAAGTGCTAGGATGGGTATCGAAACGCTTATATTATCAATTAATTTGGATTCTATAGCCATGATGCCATGTAATCCTTCAATTGGTGGTACCGGGAAAGGGCATCTCGTTAAAGAAATTGATGCACTTGGCGGAGAAATGGGATTAAATATAGATCGTTCTTTTTTGCAAAGCAAGATGTTAAATGCTTCTAAAGGGCCTGCAGTTCATTCATTAAGAGCACAAGCTGATAAACATCAATATCATGTTGAAATGAAACGCGTTTTGGAAAATACGGAACATTTGGCGGTTAAGCAAGGAGAAGTCATTGCATTAGTCATTGAAAATAAAATAATCAAGGGAGTCATTACGCAAACGGGTGCACACTATCGAGCTAAAACAGTGATCCTAGCAACAGGTACGTATTTAGGCGGCAAAATATTTATTGGTGAGGCTGAAATACTTAGTGGTCCCAATGGTTTGGCAGCTTCATATGCATTAGGTGATTCCATGCGTCAAGAAGGCATTGAACTAAGACGGTTTAAAACGGGAACACCTGCGCGCGTCGATAAAAGATCGTTAAATTTTGATAAAATGGAAGTACAATGGGGAGATAAAGAATATGAACTATTCTCCTTTATGAATGATTCTCTGCCATTGGATGAAATGCCATGCTGGCTGACTTATACAAATCATCATACCCATGAAGTGATTTTAAGCAATTTGGATAAGTCTGGGCTTTTTACAGGTAGTATAGAAGGTACTGGTCCTCGCTATTGTCCTTCAATAGAAACAAAAATATTAAAATTTACTGATAAAGAAAGACATCAGCTGTTTATTGAGCCGGAAGGCAGAGATACTAATGAAATGTATGTTCAAGGAATGTCTACAAGTATGGCTGAGGATGTCCAGTTGGCGTTTATGAGAACCATACCTGGACTTGAGAATGTCGAAATCATGAGACCTGCATACGCCATTGAATATGATTGTATAGATCCGCAAGTACTAAAACTATCATTGGAGTTTAAAACTGTAGAGGGGTTATTTTCAGCTGGACAATTTAATGGTTCTTCAGGATATGAAGAAGCAGCAGCGCAAGGTTTAATCGCTGGCATTAACGCGGCTTTAAAGGTTCAGAACAGAGATGCTTTTATTTTAGATAGATCAGAAGCTTATATCGGTGTTTTAATAGATGATTTAATTACAAAAGGAACTGATGAGCCCTATCGTATGATGACGTCAAGGGCAGAGTATCGTTTAATTTTGCGACAAGACAATGCTGATATGCGATTAACAGAAAAAGGATATGCATTAGGAATTGTAAAAGAGGACCGATATAAGCGTTTTAAAGAAAAAATGCGTATTATTGATGATGAAATGAATCGTTTAGCAACCACTAATTTAAAAATGAATGATGTTAATATTATTTTAGAAGCAATTGGCAGCAGTAAAGTTATGCAAAGTATTAAAATCATTGAATTATTAAAGAGGCCCGAAATTTTTTATAGGCATTTAGTATCCATTGACGTGACGAGACCTGCAGTGCTTTCAAAGGATATTATAAAACAGATTGAAGTATCATTAAAATATGAAGGGTATATCAAAAAGCAATTACAACAGATTGATAAATTTAAGGATTTAGAAGAAAGAAAATTACCAATAGAACTGGATTATTTAAATATTGAGAATCTGAGACTGGAAGCAAGGCAAAAGCTTGATGCCATTAAACCTGCTTCAATTGGACAAGCATCGAGAATTTCAGGTGTATCACCTTCCGATATTTCTGTACTGCTTGTCTATATTGAGCAAATGAGGAGAAAGAAAAATGCATGATGCGCTATACAAAGCAGCTAAACTGCCAGTTTCAAGCAGTGAGCAATTATTGTTTGATCATTATTATAACCGTCTTGTTAGTGAAAATGAAAAGTATAATTTAACGGCAATTACAGATGAAAAGGATGTTCATATTAAACATTTTATTGATTCAATGTTAATCAAGGTATTTTTTGATACTTATAAAATTGAGACAAAACAAAAGCGGCTTATTGACATTGGTACGGGTGCTGGGTTTCCAGCGATCCCAATAAAAATACTATACCCTGAAATCGAAGTGACTGGTTTAGATTCACTTAAAAAACGCATCGCATTTCTAGAAATGCTGAAAGAAGATTTGACGTTAAAAGACATACAATTTATTCATGGACGCGCTGAGGATTATGGTAGAGATACTCTATACCGTGAAACATATGATTTTGCTGTATCAAGGGCTGTTGCAGAATTGAGAATGCTGCTTGAGTACGTAATGCCATTTGTGAAAGTTGGTGGCTATTTTGTCGCTTATAAAAGCCTTAAATATGCAGAAGAGCTCGAAAATGCTGAGAATGCGCTAAAGCAAATGAAAACGCGATACATTGAAACGATACGTATAGTGCTTCCTGAAAATTCGGGTGAAAGAGAATTAATGATATTCCAAAAAATGGAAAATATACAAAAAAAATATCCAAGAAAGGCTGGCATGCCAAAAAAAAATCCACTCTAACGGTATCTTAGGATACCGTTTTTATTTTAATAAAAATTATGATTATGGCAATCATTGTTCATTAGTATTACTTTTAGATAGATAATACAATCGTCTATTTTTTCACATGAATATATTTCAACATTTTGTTTTTATATAACACTAACGAAAGGTCTGAATGCGAAATATAGGATAGTCGTTTGTAAATCAATGGTTTTAATCTATATTTTTTGATATAATAATTACATTCAGAGTATAGGAGGGCATCATGAATAAGGTCATTGCTATCTTCAATCAAAAGGGTGGTGTTGGAAAAACGACAACAGCCGTTAATTTATCTGCAGCCTTGAGTGCGATGGGAAAGCGTGTCTTATTAGTGGATAACGACCCTCAGGGTAATTTAACAAGTGGCGTTGGCATTAATAAATTTACAGTGGTGAACAGTATTTATCATGTGTTAATTGGTGAAATTCCAGTAGAAGACAGTATTATCGAAACTGATTATAAAGATTTGTATCTTTTACCCGGCAGTATGGACTTGGCTGGCGCTGAAATTGAACTCATTAACTTTGAAAACAGAGAGTATCTTTTAAAAAATATTATTGATCATGTTAAAGATCAATATGATTATATTTTTATTGACTGTCCTCCTTCTTTGGGATTGCTAACCATAAACGCACTTGTTGCAGTTACTTCTGTTATTATTCCTATACAATGTGAGTACTATGCATTAGAAGGTGTAAGTCAACTGCTGAATACGTACAATCTTATAAAAAAGAGTATTAATCAAGATATTGAAATACAAGGTGTATTAATGAGTATGTTTGATTCTCGAACAAATTTAAGTATACAGGTTGTTGAGGAAGTTAAGCAGCATTTTAAAGACATTGTATATACCACGATGATACCAAGGAATATTCGTTTGGCAGAGGCTCCTAGTTATGGTATGCCAATTATCTACTATGATTCAAAATCTAAAGGGGCTGAGGCCTATCAGGATTTGGCTGTGGAATTTTTAGAAAGGGAGAATACAAATGTCTAAAAAAACGGGTTTAGGAAGAGGTTTGGGCGCTCTCATACCTGATGATGCGGATCTCAATATTAAACAGAAAATTAATGAAAGTGGTGATTTGATTGATGAGATTGATATTGATCTCATTATTCCAAATCGTGAACAGCCAAGAAGACAATTTGATAAGGAAAAAATTGAAGCATTAGCTGAATCTATTCGTATTCATGGTTTATTACAACCAATTGTATTGAAGCGAAAAGATAGTTTTTATGAAATCATCGCCGGTGAAAGAAGATGGCGAGCTTGTAAACATATTCAAATGAAAAAAGTACCGGCAATCGTGAAAGAGGTTGATGAGTTTACGATAGCACAGCTTGCTTTAATTGAGAATATACAAAGAGAAGATCTTAATCCAATAGAAGAGGCAATGGCCTTTCAAAAGTTAATTGATTTATATGGCATGACACAAGAAAATTTGAGTAAAATAGTAGGTAGAAGTAGATCATTTATAACCAATTACCTTAGGATGTTAAAATTAGAACCAGAAATATTAAAAAGTATTGCTGACGGACTTATATCTCATGGACATGGGCGAGCCCTTTTAGGACTAGATAATGTGAAGGACAGAATGAAGGCATACGATAAAATTATAACGGATGGTTTAAGTGTCAGACAGACAGAAGCACTTGTTAAAAACTTTGATCAAGTTTTTAAAATGCCAGTTAAACGAAAAAGTCCAAGAAAACTACAAGAAATTATTCATTTAGAAGAACAGCTTGCAGTCCATATTGGGACTAAGATTAATATCAAAGAAAAAAATGGTAAAGGAAAAATTGAAATTGACTTTTATAATATTGATGATTTAAATCGCATTATAGATACAATAAAAAAGTAATGTTTCACGTGAAACATTACTTTTTTATTGTAATACAGCGACAAAGAATTTAATGATTATGTACCACTTAATTGATCAAACACCGTGCAGCAGATTTCTTAATGGTAAAAAAATTCGAAATATACATTAATAATAGTCATCTTTTAATGAATGAGTAGCTATGACTTAATCAATAAAAAAGAGAAAGTTATAAAAATATTGATGACTAACTATTAATTAAGTATGTATGTAATGATACTTTTCCGTGGTCAATAAAGCTCTTTTTAGCTAAAATAAAAATTAGTTAAAATCACATATGTTTCACGTGAAACAATTCATTCTAAGGTTATCAATCATAATAAAAGATTAATATGAAATAAAAAAAGCATTAAATAGAGTCCTTGAGTCATAAAATAGAACAACAAATATCAAAATTAAGCTCGTATAGGCGCATAGTGCAGCGAAGCGAGTTCATAATAGTAGTATACTAAAAATCAAAAAAACGAGCATACACAAAGAATTAATGTCTTAAGGCACCTTAAATGTTGAAAATAGTGCATAAAAGTGTGTTAAAATAGTAATGACAGTAGATGCTGTATTTTTTAATTAGGACAGTGTTCCTATTGAAAATGGTAAGTTGATAAAACACTTCGTACAAAATAAAAAATTAGCAGGTAAAAATGAGAAAAATATTAGTGATTGTAAATCCCGTATCTGGAAATGGTAAAGCATTAAAAATTATGCCAGATATTAAATCATTTTTCAATACACATCGCGACATGATAGAAGCAGATTTTAAAATTTCAAGATTTAAAGATGATATAAAATTAATTGCCAGCACAATGTATGACAATGGTTATCGAGAGTTTGTTGTTATTGGCGGTGACGGTTCGCTATCAGAACTCGTAAATGGTTTAGGGCCAAAGATGGATAACAAAATTAAAATTGGTGTGATACCATATGGTAGTGGTAATGATTTTATAAAATCACTTTTTAACCAATATAAACTTAATGATCAAATAAAAGCAATTATTGAGGATCAAACACAATTACTTGACCTTGGAAAAGTAAATGAATTTTATTATATTAATTCATGTACTTTTGGAATTGATGGTCCGATTATTAGAATGACGGATAAATTAAAAATGAAATTACCAGGTGAGATTGCATACTATATGAGTACATTAAAAGAGGGGGTTGCATTTAGACCCAAAATAGTACGATTGACAATTGATGGTGAAGTACTAAAAGGCGAAAAAATATTGATTGCATTTAATAACGGAAAGTTCATTGGCGGCGGAATGAATATTACGCCAGATGCAGATTTATCAGATGGGTATTTAAATGTTTGTGTTATTGATGATGTTCCAAAATTGAAATTTGTACGAAGTATTAAAAAAGTCTATTCAGGTCGCTTATCAGATCTCGATGAAGTCTCACTACGCCGTATTAAAAACGGATCAATTGAGGTAGAGAATGGCAGCTATGATATAAATATTGATGGCAATCTCGTTGGTCAAACGCCAGCTACCATTAAAATTATTCCCAATGCCATTCGCGTGTTTAAAAACATGGAAGATAAAGAATAGATGACTTTATTTACAAATATTGTAATATTTAGATGGCCTATATTTGAAAAAAATAGTAAAAAAGATGATTGGGTTGTCAGAACCAAAAAACATCGTACAAATGAAATTTGGGCGTTATAAGAGGGCTTAAGGAGAAAAGACACTTTTATGATGATTTTAGATGCAAAAAAGCAGTTTATAAGAACCGGTAGACTTAATCGAAAAATTATTCGTGATGAAATTGCGTTATCTTGGTATCGTTGTCGACTTAATAATGTAAATCACGAAAAAAACTTGTTTGATGAAAAAAACACAAGTTTGAAAAGAGAAAAGTATGATATTGAAACTCTTAAAAATTTACTCATGTTACTCAATCGGGAAATTTGGAATCTATTCATTATAAATCCTGATGGTGATGTGATTCTCCGTGTCACTTACGATGCTATTTTTGAATCCATACACAATCTATTAGAACAAAATATTGGTACAAATGCTGGCGCAATTGCGTTAAAAACACTAAAGGATGAATCTGTGCATCATGAAGAACATTATTTATCTTTAATGACAGTGTATGACAGTTATGCAATTCCGTTAAAATATGAAGAAGAGATTATTGCATATTTAGTTATTTTTACAGAAGTGCCGATCAACGCATATGAAATGAAAGCACTTAAATCACAAATGATGAATGTTACAAAGCATAATATGTCAATGCAAGCAGGCAAACAAGCAACGTCTCTAGAAATGAGCCATTTTATTATGCTGCCAAAAGCACAAGAAGACATGCTGGAACGGCAACTGGACAATATGGTTCGCATTGGGCTGCCGATTTATGTCTATGGCCCAAAGGGAAGCGGAAAGTCCAACTTAGCATGGTATATCGCATTGACACGTTACAAAGATATGGTATTTCTTGATATTGAAAAAATTCCATCAATCATGCGGAAAGAGGTTATAAAGAAGGCACTTTCCCAAAATGAAACAGTTGTAATTGATAACATACATGCATTGGAAGTTGAGCAAATAATGATGTTAACGGTTTACACGGAAGAAAAAATAATTCAAAAAAATGAAGAAAAACACAGTAATTGCAAATGTTTGAATATAATACTGACATCTGTTTACAAGCCGCGTGAAATGCGTGAAAATAGAATGCTAAATGAACGATTTAGTACAAGAATGTGTCACCAAGTGATTAATACAACAGATTTTAAAGATCATCGCTTTGATCAAATTGATTTAGAGCGCTTATTACAACGGTATCGCTATGACTTTTCAGATGGTTTTAAATCGATGATGTTAAAATTATCAAATGGCAAGCAAATAGATGAAATTGTTACAATCATTGAAAATTCAGTTGTCGACGCGATAAAGGGCAAGACGATTACAGCAGAAGATATTGTCGTAAATACACATGATACCTATCAAACACTAGCAGAAGTTGAGCAGCAGTATATCTTGAATATCTACGAAAAAATGGAACATAATATGACTTTGACTTCTGAGATCCTTGGTATTGGAAGAAGTACACTCTATAGAAAGTTAAAATCGTATCATATTGACACAAACCAATAAAGAAAGTCAAATGACTAAAATGATACAGCCGGTAAAACTGTTTTAGTATGAAACAAAAATACAAGGTATGATATAAATTTTAGATGTCTCAAAATGAATGGATGATTTAATGAAATTTAAGAAACGAAGTAAAAATAATGTTTGTAATGTCATTGTGTTAACTTAACAACAAGTCATATACATAGATATGATATGATTTAACTTTACAGTTATATATTTAAATCGTTTGATTGCAACATATAATGCAGACTATTCTAATTATTGTAAATAATATTTGAATTGTCTGCATTATTTTTGTAGAATTAAGATAGCTAGAACATGTTGTAAATGCATGAATTTTATCGTTTACAGTAAATTTACTGTAAACGATTTGGGGGTGAGTTGGTGTATAAAATAAGTGAGGCTGCAGAATTGATTGGGGTTGAGAAAGTTGACATTTTTGAAAAGATGATTACACATAAGGCAATCCTCGATCCAAATATAAAAAAAATAGAAGGCGTCACCTATTTTGAAGAACGTGGTATTGCCATCCTAAAAACACTGTTTTTCGGTACGCAAAGCGGTGAAGAAAAATTAACAGAGGAAGGCGCAGAAACGATCGCGCCAGAAAAGCGCGTTGTGAAAGTTCGGTCAAAATTTGAGCGTGAAAGAGATATCCTTTACGATAAGATTTTAATTTTAAAGCATGAACTCGTCAATTTAGATGATGAGTTATCCATGAAAGATGATATGCTGTTATCCTATCAAAAAAAATTAATTGAAGATCTTGATGCCATTAGCAAGCTGCAAACGGCACTGTCGAAAAAGGTTTAACGAAAGTGATGTGAGGTTATGTACAGAGTTATAGAAGTTGCTAAAATGTTAGGAGTCAGCAAAGTAACCGTTTATAAAAAGATCAATAAAAATAAAAAGTTGCTAAAAAACCATATTCAGACGAGAAGCAATATTACCTATATTGATGATGTGGGCATTGAAATTATTAAAAACACCATTGAAGTGACTTCTACTTATAGTTCAACTGATCCATCAGATATTGGCATTATTCAAAAAGAAGTGATTGATAATTTAAACGAGACTATCTTGTTTCTTAGTGACCAAGTCAGTAAGAAAAAAATGCAGATAGAAAAGAAGGATGAGATCCTAGATTCCTATAAAACGATTATAAAGAGCAACAGAGGAAAAATACAGTATCTTGAAAGCAAAA
Source organism: Fusibacter paucivorans (assembly GCF_018390735.1). Classification (GTDB taxonomy): domain Bacteria; phylum Bacillota; class Clostridia; order Peptostreptococcales; family Acidaminobacteraceae; genus Fusibacter; species Fusibacter paucivorans. Next base: position 27,551 of record NZ_JAHBCL010000011.1, read on the forward strand.
TTAGCGAATAAATAGGGAGGAAATAACCGTGGTGCCAAAAAAATCGATATTTGAAAAAATGGGATTGATTGATCCAATTAATAAGAGCTCTGAAGATGATGTTGAAGAAACTGTGACGGAAGAATCCTATGATGAAATTCCCGAACTGGATTTTGTACCTGATTTAACACAACTGGAGAATGACCAAACACCAACTGAAGTGGAAACACCTATTGCCACAGAGGATATACCGAAAGATATTGGCGATAAACTTGATTTAATCATTGGTGCCTATGAAAAAAACAAGTTATTGACGATAGAAGAAATTTATCGTAATGCACATTTGGAAAATGAAGTCAAAAAGACAATTTTTATGGCAGATGTTTATCAGAAAGCCATTCCTGAAAACTTGCCGCTTGATATTAAACGTGAGACTGTACTGAATATTATGAATGTCTCCAGTATTAGTTTAGAAGAACTGCTTAATGATGCTTATAAACGTATTGATGCGTTAAATACAGTACTGGAAGAAACTGTGTCAACAACGCAGGAAATATTTAATCGAAATGATGCCACGGTACGTGAATTGGAAAAAAGGATTGAAGACTTAAAAGATATCAATAAAAACAGAAAGAAATTTCAAGAAGATCAGAATACGATGATTGAGTATGAAATCCAGAAAATTATTAACTTGGTTGAGTTTGTTAAACCAAAGAAGTAGGTCGATATGATGGATAATAATCATATAAAACCAGCGTTGTTTCGGGCGATCATTTTGCTAGTTTTTACAATTCCACTGATTATTAGCGGTTCGTATCTCTATGCGCATTTATCAAATGACAGCGAATCACCTGCTGCCAATGAAAACAGCGATTCTGAATTTATTGATACAACGTCAAAAATTGAAGATGATGCAACACCGGAAAATCCGGATAGTACTGCTGCTGCCCAGAATACGCCAGCCGATGAACCTGAAAGTACAGTAAATACAGATCAAAATGAGCCAAATGAAAACGAATCCGTTGAAAATGAAACAGACGAAAATACGAATTCTGACAATGCTGAAAACCTTTCTGATGAAGGAAATGCAGTAGATTCGCAAGATACTATCGTATCAGAGGATATCAGTATCATGACGAAACCCTATACGGCAGTGCAAATAAATTTATTAAAGACAACAGATCAAACCTTGTATTTTTCAGCTCAGTCCTTTAAAATAAGTAATGATGATAAGGCACTGCTTGATTCCTTTATTGAGACAGCCTTAATGTTTCCAGAAGAAATGATTTCGATTGAAGGTCATGCCAATGGTTATCCGAATTTTGAAAACTCTATTTTGGAGCAAACGTTAAGTGAAGATCGAATGAAGGCGGTTAAAAAATACCTAGAAGATAAAGGTGTAAAAGCAAAAGTTATCATGACTTTTAATTGTGGTTCTAGTCAACCAGCATCTTTAGATGAGACAACACAGGAATTAAATGATCGTGTAGAGATTTACTTTACAGATTATAATGCCAGGGGTATTCAAGATAAGTAGACTTATTTGTTGTATAGAATGCCCTCATAGTTAAATGGATATAACATGCCCCTCCTAAGGGCAAATTGCAGGTTCGATTCCTGCTGGGGGTGCCATTGCAAACAAAACTCTGTATATACAGAGTTTTTATGCTTTTTAGGAATGAGGTATTGCCTTATGTGTAAAAGTGAGAATGAAACTTTTATGTTCGCAGCACTTGAAGAGGCTGAGAAAGCACTTCATTATGGCGAAGTGCCCATTGGTGCAGTGATTGTAAAATCGGGACGGATTATTGCTCGTGCACATAATACGCGAGAGACAAGTGAAGATGTATTGGGGCATGCAGAGATTAATGCTATTCGGAAAGCGTCTGAAATCCTCGGTGGATGGCGATTGACAGATTGTGATATTTATGTTACTATAGAGCCCTGCCCTATGTGTACTGGGGCACTTTATCAGGCTAGAATTCGTAAAATATATTATGGTGCTCCAGATTTGAAAAGTGGTGCTTGTCAATCTGTGATGCGCTTTTTCGACGTAAAGGGCCTTAATCATTATTGCGATGTAGAAAGTGGTTTGCTCGAAATACGTTGTATTCAATTATTGAAAGACTTTTTTAACAAGAGAAGACGATAAACGGAGAGGTGTCCGAGTTGGCTAAGGGGCACGCCTGGAAAGCGTGTAAGGCTGTAACGGCCCCGCGGGTTCGAGTCCCGCTCTCTCCGCCAAACTTTGCCGTGCTAGATGGGAAATTAGCAATTTCTTGTAACCTGCTGCTTTGCAGGGTCGATGCTCAGTGGAGGGTAACGCCATTATCTCTAAGCGTTTGATGTTGATCATTGGGTCTTGCGCAATAGAAACTTATGAACCTCGTCAGGTCCGGAAGGAAGCAGCGATAAGTGAGTATTTCTATGTGCCGCAAGGGTGCCTGAGAGGAGTCGGCGACATTGATAGTGAATTGTTTATTCGAAGCTGAGTGCACGGCTTTACATATTATATAAAGATAGAAATCATTATTGATGACACCACATTAACCATCTTTTTAGATGGTTTTTATTATTTTTGGGTTCTTTCTGATGAGTTGGCATATCACAGCGTCATAATATCCGTTATAATATGATAAGGAGGAATCGATGAAAGCGGAAAAATCAAGGCTGATCACAAGTATCATTAAATACACTGCCATTGGATTGATTGTGATGCTCTATGGTTTTTTTGTCTTGTCCAGAAGTTTTATTCCGCAAAAATCGGATGATTTGCTCCAGACAAATTACACAGATCATATTCAGCATGAGGTAGAACATTTTCAGGAAGATATGTTAATGATTAACAATTTGATCGTTGATACCTTTGAGATGAAGGATGATGTTCAAATTTCGCAAGCACTTACAACGTTTAGAAATTTCAACCATATGATCAAAAATATACATGTTATCTCTAGTCAAAGGATACAAATTTATGATAATGAGAAGATGACTGCCACGTATGTCAATTCAGAGGATTGGATGGATCGTGCAACAGTTAATGGGCATATATCGGCACCTTATCTCGATCCAATATCTATGAAGGATATCATTTCCATATCCTATAAGATTGAAACGTCAAATGATGTAGACATTATCACTTATGATGTATCCATTGATGATATTATTGTTTATTTCAGCAATATAACTGAAAAGACTTTTTTACTCAGTTTTAACGATGGCCAACGCTTGTACGATACAAATGGTATTGTCACAGATACAACCATCAGTGAAGCGACGAATGCAATTCCCTTTAAGCTTCTTGATGAATCTTACCAGCTTATCTATTTAAGTGAAGATCCATATGAGACTATTTATGCAGTGTTATCGGGTATACCAATTGTCCTGTTAACCGTTTCTATTATTCTTGGGTTTCTCACATACGTTATCACGCACTTTTACAATGCGATAGACCGCTTCTTTGAACAAATTGATATTGTTGAAAAGCAGTCAAGTTTTACAGATCTCAAGATGATAAAAACGCTATTTCATCAAGTTAAATTTAAATTAAAGGAAATGGAAAGAGAGCGAGCAGTGCTCGAAAAAATACAATATACAGAATGGGTAGAAGTTCAAGAAAACAGAGATATGCTTGCGGAATTAGGTGTACAGATTGAAAAGTGCCGCGATGAAATTGCATCCAATCATAGACAGCTTACAGCTATTTCAAACGTAACACCATCGCTTGTATGGATCGCCGATTCAGAAGACCGAATTACATTTGTTAATACACAATTGAGGCAGCACCTTATTGAAGCCGGCGCTCAGACAATTAAACTCAGTGATCTGCTCATGGATATTGATACAGGTTCAAGGCTCCTTAAAAAAAGAGATTATAATAAAATTAAACTCAAACTGAAACAAGTAAATGGAGGCGAAGCACTTCTGGGCAAGACCAAGCGTATTTTCTTTAATAATACACTTCAAGCAATTTTATTTGCAACGAACACGAGTAATTTTGACTCAAAGATGCACTACAATTATTTACGCAAGTCAAGAGACCTGCATTTTATCAATGAAGTCACGAAGATTATCAACAATAATGTTAGTATGGATCAGACACTACAGGAAGTTATGGACAAGGTGGCTTTTTTAGGCAATTTTAATGCTTGTACAATACGATTGATGAGTGATACGCAAACACTCGATAAAACTGCTGCCGCCGGTTACAGTGTCGAACACCTTTACGAAGATAATTTGCCATTCCATGGAACACATATGGGTGTGGCTTATGCAGAAAACCGAATGATCGTGATTAATACAGAAAATGATATGGAATTTGAAGAAATGCAAATTGCTCAAATCCTTAATAACGGACGGAGTATTGTTTACCTGCCGCTTTCCAATTTTGACAAATCTTTTGGTGTCATGGCGATTATTAGCGACTTGCCATTTAACTCAGATATACTTGTTATGCTTGAATCCATTGCCATCAATGTGACAATATCACTTGAAAAGCTTGTCCTATACGATCAGCTTAAAGCCAATTATTTTAAAACAGTAGAAGCATTTGTCAACGCGACAGAGATTAAATCGGATCGTTTTTCTGGTCATTCACGACGCGTTGCTGAGATCTGCAATGCGATCGCAGAAAGACTTTTTCTGTCAAAGACAGAGGCTGAAGAAATCTTTATTGCGGGTCTCTTGCATGATGTCGGTAAACTGGCCTTTCAAGATGATTCACTGGAATACTTTAACGATGTTGAGGTACACGGTGAAATTGGAATGAAAATGGTTGAAAATGTTGGTCTTTCAAAAGAAATTTTGGAAGGGATTGCCTATCATCATATGAATTTTGACTGGAAGCATCAGGATGATGAAAAAATGCACGAACAGCCTTATTACGCACAAATCATAAGAATTGCCAATGACTTTGATGTCTTTGTTTATAAGCACAAAAATCCTTTTGAGTTTGAAGGTTTTTTTGAACACTGTAAGGCAATGAGCGGTTCGGTTTATGCACCGCAGATTTTTAATGTCCTCAAAGACATTGTTTTTAATCAGAGTGAAAAAATTGAACGGATTTACCAGACCAGCTGATTTGGAGTGTTTATGAAACTGACGATTTATAATGTGAAAAAATGGTTAATAATTGCGGGCTTGATTTTACCGATGCTGCTGATTCAACTTGCTATTTCACTGTCTTACGAGCAGACGCTAATCAACAATCTCGTAATGGAACGTGAAGAAACACTTAAGTTGTACAGCAGAGATCTTAACAATAGTATTAGCCAGCTTGAGAATCTTGTAATCGCATTAAATGAGATGCCGGTTATAACGGATGATACCATCCAATTAATTGAGGCATCAAAAGATATTACGATTATGAATTCATCAAATCCCAGCAATGATATCGAAGAAACACAGCGCATTACCAATTTGCTAAAAACGGGTAATATCGTACTGGATAAATCTAAACAGTTCATCTATTTTATCAATCGCAATCGTGAGTACAACCGCATTTTGATTTTTAAAAAAGATTTGGGAAGTATGGTACAGGAATCGCTGTCTCATGAAAGCAGAATAGTCGATATTGGTTTGTACATGAATGGTGCATTAATATATCAAAGCGAACATTTCACACCTTTAAGCAATCTCAATAACTATACGGCAGAAATTGTGCCTATTGGCGACGATACCTATTTGGCCATGCAGTCATTACTTCAGCATTTGCCAATAGAAGTTATTATTATGGATCAGCTTACGAATGAAATTACGTATATTCATCAAAAGATTATTACGTATTGCATTTTTGCTTATGCGGCATTAATCGTTCTCAGTATTCTGTATTTAAAAATGAGCAGAATAAACGATGATCCATTGACGCTTTTATTAACACAGCTTGAGCAGATTGATTCAGCGCTTGAACACAAAAAATTTAATTCACATCACAATATGTCTACCGCATTTCCAATTCAAAAGGAGATTGATGGCTTTATAAAGCAAGGGCAAAAGCTAATGAAGCATATCGAATCGCTTGAAAATCAAATTGGTCTCTATCGAAATGAAAAAAGTCAGTTTAACAGTACTTATGAAGTGCAGCATCAAACATTAAACGATCTTGAAAACACATTGTCTGTTGCAACGTATATTCGAGATGAATTTACAGACTTTGTCGATCAAATCTTGATAACGGTTACGACATCATTGGAAATTACCAATGTCAACCGAGCATATCTTCAAAAAATGGGCTATAGGCGAGATGAGATTATCGGCAAGTCATTTATGGATTTTATTATTGAAGATTTTGAAAGTGTGACGCCTGAAAGACTATTAAAATTATCAAATGATCCGATCTTTTTGAATTTGAGACATAAGACAATGTCGGAAACGACTTCAGAATTTATTAGTTTAAAGAGTATTCCATGGGATAAGGATCAAATTTTATTTATTGGAAAATCTATTCATGAAGAAATTTCGCTGCAAAGCAGAATTCTTCGGAAGAATAGAGAACTTGAATACATCAATCAAATTAACACATCATTAATCAGCAATTGGGGTGTCAATGAATTGCTGGATAATATTATCAGGCGCATTGATTATTTGTTTAATGTTGAACTTGGCACAATCTATGTCAAGGAGTCCGACGAAACATGGTCTTTAAAGGCGACGGCAAGTACATTAGAGAATGAGGAAGATGCGTATTTATGCGATTTTGAGAATGTTTTGAATATTGATGGGACAGATTTGAGCGTAATTGATATCAACGCTCTGAATCACAAACAGAATCCATTTGCAGAAGATGTCAAGTACTTGGTTATATCACCGCTTGAGGTTGAACAAGAAGTGATTGCCGTTATGATTATTGGGTTGAAGACAAAAATGAAGAGCAGTGACCTAAATGTTTTAAGGATGTTTAAAAATCAAGCTTCCATTGTCATTCAGCGAGCGATTTTGTATGATCAGCTCAGAGATCAGTATTTTAATACCATTGAAGCACTCGTTAACGTTATTGAAGCAAAGGATAAATATACAGAAGGGCATTCACGGCGCGTTTCACGATTTTCAGTTGAAATTGCCAATGAAATGGGCTATAGTAATGAAGAAATTGAAAATATTGAAATAGCGGGTTTATTACATGATGTCGGCAAAGTAGGGATTAATCAAAAAATTCTGAATAAAATTGGGAAACTTACGCCAGAAGAATATGAAATTATTAAAGAGCATCCTGAAAAGGGTATTCAAATATTACAGTCGATTAAACTTGACAGCAACATTACGGCAGGCATTCGATACCACCATGTACGCTATGATTTGACTGGGTATCCTGAAAACCATGGCTTATCAGAATTGCCGACCTATGCTGCGATTATCGGTGTTGCAGATGCATTTGACGCAATGAGTTCAGCAAGATCGTATACGAAGCCAAAACGCATCGACGAAGCTGTTGATGAATTAATAAGGTGTTCGGGCACGCAGTTTTCGCCGGAAGTAGTCGACGCAATGGTGAAAGTCGTAAAAGAATCACCTCAGAGAATTCAAACTATAATTGATGATTTAAGGAGTTGACAATGTCTTACCAAGCACTCTATCGCCAGTGGCGGCCGTTGGACTTTGACGAAGTCATTGGTCAAAGTCACATCACAGTACCGCTGAAAAATCAGATAAAGGCAAACAGCATCGGTCACGCTTATGTGTTTTCAGGAACACGTGGAACGGGTAAAACTTCCACTGCAAAAGTATTTGCAAGAGCGGTCAATTGTTTAAATAACAAAGATGGCAATCCGTGTAATCAATGCGAAAACTGTATGAGTATCTTAGATGAACAGTTTATTGATGTTATAGAAATGGATGCTGCTTCCAACAACAGTGTCGACGATATCCGAGAGTTGCGAGAACACATTAAGTTTGCACCCTCTAACGGAAAATATAAAGTCTATATTATCGATGAAGTTCATATGCTTTCAAGTGGTGCCTTTAATGCACTGCTGAAGACACTGGAAGAGCCGCCAGGCTATGTGCTTTTTATCTTGGCGACAACAGAAGTGCATAAGATTCCACAAACGATCTTATCACGATGTCAAAGATTTGATTTTAAGCGTGTGTCACAGGAAGATATTTTTGCTAGACTAGCTTTTATCTGCAAAAAGTTGAATGTCGTTTATGAAGATGAAGCACTGAGATTGATTATCCGAAAAAGTGATGGCGCCGTCCGTGATTCACTCAGCAGTTTAGACCAGTGTTTGAGTATCGGAGGCAACGCGCTGACAGTGGTCGGTGTTATTGAAATGCTTGGCCTCGTAGAAAAGAACATGCTCTTGGATCTGATTCGCTATATGGCTGTTGGAAAAAGCGGTGAGGCATTGACAATGGTTAATGGTATTCTCAGCGATGGCAAGGATATAACTCAATTTGTCAATGGTATCATTGATGTTTACAGAGATTTGTTAGTTGTTAAGTTAATTGATGAAAATCATCATTTGCTAATCAATGCATCTCAAGATTATATAGATCTTTTAATAGAACTTAGTAAACAGTTTACAGAGCCTCAAATCGCAAGGGGGCTCAATGCATTTATTGAGTTGTCCAAATCAATTAAATATGCACAAAATCAGCGCATTGTTTTTGAGGCAACACTGGTTAAAGTATTGCATCCAGAAGCGGATACATCCAATGAAGCGCTGCTTGAACGCATTGCCAAACTGGAGCAAAAAATAGCACAAGGTTATATAGCGAACAAATCTGATTCCCCGCTTGTTAAATCTGCCATGACGACAGAAACAACAGAGAAAACCACTGAGATAGCAGTTGAAAATCAGGAAACAGCAGCAGCGGGAGAAATCCCGGTGGAATCCGCGGATGAAGTAGACGTTAAACAAGAGGATGACGTTTTAAAAGAACCCTTTAATGAAGTGGAAAAGCTAAAAGAATCAACAAGTAAATCAGATGAAGCACCTCATGAAGCGGCACAGGAAGCATTGAAGCCAGAAGAGACTGCAAGTGATGCCAAGAAAGAAGCCATGAATGAGAAAGTTTCTGACATTATTGAATTTACAGATTCGGCTTTGACATTTGAAATGGTTAATGAAGTATGGCATACTTTTATGGAGACGGTTCAACGTGAGAAAAAAGGGATTTATCCTGCACTTGAAGGTGCTGCAGTTGCCGACGTCTCGGGAAATAAAATTACAATTGGTCTAAGAGCAGAGAATAAGCTCTTTGTTGGTGTTTTGGAAAGCAAGCAGAATTATGATTATCTCAATCAGCTGATGCATTCCCTCGTTAAGCACGTGATTCAACTGGCCTTTATGGCTGTCGATAATGAAAAAGCCTCAGATGAGCCAATTGAAAAGCAGAAAGAGCAAGAGATTATGGCCTTTTTTAAGGAATATCAAGATGTACTTGAAATCAAATAAGCCATGCGGCATGAAGCACTTTTAATATCGCGTGATATGTCTTTTGGCGTTAATTAAAATGAGGAGGATCCAATGGCAAAAGGAAGAGGCCCCAAAATACCGGGCAATATGAACAATATGAACAGTATGATGAAACAGGTACAGAAAATGCAGCGTGATATGCAGCAAACACAGGAAACAATTGAGCAGGAGACTTTTGAAGCAACTGCGGGCGGTGGTGCTATCCGCATTAAGGCAAACGGCAAAAAGGAAATTTTAGAAATTGAACTAAAGCCGGAAGTCGTTGATCCGGATGATATTGAAATGCTGCAGGATTTAATCATCGTTGCAACCAATGAAGTTTTAAAAACCGTTGAAGATGAAACCAATAAGCGTATGAGCAAATACAGCAGTGGCTTAGGAATGCCGGGCTTGTTTTAGAGGATGACATGACGAAATTTATACCGGCTATAACAAAATTAATAGAAGAATTTTCAAGATTGCCGGGCGTTGGTAAAAAGTCTGCTCAAAGGCTGGCATTTCATATCATCAATATGGAGCAGTCTGAAGCGGTTGCATTCGCTGAAGCCATACTGGACGTCAAGCGCAAAGTGCGTTATTGTGAGCGCTGTTTCAATATAACCGATCAGCAGTACTGCGATATTTGTACAGATTATCGAAGGGATACCACGCAAATTTGTGTCGTCGAATCACCAAGAGATCTGATTGCCATTGAGAATACGAAGGAATATCATGGTCTCTATCACGTCTTGCATGGGGCCATATCACCGCTCTCTGGCATTGGACCCAATGAAATCAAGATTCGAGAATTGATTATTCGATTGCAAAATGAAGATGTTTCTGAGATTATTTTAGCGACGAATCCAACCATTGAAGGTGAGGCGACGGCAATGTATATCTCAAAACTGCTGAAAGCCGTAGAAATTGACGTTAGCCGTATTGCACACGGTATTCCAGTTGGTGGCGATCTCGAATACGCGGATGAAGTAACGCTGGCGAAGGCAATGGAAGGCAGACGTCACTTGAACACTTCTGGCCAATAAAAATTCCTAACAGACATTCGAATGATAATAAAAATGAAATTGTATAAAAAGCAGCTTTCAATTTGAAAGCTGCTTTTTTAAATGTAAAAAAATGGCATTTGCATATTTACAGGAAATTCCAAACGTGTTATAGTAATACCATAATCTGGAAAGTCGATGGGTCATTATGGAATCCTATGGTGTTGTTTTAGTCAAAAAAGAAAGTGAATACATGTCATTTCAAGCGGATCAATTAAAATTGAAACGCCTTTATACTTTATCGGAAGAAGCACTTAGAGATCAGCCGCTTTGCGTTATTATTAGTCCTGTGACGAGCGAAGAGGCGGCACTGGTTAAAACCATGACAGCAGTTACCTTTTTTGTTTATCTCGGCGTACAGAAGCTAAATGAACCCAGTGAACACATTCGTCATTTTTCATCACTGGAAAATCTTCAATCACTCATGGTAGATTATGAGGCAGCGTGGCTAGTCTCGCTTAAAACAGCTTATCTGGAAGAAGCGCTCGCCTTTAGTGAAAAAGACGAGGCATTTATTCGTGAACAGTATGATTGCCTTAATCAAGCACCTTTAAAACAGACACCTTTAAAGCAGACAAAAAAGAAAAAAAGTCATTGGATAAAGAAACGTTATGACAAGCGTTCATCGCCATGTATTGTCGGACTTATCGGCCATCCCCAGACTGCATCAGCATTGGTAAAGGCTTATCAAAAAATGAGTTATGATCATTGTCTGATTATAGATGGCGACTTGTTGAAGCCAACGTTAGACGACAGCTTTAATGTTCGACAGATTGAAACATCTTTGAAAACGCAGTTAACGGGACGCGATAACACTGCTTTTAATGTCTTGGTAGATGCTCAGCAGAAGGGGTTGGCTGTAGAGCGAATGGTACCGCTTATCGTTCATCGCTATTCAGAGCATTTAGATGTTCTCTTTGGCAATTACAATCCGCATAATTATGAACATTATAAAATAGAATCCGTCATGGGCATGGTTAGCGATTTAAAACGTCTATACGATGTGATCTTTATCTGTCTCCCGATGAACTTGTACGACGAACTAACCTTGTCAGTACTGCATGAATGTGAAATGAGTGTATTGATGGCGACATCAAATAGAGCTGATGTTCGTGTGATACTCAATACACTGGAACTCATTGAAAATCGGCGTGGCTTGCCGACTGGAAAATTCTACTTTTATTTTTTGAAAAGCAATCAAAAACAGCTTTGGCATTCAGCCAATGCTGACGTACTGCGCGCTTTGTTTAAAAAGCAGTATTTAAGTTCTAAAAGCGCCGTTTTACGTCAATTACTGAAAGGAAGGCGTTAACAATGGGGTCCGTTAATTCGCTCTCAATGCCGCAGCATGCGTATCAAAACAGAAAAAATCACTCGGATCGAACGAAGATGATTGTTGAACTGCAGGATGAAGTTGTCTTAAAATTTTCGAATCTCATCGCTGACGTAGAACTAGGGAATGTCCCAGCGGATATTCTCAAAAATGAAATTAGTAAAATGGTTGATCAGAAAAAGGGACTTTTTAATACGGATGAAGCAAAGCGGGATTTGTTTAACAGATTATTTGGATATGGTATTTTACAGTACCTCATTGAAGATTCTTCGATTTCCGACATTGATGTTTTGAGATATGATTACGTGATGATTAAGCGAAACGGTCAGTGGGAAGTGACAGACTGCAACTTTGGATCTGAATCAGCTTTAGAGAGCTATTGTAAACTCGTGGTTATCCGTAACGGCGGTGTGCTCAATGATGCTGACAGCCATTGCAGAATCAGTGATCATAAGAACAAGCTGCGAATCAATGCAGCTATCACGCCTCGAAATGTCAATGGGTCCACGTTAAACATAAGAAAACACAATCACAGTATCCGAACGCTGGATAAACTGCGAGATATGGGGATGATGGATGATACCGTTTTCAGTGAACTGAAAGCGATCAATGCAGCAGGTGCCAATATTTTTATTTGCGGCAAAGGCGCAGCAGGCAAAACGACATTGCTGCGTGCGATGATAGAAGAGGTGGATAACTTGGAGCGCGTGTTGATATGTGAGTCGGATGTGGAACTTTATCCACAGAAACCCAACATTATTTCACAGACGATCAAGAAAGACTATTTGGGTGGTATCTCGAGAAAATTGAGTGATCTTATTTTAGATGGTTTGACCATGGGACTTGATACATACTGTATTGGCGAGATCATTGGGTCGGAAGCTTGGGATTTAATTCAAGCAGGACATACAGACCATCGGATCATGACGACAGTCCACGCCACATCTCCAAATGATTTGTTTTACAGATTATTGGCCATGATCGAACCAAGAACGCGATTGTCAGAAAGCGTATTAATGAAAATGCTCTGTCAGAGTATGGATGTCATTGTTTATTTGAAGGCTTTCAAGGTGCAGGAAGTTGTTCGCGTTAAAGGTTATGATGAAGAGATATCACAGCCTGTATTGGAGCAAATCATATGATGATAGTCAATAGTTTGCTGTTTGTTGCCAATGCGCTTTGGCTTATTGCAGTGGGATGGATTGTGGTGGATCTGGGCGATGAAAAAGTACAATACGATTATCATCTGCAGTATCACTCGATCAAATGGCATCAAAAATACATCCATAAGTTAATTGAGGGACTTCAACTTGAAATACTCTTTGGCACGAAAGCAGCCTATGCTATTCAAGAAGGTATCGGCTATCTGTACGCTGCACTCTTGGCACTTGTTTTAGCGCTCTTGGCGAGTTGGCATGCACCGCTGTTCACAAGTGGGATTGCACTTGCCGCTTGGCTGATATTGCCTGTCATCATTATCGAGTTTTTAATTCAAAAGGTATCAGATGGTGTTGATCAATCCTTACTCGGGCTGTTGCAGTCTATACACGCTGGGCTCTTGCAGACAGGTGATATTATTTCAGCATTGAAATATGCGGAAACACTGGTTAAAGACCGTTATCTGATACGTTTGCTGAATAGATTTAATTACAGTATTCAAAAGGGATTGAGTCCGGAGATTGCCTTTGAGCAACTAAGACAAGGGGCACATCACGATTATTTTGCCTATGTTATTTTGAATATCGAACAGGTTTATCAGCGGCGCGGCGATGTGATTAGCATTATACAAGCACTTCAGGTGGAACACACGGCTATCCAAATCGAACTGAATAAGCGCCAAATTGAACTTAAGCGTGAAAAAATGATGGTAACGATCTGTATGTGCGTATTTTTGGGGGTGATTATTGAAGTGATACGGGAAGAAAGCTATATATGGCTATTTTATCATCAGCATACATTAGCGGGCTATGTCTTTGCGGTCACCGTTTTTGCAGTGATTTTAACACTCTTTGTGCTGATAAAGGGTGACCAGTTAAAGTACTGAGAGAAAAAGGGGGCCTGTGATGCTTATACTGGTGAATACATTATGTCTGGCTGTCTTTGGGATGTATCTGAAAGACCGCGTTATGATGAAGACAATTCGTTCAGACTTCAGTGAATACCAGTGGTGGCCTTTAGTGCTCATCGTCATAGACGTCGGTCTTTTTGCGACATTAAACATTGACATCGGCATTGCAGAGACCCTTAAGACGTGGCTGCTGTCGGGGGTTCGCTGGCTTCTCATTGGCGGTGCGGTTACATATGCAATACGTCAGCTTTGGTATCGTCGAAATCGACAGCTGGTGGAAACGCGAAACTTTTATAAGATTTTTAAATTTATCTTTACGCAAATGAATGCCGGTGCAACCAATTATCAAATTTTCAAACTGCTCTACAAAGTGGTGGACGATGCGAAAATGTCGCGACACTTGCTGCGCTTTTCCATTCTATTGTCACAAAATGCACAGATGCAGGAGGCCATTGCCTATTTGCGGAATGTGTATAAAAACGATGAAGGCAGCATTTTTGTAGGCATACTCGACAATATCAGTCAAAATCACTTAACCGCCAATGGCTTGATAAACGTCGATCAAATGCTGTTTCAGAAGTATCTTTCGGGCATTCGAGCGGAGACAAAGCGCATTGAGCGCAATTATGTCCTGCTGGTCGTGATGTACACGCTGTTAATGACGATTTTTTTACTGCTCCCCTTGATTTCGAGTATGGCGGAGAGCGCGCAGAATATATTTTCCTAGCTAAAAAAATCGCATCAATCATAAATTGCAATGCACGATATTATAAGGGAGGCAAACTATGAATTTAGAACGTATTCAGCGCATCAGTGTATGGCTTCGCGTCAAAATGGCTGATGAGCGCGGCGAGTATGGTATGGGAACGGTTATCAGTATTGCCATTGGGCTAATTGTCACATCATTTATCATCTTGCCGGAACTCAGAAATTTCTCAACGACAATTATGGACAAAATGGATACTTGGTGGGCGAACACTGTCGTTAAAGATATTTTTCCAACGACAATTCCAACGACAGTTACAACAACTCCCTGAGGTGTTTGAAGCATGACCCTTTCAGATACGATAATTACAGGCGTCGTCATTGTGATCCTGCTCAGTTTCTTTGTGGCATTTACAGATTATACGATCCCCGTCATGGCAAAGCTGGATCAAAACAATATTTGCAGGGATTACGCGACGCTTTTAGCAGCAGAAGGCAAACTGAATACGGCGGAAACGTCGGCATTGACTTCTGAACTGACAGCGCGAGGCTTTGAATCGGTGGTGATTAGCGTGACGGCGCCAGAGGGCTTAAAGTTTAAGGATATCATTCACTTTGAAGTGAGTGCCGTTTTTAGAAGTCGTCAGACGACAGGGCTTTTCAGTAGAGAGGAGATTGAAATACCATGCCGATACGAGGCAGATATGATCTACCGGAAGTACGTCAATTAAAGTGGTGTCGGGGCAGTGGGATGCTTTCTATGCTGGTGGGCATTCAGCTGCTCCTCCTGCTGATGCTGCCGCTCTTTGTTTTTTCAGCAGAGTATCTGCATCTGCTGCATGTAAAGTCATTACTTGCATCAAAGACGGAAATGGCCAGCTATCAGCTGATCAGCGACTTGGCATTGACAGATCTAAGCATGCGGACAACCACAGCGACAAGAGATTACTCGGAGACATTTGACAGTTATTTGTCGGAGTTGCTCTCCGAGGATGAACAGTGGCGATACCAAAACATCACGGCAAATGCTGATGGCTATGCGCTCAATGTTTATTTTGAATACCAGTATGACATTCTGCTCATGCATCGTGTCAAAACACTTGTCTGTGCCCAAACTTATCAAATACCGCAAAACTATTGAGTGTCTTAAAAGACAGAAGGAGCAAGCGTGATTACATATGACAAAGAAAATTATCGTCGTCATGACATTTGCACTGCTGAGTCTCGCAGTCACACAATATCAAATACAGCGTATTAATCACAAGACGCTGCAAACCTATGAAGACGTGTGTGTCTATACAAGAGATATTGAATATGGTACGGTACTAAAAGCTTCCGATATTGCCGTGGGTAAAATCAACACGCAGTGGGACAGCGCTGATTATATCAAAGACAGTACCACTGCCGTTGGGATGCAGCTTAAAACAGATGTCAAAAAAAATGCGATTTTAGCAGCAGGCAATTTATCAGAAGCCAATGAAGCAATGCTCCCTTCTGAAGGGCGTGCACTGACGGCAATAAAGCTTTCTTCAGAAACAGCCGTTGGTTGGTCTTTTGAGGCTGGTGATACCATGGTGCTCTATTGGGTTGGAACCGATGCGACAACAGAACTAATGGGTGATGTTTTTATTAAGGCAATTATCAGTGAAACAGGCGCGGCAAATGCATCACCTGTCTATGTGATTGTTGAAACAGATGTGCCCATGGTGGCGAAAATAGTCTCTATTCGCGATAAGGGAAGATTTGAGCTCGTACGCCAATTTGGATTAATAAATTGAATATTCAAATGCATTTGTTTATAATTTAAATAGAGAAAGCGCAACCGGCAATTGCTATTTAAACTAAATGAGGTGCATATGGATGCTTACGGCAGTCTTTCAAGAGAATCGCTGATTCACGAAATTAGACAATTGAATAAGACCATCGAAACGCTTAAGTTTAAAATGGATTCAGAAGAAGTTAACCTGCTGGATCTGGTCAAGTTTCCGATTATTCACATCAGCAGTGAATATGATATCCTATGGGCTAATCATTATGCAACGGAACAATACGATAGGCTTTATCATAAAAAGTGCTATCAGGCGCTTTATGGTTTTAATGATATTTGTTCGAACTGTCCAATGAAAGAAGTGCTTTCTTATAAGGTTACGATGAACATTGTCGTCGTTGATAAACACGCCGATAATTGGCATAATGCACTGATGCCAGTTGATGAAGGCGATGTTCAAGGGAGTATTTTAGAATTTCAACAGCGAAAAGATGAACGCCTGCAAGTAGAAGAAGCATTTAAGGATGCTATCGCACGCCTGCGTCATGAAAATCAGGAACTTCGCCGTAAACTTCAGATAAAGAATGATTTCATTAAGATTTTTTCAACGAAGCTCATGACGCCAATCAAGGCGATTAGGGGTATTCATACCAGTTTAGAAAATACATATCTATCACAGATTCAGTCTGAATACTTAACCGTTCTCGCGAAAAACAGCAGGTTGATTCACGATATTTTTAACCGCGCGTTGATGCATGCGGATATGGAAGAGAGCGTTTTGCTCAATCCAAAACAGGAATTTGATCTCGTCGGCGTTTTGACGGCGCTTGAAACGATGTCAAAGGCACAGTTTGAAGTCGTACTGCACTATGATGATGCCATGCCGAAAATCGTACTTGGCGATGAAACGAATTTTACGCTGGCACTTTATCTGTTGCTTGAGACGGCGGTTTCAATTAGTGCGCATAAACGCATTTTCCTCAATGCGACAAGTATTTCAGAAACCATTAAAAATGTCAGTGTTAAATTGACAATTACAGATCGGGCCGACAATCGTCAAGCGGCTCTTAAGAACTTTACAGACACGGTTTATGAGCAAGATGATATTTATCGAAGCTTAGAAAGTTATATCTCCTCTGTTGGGATTCAAGTCGGCAAGAAAATTATTGAGGCATTAGACGGAACACTGATTATTTCAACGACAGAGGGCAAGGGCATTCATATGACCCTTTTTATTAATTTTGAAAAAGTCATGCCGCGAAAACCTATTCAAATCGCCGTAACGACATCTGAGAAGGCCGGTATACTCTTTGTTGATGAAGATAGACCCCCAGTTTCGCTGGAAATGTTTGATCGGTACAATATTTATTTTGCAAAATCGAAAGAACAGGCGGTGGCACTTTTTACAGCACATATGCCGGAGATCACAATGATCAATATCATGCTGAACGATGAAGATGGTTTTAGTATTTTTGACGCGATCGAACGCTATCGTCAAGAGGGTCAGTATATTTTGGCGACATCTGTCAAGCTGATTGACAACGAACGCGATTTTATGCGCGATTACGGTTTTGACGACTATTATGAAAAACCGCTTCATCAATCGGATCTCAATGACATTTTTAAACTTTACATCAATCGATGATTAATCAACCCTCAAATAATATGAAGAGGGTTTTTTTATATGGTATAATCGTTAATGAGATCCAATAAAATCAATAAAGATAAGCGGATGGTGGACATGAATTATAAATTAGTGGCAACAACTGTATTTGGCTTAGAAGCCATTGCGGCATATGAGATAAAAGCACTTGGATTCGAGAACGTCGCAGTGGAGAATGGCAGGGTTTTCTTTGAAGGCACTGAAGAGGGCATTGTGAAGGCTAATCTATGGCTGAGATGTGTTGAACGCGTTTTCGTCTGTGTCGGCAGTTTTAAAGCGACGAGTTTTGAAGCGCTTTTTGATGGTGTAAATGCTTTACCTTGGGAGCTTTATATCCCTGAAAAAGCAACTTTTCCCGTCAATGCAAAATCGGTTAAGTCAAAACTCTTCAGCCTTTCAGATATTCAAAAAATTTCTAAGAAGGCGATTGTAAAGCGACTGAGCAGCTTATATGGGGTCAGCTGGTTTGAAGAAACTGGCGAGACTTATGCACTGACGATTGCGCTGCTCAACGACAATGTTACGGTTATGATTGACACATCAGGTGAAGGGCTTCATAGGCGCGGTTATCGTGAACGCGGCAATGATGCCCCGATGAAAGAGACCTTGGCAGCAGGACTGTTACAGGTTGCCCGGTGGCAGCCGAAGATCCCGTTAATTGATCCCATGTGCGGTTCCGGTACCATTGTGATTGAAGCGGCGATGATTGCAAAAAATATTGCCCCGGGTTTAAACAGAAATTTTGCATCAGAAGCATGGCCTAAAATTGGCAAGGAACTGTGGAAAGCTGAACGCATGAAGGCATACAGTGCGATTCGTCAAGAAGTTGATGTCAGTTTATATGGCTATGATATTGATTCAAAGAGTATTGCCATTGCCAGAGAAAATGCTGAGCTCGCAGGTGTTGACGATATTGTGTCTTTTTCTGTAAGAGCTGTTCAGTCCTTTGAAACCGAAGCGCGTTATGGTTATGTTTTATGCAATCCGCCATATGGAGAACGCTTGAGTGAAGCCAAGGCAGTTGAAAAGCTTTATGCCGATATGGGCAAAGTCTTTAAACGTTTCCCAACGTGGTCAAAATACATTATTACTGCCTATGAAAACTTTGAAACGGCTTATGGCATGAAAGCGAACAAGAACAGAAAGCTGTACAATGGTCGAATCAAGACGTACTTTTATCAATTTTATGGTGAAAAACCGCCTAAAAACGGACGGAGCAAACCCGTATGAAGCGATGGAAGTTTTTCTCTGTAGTGAGCCTGGCTTTAAGCATTTTTATCGTCTTTCAAGGCAACCATATCATTCAGTGGTTTACCAAAACTTCTTTTGAGAAAGTACATCAAATCGAGTTTAATAAAAACAGCGACTTTGAGTACCGGGCAACCTTGGTCAATATGGACGATGCCTATGTTGTGATTGAAAAAGATGCCGTTTATTTATACAATGCTACAGGTGAACTCATGTGGTCAAAACCGCTCAGCAGTCAAAACACCTTGGTAGCTTCCGGCAAGCGTGAATTCGTACTCGCTGAAAAGAAGGCCGGTGATATTTTTGTCATTGATGAAAAAGGGAATATTAAAGCATCAGTGCTCGGCATCGGCGCACTACAGTCATTAAAAATTTTTGACGATACTTATGTTGGTGCAGTGATGACAGATGGCACCTTAAATATTTATGATGAGAAGATGAATCTCATGGGTGTGACAAAACTGCCAAACGGTGAAATGATTGATTTTGATGTAAACGCCAAACGCCAGGATATCGTCATGGGTATTTTGGATTTAAGCAGGACGGATTTTAATTCAAAGCTCGTTATTGCCGGCTTTAACGGCAATATTATCAGCGGGAGCAACCTCATACAGGATGTTATTTTCGATTTGGATTTAACAGACGACGCCATGTGGATTACCACGGATCATCAACTTCGCCTCTATAATTACGACAGTGAGCTTTTGCACGAAATCTCACTTGACAGACTCGTCAACGGCATCTATTTTGACGAAATTGCTGAACGCATGTACCTTCAACTAACCAATGAAGAATCAGAACTCTCCAATCCGAAGTCAAAGCAGACGCTGGTCTGCTACGATTCAAGCGGTAAAATTGTCTATGATATACCGTTGACGTTGACGGAGATTAATGGGATCAAAGGGTTTGACGATAAAATGTGTCTTTATAATGACAACAACGTTTATTTTTACGATTCAAGCGGAAAACTGCTGGAGCATTATACCACGGTTGAAGCAATTCGAGATGTCTTGTTGACGCGTGCGAATACCTTTGGTATCGTTTATGATAACAGTATGGATATTTATGTGGAAAAATAAGCCTATAAGGGGGCAAACATGAACTGGGTGGATATCGTTGTCATCATCATTTTGGTACTCAGTATTGTTCAGGGCTGGCGCAAGGGTTTTATTATGATGGCCGTCAGTTTTATTAAATGGTTTGTGGGCTTTGCCGCTGCCAAATTCTTTTACAAAACTGCGACTGCCTATTTTATTGAAAATATATGGAATCCACTGCCGGCAATTTCAGAGCGTATTCAAGGATTTTTGTATGATTCACTTGCAATAGATCCCGGCTCGAATATAGCGATGACGGCTGCGGATGTGAAGGCGGCGTTGTCTTCGCTGTCACTGCCGGACATTTACTTAAAAAATCTCGAAAAACTGGTTTCGGGTACAGATACGACGGCAATGCAATTTGTTGCAGAGCTTGCGGATAAACTCAGTCAAATTCTCGTTGAAGCAATCGGCTTTTTAGTGATTATGCTCGTTGCGGTCGGTGTTTTTACCATTCTTGGCCTCGTGATCAACAGTATTTCAAAATTGCCTGTTCTCAATGAACTTAACCGCGGCGGCGGTGTTCTCGTCGGTGGCTTTATCGGCTTGGCAACAGTCTATTTTATTATGGCGATTTTGAATTATCTTTACCCGCTGCCAATGGTTTCATCGATTATTGAAACGGTTACTGAATCACAAGTGGCCATCTATTTTTACAAATACAATGTTTTGACCTATTTGCTCAAAAGTTTTTTTGAAGCAAATGGTATTTTCTTTTTCACATGAGGTATAAAAGTCAGGGTATGATGTTGTTGTCAGTCATGAGAGAGAGTATGAGGTGAATAGAATGGAAATTAAAATTGATGCACGTGGACTCGCCTGTCCAAAACCTGTTATTGAAACAAAAAAAGCACTGGACCAAATTCCGGAGGGCAATATTATTACGCTCGTCGACAATGCAATTGCAAGAGATAATGTTTCCAAGCTCGCAAAAAGCATGCAGCTTCACTTCACCGTTGAAGAAGCTGACGGCAATTTTCAAATCAGTATTTTTAAGGGCGAATATGTCGGCCTTGGTGATGAGGGGATTGAAAATCGCCCGAACTTATCAAATCTCGTCATGCTTGTTGCAAGCGATGTGATGGGCGAAGGTGAGCGTGAGCTCGGTGAAATTCTAATGAAGGGCTATTTTTATGCACTTGCAGAATATGAACCTTACCCAAAAGCTGTTATTTTTATGAATTCAGGTGTTAAGCTGGCGATAGAAGGATCTCCTGTGCTTGAACATGTCCGCAGACTTCAAGAATATGGAACCGAAGTGATGAGCTGCGGCACCTGTCTTGACTATTACGGCATCAAAACGCTATTGGCAGTAGGTGAAGTGAGCAACATGTATACGATTGTCGAATATATTTCAGAAGCCAACAATACGATTAAGCTATAAAGGGGCACAACACCTATGGAAACGATGTTTATGTTTATCACTTTTGAAACGACACACAGGGCCATTGCCTTTGAAAATCTTTTAATTGACCGCTTTGCGATTGAGCTTATTCCAACACCGCGTGAAGTGACGTCAAGCTGCGGTCTGGCGTTAAAGTTTAAAATGGAAGACAGGGCAGCAGTACTGGAAGCTATTAAAGAACAGGACTTTCGTGATATCAAACTCTTTCAATATCACAGACATCATGAAAAATCTCAGGCTGTTGCTATGGACTGGAGGGAAGCGTATGCCGCTGAAGCTTGAAGTTGGCGATGAAATTGTTACCAAAAAAAGTCATCCCTGCGGCTCTAATCGATTTGAAATAACGCGTGTGGGAATGGATTTTCGGATTAAATGTGAAAAATGCGAGAAGGAGATTTGGATTCCGCGCATTAAACTGGAGAAGCGAATCAAGGAGATTTATCGAGGCGGCGAAAAAGTTGATAAGCAGCAAATGCTGTAATGGAGACTGTATAAGGGTTGTAAACGCCGAATAAAAAAACTTTTATCAGCCGGTGATAAAAAACTTGTGCCGGCAGGTGATGAGTGATATAATACCACTGTTGTACGTGTGGCAAGTCACACGACTTCTCTGCTCTTTTTTAGGAAAAAGGGCCAATATGTCCATAGGGAGGTGTAAAAATGAGACAATACGAGACACTTTTTATCTTAAGACCTTCACTCGAAGAAGAAAAACGCAATGAAGTGATTGAGAAATTCAAAGGCATCATCGAATCAGATGGTGAAATTGAAAAAGTAGAAGAGTGGGGTATCAAAAGACTCGCATATGAAATCGAAAAGATTAGAGAAGGTTACTATATCTTGGTAAACTTCAAAGCGAACCCTGAGCTTCCAAAAGAACTCGAAAGAAATTTCAAAATTTCTGATGATGTTCTTCGTTATATCGTCGTTAATTTAGAGGAAAAGTAATCTGAGAAGAAGGGGGTCATTCTAATGAATAGTGTAGTATTAATAGGACGTTTGGCGAGAGACCCAGAACTTAGATTCGTTCCCGGAAGCGGTATGGCAGTTGCCAACTTTACCATGGCAATTGACAAGGGGCTTACGAGAGAAAAAAAGCAAGAATTTGAGAGCCAGGGCAGACCGACAGCCGACTTTATTCGTATCGTCGTCTGGGGTAAGCAGGCAGAAAATTGCTCACAATATTTGTCAAAAGGCAAGCTCGTTGCTATTCAGGGTTCCATTCAAACCGGTTCGTACAAAACGCAAACCGGTGAAACTCGCTATACAACGGAAGTACTTGCCAATCGCGTTGAATTCCTCGAATGGGGCGAAAGGACGTCGACACCTAATCGTAAAAATGACGACTTTAGCTTTGGTTCGGGTGGTTTTGATGACTATCAGGCCATTGAGGACGACGACGATGTTCCATTCTAATAGAAGGAGGGAAAACCATGATTAAAAGACGTCGTAAAAGAAAAGGTTGCGCTTTTTGTCAAGATAAAATTGATTCAATTGATTATAAAGACACAAAAAAATTGCAAAAGTACTTAACCGAAAGAGGTAAAATCTTACCTAGACGTGTTACAGGCAACTGTGCAAAACATCAAAGAATGGTTACCGGTGCGGTAAAAAGAGCGAGAATCATCGCGTTACTGCCATTCGTCAATGACTAATAAGTTAAATGACAGACCTTTGAGCCTCAAAGGTCTGTTTTTCGTTTTAATGCTTTCATCATTGCTTTAGCAATCTATATAGAGGCTTTTCTAAGGATTTCAGCAGGGATGAGGCAGTTCCTTAGGCGTCTAAATTTAATAACATCGCGCAGGATTATAGTGTATAATCGTAATAAGGTACATAAAAAGACATCAGTGAGATTGGAGGCACGACCATTGAATCGCACGAGACAAATTACGGAAGCCGGACTCTTTGCCGCCATTATGATTATTCTAATGATTGGCTCCTATTATATTCCCGTAATCGGAACACTCTTATTTTTCATCATGCCGTTACCGGTCATCATTTTAACCATTCGTAATACACTGCCAAATACCATTGCTGCAACCATTGTCGCGACGCTTATCTCCAGTGCGCTGGTGACGATTATCGTTGGCATAGGAAATGGTGCACTCGCCCTGTTTGTCGGTTTGCCGCTGGGGTATTGTTTTAAACGCAAGGATTCGACACTCAAGAGCATTGCTTTTGGAGGAATCGGCGCTTTAGCTGCCTATCTTGTCATACTGGGTGTTGCACAGGGATTCTTAGGGCTTAGTGTCACAGAGCAGCTCGATCAGATGTTTGATCTTTCAGGTACGATGCAGTCAGAGATGAACACGGTTTTGGGTGCGCTTAACAATGATGCACTTGATGCATCTATGGCGGAGACACAGACAATTTTACAGAATATGCAGCATATGATTAAACTCATCTTTCCATCGGCACTCATTATTTTTTCTATGGTCTACAGTGCCATCAATTATTTATTTGCAAGACCGATCTTAACGCGGTTGCGCATTGCCGTTCGCCCAATTGGTTCTTTTGCGGCATTTAGTTATCCAAAGCACATGGCATTTGGCGGCGGCATGATGCTGATCTTAGCTTATCTCGTGGGTTATTTAGGCATTGCAGATCCGGAGTTGGTCTTTACGAATTTCCTGTACTTGTTTCTCATGGTATTTTCTATTCAGGGTTTATCACTGCTCTACTATTTTCTCCTGAAATTTATGCCGAGGGGATTTGCCATTGCGATGATTGTATTTTTAACCCTTTCGCAATTTTTGTATTATATTTCCATCATCGGATTTTTCGATGTCATGATTAACTTTAGAAAAAGAGGCACCATAAAGAGGTGAAACCATGCCAAATAACAAATTAACAAATCCTTTTAAGGAATCTGTCAATCTGTACCTCGTCTTTATTGGCATCTTAGTAGGTGTGATTGCTTACTATAACCCGATATTTGGGCTTGCAGGGCTATTTTTGCTCGCGGGGCTCATCTTTTATAATTGGTTTAACAATCGCATTAGAAGTAAAAAATGGCGAAAATACGTTGAGAACCTTTCAACCAATATTGATAGTGCTGCACGCTATGCCGTCTTTAATCTGCCCGTGCCCCTTGTCGTCGTCGATTTAGACGGCAAAATCAACTGGTATAACTCAAAATTTACGGATCTCGTCGAAGAAAAAAGTGTGATTGGCAAGAGTATTGACAAGCTGATTACCAGTTTGACACTTGAGCAGGTTAAGTCATCTGAACCGATAGAAGGCGTTAAGGTCTCAGACCGCTACTATGACGTCTATACCAACATCGTTGGGCTTGACGAAGAAAACCCCGAAAATGTCATTATCATGCTCTACTGGTTTGACAATACGGCGTATACGAATTTACAGACGAAATACGATGATGAAAAAATTGTCATCGCACTGATTAATGTGGATAATTACGATGATGTTATGAATGAGACAAAGGAAGAAAAAATCCCGTTTGTAACCTCTGAAATCGAGAAAAAAATAAATCTCTGGGCGACACGGATGAATGGACTCATTAAACGGTATCAGTCTGACAAGTATCTGATTATCTTTGAACGCAAATACCTTGAGAACCTAGAAGCCAAGCGATTTGCCATCTTGGATGACGTACGCGAGATTGACGCCGGCAACAAGATTCCGGTTACGCTCAGTATTGGCATTGGCGTCAATGGCAAAAATCCCACGTCACTTGAAGAAGACGCCTATGCGTCACTGGAACTGGCACTTGGACGGGGTGGCGATCAAGCTGTGGTTCGGAAAAAAAATACCTTTGAATTCTATGGCGGCAAGACAAAGGCAGTGGAAAAGCGAAATCGCGTAAAAGCGCGTGTCATCGCACACGGTTTTAGAGCATTGGTCGATGAGAGCAGCCATGTCATTATCATGGGACACAAGAGTCCGGACATGGATTCCTTCGGCGCTGCCGTCGGTGTTTACCGTAGTGTGCTCAATCGCGGCAAAGATGCATACATCGTCCTGAATGAAGTGACAGATGCCATCCGAAATGTTTATGAAATGTTTCAGGATAATGATATTTATCGCTTTATTTCATCAGAAGAGGCATTAAATCTCGTGGATGAAGACATGCTGCTCGTCGTCGTCGATACACATAAGCCTAGTTTGACGGAATGCCCTGATCTTATTGCTCAGACAATGCGAACCGTATTAATCGACCATCACAGGCGCAGTACGGAGTTTATAGAAAACACGGTCTTAAAGTATATGGAACCCTATGCGTCCAGTACTTCCGAACTGATTGCCGAGCTCTTTCAGTATATGGAGAATAAACCAAAGATTGAAAAGGAAGAAGCGGATGCACTGTTGGCGGGTATTACAGTGGATACGAAAAACTTCTCCCTTAAAACAGGGGTGCGCACCTTTGACGCTGCTGCCTTTTTAAGACGTCAAGGCGCCGATACGATTCGCGTCAGACAACTCTTTCAAGATGATTTGGAAACCTTTACAGAAAAGGCTGCTATCGTTGGCAATGCAATGCGCTATCATGAAGCCATTGCTATTTCTGCATCCAATAAGTCCAGTGAGAGCATTCAGCTGATTGCCGCCCAGGCAGCTGATGATCTTCTCAATATACGGGGCATCATCGCCTCATTTGTCATCGGACAGAGATTAGATGATACTGTATTTATTTCCGGCCGATCACTTGGCGATATTAACGTGCAGGTAATTTTGGAAAAGTTAGGCGGCGGTGGTCATCTCGAAGTTGCCGGCGCACAGTTTAAAGACACAAGTATTGAAGCGGTTAAGCTCCGGCTGATTGCCGCTATTGATGAATATTATGAGAAAGGGGATAAGTAGATGAAAGTAATATTGTTAAAGGATATCAAGGGCACCGGAAAGAAAGGTGACGTCATCAACGCAAGCGATGGACACGCTAGAAACTATTTAATTCCCAGGGGGCTTGCAAAAGAGGCGACAGAAGGCAATGTAAGAGCACTGGAGCATCAGCAGGCGACTGTTCAGAAGAAAAAGGATGAAGCCTTTGCGGAAGCGGTTGCACTCGGTAAAGATATCGAGAAGATACAAATTATTTTCAAGGCAAAAGCTGGTGAAGGTGGGCGGCTGTTTGGTTCCATTACCAATAAAGACATTGCAGATGAGCTAAAAAAAGCGCATGGCATTGATATCGATAAGAAAAAGATTGCACTTGATCAGCCGATACGAACATTGGGCACCACACTGGTCACCGTAAAAGTCTATCCGAAAGTTTCCGCGCAATTCAGCGTGAAAGTCATAGAAGAATAGTAAAATCCTGACGGCAACTGATCTATTGAATCAATTGTGATTAAATAGATGTAAAGTGAGCTGTCGGGATTTTTATTTTTTTGTATTGACAGAAATGTATTCACTCACTATAATGTTCTATAGCGAACTGTTCTATGTAGAACAATTCGAATTATTTTTTTGTCAACTGATTGGCGATTATGCTTTTGTCGAATTCCAAATGGGATATTTGAATGGATTACTGGAGTTGGATTTGAATCAAGGTATAGCAGCGGTCGGAAGGGATAAGGAGGTAACGATGATACAAAGGCGGATTGGTCTAGAGCTGCGTGCACTTAACAATTTGATCAAACGCTATTTTGCTTTTTCAGCGCATAATGAGGAAATCGAACGCGTGACGGGGAACAATGGCTGGATTATTGGTTATTTGGCCAATCATTCAGATCGTGAAATTTTTCAGAAGGACATTGAGGAACATTTTACGATAGCGCGATCTACGGCTTCTAAAGTGCTGAGTTTAATGGAGCGGAAAGGATTGATTGAGCGTCTGACAGTTGAGCATGATGCCCGTCTTAAAAAGATTGTATTGACGGATAAGGCATGGAAAATTCGAGAAGTCATGACAAAAGATGCTGATGCCATGGAAAGAACGCTTATGACCGGGTTTTCTGAAGCAGAAATCGAGACGCTAACGTCCTATATTGACAGAATGAAAGAAAATATCTCCATAGCCATGGAGAAAAAGTAAGGAGAAATACATGATTCGTAAGCTGTTAGCAAGTGTGCGCGAATACAAAAAAGATATGATTCTCGCACCTGTCTACGTCACCCTTGAATCCGTTCTGGAAATTATTATTCCAACGCTGATGGCTTTTTTAATTGATAACGGAATTACCCAGAAGGATATGACGTATGTGTGGAAAATTGGATTAATATTAGTTGTATGCGCTGTATTTTCACTGATAACCGGTGTTCTGGCCGGTCGGAGCGCTGCAATTGCCTCGGCGGGATTTGCAAAAAATTTACGTCAGGATATGTTTTACAATGTGCAGAAATTTTCATTTTCAAACATCGACAAATTTTCATCGGCCAGCATTATCACGAGGCTGACAACAGATATTACAAATGTTCAAAATGCTTTTCAGATGATGGTCAGGCTCGCTGTGAGAGCACCGATGATGATCATTTTCGCATTGATTTTTTCGTTTCGCATTGATGCAAAGCTATCGCTTATTTTTTTAGGGGTTATTCCGGTGCTGGGATTGGGATTATGGCTGATCATGTCTCACGTTCACCCGATCTTTGTACGCGTTTTTAGAACGTATGATAAATTGAACAGCGTGGTTCAAGAGAATCTTCGCGGTATTCGCGTTGTCAAATCCTATAACCGTGAAGCTTTTGAAGTGGAAAAATTTAAGGGCATTTCCAAATCGATCTTTGAAGATTTTTCAAGGGCGGAAAAAAGACTGGCTTTCAATATGCCAATGCTGCAATTTTGTCTATATAGCAGCATGCTGCTGCTTTCGTGGTTTGGCGCAAAATCTATTATCGCCAGTGGAAATAATGCGGCAATAGGCCTTTCCACGGGTGAACTGGCGAGTTTGATTACCTATACAATGCAGATCTTAATGAGTCTCATGATGCTGTCCATGATCTTTGTTATGATTATTATTTCAAGGGCATCCGTTGAAAGGATCGTGGAGGTGTTGGATGAAGAAAGCGATCTTAAAAACAACGATGCGCCCATTTGCGATGTGAAAGACGGTTCAATTGCCTTTGAAGACGTATCTTTTGCCTATACGGCGAGTGCCGATAAAATGGTGCTGAATCATATTGACTTAACCATTCAATCGGGTGAGACGATCGGCATTGTCGGTGGTACGGGTTCTGCAAAATCAAGCCTTGTTCAGTTGATTTCCAGACTCTATGATGCGACGTCCGGCAGTGTGAAAGTCGGTGGTGTAGATGTTAGAAATTATGACATCGAATCACTTCGAAATCAAGTGGCAGTCGTGCTTCAAAAAAATGTTCTCTTTTCGGGCAGTATTAAGCAGAACCTGAGGTGGGGAAATGAAAATGCCACAGATGAGGAACTCATCAAAGCATCTAAACTGGCGCAGGCAGATGATTTTATTCGGGAATTTCCCGATCAATATGAGACATATATTGAACAGGGCGGTACCAATGTCTCAGGCGGTCAGCGACAACGGCTCTGTATTGCGAGGGCGCTGTTAAAACAACCTAAAATATTAATTTTGGATGATTCTACCAGTGCCGTCGATACAAAAACGGACAGCTTGATCCGTCAGGCATTCCGTGAAAACATTCCCGATACGACAAAGATCATCATTGCTCAGCGCATCGCCTCTGTTCAGGATGCTGATAAGATTATTGTCATGAATGACGGCAAGGTGGATGCGGTTGGAACACATGAGATGCTTCTTGAGACCAATGCAATTTACCGCGAAGTCTTTGAATCTCAAAATAGAGGAGGTGTCGGCGATGAAGCATAACAAAGAAAATCATAAGGCTGCACCAAAGAGACCCAAACACCGTTTTAAACCGGGAACGATTAAAAGACTTTACGGCTATATGGCTGAATATAAATATCGGCTGGTTGTTGTCTTTTTATGCATTCTCATCAGTGCGTCTGCCAGTGCAGCATCGTCGCTGTTTCTCCGAACGCTGATTGACGATTATATTACACCGCTGCTAGGACAGGCCAATCCGGTCTATGCATCGCTGGTACGTGCCATGATGAGCATTGGAGCGGTCTATCTGATTGGCGTTTCTGCAACGCTTTTCTACAATCGTACGATGGTTATCATTGGACAGGGAACGCTGAAAAAAATTAGAGATAGAATGTTTGAACACATGCAGGGGCTTCCCATCAGGCACTTTGATACACATACGCACGGCGATTTAATGAGTCATTATACTAACGATACCGATACGCTGAGACAGGCGATTTCACAGAGTCTACCACAGATGCTGTCGTCGCTGTTCACGGTGATTGCGGCTTTTGTTTCGATGCTCTACCTCAGTGTGGGACTTGCCTTGTTTGTTGCGTTGTTCGCCGTCGTCCTGCTGAAAGTGATTCGCGTCCTCGTCGGGCGCAGTGGCTCTTATTTTGTTAAACAACAGGCTTCGCTTGGAGATCTTAACGGTTATATTGAAGAGATGATCAACGGTCAAAAAGTGGTTAAAGTTTTCTGCTACGAGGATAGTGCAGCGAAAGCATTTGACCTCAAGAATGAGGCGCTTTGCAACAGTGCCACAGAGGCTAATAAATACGGCAACATCACCATGCCGATCGTGGGCAACTTAGGGTATATGCTCTATGTTATTCTTGCAATTATCGGCGGTGCGGCGGGCATAGCAGAAGTGCCGAATCTGAGTCTCGCCGGGGTCAATACACTGACCATTGGGACGATTGTCTCCTTCTTAACCTTATCCCGTGCCTTTATTAACCCCATTGGACAAATTTCCATGCAGTTCAATATGGTGGTGATGGCACTTGCCGGTGCCTCACGTATTTTTGAATTAATGGATGAGCCGGTCGAAATGGATGACGGACACGTGACACTGGTCAACGTGCGGGAAGAAAGCGGCGTAATTCATGAATGTGAAGAAAAAACGGATATTTGGGCTTGGAAGCATCCACACAGCGACGGGACGGTACTCTATACACCGCTGAAAGGTGAAATTCGATTTTTTGATGTTGATTTTGGCTATGAAGCCAATAAAATCGTATTGCACAATATTTCGCTTTATGCAAAACCGGGTCAAAAAGTTGCCTTTGTCGGTGCAACAGGCGCGGGCAAGACGACGATTACCAACCTCATCAATAGGTTTTACGATATCGCCGACGGAAAGATTCGATATGACGGCATCAATATCAACAAAATAAAAAAAGCTGATCTGCGCCGTTCACTTGGAATCGTCTTACAGGATGTCAATCTCTTTACGGGTACCGTGTTGGACAACATTCGTTACGGCAAACTGGATGCTACCGATGAAGCGTGTATTGAAGCGGCAAAACTTGCCAATGCCGACGGCTTTATTCGAATGCTGCCGCAAGGCTATCATACGGTACTAAAGGGTGATGGCACTGGTCTTTCACAAGGGCAGCGTCAGCTGATTTCCATTGCACGAGCAGCAGTGGCAGACCCGCCGGTAATGATCTTAGACGAGGCGACATCTTCAATTGATACGAGAACCGAAGCCATCGTACAGGCGGGAATGGATGCTCTGATGAAAGGGCGTACGGTATTTGTCATTGCACACAGGCTTTCAACCGTACAAAATGCCGACGTCATTATGGTACTCGAACATGGGCGTATCGTTGAACGCGGCAATCACGATCAGCTTATTGCTGAAAGAGGAAGGTATTATCAGCTCTACACAGGTGTTTTTGAATTGGAATAAAAATGGTTTAAGCAGCTTAAAAAGGCTGCACTCGATGTCATTTCTGATTTTTAGCAGCACTTGGCTTAAATAATGGCTATGAGGGCTATCTTCTTATGATTGAAGATAGCTCTTTTTTATTGTGATAAAAGGGGTGGGCTTAAGATTACCATACCAATGCCCAGAAGCATGCAAACGTAACAATACCTTAATATTCTGACAAGGATTCTTTGTGTATGCTATAAAAAAGCATGATGGTGAATGGATTATTAAAAGATCGGCGTGAAATTTCGGGGAGTTATGTTATAATATTGTCACGCTATTACAATACATAATGGCAGATGAAGTGGATAATGGGGGATAGAAAGACGATGAATCTCAATCTGAAGACGATGCCAAATGACCATAATGCAGAGCAAAACGTACTGGGATCGCTGCTCCTTGACAGTGACCTGATCGGTGATGTTTTTGAAGTCATAAGGTTTGATGAAGAATTTTATAATGAAGCACATCGGGAAATATTCAGAACGCTGAAACGTCTTTTTGGTGAAGGTAAGACTGTTGACCTCATCACCGTGTCTGATGATCTTGCAAAACATCAGCTTCTGGAAGCCGTTGGCGGCTTTGAGTATTTAACAGAGCTGACAGATGTCGGTACACTGATTGCAAATGTCACACTGCATGCTAAAATTATTCATGAAAAATACATTCTCAGAAGGCTGATTAAAGCGTCGACTGAAATTGTCGAACGCGGCTATGAAAATCAGGATGTTGAAACGCTCATTGAAACAGCTGAATCAGAAATTTTTGATATTTCTCAAAATCGAAACCGTAAGAGCTTTCAGAATATCAGCGATTTGCTGCAGTTTACATACGATCGGATCGTTCTGCTGCACGATGATCCCAATGCGCTAACAGGTCTTTCATCGGGATTTGAAGCCCTTGATGAGAAAACAGCCGGTTTTCAAAAATCGGATTTGATTCTCATTGCGGCAAGACCTTCTATGGGAAAGACGGCTTTTGCACTTAACATTTGTCAGAACGTAGCTGTCAAAGAGCACAAGAGTGTTGCGATATTCAGTTTGGAAATGGCGGCAGACCAGCTGGTGCAGAGGATGCTTGCAGCGCAGTCGCTGGTTTCCATTGGCGATATTCGTACCGGCAGTATTGAAGACGACGAATGGGTGAAGCTCGCGCGGAGCAGTGCACAATTGGCAGAAGCTAAAATTTCAATTGATGACACGCCCGGTATCACCGTTGCTGAAATTCGAAGCAAGTGTCGTCGGTTAAAGATGAATCAAGGTTTAGACCTTATTATGATAGACTATTTACAACTCATGTCCGGCAATGGCAAAACGGAAAACAGACAACAGGAAATTTCGACGATTTCGAGATCATTGAAACAAATCGCACGTGAAATGCAGTGCCCCGTCATTGCACTTTCACAGCTTTCCCGTGCTTCCGAACTCAGGACAGACCATCGTCCAATCTTGTCGGATCTTCGTGAATCCGGTGCGATAGAACAGGATGCGGATCTCGTTATGTTTTTATATCGGGATGAATATTACAACCCCGAAACTGTTGATGAAAAATTCAAGGGGATCGGTGAGATTATCATTGCAAAACAGCGTAATGGTGAAACGGGGAAAGTCTATCTGGCTTGGCTGGGTAAGTTCCAAAAATTTGCGAATGCAACGCAGTTGAGGTGATTTATGAAGTACCATTTTCGCAAATTAAAATTGGCGGACGCCTACAGGTTTTCCAGATGGGGAAAACACGAAGACGTGCGCTACTATCAGTATAATTTTCCATTTGAAACAGAGCGCGAGTATTTTGAATGGTATGTGATGAAGCAGCGGCTTATACGCAGAAAAGTTTATGGGCTTTTCGATGAGCGGGAAAATCCCGTGGGTTTTATTACATTAAAAAACATCCGCTGGTTCAAGCGGATGGCAGAGCTCGGTATCGGCATCGACCCGAATTATCTCGGTGAAGGACTGGGACGACAGTTGATTACGTCATTTCTCGACTATGTCTTTAAACATTTTCCCATTGACATCATGACGCTGCGCGTCGCATCGTTTAATACCAGAGCACAGCGTTGCTATCGCGCGTGTGGGTTCAGAACAGTGGTTAAAAAGACAGAACCCTTTGAAGAACAGAGTTTTCGGGAGGAGATTATTCGACAGTTTCCCGACCAGTTTGTGCTGAATGACGATGTGCTCTATGCTGATTTCTTTTTAATGAAGATTGAGCGAAATTATTTTTATGCTAATAATCCGCATCTGGTGTCATCATAGACATCGTATCTTCATAGGCATCGGCGGTATATTGATAAATGGCAGGCGTTTCCGTATAGGATGCCTGCTTTTCTATTGGCAGAATGACATATTTTAGTTCATTGGATCTGGAAACCCATGTTGGAATATGTCTGACAGCTGTTAAAGCGGTTCCATCCTTTGATTTTGTCAGCCGAAGGTAGACGATGATGCCGTTTTCGGTATATTTGGCGTTGCCAATGCTGGTAAGCGTTTGACGGCTTTGATTGGAGATAAAATTGCCCATGGAGTAAATGACATATTTGGGATCGCCTTCATGATAGAGAATTTCAGAGCGTTCAACGACGTGAGGATGTGATCCCAAGATAATATCAGCGCCCCAGTCCACTAGTTTTTGTGCGAGCGCTTCCTGAGTTTCTGTTGGCGTGCGTCGATATTCATTGCCCCAGTGAATAAAGACAATGGTCTGATCGACATCAGTTTCTTCAATAGCTTGTAGTGTCTGTGCCATTTTGGTTTCATCGATGAGATTGACCGCTTGATGAAGTGCCGTTTCTGACAGTGTTTGTTCTAAGCCGTTGCATCCGTATGTCACAGCAAAAATAGCGAGTTTGATGCCCTTAACGGTTGTCGTGTGATATCTTGGTGCTTCTGTTTCAGCTTGAAGAAAAGTACCGGATTGTGCGATTTCGCGAAGGCGCATTTGCTCAATGGTACGCTCAATGCCGAAAAGGCCGCGATCTAAGCAATGGTTATTGGCTGTGGTGAGAAAGTCATAGCCAGCCCATTTGATGGCGTCTAGTGTTGCATCAGGTGCGTTAAATGCCGGATAACCTGAAAAACCCTTTTCTCGGCTTGCAGTGGTCGTTTCAAAATTTCCCATTGTGTAATCTGCGGCATTTAAATAAGGGGCGACATTTGCGAAGCTCTTCTTAAAATCATAAGTATCGGTATCGGCGCGATAGGCGGCTTTTATCTGAGGACCGTGGAACATGATGTCGCCTGTGGCGGCGAGCCAGATATCAGTAGAATCATCTCGGCGCGATGCGGCGAGTGCTGTATCGTCGATAAGCCTCGGATCGGTACGGACGAGGCTTTCTGTCACTGCTGCGGCATATGATGGCGATATATATTGACTAAGCCATTGTGAGACGGCATTGTCGCTGTCATCTGAAAAAGTTTGATTTGCGAAGCCAGGATTTCCGTCTATGATAACGGTAGCGCTGAAACAAAGGATCAGCGTTAACAGTTTGTAAAAAATCATTCTTGGACAGCTATGGTTGTCCAACCTTTTTTCAAATCGATTCATCGTATGCTCTCCCTTATTGATGATGCAACTTCCTCATGTAATAGCTTTATTATAGAGTTTTCACTAAAAAAAGTCTATGCATGGCATTTCAAGAGGTGAAATTAGCTAAAAATCATGCAAAATATGCAAAAACGATTTGTATTTGTTGAACAAACGGTTTATAATAAAATTGTATTTTATATGTATTTTGTATTCATATACTTAATGGATCACATCACGCAAAGGGGATCATATGACAGCAGCAGTGACCGTCAAGGCGCATGCGAAAATAAATCTTACATTGGATGTTATTGGCAAACGAACCGATGGTTATCATGATGTAGAAATGATTATGCAGCAAATTAGTTTACACGATGTGGTGACAATATCACAGAGGCATGAAGACTTGGCGATAAATCTGACGAGTACCGTATCTCATCTGCCGACAGATTCGACTAATTTGGCATATAGAGCGGCGATGCTCATGCGTGAAGTTTATGGTATTCAATCGGGGTTTAACATCCATATTGAAAAGCATATACCCGTCGCAGCCGGTTTAGCAGGCGGCAGTACTGATGCTGCTGCGGTTATAACGGGGATTGCGAAACTTATGGCATTGCCGGTTGAAACAGCATCGCTGGAAGCGGTTGGCTTAAAAATAGGCGCAGACGTTCCCTTTTGTATTCGTGGCGGTTGTGTCATTGCACGTGGATTAGGCGAAATACTGGAACCAATCAAAGGCTTAGAATATGTTTGGCTTCTGCTGGTAAAACCAAATTTTGGCGTTTCTACGAAAGAAGTTTATGGCAATTTGGATTTATCGGCAATTAAAGCAAAACCGAATACGCAGGCGATGGTTGCGGCGATCCGTGACAATCAGAGAATGACAGTGATTTCTGAACTCTGTAATGTGCTTGAGACCGTCACCATAAAACGTTATCCGGAAGTGGGAATGATTAAGAAACAACTTGTGAGCTTTGGCGCCGAAGGGGTGCTGATGAGTGGCAGTGGACCGACAGTATTTGGCTTTTTCAAAGACTTAAACCGTGCAAAGCTAGCCCATAAAAAAATGAAACGATTTTATCATCAAAGTTATATCGTGACGACGTATAATGGCGAAATATCACATAAAGGAGATATGAAAGGTGAATTTTAACAAATTGGAAATCAGGAATTACAAGCCACTCGGCGAGGTTGTATTTGAATACCTTAGAAATGCTATTTTGAGCGGCGAACTTAAGCCAGGTGAGCGCTTAATGGAAGTCACCATTGCCGATCAGCTCGGCGTCAGCAGAACGCCCGTTAGAGAGGCTATTCGAAAACTCGAAAAAGAAAATTTTGTTATTATGATTCCGAGAAAAGGCGCTTATGTCGCGGATCTTACGAAGAAGGACATTCTCGAAGTGCTCGAAATCAGAAAAGAACTCGAAGGATTTGCTGCGGCACTTGCAGCAGAGCGCATGAATGATACAGAGCGCGAGAAGCTGGGCCGCGTTATTGAAGACTTTAACGACGGGATGATCAACATGGATAAAAAGCGCATGATTGACTGTGACAACGAGTTTCACTCCCTAATTTTTTATGCGAGTAAAAACCAGCGCCTGATTAACATCATCTTTGATCTCCACGATCAATTTCAGCGTTTCAGGTTGGTTTATTTTAATGAATTTAATAATTTTCATGAAATTCAAATGTCTCATGGGCGTATTTTTGAAGCGCTTTTACTCAACGACCCTAAAATGGCGCGTAAAGAGGCAGAAGAACATGTTGAAAATATTCGAGCCTTGGTTAACCGATGGATAACAGAATAGACAGACAATGCATGGTTGAAATCAAGTCGACGATTGTCACGTCTGCCGGTGACCGTGATGAAATGGTGCTTTCCACACAGGCGCAGTATCAGGTGAAGGACGGCAAGGGCTATCTTCGTTATGAAGAAAGTGAAATCAGCGGCATGGAAGGTTCTAAAACACTTCTGAAGCATGATGGCGATACCGTTCATATTCGGCGTTACGGTACGGTGAACAGTCTTTTTGTCATTACAGAAAATAAGCCTTATGAGACACTTTACAGAACGCCGTATGGCGAATTTCTCATGCAGGTCGTCGGCAAGCGCGTCGCGTGGTCAGACGAAGGCATGCTTCAAATTGCCATCGCCTATACACTGCATATGGAGGGCAATGACGAAACTTCCGACATTACAATCGAGATTCGTGAACTCAATCATTAAACAGACAATCGATAATTGATATAAGATGGAGAGAGAGATGACAGATCGAAAGCAAATGGTATTCATGCTCATGATTCTGAGCTTGGTTTTAACAGTATTGCCCACGATGTTTATCATGTCTTTTGGTGAACTCAATCCCATAAAGACATTCGTCGTCATTTTTTCCTATACGTTGATGCTGTGTATTTTTGGCCTCGAAATTTATGATAGACGGGTTAAGAATACCAAGCAGGAAGTGACAGCACTGCTTGAAAAAGAAAAGATGATTAACGGTACCTTGATATCGATCAACAATGAAGACAAACTCAAGAATGTTTTGGCACTTGAAATTGAACGC
The DNA here is from genome assembly GCF_018390735.1 of Fusibacter paucivorans. Taxonomy (GTDB): domain Bacteria; phylum Bacillota; class Clostridia; order Peptostreptococcales; family Acidaminobacteraceae; genus Fusibacter; species Fusibacter paucivorans. The sequence continues at coordinate 65,064 of NZ_JAHBCL010000011.1, forward strand.
ATACAATATTATGATCAGAGTTCAAGTGTTATCTTTTTTGACGTCGATCGTCTGGGGACGATCAATACTTATTATGGTTATCACGTTGGCGATCAGCTGCTTATTGAAATCATTCGGATGACACAGGCAAATATTGGCGAAGACGATCAACTGGCTAGAATTAAGGGAGACACATTTGCCATTATTTTGCCGAATAAGCCAAAACAAACTGCCTATTTGCTCGCTGAAAAGCTGCAGCGTATATTGAATCAAATGAATTTTGCGCAAGTGGGCCGTGTCAGCTGTCGATTTGCCGTGCTCGGTCTCTTTAAAACCAGTGAAGAGGATAAAGTGATTGAGCTCGCTTATGAAAAATTAGCACAGAGCAAAGCCTTTGGTAAAGGCAGTATTATTTAACGCCCAAAATTCGGCAGTGACGCCGAGAATTTGGCGTTTTTTTAAATCGAAATAAATCAATAAATTCTTCAAGCAAACGTCAGGAAAATGAAGCTGCAAAAAGTTTCAATAAAGAAAGTGTTAAGCAATTGGTTAAAATATTAAGATGAGGTTGAAATGATATCGAAGAATAGACATAAATCCCAATTTTTCATGACAGATGAACAAATGTGTATGATGTTTGAGCACCTCTCAGAGGGTATTCAAATTATTGATGCTGAGGGGCGCTTGGTTTTTTGCAACCAAAAAGCAGCCATGCTGGATGACATCAATATCTTAGAATCTGTCGGTAAACACATTACAGAAATCTATCCCTCACTTGCATATGACGAGAGTACACTGCTTGAAGTGCTTTGCACACAGACCCCGATTTATAATCGAGAGCAAACTTACAGAACCTATCGCGGCAAAACCATTACCACTGTCAATACAACACTGCCTTTACAACAGGCAGAAGAAATATATGGTGCTGTTGAAATATCAAACGATATTACTGCTTACAAGGTCCTAACGGATCAATATATGGCACTTCGTCAAAAAGTATCGTCACCTAAAAATCATGGGGACAATGAAAAGCAAACACTGTATTGTTTTGAAGATATCATTACACATAACGCTGCATTTAACCGTGTTAAGACGATCGCCATGAAAGCGTCGCTCACGGATATGCCTATTTTGATCTACGGTGAAACCGGTACGGGAAAAGAAATGTTGGCGCAGGCAATTCACGGAAGCAGCAAGCGAACAGCAGAGGCTTTTATTGCCCAAAACTGTGCAGCACTACCCGGCTCGCTGCTTGAAGGCATTCTTTTTGGGACTGTAAAGGGAGGGTTTACAGGTGCGATTGATCGTCCGGGGCTCTTTGAACTGGCAGATGGCGGCACGTTATTTCTTGACGAAATTAATTCCATGCCATTGGAATTGCAGGCAAAACTGCTGAGGGTGTTGCAGGAAGCGAAAATTAGGCGGATTGGCGATACCAAAGAGAGGCTTGTCGATGTTCGGATACTGGCGGCAACGAATATTGAGCCCAATAAGGCCATTGAACAGGGGATGCTCCGTCGAGATCTCTACTATCGATTGAATACGATCTTTTTCTGGATTCCGCGGTTGGCCGATCGTCGAGAGGATCTTTCAACGCTCACGGATCACTTTATTGAAAGATACAATACAAAGCATTTAAAGCACTATGCAGGCATTTCACCGGATGTGAAAGCAATCTTCGAGCAGTATGCGTGGAACGGAAACGTCAGAGAACTTGAACACGTACTTGAAAGTGCCATGCTTATTGGGAATGGTCAAATCATTGAAGTTGACGATTTGCCGCACGATATGCTTCATGAGGAAAATCGGTGTTTGAATATGCTGCTGCATGAAGACCAGTCAATGCAGGAAGCCGTTGAAGCGCTGGAGGCTGCCATGATTGAAAGTGCACTAAGTGTAACGGGGCGCAATACCACACAGGCAGCGCAAAAGTTAAAAATGCCGCGGCAGACATTGCAATATAAAATGAAGAAATACGGTATTGTTTAGCTTTGTCCAATTTGATACGAAATAAGGTTAAAATATCATATTGAGTGCTGCGCTTTAAAAGGTTTTGCATTGATTCAGTAGGATCAAAAATATATTCGCCCAAAATTGGGCGTTTTTTTATTGCGTTTTTGATGATAGTCATTGTAAACGAATAGGATACAAGGCGGGTATTGGACGATTAATCCCTTGAAACAATTGCAATAAGCGGTTTTTCATATTTTATTTGCATTATATAAGCGGTAGTGACATTATTGGCATCAATTTTGCGTGTATACAGTATTGAAAACATTTTTACAGGAGGGAACTATGCAACCAAAAGGCTGTCAATATGGTACACACAGAGTCATCAAACCCAAAGGTGTTTTGCCGCAGCCGGCAGAAAGCATCTCTAATGATATGGCGCTTTTCGACAACGAGATACGTATCGACGTACAAACGCTCAATATAGATTCTGCTTCCTTTACGCAGATTAAACAGCAGGCAAACGGCGATGTCGAACAAATTAAGGCCATTATGATGGCAATTGTTAAAGAGCAGGGCAAGCATAAAAACCCAGTTACGGGGTCAGGCGGCATGCTGATCGGCACCGTTGAAGCCATTGGCGATGCGCTGATTGGCAAAACGCCTTTAAAGGTCGGCGATAAAATTGCAACGCTGGTATCCCTGTCACTGACGCCGCTCGTCATTGAATCCATCACAAACGTGCGAATGGATACAGATCAAGTGGATATAAAAGGCAAGGCGATTTTATTTGAAAGCGGACTCTATGCAAAACTGCCGAAAGATATTCCTGAGAAACTAGCGCTGTCCGTTTTGGATGTCGCTGGGGCACCTGCACAGACGGCAAAACTCGTAAAGCCGGGCGATACCGTACTCGTCATTGGCGGCGGCGGGAAATCTGGTATGCTTTGTCTTTATGAAGCGAAAAAATGTGCCGGAGAAAGCGGCTGTGTCATCTGCCTCCAAAACGATGACGCCATGCGGGAAACCGTAATGGCAAATCATTTGGCAGATCACTATATCGTAGCCGATGCAACTGATGCCGTCGGTGTTTTAAAGGCTATTGATGCGGTGACAGACGGCAAATTCTGTGATTTGACGATCAACTGCGTCAATGTGCAAAATACTGAAATGGCTTCTATTCTCGCAACGAAAGACGAAGGAACGGTTTACTTTTTCAGCATGGCGACGAATTTTACAAAAGCGGCGCTTGGTGCAGAAGGGGTCGGCAAAGATATCAATATGATTATCGGCAATGGTTACACCAAAGGACACGCTGCACTGACACTGGAAATGATGCGCGAGAGCGAAGCACTTCGAAAAATTTATGAAAAACTCTACGCATAGTGCCGAATGAATGCACAAAGTGTTAATGGATTAAGCGCACGTATACAAATAGACGAGACGGGTATTCAGAAAGGAAGCTGGGGTTATGAGAAGTTACAAAACGGTCAAGCGTTGGGAAAATATTACGGAAGCGGAATGGCAGTCATGGGAATGGCAGGTACGCAACCGCATTACAAAGCTGGAAGAGCTTAAAGAAATCATATCTCTGACGCCTGACGAGGAAGAGGGCATCCAAAAATCACTTGAAATTTTACGCATGGGCATTACGCCTTATTATGCGATGCTAATGGACGAAAAGGATTCGCACTGTCCCATTCGAAAGCAGGCAGTGCCCACGATTTACGAAACACATTTTAGCACGGCGGATATGGACGATCCATTGCATGAGGATGCTGATTCGCCCGTACCGGGACTAACGCATCGCTATCCCGACCGCGTGTTGTTTTTAATCACAGATATGTGTTCCATGTATTGCCGCCACTGTACGCGGCGAAGATTCGCCGGTCATCATGACGGCGGTGTGCCGAGGGATCGTATTGACCGTGCTATTGACTACATTCGCAACACGCCTGCTGTAAGGGATGTTCTGCTGTCAGGTGGCGACGCACTTTTGGTATCTGACGGCCTTCTGGAATACATTATTTCTGAACTGCGAAAAATTCCGCATGTTGAAATCATACGCATTGGTTCGAGAACGCCGGTCGTATGTCCACAGCGTATTACACCGGAACTTGTAGCAATGCTGAAAAAATACCATCCAATTTGGCTGAATACGCATTTTAACCACGCGAAGGAAATTACACCGGAATCAAAGGCGGCATGTGAGCGCCTCGCCGATGCGGGTATTCCGCTGGGCAACCAGTCCGTATTGTTGAAAGGTGTAAACGACAGCGTTCACATCATGCGCGACCTCGTACATGAACTGGTCAAAATCCGCGTGAGACCTTACTACATTTACCAATGTGACCTTTCAAACGGCATTGAGCACTTTAGAACGCCGGTTTCGGCTGGGATCGAAATCATCGAAGGGCTCAGAGGGCATACATCCGGTTACTGTGTGCCGACATTTGTCGTCGACGCGCCGGGAGGCGGTGGTAAAATCCCTGTGATGCCGCAGTATCTGATTTCACAGTCACCTGAAAAAGTCATCCTTCGAAATTATGAGGGCGTTATTACCACTTACACACAGCCCACGCAATACGATAAAGCCAAAGAAGGCGCGGTTGAAACGGAAGCGCAGAAAGCGCATAAGATTATTGGGATTGGGGGACTGCTTTCGGGAGAACGCGTCGCCATCGGTCTCGAAAAATATGAAAGACACGGTCATGATGACGAATAAACAGTTGTTATCGGTATTGTTTGACACCATGCCGTCCAGACTTGCCGTGCTTGGCATGGCAAAAAACGCCGGCAAGACGGTAACGCTGAACCGCATTTTGGCATGGGCCGCGGATCAGACATCTATTTTCGGCATCACATCCATCGGACGTGACGGCGAACCGGAGGATGTGCTGACAAAGACAAAAAAACCGGCGATTACACTGTATCCGGGCATGCTCTTTGCAACGGGTGAACAGTGGCTCAAGAACGCAACCCTGACATATGAACTGCTTGAGCGCACGGCGATTCAAACTTATTTTGGCGTTATTGTCATTGGATGTGTGACCCAAAAGGGCGAAATCCAAGTCAGCGGCGCCAATACCAATGCAGAACACGAGCGCGTCATGCAGAGGCTGGAAGCAAATGGCGCAAACCGTGTGCTCGTCGATGGGGCAATGGATCGTCAGAGTTTGGCGTCGCCGCCCTTAATTGACGGCTGTATCTTGGCAACCGGTGCTGTACTCAGCCGTACAGAAAAGCGCGTCATCTCATTGACGAAACATCGGGTGATGCAGCTGACGGCAGAGAAAGCATCAGATGCTGTTTGCAGTGCCTATGCAGCTGCACCTGCAAGTGCACAGGTAGGTGTTGTCAATCGCGGTTCTGAAACTATAAAATGGCTGACAGGCGTAACGACGGCATTGGAAGCCGGCGATAAAATTGCAGATGAAATGACAGCGGAAACAGCTGCTGTCGTCCTAAAAGGTGCACTGACAGCCAGGGTGCTCGCTCAAATCACAGATGGCAATCCATTGGGTAGAAAGATGACTTATATTGTCAGTGACGGTACGAAATTATTTTTAGATTATGAAGCAGGACTGAAATACAAAGCGATGGGTGTCCGTTTTCAGGTCATTCATCCGATTAACCTGTTGGCGGTTACGGTTAATCCCGTCGCGCCGCAGGGGTTTTCATTTGAAGCGATAGCTTTTCGCAGTGCAATGGCAGAGGCACTGGCGCCAATGCCGGTGATTGACGTTTGCGGTGAGGATTTGATGACGGATGATTATTCGAATGAAGATCAAAGACTATAAAAAAGAAGGAGGGGCGGTTTAATGCATAAATTGAATTTGAATTTTGATAAAGTAGCGGAAGCGCGCAGCGCGGCAAAGAATATTGCAGTTCAGACGCAGGCATTTATTGATGGGCATTCGACAGTAACTACAGAGCGAACCATTGTAAGGCTCTTAGGCGTCGATGGCATTGATGTTTTTGAGAGGCCACTGCCGAATGCCGTGGTAGAGGATATATTGCAAGGCGGCGGTATTGCAGATGGGGCGGCCTATTGGCTCGGCAATGCCATGTATCTCCGTGGTGAAAGTGCACAGACTATTGCAGAAGCTGTTGCAGAGGGCACACTGCATTTAACGGCGCTTCCAAAAACATCACCTGAAAAAATCTATGCGTTTTTGGAACCCTATGTGATTGAAGCTGTTGAACGCATTCGCAATAGACGCATTGAACGCGAAAAGTTGATTGAGACACTGGGCGAAGGGTCAAAGCCCTATTTATATGTAATCGTTGCAACGGGTAATATTTATGAAGATATGCTGCAGGCACAGGCAGCAGCCAGACAAGGTGCTGACATCATTGCCGTTATTCGAACGACAGCTCAAAGTCTTTTGGACTATGTGCCTTATGGTGCAACGACAGAGGGATTTGGCGGCACTTATGCGACGCAGGAAAACTTTAAACTGATGCGAAAGGCACTGGATGAAGTTGGCGAAGAAGTGCATCGATATATCCGTCTCTGTAATTACTGTTCCGGTTTATGCATGCCTGAAATTGCAGCGATGGGCGCTTTAGAGCGACTGGATGTCATGCTCAACGATGCACTCTACGGCATTTTATTCCGCGATATCAATATGCAGCGAACACTAGTCGATCAATTCTTCTCAAGGGTGATCAACGGTTTTGCAGGCATTATTATCAACACGGGCGAAGATAACTACCTGACGACGTCAGATGCCATTGAAGAAGCGCATACGGTACTTGCATCGCAATTTATCAATGAACAGTTTGCACTGCTGGCAGGGCTCCCACCGGCACAAATGGGACTGGGACACGCTTTTGAAATGAATCCCGATGTGGAAGACGGTTTTTTGATGGAACTTGCGCAGGCACAAATGGCGCGTGAAATTTTCCCAGAGGCGCCGCTTAAATATATGCCGCCAACCAAATATATGACGGGCGATATTTTCAAGGGGCATATCCAGGATGCAATGTTCAATATGGCTTCGATTATGACGGGACAGGGCATACAACTGCTGGGAATGCTCACAGAAGCCATTCATACACCACTGCTTCACGATCGTGCACTCTCAATTGCCAATGCAAAATACATTTTTAACAACATGCGCCATATATCAGAAGAAATTGAATTTAAACCGGGCGGCAGAATACAGTCGAGAGCCAATCTCGTCTTAGATGAAGCGACTAATCTGCTGAAAGAAATTGAAGGCATGGGCATTATCGAAACCATTGAACAGGGGAAATTTGCCGATGTCACCCGAAAACGGGATGGCGGCAAGGGATTGGAAGGCGTTTTTGAAAAATCGTCATCTTATGATAACCCCTTTATCAAACATATGCTGCAAACCGAAAAGGAGGCGAGATCATGAAAGCTAATCAGGAAACGACCATTATCAAACCCTACGGTGATACGCTGAACGACGGTATGATGCAGTTGAGCTTTACGCTGCCAATTCCCATTTCAGAAACGGCTAAGGAGGCAGCGCGTCAAATGGCTGACCAAATGGGCCTCGATGAAGCGCAAGTGGTTCACGCCAGTGATCTCGGCGTCGGCTACACGTTTTTTGTCGTCTATGGACGCTGTCGGTATACAGTGGATTTGTCGACAATTAAAGTTTCAAAAGTAACGGAAAAATCAATGACACACGATGAAGTGGAAGATTTTATTGCCGATCATTTAAAGCGCACTGTTACCATTGTCGGTGCCTGTACGGGAACGGATGCGCATACCGTGGGGATTGATGCCATTATGAATATGAAGGGATTTGACGGGCACTATGGTTTAGAGCGCTATAAGGGGATTAATGCGATCAACCTCGGTGCACAGGTTCCCAATGAAGTGCTGATCGCCAAAGCGGTTGAATCGAATGCTGATGCTATTCTCGTCTCTCAGATTGTCACGCAGAAGGACGTGCATATTCCAAACTTGACACAACTGATAGAATTGCTGGAAACGGAGGGCCTGCGTGATAAAATCATCGTTTGCGCAGGTGGACCTAGAATATCCAATGAACTTGCCAAAGAGCTCGGTTATGATGCAGGTTTCGGCAGCGGTACTTTTGCAGAAGATGTTGCAACATTTGTTGTCGAGAAAATGGCATCGATAGGAGACGTGTCCGGTGATGCCGCACGTTAGGCGGAATACCCAGAAAGCATTGTAACAAAGGCGTTTCTGTGCTATAGTATGTTAAGAATCGGAGCCACGAAGGCTTCAAAGTGCTAACGCCAAAAATACCCCACGAAGGGTTTAACTTTCGTGGGGTTTTATTTTAACCATATAACGCAAATACTATTCATAATGATAAAGCAATAATGATAAAACAAAGGAGAATACGGATGCATATATCGGATGCATTGATATCACCCGCTGTCGGGGCGGCTTTCTGGGGCGTTTCCCTTGCGGCGGCAGCTTATGCCGTCAAAAAAGTAGATCTTCAGACAAATAGTGAAAAACTGCCGCTGGCAGGTGTGATGGGCGCTTTTACCTTTGCGGCGCAAATGATTAATTTTACCATTCCGGGAACTGGCGCCAGCGGACATTTGGGCGGCGGTCTCCTTTTGGCAATTCTCCTTGGACCTCATTTGGGATATTTGACCATGATGAGTCTGCTGCTGATCCAGGCGCTTTTTTTTGGCGACGGCGGCTTAATTGCCTATGGCGCCAATGTTTTTAATATGGGTATTTTAACCTGTTACGTGATCTACCCGCTGGTTTATAAAGTACTGAAAAACCGTATGGGGAAACTTGCAATTGTATTTTCTGCTGTTGCAGGCTTAGGCCTGGGTGCATTTGCCGTAGCGGTGGAAACCTCGCTTTCAGGCGTTGTTGCCTTGCCGTTTACCTTGTTTGCCGGTGTGATGGTGCCGATCCACTTGGTGATTGGTCTTGTTGAAGGTGGGATTACCTTGGCGGTGGTTAACTATCTCAGACGCTTTATTCCGGAAAAACTGGCACAGATGGAGACAGACGCAGAAACGGCATTTGCACCGCGAAAAGCTATGGTGAGCATTGGCGGACTAGCGGCTGCAATAGCAGGGGGATTGGCTTATTATGCTTCCGCTAACCCGGACGGTTTAGAGTGGTCGGTACTGAAAGTCGCCAAGACGATACCTGAAAAGGCGATACATCCGGCTGGCGAGGCGATCCAGAATGTGATGAGCATTTTCAGCGATTATCAAATGGCGGGCATGGAAAATGCGCGTATAAGTGTCGGTTTGGCAGGCCTTATCGGCAGCGTGTTGACGCTGCTGCTCGTTATGCTCGTCGTCAAATCCGCAGAGAGGTTAAAGCAGCGATGATCTTTAAAGGCATTTTGAATCGTTTTAGACGGGTACATCCCGGCATTCGACTGATATTAATGGTGATATGGCTGATTGCCGTCGTGCAGACAAAGCCCGAGCATTTGCACTATCTGATATTCTGGATGTTTCTTCAGCTGCCGCATATGTCGGTGGAGCCTAAGAAATGGGGACGGCAAATGCTAATGGCAGAGCCGTTTCTCCTGTTTGTCGGCTTATCGTATCTCTTTGTCTACCGTGCGCCGGCAACGTATTATCATTTGACACTGCCAGAAGGTATTTGGGCGTTTATTGCCCTGCTCGTAAGGGGAAATTTGGCTGTGATGGGCATCACAGCTTTTGTGAATGCCATTTCAATGGAAGGACTTGCTGATGGCATGCGGTGGTTAAAAGTGCCGGAAACTTTTGTGCTCATTATGATGCAAACCTATCGGTACATCGGACTAATGGTTCAAAAAGTGCATCAAATGACGACGGCATACCGCTTGAGAAGCGGCGGCAAAACCGGGGTGCATTTGGATGCGTGGGGATCATTTCCCGGGCAGCTCTTGCTGTTGTCTCTCAAGCAGGCTGAGGCAACGCATGAAGCGATGATGTTGAGAGGCTATAACCCTGCTGCAAGTTATGTTGGTATTTCAAAAGTTCAGATTTCAGATTTAACCGATGCAATTGTCTGGCTGCTGCTTTTTGCAGCGGTGCCTTTCGTGCTATAATGGAACCATCTGATGCTGCCGAAGGGTAAACGTAAGGATACGATACAATTGCCGAAAATCAGAGAACTGATGAGAGCAGACATAATAGATCTACAAGTGGCATGGCCAGAACACGAAAACGGAATAAACAGCGTATAACGAAACAACAGATCAAGTACAAATGAAAAGAAGAAAAATAAAAAGAAATAAAAAGAATAGATAAAGAATAGACAGGAGACTGAATGTCAGTCATTAAATGTGAGGATTTATCCTTTGCCTATGGTACGCAAAGGGTTTTAGAAGGCGTTAGCTTTCATATTGAAAAGGGTGAAAAAATTGGCATTATTGGCCTTAACGGGTCTGGAAAATCGACGCTGCTTCGGTTGATGATCGGTTTATTAAAAGCAGAAAGCGGTACGATGCATGTTTTGGGAATGCCTGTACAGCGTAAAAATCTTAAAGCACTGCACAGACGTGTTGGTTATGTCTTTCAGAATGTGGACGAGCAGCTCTTTATGCCGACTGTTTACGACGATATTGCTTTTGGCTTAAAGGGTATTTTGCCAGTTGATAAAGTCAGTGAAAGTGTTGAGGCGATTCTGAAACGTTTTCATATCATGCATCTGCGTGATAAAGCGCCCTTTCAGCTTTCGGGCGGCGAAAAACGCGCCGTTGCCATTGCCACCGTTATGGTGATGGCACCGGAAATCGTCCTGATGGATGAACCCACGGAAGGGCTTGATGCCCGTATGCGACGTAAAATGACAGCATTTGTCAAGGCATCGCCTGAGACATTTGTGATCAGTTCACACGACAGCACTTTTATCCGTGATATTTGTGATCGCGTCATCGTCTTAAAGGCGGGACACTTGATTCGCATTGACACACCGGAAGTGCTTTTTGACGATTTCGATTTTCTCGAAGCCAATGAATTAATTTAACGATGATTATTTAAATGCATATAAGGGCAGTTCAAGAAACGGCAGCAATTCATGACAGAAGGACTGTAAATCAGGGGACATGTCATAAATTAGGTTAAATGCAGGATGAAAGTGTTGTGGATGAGGAGGAGAATATGAAAATTGCAGTGATAGACGGCCAAGGCGGCGGCATTGGCAAAGCCATAATTGAAAGAATAAAAGCGCGTTGTCCCGAACATGAAGTCATTGCGCTTGGCACAAATGCACTGGCGTCATCGGCGATGCTGAGAGCCGGCGCAGACAGCTGTGCAACAGGCGAAAATGCGATTTGCTATAATGTCGGCGAGGTTTCACTTATCCTCGGCACCATGGGAATTCTCGTTCCAAATGCAATGCTGGGTGAATTATCACCGGCGATGGCAGCGGCTATTGGTGCTGCTAAAGCTCGTAAAATACTTATTCCGTATCAAAAGTGCAATGTGTTTGTCGTAGGGACTGACAAGGGGACGCTTCAGGCGCAAATTGAGGAGATGGTGGAAAAAATTATTTCGACTGTCTAACTTAACATTTTATTCACAAATAGTACATACTGTATACACAACTGAATTTTATACTGAATGCATGTTAAGACATTAATCTTAACACCCCCAAAAAACCCCAAATAAACCCAAACATTATTAACCCCAAACAAAACCCCAAATTATGAATTCCGAGTGGGTTCCCCCAAGTATCCCACTCGTGCAATTCCCCCTTAAAAAATATTAACCATATTTTTTACTTCTAGTCCGTAACTAGAAGTTTTTTATTTTTTTGATTAAAGGATATGATGGCATTATTGAAATTTTAAAGTTATCCTTTTGCAAAATTCTAAAATTATCCTTTTGCGACTTTTATCATTTTTAAGCAATAGCGATTGCCTTCTCAAGATGAGCATTTAATATTGTTTTGATGTATCAACGTGGGCATAAAAAAAGAAAGACCTTTTCAGGTCTTTTCTTAGGGGGGAAATTAGAAATTTTTCAGCGTATAAACGGGGGGGCGTTTATAGCGCATAACTGCTTGATATCTAACATTATTCATTGGGGGATTCATAATGTGTTTGTTAACATACTCCTATCATAAAGGAGAGATATGGCTAAACTATTTTTAAAATTTGAACAATCTGTTAACGGTTCCAAATCGTTTGAAAAAGCTTTTTTAAAAAATAAAACTTCATGAAAAATATTTATAAAAAGACACACAAAAGACACATAGCTGTGCTAGTATAAGGATAACCTTTTAAGGCAACCCAAACATAATTTGCTGTGGAGAGACGCCCAAAACTCTCCACTCCCCGATTGTGAAACGCCATTTCCCAGATGGCGTTTTTTCTTTTTTGCATGCATTGCAATCACTGCATGTATCAAATCTACGCACATGATGTAATGACCTTACCCAGCTACCTTAGATAAAACCACATCAACATTTAACATCGAATTAATCAGCGCCAAATAAAATGTTGTTAAAATACAACTATATACCTAAATTGTATCCTACTACAGACGGTGAGGCGCTATGAAAAATATTTTTCACTCAGAGGCAATTGATTTTTTTGAATATAGAGAACAGGTTTTTATAAGAGTCAGTCAAAGCGGTTTAACGATCAATCAAATTAATCAGATGATAAAAGCGCTGCCGCAAATAAAAGTAACAAAATTTTCAGAACTGATGTCAGCATTGAAAGCTGCGGATCAGATACCTGTCTGCATTGGTGAGAAAAAACCTCGTCTTGAAATTGAAATCAGCAAGGATGAGATGTGCGCTTTTGTGCGGTTTAACCTATCCGAACGGGAATGGCAGCAGTCAGGTGATACGCTGGTAAAAGAAGTTTATGAAGCGCTTTTGGCCAATCAAGTGACAGTCGGTATCCAGCATGAAGTTTTGCATCATGATTGTCGCGCCAATGAAAAAATATTAATTGCAAAGGGGATCGAACCGATTCCCGGAGAAGATGCTAAATGCCGTTATTATGAAACGTCTGAGAAAATGCCGAAACTTAATGAAAAGGGTCAGGCAGACCACTATGAGCTCGGCTTAATTCACAATGTGCAACAAGATGATTGGCTCGGTGAGAAGACATTGCCGACACATGGCGTAGACGGTATGACCGTTAAGGGCAACCGCGTACCGTCTCGCGCCGGAAGAGATGTTAAACTCAAATATGATCCCGTTACGGTCATTGAGCGTTATGAAGTTGATCGCTTCGTACTGAGGGCTAAAATAAATGGTGCCGTTCATGTGAAAAACGATAAGATTGCCGTGGAAAACCACTTGATTATTCACGGCGACGTCGATTACGAAACGGGCAATATTTATTTTGACGGCGATGTCACGATACTCGGAACGGTGCAAGACAAGTTTACCGTGGAGGCAACCGGTAAAATTGTGGTAAAAGGTGCATCGGGGGTGGGTGCTGTTGAAAGAATTGAATCAAAAGAAGACTCTGTCCACATACTGGGTGGCATGAATGGCAAGTATGAAGGTCGCATTGCGGCGAAAAAAGCCATCTACCTAAAATTTGTCAATGAAGGTTGTTTGGAGGCGGGTGAATTAATCAATATTCAGCTCTACGCATTTGACAGTGTTCTCAGGGCAGATAAAGTTTTTATCGATCCTCATAAGGGAAAAGTCGTCGGCGGTGAGATCTATGCAAAACACTGCGTCGTATCCGGCAGTATTGGCAATGCACTCGAAAGACAGACGCATATCAGTATTGAAGGTTTTGAACGGGATGACATGAAGGCAAAACTGGCAGTACTCAAGCGAAAATATCAGGAAGCCGCCAGTGGCATTAATCGTATGAAACGCAAGCTGGAGATATTTGAAGAAAATATAGAGCGACTCGATCAGCGCGCTGTGAATACCTATCATTATTTGACAGAGAATTACGATGTTTTAAATGAGGAACTGGACGTGCTGACAACGCAAATTGAAAAGATTGAAGCCATTCTTAAAATCCGTGGTGAAGCAGAGCTCAGGGTCTATCAGTCGGTTTATCCCAAGACGATGATGGCGCTAAAACGTTTAAACCGTCGTATTGTTGAAACCATGACCTGTTCGTTTTACGTTCAGGATAATCAAATCCACATCTATGAATAGGAGGGCCGCAAAAAATGATGGTGAACCCGAGTGGCTCTGCATATGATGCATTGTTAAGCAGTATCGACTTCTTTTCGCAAAATTTACATTTGGAGCAAATTGTAGAATATGGCTTTATGATCTTTAATGCTTTTGAAAAACCCAAGGCCTCCGCTATTTATCGTTTAAACAGTGAAACGCAGTATTACGAGCTTCAGTTTTCGCAAGGAGTGTACCACGGGCCGGAATCGATACTGAAAACGGCATGCCATGATGATTTTGCCGTACGCAAGGGATTTATGGTGACAGACCGAAATGTTCAGCAGCAGTATTTTGAATCCGCTGTTGAAAGGATTGGCAATTTATCGAAGATTATTCCGCTTATAGCGGATGATCGACTTTATGGCTTTATTTTCAGCGTGGATTCAGATGACGAAACCGTACTGGGGGACTTGTTTTTAACGCGATTTAATTATCTGATGAATTTAGCTATCGAAAAAGCATTTCGCTATTTTGAACGTGCGACCATGCGCCAAGAAATTGACAAACGCATTTTTAATCTCGAATCGATTTCTCAAACGATGAAAGTGCTGTTTTCCGAATTGGATACAGAGCGGATCTTACAAATGAGCCTCGATGTTATTCGTGAGCTTACAGCCAGTTCGGCAACGGCAATTGGGCTTTTCGACACGGTGGAGCAGTGTATCAAAATAAGAGCGTATGATGATTTGACGGGCGGGGTTGCAATGGCGGGAACGATGATGCTGAACGGCTGTAAACCCTTAAATCAGCAGATCATTTATCACTTGAAACGCGATGCGGATGCGCTGCACGCAATTTTTGATACGCTTGAGCCGTTTGAGATGCTGTCTGCGGTGTATCTTATATTAATGACAGATGACGAATCGGCTGTTATGGGGGTGATTACCATTGGAACCCCCGTTGACGGCAAAGCGTATACGGATGATATTTTCGAGCGCATTGGCGATATTGCGGCTTTGATGTCTATCGCACTCGTTAAAGCCCAGCAGTATGAGACCATTGTGGCACAGAAAGAAGCACTTCGCCTTAAGTTTAATACCATGCAGCAGGTGAATAAGATTATTAAAAGCATTAACCGGGCGGAAAGTCCGACGGAACTCTATCAATTGGTGATGGATGCTCTGACACTGACATTTGGCGTCGAAGCAGCCGCCGTCTTTTCTTTTGAATCAGATTCGATCACTGTTGCCGCCAACTGCGGCATTGATAAGGCTTTGCTGATCTATGAAAATGTTGCTTGGGTCAGGGAGCTGCCTGCGTCTGAACTAACGGTACATTATACTGTCAACGCAGCTGTTAATCAGCTTCAGCAGCTCGATCCTGAAGGATGCAACTGCATGGTTTTAGCGCCAATTAGTATGAATCAGTACGGACAGGCGCCTTTGGGCTATATTTTAGTGACGCGCACGCGGTTTAGGCTGTTTGAGACGCAGGTCAGCATGATTGAAATGCTGTCGAACAGTATTGCGCCGGTGCTTTATCAAATGCAGAAAAATCAATAAGCGTTATGGTATAAAATGCTTGTGCCATTACCTTGGAAAAATTACTGAAAAACCGCTTGCTGGAAAGCCGCGAAGGATATCAGCCTAAGCGGTTTTTGCTGTATTTGAGTTTATCTTGAGTTGATGAAATGGTCCCTGAATCCATAAGAAGATGGCACGATTACCTTTCTGACAAGCGCATTAAGGAAATGTGCTGAAATTGCCGATATAAATGAATGATGTCCTATGCAACAGGCGATCAATAAAGGCAGTTCGCCGTTTTGACATAAGATTGTAATGCCGCTGTAAACCCAAGGATCGAAAACCCTGTTATAATGATATTAACATGGGTTTGCTATAATCATTTTTGGAGATGAAACGATGAGACGAAAGCGATTGAATGAAAAGATAAAAAAAATATTAGCAGTGTTGCTTTGCTTTGTGACCCTTTCGGCGATGCTGCCGCCGCAGAGCTATGCAGCGATAATTGATACGGATGCAGACGGCGATATCGTCGTAACCAGTATCAAGTACGCCGTTAATCACGATGTCTTTGCGACGGAATCGGGCTATGTTGAAATTATCGGTACCAATTTGCTGGATGTCGACTTCCTGTTTGACGTAGACGGCAAAGGCTTTCAACTCTTTGACAATAAGACGACCAATACAAATACCTTTGTAAAATATTCGTTGACGGCAGAAGAAGTGGAAAACTTTTTAGGACGGATTAAAGCGGGCAGTGTGATCATTGATCTCGACAGTGCCGATTTTCCCAATCTTCAAAGTTCTGATAAGCAAACGATTAATATTGATGATACAAAACCGTATATGCTGACATTTAACGGTAACTTTTTAGATACAGTTAATTCAGGCAATATCACGGCGACTTATGGTGCCGGGCTTTCCAGAACATCACTGGGAACCACGACCGACCCTAATAAGCTGGAACTGATAAACGCTGTAAACCCAGGGCGGCTGGGCTATCAAAATATCATTATCAGCAAGTCGGACGCGACGGTTGACCCGGCAGTTCAAATCGAATATACCTACACCAATGCATTTCGAATTGTTGAAGATCTTGGGGTAACGGATGTCACGATGTTCCCAAACACGGGATCCAAGGGCGATGAAGTTTACTTTACAGGGGATAACTTTTCCGATACGCGTAATTATCAGGTTTATTTTTTAAAGGCGCTTGATGGTTCTGATCCTTACACCAGTACCAATCAGGCTACTTTTGTTTCACTTGGCCTCAATGTTGACGGCTCGCAGGATGTTTTGACAGTCAAAGTGCCTGAGAGCGTCGACTTTGAAAGGCGAAATTATTATGTTGTGATTACAGATGTTCTAAATGGTCAGATCGTGGCGGAAGAAGTGGTTCGCAATACAGATGGCGACTATGACCAATACACTGTTATTGAGTCTGGCTATAAACCGACGATTGAAACCGTTTATCCGGAAATAGGGCCTGATACCGGTGGGAACGTTCAGATTTCAGGCCGTAACCTCGCAACGCTCAGTATTCCCGATTTAACTTCTACAGGAATATTTTTAAATGATCCTGTGACGGAATCCAACGAACAGGTATTGGTACTCGATTATCAGTCAGGCTATTATAAAGGTGAACCTGTAGATATCAATCGAAAAATCAATGTCCAAATCGGCAAAAAAACTTCTTTTACAAAGGATGCACAGGGCAAGTATCAGGTCATCAAAGGCATTCCGGACAGTATTATTGTGACCACAGATGTTATTGACGACGCCGAGACAGATCCGTTTAAGGATGTCGTCATCGAAATCGTCACGACGCTGACGGTTAGCAGTGGCCCAAACAGCGGCAAGAAGTATATCTTTAACCAGAGTGTTACAGCTGCGGACGGCTTTGAATTTGAACCGAGTTCTTATACGCCGGAGATTACCAGTGTGACGCCGAGTACGATACAGGTTGAGGATTATGACAGCAGTTATATGAATTTTGCCAATGATACGCAAATTGCCATTAAGGGTGATAAATTCTTAGTCGATCGTTTTGTCGATGCCAGTGGCAACATTGTGACGCAGTATCCAACGGTTTTTATCAAGAAAAATGACGACAATACTTTTAACACACGTTATCAGCTGGGTTTCTTTCCAAATGAGACGGCTGTCAACAGCGTGACGGGACTCGACGAGGTTCGCGGGATCATCAAGTACAAGCCCGATGAAACCGGGACGACGGAATACATCCTCAGAGATGGCGACGGTAATCCGATCCAGATGGTGATGACGGTGTTGAACGACGATAACGAAGTGGTCGACGGCACCAGCAATAATCAGCTGGGGACAAAGATCCTCATTACGGCACCGACGAGTACACTTATTGCCGATGCGGGAATCAAGCACCTTCAGATTACAAACCCGACGCGCGATTCGCTGGCGTATGGGAAATCGTCCATTAAATCCGATTATTTTGAATTTATTAAAACGACAGATATTCCGGTTATTGAAAGCGTTAAACCGAGTATTGTCACCGTAGACGGCGGTGAAGTGGTCACCATCACGGGGTCAAACTTCCAAGACGGCATCATTGTCAATCTCGACGGTGAGAGCATTACTGATTTTACCCGTGATCTGGACAATACGGGCACGAAGATGGTTATTACATTTACAGCGCCACCGGGACGTGAAGGCACGACGCAGCTCCAATTAATGAATCCGAGCGGCGGCATGGCTGTTGCAGACTTTACTTATGTAACGACGTTTAATGAAGCGCCGAGTATTGCGAACTTTACGCCGACACGAGGCAGCTACGGGACGCTGGTCGTCGTCAATGGTGATAATTTTTTAAAACCGGATCCGACGGCGACTTCCGAAATCGGAATCAATGCCTATCGGCTGATGGGCACGCGCGTCCTTTTAGATGATCAAGAAGTCAACAGCTACCATACAGATGTCTATGGCAATATTAACTTCGTCGACTACACGGTACCGACGGCAGAAAATGTGATCTATAACGATTCCGGCAAGGCAAAATTCTCAGACTTCTATGAGAACACGGTTGTCCGCAGTGCCGCAGATGCTTCCGTGGCGACCTTTGGCAATGACGCCAATCATAATCCTGCTATTTACACGGAGAGCGAAGTTTACAGTTTTCAGTATGTGAGCGGTGTTTTATATGCCTATGATTCAGATGGCAATTCGCTGGGAACTGTGACGCAGACGCTGGATGGTTCCGGGGTGGATACCATCGCCATCAATGGGACGCCGATGTTTGAAGTGACTATGGATAATCACTTGGTACGTGTTGACGAATCAACGGATGCTGTAAAATCTGTGGGACTCGCTGATTATGCGGATGCCGTAATTCTTTACAGCGGCTCAGAATACTTTACATTATCCCGTAATTTTAATGGACAGGTCATTTTGACTAATGGCAAGGATAAATCGTATACATTATCTGTTGACAGCGGCGGCAATATCATTGCTTCAACATCCACGGGCATGACATCAGCCGTTTCGACAAACGCCACGGGGATAACGGTTGGTGCGCTGCCGCTCTTAATGAAGACGCCGTATGCGGTAGATGCCAACGGCAATATCAGCGGCAAGCGGGTAACGGTTATCTCCAAGACGCAGCTCATGTTTGAAGTGCCTTATATTGCAACGGGGAGGGGCTATAAGGATCTTACCGTTACCAATCCCGATACCAAGAATGACAGCAAGACCGATACTGAAGGTTTTTACTATATCACACAAGCAACGTCAACACCTGCGATTACCACAATCGTGCCGGATAAGGGCTCCACGGACGGCGGTTACTATGTGACGATCAGCGGGGCGGGATTTGAAGACGGCGCCCGCGTTTATATTGACTCGGTCGTCGTGCCGACGGCAGATACTTATGTGGCGCTTGACGGTACGAGCATTACCATTAAAGTGCCGGCGAGCATTAAAAACCTCGTTGACGATTATGGTGTCGACAGCATGGCCGTACCGGTGATTGTTATCAATGAAGATGGCGGCAATGCCTATAAAATAGACGGTTTTACGTATATTATTCCGCAGTCGGATCCATCTATTACGTCAATTATCCCGACGAACGGATCCTCCAACGGCGGTGAAATTGTGGAAATCATCGGCTACGAGTTCAGGTTTTACGAGCCGTATGAAAACAGTGTCGGCGGGGCGAGTTACGACCTCGGCGACAGCTTTGAAGACCTCTATGCCAACGGTGTCTGGGATGACCTTTTATCAAGCACTGTGGACAGCGGGGCGATTACGGAAGTTCCTGAACTCACCAATGATTATTATGACCATTATTACACCTCTGCGATTTTGCCGAAAGTCTATTTTGGCGAAAAAGAAGCACATATTGTCGAGTATGCAAAAGGCTATCTCAAAGTGATCACGCCTGAGCATGAAGCCGGCGGCGTTGAAGTCTACGTTATTAACAACGACTCTGGCGTCAGCAATAAAGTGACCTACACGTATGCCTCTTCCAATCCGTCGATATCGAGTATAACGCCGGGATTTGGCAAGCGGTCCGGCGGAGAGCCAAAGGATTTGTACGGCTCGAAGTTTTACCAGTCGCAGATTTATGGTTTTATCGACAATGATGAAACGCAGATTCAGCTGATTGACAACGTTGAAGCGCTGGTGCGCTTTGGCGAAATTGACAACATAGACAGTGTGCGAACCGATAATGACTACGGTTTAATCAACAGTCAGCGTGCAACAGTCAACTTGCTTGGCGGTTTAACGCTTAATTACTATGGTGATTTAGACGAAGTAAAGCTCACCGTTACAGAAAACAATGTCATTTATTCGAAAACATTTACGTACGATGACAGTGTGGTCTACATTCCAACGGGCATGCTCCGAGACGCTGCCGGTGACTATTATGTGCCGTATGGGCTGAAAAATGTTGATAAAACGGTATACAGCGGCAATGCCTACGAATATGTTAGAGTATCCATTGAAGACCGGCGCGTTGTGGTCGCAAGAGGCTACGCACCGGAAGTTACCTATGACAATGATACACATGTAAAAGTCTACACGCCGCCATATTATACGATTGGTTCCGTCAATGTTACCTATACGAATAAAGACGGCGGCATGGCAACGCGATCGTTTACCTATACGAATCCCGACAGCGAGCCAAAGATCTACGATGTTGAGCCTAAGGAAATTGCCTATGATGAAAGTGCATGGCTGATTGAATCCTCGTTTGCAGGCGGGATCGATATTGAGATAACAGGGGACGATATCCGTGCGAATCCGACGGTTTATATCGGTGCGTACCCTACGACTGTGAAAGAACTCACCACGAAAGTCATCAATGGCGTTACGTATGACCTGCTCGTCGTCACTGTGCCCGCAGGCAGTGTGAACGACGTCGATCAGCGGTATCCGATTATTATTCAGAATGAGGATATGGGGCTGGCGACTTCTGATAATCTCACGGACCTCATTGGACCAAATTACAATGCGACGACGGTGCCGTTTTATTTCATTTATAAACAGCCGCTTTCCGATCCTAAAATCAGTACGGTTTCACCTGCAAAGACATCAATTGCCGGCGGCAACACCATTACCATTACCGGCAGTGATTTCAGATCAGGTGCCTATGTGGTCATCGGTACCCGTGCAGGGATACCAATTTACGATGCGACCATCACGGAAGACGGCACGAAGATAACCTTTGTGACGCCTGACAATATGACGCTGGGCGAAAAGACCGTTCAGGTGATTAATGAAGATTACGGCATTGGCATTGCAGAAAATGCGTTGACAGTTGTCTCAGCACCGACGCTGGATGACCATATCTATGATAAAAACGGCAACACCATTGACCGGATCCACGTGACAGGCGGGCAGGAGATTATGTTGAAAGGGACCGGTTTTGCGGAGAATGCCACCATTTATTTCGGCGGCGAATGGCTGACGGTTGCTTCTTACGATGCCACCGTTCCAGATGGTGATATCGGTATTTATACGGATGATACAGAATACTTTGTACTCAATGGCTTTGAAGGGACGACAGTCACTTTTGTCGATGCGGAAACAATTTACGTGACGACACCGGAAGTGACCTTTGAAGGTGCTATTAACATCGTTCTAAAGAATGATGACGGCGGGATCACCGATGACGGCACATCGACGGATTACACGGTACCAATACCTGAAAATCCAGTGGGATTAAAAGTTGAGATCGTAAACAATCAATACATCAAGCTCTATGACTATTTATCAGAAACGGCGGATTATTTCGAAATCTACGTCTATATCGGCAGCAACAGTGACGCGACTTTGGCATCAACACACAGTTATCGCGATTTCAGTTATCTTGGCATTACCGATGTGGAACCGTATAAGATTACAGATTTGCCGGGGTGGGATTATATGCGGCCGGGTGAACGAATTGTCTTTGTGGTCAAAGGCGTCAATAAATTTGGTCCTTCGGGTTACTCTAATCTTGCGTCGCTATCTTATGATGCCGTATCAGAGATTGAGACGTTGGGACCGGAAGATTTAGACGGCGATATTACACTGCCGGAGGGGCAGGATTACGAAATACTTCAAGATGGCGGCATCGTTACGGTAAACTTTAATGCAACGGCGCTAAGCAGTGTTGTCAGCGTTGATTTAGCGGATGAACTGGCGCGAAACACGAAAAAGAAAGTGATTAATTTGCCGGAGAATATTGTCAAGCGAAGTCTTTCCAATGTGAATGTCAATTTCGGCGACAGTATGTATCGGTTTGTGCCCGTAATCTTTAATGCAACGGCATTCAAGAACGTTGCACAATATGACGATGCTTATGCCAGCGTCAAGGAAGACACAGAGATGAACCTACAGCGCTCTTATCTACAGCCGAGTATTCGCGGCAAGAAGCAGGTGTCCGATGTTTATTCCATTAGTTTTGATGCATCCAGTAATGCGCAGTCACAGCGTTTTGACCAACTTATGGGCAACTTGGATTTGACGCTCTATTACGACGACAAGTACCTGACGACGGCAAAAGAAGTGCAGATACAGCTTTATAAATACAATAGTGCGACGGGCAGTTACGATCTGTATACGTCAACATTGGACACGACAAACAACAGCGTTACAGCGCGGGTTAACAGCGCCGGGCATTATGTCCTGCTGACGAATTACTAAGGAGGCAAACCCTATGAAACGTCTTATTTCAATCATTACACTCATTGCATTGGTGAATCCTCTTTCGAGTTTTGCAGCGACGAGCTTTGACAGCCAAGTGCCTGTTTTTACAGCGATGAAAACGGATATGGCTGACGCAACAGATTACACGGGTTATGCGAACGGCCTTGAACTTATGATCAATGCCAACTTTACGGATATTGGCTCAGACCCTTATGAAGAAGCAATTGTCAGAATGGCGGCGCTTGGCGTTGCCAATCAGCACGGTGATCGAAAGTATTATCCGGCAGATCATGTAACGGGATATGAGGCGCTGGGTTTTCTCGTACGGTTGATGGGCAACGAAAATGCCGTGATGCAAAATGTCTACGCGCAGGTGGGCAGCAGTTCTTCTGTTTCGCAGGTGGCGCTGCTGATGAATCAGGCATATCTCAATCAGGCAACGGCATCTGGGATTATCACGGCAACGGAAAATGTCGGCCTCAACAATCCTGTATCGAAAGAACAGCTGACCGTGTGGACAGCGCGTGCAACAGGGCAGGCACCTGTCTTTGCCCAAGAGGCGGTTTTCAGTTTTAATGACTGGCAATATGTGAATCCGACGTATCGTAGCTTAGTAGAAGCTATGGTGAACAACGGCATTGTCTCAGTTAAAAATGACGGCAGTTTTGGCCCGAAAGATAATGTAACGCGCAGTGAAATGGCCAATATTTCTAAAGCGGCACTGGCAACGCAATATGCGGCGCGAGGTCTCAACAGCGGATTCGGCCTCGTGATCGGTGCAGAGGAAGCAACGGTTTACAATGATGGCGATACCGTGACGAGCCATACGTACACGGTTAAAAATACAGATGGTACAGTGACGCGACTGATTGCAGAGGATCATTCGGCCGGCAATCGACAAAATAATTTTGTCGTTTATAAAGACGGCTATGTATCCGATCAGCGTGCGCTTGCCGTAGGCGATGAAATTGAGTACGTCATAGACGGCGACGCGGTTAAATACGTACAGGTTATGGATGACGATCTGATTTTGGAAAAAATAAATGCCAATACACTGGCAGATGTCTATGCCACGTTCCACTATGGCACGGTTTCTGAAATGAAGACGGAAAACAGTTACAACCTGGGCTCTTCCATTATTACGGATATTTATCGAATGGTCGATGTCACCGGTGATACCTTTGATATCCAAGTCGATGAAGACCTCTATACGGGACTTCGCGACGATATTATTACGTATAAAGACGGTCAGATTGGCGGCGTGAAGCTTTTAGCAGTTGGCGACAATGTCGAGTACCTCGTCAATGAAAATCGGGAAGTCATTTATATTAAAGTACAGCCTATTGATGCGACGACGATTTCCGGTTCTGTAAGGGAAGTTTCTGAGCTGACGGAAACGTCGCCGGCGCAAATAACGGTTTACGGGTACGATGACAAGCTTTA
Organism: Fusibacter paucivorans; assembly: GCF_018390735.1. Classification (GTDB taxonomy): domain Bacteria; phylum Bacillota; class Clostridia; order Peptostreptococcales; family Acidaminobacteraceae; genus Fusibacter; species Fusibacter paucivorans. The sequence goes on from NZ_JAHBCL010000011.1 coordinate 89,151, forward strand.
TACTTATCCTTTGGCGCCGTATGCAGACTTGACGATCAACGGACGCTATACAGATCTCACCAATTTTGTCTATGGCATGAATGTCACCATGGATGTTGCCAACGGTTATGTCGTCAGGGCATCCGCCGAATCCTACAGCGGCGAACCGGGTTACATCCCTCAATATGGCAAAATGCGAATTGGGAAGGTTAGCGCGCTCTATATGAATAGCTTTATTATCACGCTTTCCAACGGCAGTACGGAAGTGGTAGACATCGGTGGCGATACATTGATTACCAAAGACGGCAATGCAGTCAGTTTCAGTGCACTTAAAGTCGGCAACGATGTTAAGGTTTATTATGATGATATTTATTCAACGGATGCGACAAAACTCGAAATCGAAGCACCTGAAGTATTGTTCCAGGTTATTTATAAAGGCAAGATTAAAAACGTCAATGAAGCGCGCAATGAAATTCAGTTTATCGGCAATGACGGCGTGTCAAAGCCGCAGTACATTAACAACAGCGAGTGGGAACCGACAGACGATTACAATCTCACACTGAAATACGATGATTCAACGGATGTCTATGTTGGCAACAGACTCGTGCCAATGAATGAAGTTGAGCGTTCCTATACGAGTTATACGGCCTATGCCGTGGTGAAGAGCGTCTACGGTCAATCGACCATTGTGAAAATGAGCATTAAGACCGGCGGCGAAATGATGTACACCAGTATGGTCAGCAATGTCGATCACACCACGGGAAAATTTGATATCGCAACGAAAGAGAACTTTTCCATTACTGGTGCGACAATTGTTATTAAAGACGGCCTCGTGGTGCCGAGCAGCAAGATTGCATCACGTGACAGCGTGTTTGTGGTTTCGGAAAGTCCAATGGGATCCTATGCGCAAAATGCGATGATCGTAAAAGTTGTCACACCATATGACGATATTTTTGACAGTATTCGAATTGGCGCTGTTGAAGATGTGAATCGCAGTACGGTTACTTTTAGAAATTATGCAGGCTATACCAATAACTTCTTGAATGATGTGGATAAGACGGAATCGGGCTCTTATAAACTCTACACCAGTTCCAGCGTTGTCGATGTCACGGATCCGGCCGATCAAGTGAGCCTTACACCGTATGAGCTCTTTAACGGCTCTTACTCCAAATGGGACAATGTCGACAGTACCTATAAGTCGACGACCAAAGGTCTTAAATACGATCGTTACTATGCGTTTATGGTCGTTAATGAAGCGGATAGTTCCATAGTCGCCATGCATCTAAGGCATCAGGGGCTTCTGGATAATCAGAACATTGATGATAACCTTTATGAAGAAGAGGATATCGCCGATGAGCTTGAGGGGACATTTGAAGGGGCTGTCTTGACGCGTGGTATGGTGGTTTCAAATGATGAAACATGGGATCGCCTTGAAATAACCGACTCGCATGACTGGACGGATTACACCGGCATATGGACGGCAAACCGCGCAAATATTTACATCCAGTATACGGATGCCATTTTTATCAAGAATAATGATGTCAAAACTATCGACGATGTTCAGACCGGTGACTACCTTTATATTATGCGGATTAAGGAAGATGCCCTCGTCATTTTCATTGAAAGCTGATGGAATCTTGGTTTGTTGACTGAATGCTAATGGTATCTTAGCTTTAATGCGCAGGTGATGCTGATTGAGCAGAATGCGACGATTGGTTAAGCGGATTGGTTAGCATGAAATAAAATCGTTAGCGTGTACGTGAAAGATTGGAAAGTGTTGGATTAATAGGAGGAAATAGATGAAGAAGGGACTCTTAATCTTAATGGCAGTCATCTGTCTGACAGCAGGCGCCGCTTTTGGACAGGTAACATGGCTGGACGGCGGTGTTGTCGGTGACGTGCTGCTCGATGGCACAAATGAATATCAGGAGATGTGCTTTGTAACGGGTGCGCCAGTCCTCTTAAAGGGAACGGTGACGATTCCAACAGTACCAACCAATGCGGCGACGTATAATTTGAGTTATTCCTATGAGTTGGCCAATCTAACAGCAGGCATAACGCTGGAGCGAACGGCTGTGTTTCGCGTGACGCTGGACGAGCGCAGTACTGTGAATCAGACGCTCTATTCAAAAGAACTCACCAGCTATGATGAAACCATTACCACAGATAGTGGGGAATACACACTGGGCAAGTACACCTATCAGGAAGGCCGCCTCATTGACAATACCCCCGCTGTCGACTATTTTTCAGGCAATATGGTAGCAGAGCGAACCTACTATCTTGACGGTGACTACATGACAAACAGCGGAACGCTGTCGATTGCCGTCGAGTCGGATCCCATTGTGGGATACGATCATCAGTGGGGGAGCAGTGAGACGCAAAAAGTGCATCAGATGCTGACGCATACCACAGACGAAGGTACGTGGAATGGCAGCATTGACGTCAATATGGCTTCGACGAAATACGTTAATTTTCTCTATCAGGGAACCGATCCGCAAAGCATTAGCTTTAGAGGGAGTTACTTTAAAATTACCAGTGAGGAAAATGTACTGAATTATGCGTATGATCTGCCGCGACAGACAAATGGTGCCGTGGACTATAACAGTACGCGCCGAAACATTGGTGAGTCCAGCGTCAGTGATGATGTCATACTCGAGTCCAAGGCGCTGATTACACCTAAGATGCGCGATATCGGCGGTCATTGGGCGGAGATTCCCATTTTTCTGATGACTTCTTTAGAAGTCTTTGATGCATCCAATGAGTATTTCGCGCCGGATGCCATGATTTCGAGAATTGATTTCGGCAAGGCCGTTGTCAATGCCATTGCAGGTGTGCTGCCGACGCCAACGCGGACAGATGTTATCAGGCGTTTGAGACCGGGGGTCGATACGCCTTATCTAGACGTCCTGCCGGATGATCCTGACTATCACTATTTGGAATATATTAAGGAACACCAGATTATGGCAGGGGAGAACAGTTACTTTAAGCCAAATGAAACCGTCACGCGTGCACAGGCAGTTGCTATTATGATCAATGCGCTCGGTCTTCAGTACAATGCGCCATCACCACCGTATGAAACGGTTTTTAAAGATGATGCGTACATTTCCGAATGGGCAAAGGACTATGTCTATGTTGCCAATGAAATCGGCCTTGTCAATGGCGATACAGAAGGCAACTTCAATCCGAATAAACCTTTGTCGCGCGCAGAAGCAGCGGCGATGATCTCTGGTTTTATCTCGCATATCAAGGATGACATTACCTATGATTACCGTGAAAAGATTATGAATAATTAGTGGTGTTCAATGCGGAAATACGAATGATTTAGGCGTTTGCCGCCCGATGGGCATGATGATTTTTTTAAAAATTATTTTAAAAAGTTTATTAAGTGGTTAACGGTGTCAGAATGGCGTGGCCGCGATTCGAAAGATTTTATTGAACAAAAGTATATAAACAGGCAAGAGTGGAAAGTGAAAAAGCCTGAAACGTGCAATATTGCACGTTTCAGGCTTTTGTATACATGGAAATATTGGCCGAAATGTCGCCAGAATGCGACAAAATCATGTAAAATATATTTAAGTACAATGGCGAATACCTGGTGACGGGAGACAGTCGCATAGAGGTTATGTGCGTAAGTACGACAGCAATTGAGGGAAGGCAGCCCGATACATATAGAAAATGTGCTGCTTAGGAAAAGATAGAACAAGCGTCTACAGGGAAAGGGGAATTTGAAGAATAAAGGGGAGGCAATTATGTTTAAGCGAAAACAATTATCTGCAATGCCGGTGACAACAGTGGTCGAAGGAAATGAAGAAGTTCCGAAGGAGACGCAAAGTGAGCTTGTGCCGTATTTGCTCGAAGTCAATGATTTGCTTATGCGCATGACACAGCTCGATTATGTTAAGGATATGCTGATGGATGTCAGCCGTCAGACAGAGATGGTTGAAAACATCGCATCCAGTTCGGAAGAACTCAGTACATCAAGCACACAAATTTCAGCGTATATTCATCAATCGAGTCAAATGACAGAAGATGCTTTAAAATTGTCGTCAGACTGCATGGCAGGTATCGGCAAGTCGTTTGACGAAATCGCAGAAGCCTTTGAAAAGTCTCAAATGGCCGAAGGCGCCATGAAAAAAGTAACGGAACAGGCGCTTCAAATTGAGCAAATGGTAACGGTGATCAAGCGTGTGGCAGACCAGACGAATCTACTGGCACTTAACGCCTCAATAGAAGCTGCGCGCGCAGGCGATGCAGGACGCGGTTTTGCCGTCGTCGCTGATGAAATTAAGAAACTGGCAGACAGTACCAAGGAGCAAGTGGATGTTATTCAAGATGTTGTTCAGATCCTGATGGCTGAAATTAAGACAGCAGATGGTGTGATTAAGGAAAGCGCGCGCATCTTCACTGGCGGCAAGCAAAATATGGATTTATCGAGAAGTACGATGACGAGCATGGCCGGTGCGTTAGGTGAAGTGGGTGAGAGCTTTAAGCAAATTAATGAGAGCGTAGATGATCAGACGGCGGCATCAGAAGAAATGGCGGCGAGTTTAGCGGTTGTCAATGAAAAAATCAAAACACTCAATGGTGAAACCGTTAAGACGGGTCGCGCTTTTAATGATATCAGCCGAAGTCTGGATCTGCTTCGGATCAAGATGCTGCCTGAGGCGGCGATGCCGCAGTCTGCACAAATTGAAGTTTGTATCACCGATCACCTCATATGGCGTTGGCGCGTCTACAACATGATCTTGGGGTATGAAAAGCTCAATCCCGAACAGGTGGGGAATCATTTGGTATGTCGATTGGGTCAATGGGTGGCAGACACAGGGCGCGGCATTCCTGCTATTCAGCAGCATTTAGATGAGATGGAAGTACCGCATCAGAGACTTCACACATTTGCAAAAGAAGCGATCATCGCCTATAATAAAGGCAATCTTGGTGAAGCTGAGGCAAAGCTTGTGGAGATGGATACGGTTTCAAAGCGCATTATCGAACAGCTTGATATCATTAAGCGAAAGCTTCAATAGCATTTGCGAGAATTGATAAATTACAGACACTTAGGTGAATTTCTCTTAGGATTCATATTAAAATTAAGTGTCTGTTATTTTTATTTGGCCGGAATGCTGTATAATAGAAACATGATGCTGGGGAGACTTGGACAATGAAGGATTCAGCAAAGCAAAATCTTCCGCCGGGTACGTTAGTCTACACGGGGCGCCATCATCAAGTGACACCGGAGATGACGCTGATTGCCTTTTCGGCGGATCACTATGTAAAACAGCATATTGAACGCATCGAGGACATTGAAAGTGTTGAAGGTGTGAAGTGGTTAAATCTCACAGGCCTTTCGGATCTTGAGCCGATTCGCAAAATTGGGGACTTTTACGGCATTGATCCCATGATACTAGAAGATATCGTTCATGTAGAGCAGCGCACAAAGATTGAATTAGGTGAAAATTACCTCTTTGCTGTTTTCAAGATGATTTATACGCGGAAAGATATGGCGGATGATGCAGCTGAAAGCCGTCATCATTTTAATCATGAACACATCAGCTTTCTGTTGATGCCTTCGCTGCTCATCACGTTTCAAGAAGAACCGGGTGATGTCTTTGACGGCGTTCGTGGTCGGCTGTCAGATGAAAACGGCCGTATTCGCACGCGAGGTGCTGATTATTTGTTTTATGCACTGGTGGATGCGCTGGTCGATCATCAGATGGAGGCCATGTTAACCCTGCAAAATGACATTGACAGTTTAGAGGCGAGCATCGTTGAAGATGAAATTGGCAAAATAGAGCCTTTGTACCATTTAAGGAAGTCGCTGTTGATATTAAAGAGCGGTGCCATGCCGCTTCAAGAGACTTTGACGCGCCTGATTGCACAGGATACGGTGTTTTTATCACCGATGACGCGCACTTATTTTAAAGATGTCATTGATCATGCCGTACACCTTTCGGATCGTATTATGATGTACCGTGAAGTGGTGGCGAGCCTCTTTGATATGCATCAGACCAATGTCAGCAATCGCATGAATCGCGTTATGACGACGCTAACGTTCTTTTCGGCGATTTTTATACCGCTGTCGTTTTTAGCGGGTTTTTTTGGGATGAATTTTGAAGTGTTTCCGAGCTTGCATTATCCATATGCGTTGCCGATTTTTATTGGCAGCTGTATTGGCATTGCGCTCCTGATGCTTGGGTTTTTTAAATGGAAAGACTGGTTTTAAATGGTTTTAAATATTTGTTTTATTAAATGCTTCATTAAATTAAAAACTTATGATGATTGATTCAAAGATTAATGAGGAAAGTTTTATTTGATATTCAAAGATTGATTTTGCAGATTGATGACACAGAGATCTGGCATGGTATTAGAAAGTGGAGGCATCCGAGGATGAGTGGAAAAGCAAAAAATGATCAGGCAAAGAAGCTTGAAAAACAGGTGAGAAAACGTGCAAAACAAAAGCGAAAGGACATTATCAAGGCGGCATTGGCGATTTTGCTTGCGCTGCTCATGGTTGGCATTGCCATTGCACCGGCATTTTCGGAGACGCTGCCGCAGCAGCATCGTGTAAATGACTTAATAAAGGAAGACAATTTTCTTCTGGAGAAAATGACATCATCCCTTGACAGCATGCTCATCTCAGATTACATGCTGTCAGCGGCAGAACCGGGTAGTGTTAAAGCGACAGGTATTTTACCGGTGTCCGGGATGAGTTTTGCCGAAGTCGATGTGGATATGGAGAAGATGATTGAGTACATAGAGCAGAACTATTATAAAGAAGTTGATTCCGAAACACTGATTGAAGGTGCCTATAAGGGAATGCTTGATGTTTTGGATCAGCATAGCACGTATTTTTCACAAGATGAATACGATGATTTTATCACAGGACTTTCTGGAGAATTCACAGGTGTAGGGGCTTCGATCTCTGCGGGTTCTGAGGGGTACATACAGGTGGTGGCGCCGCTAAAGGATTCACCGGCGGAAAAAGCGGGCTTAAAAACAGGGGACCTCATTGTGTCGGTAGACGGTGAGAGTACATTGGACTGGACCACGGAAAAAGCGGTATCTGTTATTCGCGGTGAGGCTGGGACACCAGTGACGCTTGGCGTTGAGCGCGAAGGTACTGTCGGTACGCTGGATGTCGTCATCGTTCGCGGTGTTATTGTTCTTTCGACGGTTTCCTACGAAATGCTCACGGATCAGATTGGCTATGTTGAGATTACACAGTTTGGTGAAAATACCAATGACGAATTCGATGAAGCAATGGCAGACTTGATGAACAATGACGTACACAAATTGATTATTGATGTCCGCAACAATCCGGGCGGCTATTTAAATGCAGCGATCCACGTCAGCGACTATTTTGTTGAAAAAGGCAAAATTATTGTAAAGGAAGAACTCAGCGGCGGCAAAACACAAGTCTTCAGAGCAAATCGTGAAAAAGTGCCGGCGGAAGTTGTCGTACTGGTGAATGAAGGTTCTGCAAGTGCCTCGGAGATATTTGCCGGCAGTTTGCAGCAAACCGGCGGCGGTATTGTCATCGGTACCAACACCTATGGCAAGGGGACGGTGCAGACGCCTTATGACATGGCTTATGCCGGTGCGATTAAACTGACCATAGCCGAATACGTTTTGAACAATGATTACCATGTTGACGGCGTGGGTATAATACCAGATGTTATGATAAAATTGCCGTCAGAGGCAGAGTATCAGGCGTATCTTAGTTATGTGCCGATGAATGAGACAAAAGCAAAGCACAAAGGTGAGATCAGTCTCAACGTCTACGGCGCACAGCAAAGACTTAATCTGCTGGGTGAGTCGTTGACAGTTGACGGAAAATTGGGTTATAATACTGAGGCTGCGCTCAAGCGCTTCCAAGAATCGCATAACCTAAAGGCCAATGGCGTTCTGACGATAGAAACGGCCGAGGCGATTAAATCGGCAGCGGATTCGCTGTTTGACGGCAGACGTGACCTGCAGCTTGAAGCGGCATTGTCACATTTGCAGCAATAATAACGGGCTCATTCGTTCTTTTTATCGGGGTGGTCGACTGCTCATTGCATACTGTGATGCGGTGTTTTCAGTGCATTGCAGTGGTTGGGATGGAAAATGGGCTGATGTCGGCTCGAAGGCATGAAAATGTTTAGAGGGTTTGCAACAGCTTGTTTTACAGTTCTATTACAATGAGGGTTCCTTCATTGACCGAAAGAAAAGAATAATGATATAATCAGTTGTAGGATTTTGCAATACACCCTCACGGGATGTGCTAAGTTCTAAGGATGTGCTTTAATCCTTAGAAGGGGGTTATTGATCAAAACTCTCTTCTGTAAAAAGAAGCAACAAACTATCTCAAAATTTTAAGGGAGGAATTCGCACATGAAAAGAGTATTATCTTTAGTATTAGCGTTAGTGTTAGTACTAGGCATGATGCCAACATTTGCGGCAGGTGAAACCGGAGCGGATAGCTTATACGAAAACGGATTCATCTCAGGTGCCAATGGCGATTTAATGGTTGATAAATCATTAACTAGAGCTGAAATGGCAGTCGTATTATCAGAATTGTTTGGCGTTAAAGAAGCTGCTGCGAGCTATGCAGTTCCAGCAAATTTCTCAGATGTAAACGATCACTGGGCTAAGAGCTACATTGCTTATGGTCAAGCTGCTGGCTGGTTCGGCGGTTACCCAGACGGCACTTACAAACCAGAAGGCGTTGTATCTGGAAACGAATTAGCGGCGTTTGTATTAAACGCATTAGGTTACCAAGGTGACTATGATTTTGCAGAAGCAATCGACTATGCTGCAACAATGGGCATTGAAGTTCCTGCATCTACAGAATTAACAAGAGGCGAAGCTTTTGAATCAGTTTGGTCAACTGTCAATACACCTGTTAAAGGTTCTGACGTTGCACTCGGTGTTTCATTAGGCAAAATCGAACCTCCAGTAGTTGCACCTACAGACTTGGAAGTTGTATCTGTTAAAGCTAATAACTTAGTACAAGTTGAGGTTGTCTTCAATCAACCAGTTGATGAAGATACTGCTGAAGATACTGACAATTATGATTGGGATGACAACGATACACAAGATGTTATCGATGCAGCACTCCAAGAAGATGGCGAAACAGTTATCCTTACATTAGGTACTGGTACAACAATTACTGCAATGGGTCAACAAGACAAAGACACACTCACAATTTCTAACGTTCTTACAGAAGATGAAAGCGTTGAAATTGATGATACAGATGTAGATGTAACTTGGTTAGACCAAGACCTTCCTACAATCGAAGATGTTGAAGTTGTTGGCGTAAGCACAATTAAAGTAACTTTCTCTGAACCAATGGATCCAGCTAATGTTGACAAAGGTTCATTTGAAGCGAAAGACGGCAAATACTACATTAAAGATGTTACTGGTCAAAAGAACAACACTGAGTGGTTAGTTGAGCTCTATACTTCATTAACTACTGGTGAATTGCCATTTGAAGTAAAAACAGATGCAAAAGATTATGCTGGTTTTACTGTAATTGGTAAATCGTTCACTTTAGATGTTGTGGAAGATTCAACAGCACCTACAGTTGTAGGTTATACGGATGCTGACCTGAATGGTATTACATTAATCTGGTCTGAAGACGTAGAATTAGTTGATGGTACTGCAGGAAACTACTACCATACAAATTCAAACAATCCTGTTAATGGCCCGGTTGTTGCAGCTGACATTGACGGTAATGAATTGACAATGGACTTTACAACAAATGAGTTACCAGAAGGAACTGCATACGTTTATGTTTTAGAAGACTCTGTTAGAGACCTTTGGAAAAACAAAAATGATCAACAAATGATTAAAGTTGAAGTAACTGTTGATACAACAGCACCTAAACTTGATGATGTTGATGTAGACGAGGAAGATACACTTATTTTAACTTTCTCTGAAGATATTGATAAAAACTCTATCGACAAATCAGACTTTACTGTTCTTGATTCTGACGGTGATGAAATTTCAACAAAACTTTCTTCAGCTAAATTAACAGATACAGATGAGATTACACTGATCTTTGCTGATGATTTAGATGGCGGCGATTATACACTCGTTATTGAAGACTTAGAAGATTTAGCTGAAAATGAAATTGAAGCAACTTCTGTTGGTTTCACAGTAACGGATTTAACTGCTCCAGTGATCACAGGTATTACTGCACAATTCTATCAAACAAATGTTGGTACAGTTGCAGCGCCAATCTATGATTACGTTGTTAGAGTCAACTTCCCTGAATCAATGGCAACTGATGGTGAATACTCAATCGAAGATATGACGAAATATGTCATTACTTCTGGCGGTAAAGATTATATTGTTGATGATATCAGCGATGCAGAAATTGATGTTGTTTCAGATGGCAAAGCAGTTGAAATTACATTCAATTCAAAAGATGCTAAGTTTGCACTTAGTACTGCTGACGCAGACAAAATTGAAGTAGCACGTGTTGCTGATGAAGCTGGCAATTACTCTGCAGCGCTTTCTTCAGGAGCAAAAACACTTAAGTACAGCAATGGTGATACGGTTAAAATCACTTCAGTTGAGTTAACTGATGTTGATACAATTGAAGTATCATTTGATCAAGAATTAACAACATTTGAAGCGGCTGACATCATGTTCTTTGCTTCAGCAGCTAGCACTACAGCAATTGATCCAGAATCAATTGATACAGATTTAGATGATGATGGTTTTACAGTTGCAACTTATGTATTCCCTGATGAATTTGCTTCTGATGCAACTAATGCGTATTACAGAACAGCAGCAGGCACTGCGACAGAGCCGTTAGAATCAACAAATGATTATGGCAACTACATTAAATTGTATGGTGCATCTGCCGCTAACCTTAAAGTCGTCGACTCTTGTGCGCCTGCACTTGCTATCTTAGCAGGCACAGATGAAGATGATGATGTACAGTTAACTACTGGTATGGCTTATAACTATACAACAGGTGTTATGTCTGCCAATGCTAATACTGATGTTATCGTGATGACATTCACTGAAACGCTTGACTCTTCATATATCGCAAAAGGTATGTTTGATGTTTCAGGTTTTGATGCAGATGAAATTACAAGTGTTGGTTTAGATCCAACAAGCAAGAAAATTGTAATCGTTCTTGATTCTTCTGATGGTAATGCTAGTGAAGGTACTACAATCAGCTTGAATGGTTCAATTTCTGATAATGTAGATAGTATTGCTACAAAACCAGATGGTTCTGCACTGTCAGATTCAACGGATCTTATTACAACATTAGAAACAGAAGTTTACAAATATACTAACGAATAATTTATTGTTCATAGTGTAAAAGAGTAATCGACTGGGGTTCACAGATTTTCTGTGAACCCTTTTTGATTCGATAAATATAAAAGCTTAGATTAAGAAAAAAATAATAATCTTTTAATGTTTCAGTAACGAAAGTAGGGTAAAATGATAAGAGAATGAGAAACGAGGAAAGGAATGTAGCACATGAAGAGAAAAGTTTCGATACTGATGATAATGCTGCTATTGCTTTTTCAGAATTTTGCTGTGTTTGCAGATAATGTGACGTTAGATCGTGACACGGCAGTGACGAGGGCAATAGAGAGCAGCAATGCAAAGGAAGATTTAAATGATTCGCTGAAGACATTAAATGGACAAGTTGCAACGCTTCATAACTATGCTAAGCAGCAGAAAGATGGGAAATCAAACTACGATTCCATGGTTGACATGATGAATGCGAATAATATTCCAATTTCCGATAAGTACTATTATACGGCAGTAGAAAAATACAATTATTTTTACAGTATGCAAATCCAGTATGAAAGTGTTAACGCGCAATACAAGGCTTTAAAAGATACTGTTGATACATTTGATCTGCAATTAGAAGCAGGTGTAGATCAGCTAATGACAAAACTCATTTACTTAAATGAAATGCTAGTGTTGCAGAATGATTATGTTGATATTCAGTTAAAGCTTTACAAAGATGCTGAGACACAGCATGATTTAGGGCTTCTTTCGGAGAATGAATACTTAGACGCCAAGGAGAGTTACCTGAAATCGTTGTATAGTGCAAGTCAAACATATTACTCTCAGCAGAGCTTGGAGCTTCAATTCAAAGAGTTACTTGGACTAAACGTCGATGATACCCTGACATTAAAAGATGATTATTTAAGTCCAGATACAAACATTGAAACACTTGATTATTATGAGAATTTAGCATTAGAAAATCGCAATGATATTAAAAGTGCAAAATATGCACTTGATGCGGCTTACACAACTTATGACTTAAATATGCGCGGTTTATATGATCTGACGAACAAGCTAAGAGCGCAGATGGCTGTGGATCAGGCTGAAGCGGCTTATGATGCTGTTAAGGTAGCCGCGCATCAAGATGTATTAGCGGCTTATAATGAGGTCATTAATGCTCAGAAGAATTTAGCAATCAGCCAAAAAAATTATGAAATACAGCTGGCTTCACAAAATCAAACAAAGATATCTTATGAACAGGGCTTGATTAAAAAGACTGATTTAGATCTCGTGAATTATGCGACATCAGCGAGTCTTGAAGCATTAAAGGATCAAATTAGAACGGTATACCTAGCGGTTGAGACAATTAATCAATCGACTGTTTTGGAATAGATGGAGGTAAGCATGAAAAAATATTTAATAACAACATTGATGATAGGAATGCTGTATTCGTCATTTGCATTTGCAGATACGACCATAATTGATCCATTGCTCACATTAGACGAAGTATATAATTTAGCGATTGAGAATAGTATTGACATCAAAACAGCTGATGATAACATTGAAATTGCAGAAGACGAACTTCAAGATGCAAAGGGTGCAAAGGAAGATATCGAGTGGTCTTACAAAGACGCCGATGAATACATGACACTTGTATTTGCGGATAAGTATGATATTCCGTTGGCAGAAAATGCATTGGCTGCTGCAAAACGAGATAAAGAAAATGCTTTGAAAGATTTAAAGATTGATGTAACAAGTCGTTATATTGATTATTTACAAACGGTAGATAATCTGGAAACAAGCCAGGCTGATTTAGAACAGGCGCAAACGACCTATAATAATAAGACTAAGGAGCATGAGCTGGGGCTTATTACATCTTCCGACCTAGAAGCTTTTAATGTTTCATTGCTTCAAGCCGAACTCAATGTTCAAATGAATGAAAATGCGTTAGAACAGGCACAAATTTCGTTTAATCAGATGATTGGCTATCCTATTGATACGCTCTTTAGATTAACGACGGTAATGGATGTTAAAACAACTGTAGATTATAATATTACAACCTTGACGAAGAATATCGAAATATTTGATCAGACGCTTTTGGATTTAAAAGAGGATCTTGCTGAAAAGGAATTGAAGCTTGAACTAATTGAAGACAATGTACTCGATACCAAATCGGTTTCGTTTAAGGGCTCCACAACGTATATTTATGGAAAATCATCGGAGTATTCAACGACAAAAGATGATATTGAAGACTTACAGGATGATTATGATGAAGCACTCAAAAGCGAAATTATCAATCTGAGAATTGCATTTAACAGCCTTAAAAATACGGAACTATCTGTTAATATCAATAAACTTAACTATGACAGCGCTGTCCGTCAGTTTAATACGGCAACTGTTAAAAGTGATTTAGGTCTTGTAACAGCTTATGAGCTCCAAGATGCTAAGAACAATGTTACCAATATGTACAACATATACATGACTTCAATCAATGATCTTTATACACAAGACCTTGAATTTCAAAAGACAATCGGTACGTACGAAGTGACAGAGTAAGACCTCAAATTTCAGTCAATAAATATTATCTATCCATAGATTTCTATTTTGAAAAATTTAAGACAGATAAAAACCGACAAATATTTCAACTGTTTTTTCTTTTTGAAGTGTCTGTCGGTTTATTTCTTTCTGTATAAAGTGACTTTTACGTTGGGCATAGAGGCCTAGACTGCTCAGTGAAAATCAGTAAGAAAGTGTAATTGGTGAGCATTTTATATTCATGAATAAGGAACTATAGGAATAATGCCTCTATTTTGGATTTGCAGCTCCTGTCTTAGATTTAAGATAAGATAAGATGATCCCAAAGAATACCCAGAACACAGGGGAAACATGAACAGTAGAATCATTGAAAAGTGCCGCGGTGAAATAGGATGCCATCGCAACCATTAGAGCCGATTCATAAACATCTGAAAAAACAAATGCATTTTGGTATAATCGCTTAAACCATCTTACCAATAAAACGACAATTAAGACCAAGAAACATATTAACGAGAGAATACCGGTCGATAGTGTAATTTGCAAGTAAAGATTATGGGCTTTGTCGACTACCATATTTGTTGTTTGATAGACATGTAGTTTACCAATATAATCATTCTGTGGAAAAATGAGTGCAAAATTATCCGGGCCGTATCCTAAAAGTGCATGATCGCTAATGAGCGGCAATGCACGTGACCAGATATACCCTCTGGCTGAACCGAGGTTTTCATGGCCAGCTAAGAAAGCTGCAGAATCGACGTCATTAAGGGCTTCATAGTTGCCATACGCATTACGGTACATGAGCTTGCCATCAATGTAATTAAACGGCCACATGACATTTTCGGCCTGTAAGGTTAAATGATACTGTCCATCATCATAAACCGTATAAAAAACAAACATATCATGAAGTTCAGGCTGGTCAAAATACATTTTACTTTCATCGTTAATGCCGCCGTACTTGATTGGCTCGCCATTGAAGGTAAAATCAAAATCCCAGCTGTTTTCTGTCTGGGAGCGAACGATGATATCCAGTTCGCCGCCAGTAACACTGACTTTGATGATGTCGTCATCAATCGCGATGCCTTGAAGCTGATAAGCTGTATCATTAGAGGCGAATATTTGCTTAATACGACTGCTGACTAAGCCTCCAGAGAAAGCCTCAACAGCACCAAAACACATGATTCCAACGATTAACAGTATTGCAACTGCTTTACTGTTCTTAATGATCAGATTTCGGTTGAAAATTAGAAAGACTACCATACCAACAATCAGTCCCACCATACCGCCACGCGCAGTTGAAGCAAATAGGTTAAACAGGATCAGTAAAGCTGTCAATGCATACATAATGCGTAATTTTAATGATTTTTGATAAAGTGCCATGGATAGGAACACAGGAAAGCTTAGCGTGATAAAAAAGCCGACATAATTATAATGGTAGAGCGTTTGCGAAACAAAATTTGTATCACCATAAGTTTTCACCATGGCAATTTGCTGATCGATTTTAAAAGAGGTAAGCAGTGGTCGTAGTGCTTCGCTCAGGAAAATGTCATGGCCAAAGGCTTGCCCTAAACCAATGAGAGAAAGAATAATATTGGTAACCCAAAAGACATTAAAAAGTGTGTTGATCCGTTTCTGCTCCCACTGCACACTGTAGGCAAGTAAAAAAATAACGCCATAACTGAGCAAAACCCACATGCCCTCATAACGCTCAATAAAGCCGTTAAAAGCAACCGTTGTATTAAATGCGCTAAGCGTCGCAAAGATAACGATAACCATACTGACCAGCATTGTGAGTGGTATGATATCCCTAAATGATTTAACTTGTTTATAAAACAATTTCAACCCCAACAGGATACAGCTAAGAATACCTACGATCTTGATAGCATTTGCCTTTATGTAGGAATACGTATCATAAGTGAGCGTCTGGCCTGTATCCCAGACGAAATCTGTCGTTGAAAATTCAACAGGAACAATGCGAATTAGCAACGGAATAAGGCCGATGGTAATCGCTATTAGCCAGAATGCGTAAGTATCTAAATGTGTATCTAGTTGAAACGCTTTTTGCGGTTTATGCTTTTTTCCCATGGTATCTGTCTCCTCATCATAGTATCAATACTATTCTATGATAATCGTCAATGGAATTCAATCTTATGTCCTTAAATTGGTGATAACGTAATATGATTTATCACAATTATTGCTTCTCTGTGTTATTTCAATGTTTCAATTTGCTTACGAAGGTTATCAATCATGCCTAAATATAGTATAATGTTTAAGTGAAATTCTGATTAATTCAAGGGGCATAAAAAGTGTTATGTTAAGTATTATCATCGTTCACTATAAAACATTAAAAATGACCTCTGAAACAATACGGTCTATTCAAAATTCGAAGCTAAGTAGCACATATGAAATCATTGTAGTTGATAATGCTTCCAACGATGGCAGTGTTGCGCAGTTAAGAAGTGAATTCCCAGAAGTAGACTTCATTGAGAATGATCAAAATGATGGTTTTGCAAAAGCGAATAACATTGGTATTCGAAAGGCAAAAGGCGAATATATTCTGCTGCTTAATTCGGATATCGCTTTGGCACCTGATGCGTTGGAAAAGGCACTTCAGTACATTATAAAGAATCGTAACACCGGTATATTGGGCATAAGACTTGTACTGCCAAATGGTGTATTAGATCATACGTGCAAGCGTGGCTTCCCGACGCCAATGTCATCATTGTATTATTTTATGAAGCTTCATAAAAAATATCCAGAATCAAAGAAGTACGGACATTACACACAATCGTTTATTAATGAAGAAGAAACGGCAATTGTAGATGCGGTAGTGGGTGCGTTTATGCTCATACCAAAAGATGTGATTCAAAAAGTTGGATTGCTTGATGAATCTTTTTTCATGTACGGCGAGGATTTGGATTATTGCTATCGTGCCCATTCAACCGGTTATGATATTGTCTATTACCCTGAAGCGCGTGCTGTTCATTTTAAAGGCGGCAGCGGTAGATCATTAAAAGTGACTTATGAATTTTATCGGGCGATGTGGCTCTTTTACAAAAAGCATTATGTACATACATATGGCCTTGGTACAACGGTTTTAGTTGGTGTGGGTATTGCGGTAATGTTTCTGTTTGCCGCTTTGAAATGGTTTTTTAGGAGAACATAAATGATTAAAAACAACCAAAAATATCTAAATGCACTTCAATATATTTTGGATATATTTTCAGTTGTAATTGCATTAATCTTGGCCTATTTCTTGCGATTTAATGTACTCCTCCAAGATGATAGCGTTCAGCATCTCTCATTTTATAACTATATTGAATACTTAGTTGTACTGGTGCCAGTATACTTAGCATCATTTTTGCTGCACGGGCTTTATAAGCCGCAGCGGCGCGATCGTTTTTACCGCGAAATTATCGGGATTACACGTTCGATTATCATCAGTACGGTGTCAGTACTCGCACTTTTATTCATTAATAAAGAAATTCATTATTCCCGTTCCGTACTTTTGATTTTTACGATCTTTGTTTTTGGTTTGATGGTAATTCAAAGAGGTGCCATTCGGTATAGTCTCAGATGGCTGCGAAAAAAAGGCTATAATCAAAAACATATCATCATTGTGGGCACTGGTGAATTGGGACTAAACTTTACAGAAAAGATTAAAGCAAATCCTCAGTTAGGCTATACAATCGTTGGTTATTTAGATGATATAGATAATGCACCAGAACATTTAGGGTATCCATTGCTCGGAAAGGTTGATCAACTGAGTGAAATATTAACAGCATTTCAAATTGATGAACTCATTATCGCATTGCCAATAGAGGCTTATAATAAAGTTGCCAGACTGATTAATACATGTGAGTATAACGGTGTGAAAGCGCAGATCATTCCGGCATACCAGAGTATTCTTCCTGCAAAACCATATTTTGATAATTTAGAAGAAATTCCGTTAATTAATATCCGTCATATTCCGCTTGATGAGCCACTGAATGCACTTGTTAAAAGAACATTTGATGTGGTCGTATCTTTGCTGGTTATTGCAATTTTCTCGCCATTATTTATAGCGATAGCGATTGGCGTTAAATTATCGTCGCCAGGTCCTGTTATTTTTAAACAAGAGCGGATTGGCATCAATCGAAAAGCATTCCAAATGTACAAATTTAGAAGTATGCGTGTTCAGAGTGATGAAGAAGAAAAAGATAAGTGGACGACAAAAAATGACCCACGCAAAACCTTATTTGGTAATTTTATCAGAAAAACAAGCTTGGATGAACTGCCGCAGTTTATTAATGTGTTAAAAGGAGAAATGTCAATCATAGGACCGAGACCGGAACGCCCTTTTTTTGTTGAACAGTTCAAGGATAAAATTCCGAAGTATATGGTTAAGCATCACGTAAGGCCGGGACTCACCGGCTGGGCACAGGTAAATGGCTGGCGCGGAGATACTTCGATTGAAAAGCGAATAGAACATGATATATACTATATTGAGAACTGGACGTTTGGCATGGATATCAGTATTTTTTTGAGAACATTTTGGTGTGGGTTTATTAATCGGAATGCGTACTAATTTATAAGATTTACGATAATAATCTTTAAATAATTGCAAAGCAAAGGTATCTTTGTTAAAGTTGCAATGTTCTGCAGTCAAGTTGTAATGATATGGTATAATGGTATGGCATGTATTGTTTGTTAAAAATACTTTTTATATACTACTTGTATGATAGTGCGATGACTTTACCTAAGGCTTGTACATATGAAGAGTATAAATTGCAAGTATAAATTTGCTTCATAATTATAATAATTTAAAAAGAGTTATTGTGATATTGCAATAAGAACTTTCAGATATCTTATAATATGGTAATAATCAGGAGGAGTAATGGCTGAAATTTGTGTGACGAATACAGGGCTTGCAGGGTTAGTGATCATAGAACCAACAATATTTGGTGATGACAGAGGGTATTTTTTAGAAGCTTACAATACCAATGAATTTAAAAAGCATGGGCTGCCAACAAAATTTGTGCAGGATAATGAATCTATGTCTAAAAAAGGTGTTCTTCGAGGGCTTCATTTTCAGACAAATAACCCTCAAGGGAAGTTAGTTAGAGTAGTTACTGGAGAGGTTTATGATGTTGCAGTTGACCTTAGGGGAAATTCTGTAACATACGGAAAATGGGCAGCAGTTGTTCTGAGTGGTACCAATAAGAAAATGTTTTATATCCCGCCGGGGTTCGCGCATGGATTTTTAGTACTCTCCGATGAGGCGGTTTTTACTTACAAATGTACGACACCATATGATCCGTATAGTGATTCAGGAATTCTGTATAATGATAATGATTTGGGGATTGAATGGCCTATTTCAGAGGGAGAAAATCTCTTGTTGTCTGAGAAAGACAAATGTTTAAAATCATTTTCAAACTTTAAAACTAACTTTTAGGAGAGATTGCTTATGAAATCTATATTAGTAACAGGGGGAGCAGGATTTATAGGATCAAATTTTATTTCGCTCCTAGTGAAAAAGCAATTATTTAGAATTGTTAATTTGGATGCTCTTACTTATGCGGGGAATCTTGAAAATTTAAAAGAGATTGAAAATAATGATCATTACCGATTTGTAAAAGGGTCTATAAATGATGATGTACTTGTTGAAGCTTTATTTGAAGAAGAACAATTTGACTATGTAGTTAACTTTGCTGCAGAAAGCCATGTAGATAGAAGTATTAAAAATCCAGAAATATTTGTGATGACAAATGTCTTAGGGACTCAAGTATTATTGAATATAGCAAAGAAATTTTGGCAAACCGGAATTGATAAAAACGGTTATCCTATTTACAGAGATGGGGTTAAATATCTTCAGGTTTCAACAGATGAGGTGTATGGTGCTTTAGGAAAAACAGGAATGTTTACAGAAAGTACACCTTTATCACCAAATAGTCCTTATTCAGCTTCAAAAGCTTCTGCGGATCTGATTGTCAGAGCATATAATGAAACTTTTAAAATGCCTATTAATATTACGCGCTGTTCTAATAATTATGGACCATATCAATTTCCAGAAAAATTGATTCCTCTTATGATAAACAATTGTTTAAATGATAGACCACTCCCTGTCTATGGAGATGGAATGCAAATTAGAGATTGGCTACATGTATTGGATCACTGTGAAGCCATTGAAACTGTGTTGGAACATGGAAAAAACGGCGAGATTTACAATGTAGGCGGAAACAATGAAAAGGCAAATATCGAAATTGTTAAACTGATTATTAACGCTCTCGACAAAAACGAATCTTTAATTCAGTACGTCAATGATCGACTTGGGCATGATCGTCGGTATGCAATTGATAATACTAAGATAACGACTGAGCTCGGATGGTCTCCTAAATATACATTCGAACAGGGTATTAAAGAAACCATTCATTGGTACCTTGATCAAAGTGAGTGGTTAAATAGAGTGATTAATATGGAATATATGGTTTATTACAATACTATGTATTCAAAGCGATTATAATTATTTAAATAATATCGAATAGCACTTCAAATGTTCTTTTTATTTAGATAAAAGTGAGTATATACATTCAATTATGGAGGTGGATAAAATTGAAAGGGATTATTTTAGCGGGTGGAAGTGGAACACGCTTGTATCCATCCACAAAAGTCATTTCTAAACAAATTATACCAATTTATGATAAACCTATGATATATTATCCTTTATCGGTCCTGATGTTAGCTGGAATTCGGGAAATATTGATTATATCAACGCCTAGGGATGTAGTTATATTTGAGGCACTCCTAGGAAATGGGTCACAATTAGGACTTCAAATAGCGTATGCGGTTCAGGATGCTCCTAATGGACTTGCAGAGGCTTTTATAATTGGTGAAAATTTTATTGGAAATGACAGGGTGGCACTAGTTCTAGGAGATAATATATTCTATGGGTATGGATTTTCTGAACGACTTGAAACAGCGGTGAGACGGAGTAGTGGTGCCACAATTTTTGGTTATCATGTAAGTGATCCTGAGAATTTTGGTGTTGTTGAATTTGACACAGATGGAAATGTGATGTCTATTGAAGAAAAACCAAGTGTTCCTAAATCAAACTATGCAGTACCGGGGCTCTATTTTTATGACAATGAGGTTGTAAAAATTGCAAGAGGGATAAAACCATCCAAAAGAGGTGAACTGGAAATAACAGCTGTTAATAATGCATATTTAGAGCAAGGCAAACTTAAAGTTGAATTGTTTGGCCGTGGAATGGCGTGGTTGGACACAGGGACACATCAAGGCCTTTTAGAGGCGGCTAACTTTGTAGAAGCAATTCAGAAGCGACAAGGTCTTTATATAGCTTGTATTGAGGAGATTGCATACAAAAAAGGATACATTTCAAAACAACAGTTGCTTCAACTGGCTGAACCGTTAATGAAAGCAGAGTATGGTGAGTATTTGAAACGATTGTAAATAGCAAAAAATAAAATCATGGAGTTAAAAATGAAAGTGTTAATCACAGGCGCTACTGGCCAATTGGGGTATGATGTATGCAGAGAATTAGCTAATAGAGGCATTGAATATCGTGGTGTTGGGTCTAAAGAATTAGATATCAAAGATAAAGCGAAAGTGACTGCTTATTTTTTGAATTATTGTCCTGATGCAGTTATTCATTGTGCAGCTTATACAGATGTTGATCAGGCAGAAAAAGAACGTGATATTTGTTTTGCAGTGAATGTTGATGGAACACGGAATGTTGCAAATGCATGCAAAAAGATTGGAGCAAAATTACTCTATCTATCCACTGACTATATATTTTCTGGTGAAGGAGATTGTTCATTTGAAATAGATGCTCCAGCAGCGCCCCAGAATGTCTATGGTGAAAGTAAGTTAGAAGGCGAACAAGTTGTTTTAGAAATAATGACATCTTATTATATAGTTCGCACTTCGTGGTTGTTTGGGAATAACAATAGTAATTTTGTTCAGAAACTTTTAAATCATGCTAAATCAAACAAAAAAATATTTATGGTTTCAGATCAATTTGGATCTCCTACGTATACTGTAGATTTATCGAAATTATTGTGTGATTTAATTCAGACAAAAAAGTATGGTATTTATCACGCCAGCAACGAAGGTGTTTGCAGTAGAGTAGATTTTGCAAGAGAAATTTTCAGACAAGCATGGTTAGACGTGGAAGTATGCCCTATCTTAAGTAAAGAGTTAACGACAACTGTCAATCGACCCCTCAATTCGAGGTTGAGCAAGAAAAACTTAGATAAAGAGGGATTCTCCAGACTTCCTGAATGGCGAGATGCACTATGGCGATATCAACGTGAAGAAATTACGAATAAAAAAGTATTAGTAACAGGCGGATTGGGATATATTGGCAAAATAGTTGTAAAAGAGCTTTTAGATGCGGGTCATTGTGTAATGATAGCATCATCTAGCTATGACGGGATGGATTTGCGTGCTGTAAAATGCCCTGAATCCATTTTTTCAGGGGCGAAAGATATTTATAGACGTATAGGAAGTCCTGATGTATGTATACACCTGGCATGGACGGATGGTTTTGTGCATAATTCGCCAGAACATATGAAAAATCTATCAAATCATATTGTTTTTTGTGAGCATATGATGAGTGGCGGTTTGCCAGTGCTTTCTTGCATGGGAACGATGCATGAAATAGGGTATTGGGAGGGCGAAATTGATGAAGACACTCCGTGCAATCCTCAATCCCAGTATGGTATTGCAAAAAATGCTATGCGTCAGAGTTTATTACTTTCTTCAAAAGATTTTGCCTGCACATTGCACTGGCTACGGTTATATTATATAGTGAGTAATGATATTGGGGGAAAGAATATATTTGCAAAAATGATGCAAGCAGCACAAGCAGGTAAAAAAAATTTTCCTTTTACATCAGGGAAGAATCTATATGATTTTATGGAAATTAATGAACTTGCGCGATTAATTGTAGTGGCTAGTATGCAGACAGCAGTTAAGGGCGTAACCAATATTTGTACTGGTATTCCTGAAACATTGGCATCTCGTGTAGAACAATTTATTAGTGATAATAAATTGCCGCTCAAACTAGACTATGGTCAATATCCAGATAGGGCATATGATAGCCCTGGAATGTGGGGAAATGCTACTAAAATCAAACAAATATTAAGTCAGAATATGGATACATTACAAGATTAGAGATCCCACATTGTAATTGTAAATGGCTATTAAATAATCATACGCGCATTAGACAGATTTCTGTATGTTAGTACATAGGCTGATGTTGCGGAAGTTTATTTCAAAATTGGTGACCTTAAGGAGGTTTAAAACATGCAGTATTATGATATTGACCTAACAAAACTTAATAGATACCCTATTTCTAATCGAAAAAATAAGGTTAATATTGATCAATTTGCTTCTTTGAAGAAGGCTCCTCATGTAGAAAACGTTTTAGATATTATGCCTAATATACTTATGGCTAAAGATTTGAAAGAGGTTGTAGCTCTTGTTGTCAATGCTAAAAGAAATGGCCGTTCTGTAATTTTTGCAATGGGTGGGCATGTAGTTAAATGTGGCTTAGGAAGTATTATTATTGACCTTATGGAACGAAATATAGTGACGGGGATATTGATGAATGGGGCAGCGTCGATACATGATTTTGAAATCGCGATGATAGGTGAAACAAGTGAAGATGTACAAAGTGTTTTAGGAGAAGGCGAGTTCGGTATGGCCGAAGAAACTGGAAGAATGCATAATGAAGCAATTAATCTTGCGTATGAAGCAAATGCTGGACTGGGTTATTCTATTGGGAAGTATATACGCGATAATAATTTCAAGTATCATGATTACAGCATATTAAGTAAAGCATATGAATTAGGCGTGCCTGCATTTGTTTCAGTAGCTATAGGAGACGATATCACACACATGCATCCCGAAGCTTCTGGTGAAGCCATTGGTGCGACATCACATAGAGATTTTCTCGGATTCACCTCTGTATTGCCAAACATTGCCAACGGGGGCGTGTATTTTAATATCGGGTCTGCTGTAATATTGCCCGAAGTATTTTTAAAAGCGTTTTCAATTGTACAAAATTTAGGCTATGATATGAGTGGCTTAAATACCGTTAACATGGATATGCAAACACATTACAGAACGCTTACTAATGTTGTAAAACGTCCTACAATGCGAGACGGTAAAGGATTTAATTTGATTGGAACACATGAGATTATGTTGCCGTTGCTGGCGAGCGCGGTAATAAGTGAATTGAGGGAATAAAGTTGATAGATTTGGAAAGGTTGCAAAAACAACATGTGCTTGTCGTTGGGGATATGATGATTGACAAATATATTTCAGGTAGCGTTGAGAGAATTTCTCCTGAAGCACCCGTGGTTGTTTTGAATCAACGTGAAGTGAGCAGAAAGCTTGGTGGAACAGGGAATGTAATTATTAATATAACAAGCTTAGGAGCGAATGTTAGAGCGCTAGGTCGTATTGGTGATGACGAAGAGGGCTTACTATTTCGTGATACTTTGAAACAGCATGGTGTTGACGATAGTTATATTTTCAATGAAGGTAGCACAATTATTAAGACTAGGGTCTCTGCGAATAATCAACAGTTTATAAGAATTGATGAAGAGATTATTACGCCACCCTCTTTAAATGTATTAAATAAAATATGTTCAGAGATTGATGTTATCCTCAAAGATATAACTGTTGTTATAATTTCAGATTATGCAAAGGGGTTTATCACAAATGAAATTGCGCAATGTATTATTAAAAATTCGAAATTGAGAAGCATTCCGGTTTTTGTTGATCCCAAAGGAAAATCTATTGATAAATATAGAGGTGCTACGGGAATTACGCCGAACAACAAAGAATTTTTGGACTTAACGGAACTCACTGGTGTTCCAGATGAAAATATAATTAAGGAAATAGCATTGAAATTGTGTGCTGAAAATGATTTTGATTATTTAATTTTCACACGATCTGAAAAAGGGATATCAATTATTAATCGTGATGAACAAACCAAAAGGGATTTTCCTACCGTAGTTAAGGAAGTTGTCGACGTGACTGGTGCTGGTGATACTGTTATTTCCATGATTGCACTTACGATGAGTGCGGGGTTTAGTATAGAAACTTGTATGAAGATTGCAAATATTGCAGCATCTATTGTTATTTCAAAATTTGGAGCGGCACAGACGACTGTAAAAGAATTAGATATGGCAATCAATCCTAGATTTGTGACAATAGACGACTTAATGGATATTTTAGAAGAAATTGATTTACAAAGAAACAGGGGAAAAAAGATTGTTTTTACTAATGGTTGTTTTGATATTGTTCATGCAGGCCATGTTAGTAGCTTTATTCAGGCGAAAAGCTTTGGAGATATATTAATTGTTGGGGTGAATTCAGATGCATCTATCTCAAGACTAAAAGGGAAGTCGCGCCCGATTGTTGATTTAAAAAACCGGATAGCGCTTTTATCTGCATTTGAATGTGTCGATTATGTTATCCCTTTTGATGATGATACACCACAAACACTTATAGAGGCATTAAGGCCAGATGTGCTTGTTAAAGGGAAAGATTGGGAGGGAAAAGCAATTGCCGGTGGAGATTTTGTGATTTCTTATGGTGGAAATGTTAAGTTTATCGATTTAGAGCAAGGGTTGTCTACTACAAGTATCATAGATAAAATCAGGAAGGCGACAGAATAGAGCGAGGAGAAATGAAATCAAAATTAGAAAAAATTAGGACAGGATTGCAAAAACATAGAAAAGAATTGTTTTTTTTCTGGAAGTATGCGATTTTTACAAAACTTCATTTTTGGAAGTATGATAGTAGAAAAGTAATATTGTTTCGATTGGATTTAATTGGTGATTGCACAATGTTTACGAGTGCGGCAAGTGCAATAAGAGAACAGTATAAAGACAGAGAAGTTACGGTAGTGTGCTTATCGGCAGCTATGCCGATCTTTGAAAGATTAGGTATTTTTGATAATATTATAAGTGTTGATTTTAAGCCTCATGAAATCGATTATTCGAAGTTGGCGAGTTTAATAGCGAAATTGAGAAAAGAAAAATATGATATTTTGTTACAACCACAGCTTTCAAAATATCCTCTTGCAGATATAATGGCAGCAGCAATTAAATGTAATAGACGTATATCAATTGAAACAAAAGTTGGTAATAGTAGAGAAAAATGGATTCATATGGTGAACTTTTTATATGATGAATTTATACCCTATTCTAGAGATGCAGTCAGCGAGTTTGAATATTATGGTGACTTTGTTAGAGGGATTGGAAATCCAGATTATAAAATTACGAGACCCAGATTACCATATAAAAAACAGAACTTTATTGAAGGCAATTATTATGTGATGTATCCTGGCGGCTCATTAAGTCAGAAATTTTGGCCGTCAGAGCGTTTTGCTCAGCTAGCGAATTATATCTATGAGCAAACGGGTCTATTGGGAGTAATACTTGGTGTGTCTAGTGAGCAATGGGTTTCAGATAGGTTAAAAGCACATTTAAAGATGGTTGTTTCACTCAATACTGTAGATCTCACCGGTTTAACTTCAATTACAGACGTTATTGATATCATTGGGAATGCGCAGTTTGTAGTATCTAATGATACAAGTGGGGTACATATTGCATGTGCTACAAACACGCCTTCAGTTGCCAATGTTGGAGGATGGTTTTTTGGACGTTTTCTTCCTTATGAAATAGAGGATTTGAAGCCTGAAGATAATATACCACTTGTTGCATATGCTAAAATGCCGTGTTATTACTGTGATTGGGAGTGGGAAAAAGTAGGCAAGCGCAATGAAGAATGTTTGCGCCGACTTAAAGCTGGAGAACCAAGTGAATGCATTTATAATATAGAATATGAACAAATGAGAATATTGGTAGATCAAGTTATGAAGAAGATTAATTTATGCTAACACGGCATTGTTTTTGTACAATGAATTATAATTGCAATATCAATTTAGTAGTAACTATTAATTAAGCCCATTTTGAAAGGAACAAATTACAATGAAATTGAATGACCAAGCTAAGAGAGCTTGTATATATTTCATATACGATAAAGATGGAATTATTGACGATTATATTATTTATCAACTTAATGATATGCGGGAAAATGTTGAGTTTTTACACTGTGTGATAAATGGTAAGTTAACGGCAGAGGGGAAAAGGAAATTAGAAAAAATTGCAGATGAAGTATACGTACGCGATAATATTGGAAATGATATTGGAGCATATAAAGGTGCAATAGAGAGAATTGGTTGGAAAAAACTAAAAAAATATGATGAGTTAGTATTAATGAATAACACTTGCTTTGGTCCATTATTTCCTTTTAAAGAAGTATTTGATTGGTCAAAAGATAAAGAATTAGATTTTTGGGGACTTACTCTTGGGCTAAAAGCAGATTGGCTCGGAAGTAATAACTATATACACTATAATGAAAATAAAACTCACTACCAATCTTATTTTTTAACAATTAGGAAACCGCTGTTAGCTAGTAAATTGCTAGTTGAATTTTTTGATGAAATTCCTGAAGATGCTAATTATGTTATTTCTGGAAGTCTTTATGAATATGCTTTTCCAGGTTATTTTGAAGATCACGGTTTCAAAGGAGCGGTTTATTGCGATAATAGAGAGGATACAAATTATCCTTTATTGCATAATCCAATTCAATTAATTAATACTTGTAGAATGCCACTTTTTAAGAAACGCAGTTTTTTTCATCATTATACGGATGTATTGAACAATACTGCTGGAGAGGCTACAGCTCGGCTTATACGCTTTATTGAAGAAGAAACTGATTATAATATGGACTTGGTTTGGAAGACACTTTTAAGAACGAGTAGTCTTTCAGATCTTGTACGATGTGCGCAATTGAATAGAATTTTACCAAGAGATATGCTGGTGAGTACAGAAAATGATTTGAAGTTAAAAGTTGGCCTTATATATCATGCTTATTATGAAGATCTGTTTGATGAAGATATTTTGTATATGAAGAATTTTCCAGTTAATTCGGGGTTATTAATTACAACCAATACTTATGATAAAAAAGTTGTATTGGAAAAAAAAATAAAACTTGCAGAATTAAATGGTAAAGTGATTGTAATTGAGAATAGAGGGCGTGATGTATCAAGTCTTCTTGTAGGTGGTGCTGACTTTGTATTTAATTATGATTTGATTTGTTTTGCACATGATAAAAAGACATCACAGGTCAAGCCTCATAGTGTTGGACGTTCATGGGCGTACAAAATCAATGAGAATATTTTTGCAACGAAAGAGTTTGTATCTAATGTAATTACAATGTTTGAAAAAGAATCACAATTAGGGATTGCATTTCCATCATACCCGAACCATAGTGGTTATGCATATAATATTGAAAGTGGATGGACAGGAAATTATTGGAATACCAAGAAGCTGTTGAATAGCCTTAGTGTTGATGTGAAAATTAATGAACATACTTTATGTGTAGCGCCTTTAGGCACTTGTTTTTGGTTTAGGCCAAAAGCGCTTAAAAAATTATTTGATGGTTATGATGGCAATGGCTGGTCATATAGTGATTTTCCTCGTGAGCCAAATCGAACAGATCAAACATTACTACATGCCATTGAAAGAGCGTATGCATATTTTGCTCAAGATGCAGGATATTATCCTGTCTTCTTGTACAATGATAAATATACAGAAATTGAGCTTACGAACTTAGAATTTAATAAAATTGGTTCAACTGAAATGAGAGCCTGGGTTGATGCATTGGCTTTGGATGCAATAGGATATAGAAAAATTGAAGACACATTTAATAAGCCTGCTGAAGAAGTATCATCAATGGAAATGCTACAGTACTATAATCCTCAAATAAATTATGGTGTTAAAAAGAGCTTGGTACATTTAGCGTTTGCATTGAGACACAAATTTCCTCGTATGTGGAAAGTGCTTTTTCCTTTGCGAAGAATTAGCCAAAAATTACTGGGAATTAAAACGAAATAGATATGGGAGGAAATATGGTGGAATTAGATACTTTAATTTTAAGATATCCGATTCTAAGGGATTGCAAAGAGAGTATTATATCTGTATTTAACCAACTTGTTAAATCTTTTGAAGCTAATGGAAGATTATATGTATGCGGCAATGGTGGGAGTGCTGCAGATGCTCTACACATAGTTGGTGAGCTGGTTAAGTCATTTGTTATCCCTCGTACAGTGGATATAAATTTTGAAAAATGTACCAATTCTGATTTGGCAAGAAATTTGCAAGGTGCTCTGCCGGCTTTTGCTCTTGTTGAAAACATCGCTCTTGCAACAGCGTATTCGAATGATGTCAATGCTGATTACGTTTTTGCACAGCAAGTGTATGCGTATGCACGTAAAGGTGACTGTGTTCTTGGTATTAGCACATCAGGTAATTCAAGAAATATAATGTACGCGTTAGAGGCTGCGCGCGGTCGTGGTGCTGTCACATTAGGATTAACTGGCCGTGATGGCGGAAAGATGAAAGACCTATGCGACGAATGTATCGTTGTGCCTGAAATGGAAACTTATAAAATTCAGGAATTGCATTTACCAATTTATCATGCGTTATGTATAATGCTAGAAGAATATTTTTGGGGGTCAAATTGACGAAAGCTATTTTTCTAGATCGTGATGGTATCATAAACGAAGATGACAATTATATATACAAACCTAAAGACTTCCGATTTATGGAAGGAATATTTGATTTCTGTCATGAAGCGGTGAAACATGAGTACCTCCTCATAGTGATAACAAATCAATCGGGTATTGCCAGAGGTTATTTTACAGAGCAGGATTTATACATTTTAAATAGTTGGATGTGTGCGAGGTTTGAAGAGCGGGATATTCATATTAGCAAGGTTTACTTTTGTCCTTATCATCCAGAGAAGGGGATTGGTCGATACAAAGTTGATTCTAATGATCGTAAACCTAATCCTGGGATGCTATTTAAGGCAAAAGAGGAATTTGATATTGATTTGAAAAATTCTATTATTATTGGTGATAAGGATAGTGATATGGAAGCTGGGCGAAGAGCAGGCATTGGATTATTGTTATTAATGCCTGGGAAGTATAGCTGTACATATGATGAGGATATAATCGTCGTCAAAACGCTAAATCAAGCTAAAACTCACCTATTTGGATAAAAAGTTGAGGGTACTTATTATGATTAAATTTAAGCTACTTAAAAAGTTTAGACAAAAATGGCATCGTATTTTGTTTGAAGAGCATACGGAAATTATTGCACAGATCGAAGAAATAAAACATGCACAAGAAAAAATGGCGATAGTGCTTTCTGAATTACAAAATTCAAATAATCAATATAACCAAAAAATTTTTGAAAGTGTTAATAATGTAAAAATTCTTCAGACAGATTATAAAGAATTGCTATTTAGACTTCTAGAACAAAATAGTTTCTTAACTGAACAAATAGACAAACTGAAGCATAATCATAATAATCTGATGGATGATGTAAAAGATAACTTTAACAGAATAGAAAATCGTAGTGAAGAGAATAATAGAAAAATTTTTGAAATCGTTGATGATATACACAATGAACAGAATGAGATAAACAATACGATGAGAAATTCAATTGAAAAATTTTCAAATTATAATCAAAATCAAAGTATCCGTTTTGTAGAAAACTTAGAAATGATCAATCATGCACATAATGAAATAAAAAATTCATTAGAAGTACTTTCTAACAAAAGTGACATTATGGCTCAACGCGAGCATGAGGGTCGTGATTTTTCCCGCTATATGTTAATAGGTATAAATAATAAAGTTGAGAATGTGCAATCATCGTATCAATCTTTTTGGCCAATGATTTACAGTATAGATTCATGGTGTCAAAATGAATTTATTCTTAATCGATGCAAAGGACTTAGTGTACTGGGAGAATTGCCACTGTATAGTCGTTTTTACAAAATTCGTGAATTATTAAAGGTCTATAAAATTGTCGGAGACAAAACCCTCATTCGTATGGGACGAGATGAAGATGGTGGGTATGTAATGTTGGATTGCTTTGAAAAAGAAGGCATTGCCTATTCATTTGGTATTAATGATGATGTTTCTTGGGATTTAGATATTGCAAATAAAGGATATCATGTATACCAATATGACCCTTCAATAGAATCACTGCCAGAAAAGCATGAGAATTTTCATTTTTTCAAGATAGGTGTAGCAGGAGAAGCTTTTACATCACATTGGGAGTTTATGTCATTAGAGGATATTCTCATAATGAATGGACATTTGAGTGAAAATGATATGATTCTAAAAATGGATGTTGAAGGCTATGAATGGGATGTATTTAATAGTATTTCGAGTGAAATCATTGAAAAATTCTCCCAAATTGTTCTAGAAATTCATGGGCTTAATCGACTTGAATATGAGAGCGTAATACCTGCTCTAGAAAAAATATCATTAACTCACAATTGTATTAGCATTCATGGCAATAATCATTCTGAGACAGAATATATTGGAGATATTTCTATGCAGTATACAATGGAAATAACACTTGTAAGAAAGAATGATTATGAATTTGAATTATCAAAAGGCGTGTCACCTTCTATTCATGACAGACGCTGTAATCCAATGCGAAGAGAAATGATTTTAACAAATTGGAACAATGAATAGTGAATTGTTTACATTTACAAAGTATTATAATTTGGAATTTGAAAAATTTACTCATAAGGAGTCAAAATGGTATTTTCATCAACTATATTCTTGTTTGTATTTTTGCCTATCACACTGATAGGATATTTTCTATTAGATAGACGTTTTAAGAATGCTTTCTTATTAGCAGCATCATTAATTTTCTATGCATGGGGAGAACCCCGATTTGTATTTGTTATGCTGTTTTCAATATTCGTAAATTATCTTGCTGCATTAGGTGTTGAAAAATATAAAAAAGCAAATTCAATTTCAATTGCGAAGATTATACTCTTGCTTGCTGTTGCTTTTAATTTACTACTTTTTTTTGTATTTAAGTATTTAAATTTTACTATTTCAAATATTAACAGTTTATCAACATTTCTTACAGGTGTGCCAAGTCTTGCTGTATTTGAACAAACACATATTCTTTTGCCAATAGGTATTTCTTTTTTTACTTTTCAAGCAATGTCCTATGTTTTTGATGTTTATTATGACAAAGGGGAGGTACAAAGAAATCCTTTTAATGTAGCTCTATATGTTTCATTGTTTCCACAATTGATAGCTGGACCTATTGTAAGATATAAAACCGTAGCAGCAGAAATTCAGTCTAGAGAAGAAACGCTATCTGATTTTTCAGAAGGGGTTAAACGCTTTGTATTTGGGTTATCTAAAAAGGTACTGATTGCGAATACAATTGCTGTTGTTGCTGACAGTGCGTTTAATTATGCAGCATCAGGAGATTTGACAACCAGTATAGCTTGGCTAGGAGCAATTAGTTATACATTGCAGATTTACTATGATTTTTCTGGTTATTCTGATATGGCAATTGGCTTAGGGCTAATGTTTGGTTTTCATTTTCATGAAAATTTCAATTACCCATATATTTCAAAATCTATTTCAGAATTCTGGAGAAGATGGCATATTTCGCTTGGTTCTTGGTTTAGAGACTATGTGTATTTTCCATTAGGAGGGTCAAAGGTTTCTTCAAATGCACGTTTAGTTTTTAATTTATTTGTTGTGTGGTTCTTGACTGGTGTTTGGCACGGTGCAAATTGGACATTTTTGATTTGGGGATTAATGTATTTTGTGTTTATATCCTTTGAAAAACTTAATGGTATACCTGAACGATTTGAACGATTATGGGAACAAGTGCTTTATAGAGTTTTCACATTATTAATTATAGTATGTGGTTGGGTGCTTTTCCGGTCAAATAATTTTAGCGAAGCAGCTACATTTTTATCAGCAATGTTTGGTAAAGCTGAAATGGGCATATGGAATGGAGTTTCAAGTAATTTGTTTAGAAATAATATTATATTGATTCTTATCGGTTTAGTGGGATCAACTCCAATTTATTACAATCTAATTAATAGACTGCCTTTTTTTATCTCAAAGACGATTCAGTATGTTCTTGCTTTGATCCTGTTTATTGTTTCGATATCCTTTGTTGTGAGTTCGACGTACAACCCATTTATATATTTTAACTTTTAACATTTTTTTAGTTTGATCAAGAGAAAGGAATTGATGACAAATCGTGAATAGAAACCGTATTTTTGATATAGTTATAATAATTATTTTTTTGTTGATATTATTGTTGCCTGTTATAAATATTAATAGGATAAATGGTAGGCTTTCTGAAACTGAAAATCGCTATTTAACAAAGTTTCCTAGTGTATTTGATTCACAAGGTAATGTTGCTGATGGTATAAAATCTGGATTTGAGAATTGGCTTAATGATAATTTAGGTTTCAGAGAAAAATTGGTGGATTTCCATGCCCATTTAGTTTTCGATTTGTTACACAGGAGCCCTAGTGAAAAAGTAGAATTGGGAAAAAACGGATGGATGTTTTATACGCCTGACAACAACATTAAGATAGCAAGTGGAACATACCCACTTTCTGGTGACTTGTTAAAGGAAATTGTTGATAAGCAAATTATTATAAGGGATAAACTTAAAGCTCAGGGTATTGATTATATCTTTGTGATTGCCCCAAGTAAAGCAGGGATATATCCTGAAATGATTACAAGTGGCAATTATTCTGTAGGTAAGACAGTAGGCGATATTTTTTCTGATGCCATGGAAACTGCAGGAATTAATGTTATAAATTTGAGGGAGCCATTATTAACAGGAAAGAAAGAGGAGCAAGTCTATTTTAAAACTGACACACATTGGAATGAAGTTGGGGCATATTTTGGCTATAATTATTTATTAAACAGACTAACTTCTTTTGGTATTATTAATTCGAAGCCCATAGAGGTAGAATTTGTTCCTAGTTCACGGCAATGTGAGTTTGCTGCAATGATGGGAAATGAAAATTTTCTTCCATCTGAAGATTATAATGCATCTGTAATAACAGGTGCAAAAGCTAATAGTATTTATTCAGATGAAACTTTTGATAGAATAATGCAAATAAATCAGTATTATAACATTAATACTCCAGTTTATATGTTCGCTAATTCATTTAAGGATCAAAGCAATGTGTTATTGTTTGGAGATTCGATGTTTGGCATGTGGAATATGCCCGAAATGCTAGGCGAGAGTTTTTCTCAATACACATACGTTTGGAGCCAAGACATCACTCAGGAATATATTGATGCTGTTCATCCAGATGTCGTTATTTATGAAATTGCGGAGCGATATTTAAATATACTTGATACAAAAAGTCCTGTTTTTTCGATCAATATATTAAATAATCCACAAGCGGTAATTTTGGATGTAGATTCAAGTCAATTAAATATTGGGAGTACAAGTAAATTGAATGTTACAGTTAAAAATAGTGGAAATGAGCAGTGGAGTAGTGACCAAAACATTAGGCTAGGGTATTTTATTGATGGATATGATTCTGGTTATCGGTTTGACATTCCTAAAGGCGTTGTTATAAATCCAAGTGAGGAGTATACATTTAGTATCGACGCTTTTAAAGTGCCGGATGCAGCAAGTGGATATATTGAATTTACAATGTTACAGGAAGGGATTACTTATTTTGGAAATAGGTTTGTTGTTGATGTTTTTTAGAAGCTAATTAGTTGGAGATATAATGTATGATTACATTTGTGTTTTTTATAATAAAAATATGTATACTTTTATTAACTGCATTAGGAGTTTGGTTATCGTTAAAAAGCAGAATCAGTTTAACATCATTAATAGGATCATTAATTATAGTAATATGGTTCGCTTTTTTTGGGTCAATAATTGCAGAAACAGCTATTTCTCCTAGTGAAACAATTAATATTAAAGCTTTAAATGAGCACAGTGATGATTCTACCGGAGCTATTATTGTTTTGTCAGGATATGAGTTAGATAATAAAAAATATGATGTTCCTCATGATATAAATGGTTATTGGGTTTATTTTGATGCAACAGGACAAAATAATTTTTCAGTTGGATGGCTTGAGGGAACTGATTACCAGCCAGTGGATGCAACGGCTGAGATCTCTTTCAATATGCCTGTTGGGATTGATAGAAAGCTTGATTTATATGCATACCCTTGGGGTGGATTGGCAGAAGTAACAACAAGTAGTGGGTCTACCATTATTGATACTTATAGTGCTCAGGAACTTGATATGAAGAGTATCCCGATATTAGATTCTTCAAAAGTATTGATTTATAAAATGGAAATACAACGTATTTTCGTATATTGTGGGATACTATTAATTTTCTCTGCAAGTTTAATAGCTGCATTACGGTTAATCTATAATGATCATTCATTAATAAAATTGCAAAAGCACAAGTTCTTATTTACACAACTGGTAAAACGTGATTTTACGTTAAAATATAAGCGAACAATTTTAGGAATGCTATGGAGCGTTCTTTCACCCTTATTCAATCTTTTAATCATGTGGCTCATTTTTAAAAGGCTTTTGGGCAATTCGGTAGATCACTTTGTCGTCTATCTATTTTCGGGACAGCTAGTTTTTTCTTATTTTTCAGATGCAACAAATCAAGGAATGACCTCTCTGATTGATAATGCATCAATATTTACAAAAGTAAATGTACCAAAATATATGTTTCTTTTTTCCAAAAATATATCATCGCTAATTAATTTTGGTCTAACATTAATTATATTTTTTATATTTGTATTTCTCGAAGGCATTCCAATTACTGAGTATTATATTATGTTGGCATATCCTATAGTATGCCTTATTCTATTCAATGTTGGAATGGGATTGGTATTGTCAGGTATGTATGTATTTTTCAGAGATATGCAGTATTTATGGGGAATTGCAACACAGCTTATAATGTGGTTATCTGCAATTTTCTATTCAATTGATTCGTATCCACAAGTAGGGCAGAATCTATTTTTACTAAATCCAATTTATCTATTTATAAGATATATTAGAAAGATTGTTATTGAAGGGCAGGTTCCATCTGTCGGATTTCATCTTATTATGGGTGGATACACAGTTCTAGTACTATTGCTGGGATTTAGGATGTATAAAAAGAACAATCATAGTTTTCTATACTATGTGTAAGGATGAAATAATGGAAGAAAGAAATACTGGTATTACAATAGAAGCGTCAGAGGTTAGTATTCGCTATCGCACGGGTGATTTCAAAGATATTGGATTGAAAGAATGGGTTATTCGAAAAATCAGAAAAGATTACCATGTCGAGGAGTTTATGGCGGTAAAAGGTGTTACTTTTAAACTGTATGAAGGAGACTTACTGGGCATTATTGGAACAAATGGTTCTGGAAAAT
Organism: Fusibacter paucivorans; assembly: GCF_018390735.1. Taxonomy (GTDB): domain Bacteria; phylum Bacillota; class Clostridia; order Peptostreptococcales; family Acidaminobacteraceae; genus Fusibacter; species Fusibacter paucivorans. The sequence goes on from NZ_JAHBCL010000011.1 coordinate 125,247, forward strand.
CTACTCTTCTGAAAGCAATTACGGGAATTATGGAACCAACAAATGGATATGTAAAAGTTACAGGGCAAATTGCTGCATTATTGGAATTAGGCTCAGGGTTTGATGGAAATCTTACTGTAAAAGAAAATGCATATTTACGTGGTGCGATGTTAGGATATACAAAGAGTTTTATGGATGAAAAGTACAAAGAGATTATTTCCTTTTCTGAGCTTGATAATTTTTCTAATAGACCTTTTAAGCAATTATCTACTGGTATGCAAACGAGATTGGCTTTTTCAATTGCTTCACTTGTGCAGCCAGAGATCCTTATTCTAGATGAAGTTTTATCTGTTGGAGATGGAGCGTTTCAAGAAAAGAGTGCAAGAAAAATGCGAGAGATAATAAGTAATGGGGCTACAACAATTCTTGTATCACATTCATTAGAACAAATTAAAGAGTTATGTAATAAAATTCTTTGGTTGCATAAGGGTGAACAGGTTGCTTTTGGTGATAATGTTGCAGAAATATGTGATAATTATCAGCATTTTTTAAATGGAGATGTGATTTCATAATTTTCTTATGCAGTAATGCTACTTTCTTCACAGAACCTATCGTTTTATGGAAATTTGTCATAGCGGTAGGTTGATTTGTTTATACGAAAGAAGGTTTTCATATGACAACAGTTGTGATACCTAATTACAATGGTTTAGTATATCTTAAAGATTGCTTAGAAGCACTTGAACAACAAACATACAAGGACTTTGAGATTCTTGTTGTCGACAATGGATCAACTGATGGAAGTATAGAATATGTGGCTAATTATTATAAAAGCATTAGATTGATTGCATTGGATAAAAATTATGGATTTACGGGTGCTGTTAACAGAGGCATTAAAGCTACAGATAATGAATTCGTTGTTCTGCTTAATAACGACACAATTCCTGCTGTAGATTGGCTTGAAGCACTGGTTAAATGCATTGTGTCACATGCTGATGCCTTCTCTTGCTGTAGTAAGATGATGCAGGTACAAGATGAAAATATCATTGATGATGCTGGTGATGGTTATACAGTCTTTGGATGGGCATACAAAGGTTACGATGGTGCTTCTGCGGAAAAAGCAAATAAAACAAGGGCAATCACTAGTTGCTGTGCAGGGGCGGCAATTTATAGACGGTCTATTTTTAATCAAATAGGGTATTTGAATGATGACTTTTTTGCTTACTTAGAAGATGTTGATTTGTCGCTAAGGGCAATGCGGGCAGGCTATAAACACTATTTTTGCCATGATGCTTTATTAACGCATATTGGAAGCGCAACTAGCGGCAGTAAATATAATGATTTTAAAGTTAGAATTTCAGCAAGAAACAGTGTTTGGGTCTATCAAATGAATATAGCAAAGTGGTTAAAAGTTATCAATAGTTTACCTTATATATTGGGAATCAGTGTAAAATTTTTTGCCTTTAAAAGATGGGGATTTGGCAATGCTTACTTAGCAGGTATTCGTGAAGGGTTTAAAAATAAACCGTCTCGTGAGTATTGCCAGCAAATACAAGGTAGTATTTCAGTGAGGACTGACTGGTTCCTTTACTTGAGTATGTGGAAAGATACTTTTGCATATATTAAGATGAAAATGGAGATGAAGAGAATTTTTGGCGGATATCAAAAATGATTTCGGCACAACGTATTCTCAATAATTTTTCAATAAACCCTCAATAAATTTAGGAATAAGTTTTGTTTAACGAAAATGATAGAAATACAAAAAATTACTTACACAATCAAAACCATAAAATAATACACTAAACTGGTAAAATCCTGTAATTACGAACAGCCCACAAAAGACTATAATGCAAGTGTAGATGTCAATGGAGATATCAATTGGTTATAGGGGGCTAGGAGATGAAGAGAATCGATCAAATGTCAAAAGAACAAGATTTTGCGCTTGACGATCATTTCGATATTCGAGATATTATCGATATTGATTTTTTGCAGAAATTTTTGGATGCTTTTGGTGCTGCGGTAGGGGTCGCGGGGCTAGGTACAGACAAGGATGGTAATCCAATAACGGAGCCGACGAATTTTACGGACTTTTGTATGGTGCTTAACAGAGGCTGCGAAAAGGGCTTAAAACGCTGTATGAAGAGCGATGCCTTTGGCGGTGCTGAAAGTGCTAGAACGGGAAAGCCGGCAGTCTACTATTGCGAAAATGGCTTAATGGACTTCGGGGCACCGATTATTGTAAACGGCAAACAGGTTGGCGCGATACTCGGGGGACAGGTTCTCACAGAAAAGCCTGATCATGAGAAGTTTCGTAAAATTGCCAGGGAAATTGGCGTAGACCCTGATGCATATATCAAAGCACTTGAGCAGGTACCTATCTTGCCTGAGAAACAAATTCGAGCAGCGGCTGATCTCCTCTATATTGTTGCAACTGAGATTTCGAATATGGGCTATGAAAAAATGCTGCTTTCAAAAATGATTAATGCTTTGAGTGAACATATACATGAAACCATGGCAACACTGGAAGAACTTACGGCATCGGCCAGTGATGTCACAGAAAATCAATTAAAACTCTCAAGAGAAATTGAAACCGTTAGCCATGTCTCAGAAGAAATTAACGGTGTGATTGAATCTATTTCCGTTATCGCAAATCAAACACGACTGCTGGGGCTCAATGCGACGATTGAAGCGGCAAGGGCGAAGGATGCAGGGCTAGGGTTTGGTGTTGTTGCAAAAGAAATCCAAAAACTGTCCGAAGAATCAAAGAACACCGTTGGCCGTGTTAAGAACTTTACATCTCAAATTAATGAATCCGTCAAACAGACGCATAAAATGGGTGATGCGACACTTGATGTCACAAAAGAACAGGAACTAGCAATCAGACGTATTGCAGAAATGCTGGAATCAATCACCAATATGACGCATGAACTCTCAGAATTCATAAAAGCGAAATGATGGTAATTTTTTTGATAGACAGATTATTTTAAATAGAACGTAAGCTATGTGCTATTTCAATACCCAATAAAAAATATTATACCCATTTATAGGATCACCCTTTGTTTATGATTGGCTAATATCAATCATAACAGGGGTGATTTTTGTGTTGAAAGGGGTGATATTGCTAGTGATACTAGGTCATATGGCCTTATAATGACAAAGTATGACAAATAATTGACATAATATCGCCGAAATATTTCTGAATTGTAATAAAAATGGTACTATAGTAGTACTAGCAAATATTATAGGAGGCAATAGAATGAAGAAATTTTTCTCACTATTACTGGCATTCTCCCTGATATTATCCTCATTTACAATGCCAGTATTTGCTGACACAGCTTCGGGGGATGATCTATCAGGTCATTGGGCTGAGTCGGTTATGCGTCCATGGGTTGAAGATGGACTTTTAGGTGGCTATGGGAATGGCGCTTACTTGCCAAATGCTACCATCACACGTGCGGAATTTTGCGCACTACTCGATAATATCGTACAAATACCAGAAGGAACAGATTCTGTTTCATTTTCAGATGTTCCTAAGGATCAATGGTATCACGATGTTGTGACGAAAGCAGCTTCTTATGGATTAATTTCGGGATCTTATGGGAATTTTACACCGGATCAGCCAATTAGCAGAGAAGCAGCAGCGGTTATCGTAGAAAAATTATTAAATGCTCAGGAAAGCGAGCTTGCATCCATTGATAATTTTAAAGATGGCGCGAGTGTCAGCACATGGGCTGAAGAGGCATTAAATGCAATGCTTCAAAAAGGTTACTTATCCGGTTATCCCGATGGGACAATTGGTGCAGGTAAAAGTATAACAAGAGCGGAAGCAGTTGTCATGCTGAATAAGGCTTTTGGAACTATTATCAATACTGCAGGGACTTATACGCAGGAAAATGGTGTCTATGCAGGGAATGTTACCATTGCATCTTCTGATGTCATTTTGAAGGATGCCGTTGTTAAAGGTGACCTCTATATCGCAGAAGCAGTTGGTGATGGGGACGTAACCTTAGAAGGCGTTACCATTGAAGGCGATATTATTGTAAAAGGTGGCGGTGAAAATTCCATTCACTTTAACAATATTAATGTCTATGGTGCTCTTATCGTTAAAAAAGTCGATAATAAAGTAAGAATTGTTGCATCTGGTACGACAAAAGTCAATGTAACCTATCTTGAATCAGGCGGTCTTTTAATTGAAGACAGCTTGGCTGCAGAAGGATTTGGAAGCGTTGTCCTATCTGCCGAAGACTTGAAAGACATGAATGTCGAGCTTGTTGGTAACTTTGATTCCGTTGATGTTAAATCAGAAGGGTTTGCTGTTAATCTTGGTGAAAAGACTGTCGTTAACAAGCTCACAGTCTCAGAAAAAGCGACAGCATTCAAACTGGCTGGTAAAGGAACGGTTAAAGCAGCCGAAGTAAATGCGAGCAATACGAAGTTAGATGTTGTCATTGATAAAGTAAATGTTGGTGAAAAAGCAGAAGGCGTCACAGCAAACGGTAAAGACGTCAACGCTGGTTTTGAGGGCCAAGTAGATGAAGATGGTCCACAGGATAATAATACCCCTGCAGGCGGCAGCACTGGCGGAAGCAGTGGTGGCGGTTCAGGTGGCAATACTGAAACACCTGTTGCTGTTCTGACATTATCTGATTCAAGTGTGCATATGACGACCAATGACCATGTTGAAATCACGGCAACTGTTCAATATACGACTTCAAGCTTAACGAAAGCAAATATCGTTTGGGCTTCCAGTGATCCTAGTGTCGTCAGTGTTAGCAAGAATGGTACTGAAATTTCAAACGCAGCAGGCGTCTATAAAGGAACGAATACCATTGCGGCATTTACAACATCAGAAGGTGTTAAAGTGGGCGTATATGTTGTGAAAGACCCTGATGCAGCTGATCCATTAGCATCAGCCAATGTTTACACCATGAAAGAAATCGCTGTAAAAGTTTCGCTTACAACGGCAACCATGTACGATGTTACCTTTGAGGTAAAAGATGGTGACACGACAACGATGCCAAAACAGTCTATTCCAGAAGGAAAAGCTGCAGTTGAACCAACAGCGCCAACACAAGCTGGCTATACTTTCTTGGGATGGTACCTGAATGATGTGAAATATGATTTCTCTAAACCGGTAACAGGGGACATGACGCTTAAAGCGAAATGGGAAGTCGCAACGGTGAAATACGTTGACAGTCGTTTTGATGCAGGCTATCCGACGATTGCCGTTAATGATAAGGGATATATTACCGTAACCTTGAAATTAAAAGAAACGCCAACGACAAAAGTAACAGCGTATATGATTGCCGATCCGCACAATGCGCATATGCTGCCAGATGTGGCGGCAGTAACACACGGCCATACAGGCAGTGGTGATTCAGTGGTTTGGGCTTCTTATAACGGTTACTATGAAATAACGGATTCAGCGTCTCACACGATTACGACAACTGCTAAGCTAAATGATGAAAAAGCAATTGCCGCAATTGTTTTATCAGATGGCACGACAGTTTCAACAGAGCCTACGATTGTCGAAATCAAAGAAGATGTTTCGGATGAACTCGACACAACGCCGCCAAGGGTAGCATCAATTTATGTCAATAATGATCGAACAAAGCTGTATATTTACACTGATGATGAACTCGATGGCAATAGCTCGGCATCAGCGAGTGACTTTACGCTCACGAACAAAGGCAAACCTGTTGTTATAACAGCTGTTGATGTTATTGAAGATGCTATTCAATACTATGATGCCATTGAGTTAACTGTATCGGGGTTAAGTGCGAGCGATTTTGCGAAAGACCTGAAATTAAGCTATACAGGATCGACGATTACAGACCGTGCTCAAACGCCGAATAAGTTTGAAATCTTTACCATCAAGGATGTCGAAGACAGTGTACCTGTGATCAAGGATGTCTTTGTAGCCAGTGATTTATCTGTTCTTGGGTTTACAATGACACCAGGTATTGAAACGGATGATGAAAGCTCAGACTACTACACGATTAAAGCATATTATGCAAGTGACTACGCTTCGATTCTGCCAGGGAGTGAGCTCAGTATTTCAGAAGACGATATAGGGTTTAACATGGATGATATCAATTTTGTTTATGACATTGATACATCGTTAACGCCTATGACAGGCTACGAGATTTATGTTGTGGCAACTGTGACGACAATTGCCGGAGATCGATCAGATGCAAACTCATCAGCGATCATTCCGAAAATCTTATCCGCACCAACCATGACGAAAGCAGACTATGATTCATCTTATGATGAAATCAGTATCCAGTATTCAGGCATTCTTGACGATAGTGTTATGGGCTGTAACTATGATCTGAAGATTACAGACAGCAGCGACAATGTGATCGCGACGTCATCATTAAGAGGTGAAGCTTGGGCTTACTATCATACCAACAGTGATAATAGCTATACCGGAACATCAGAAGTTGTTTTCGATAATAACTTCTTCTACGGCACATTACCGCCGCCAACGTCAGGCATGAAAGTCTATATTCGATACAATCCAAAACATCAAGGCGGCTACTTGCAGGATGTTGCAGGCAACGAAGTAATCGCGCCTACAGATTGGATGCTCATGTCGTTATACTAGGTTATAAGGTAAAGAATGTTTTAAATTTTTAGAACTTTGATTAATGCGAGTTAAACTCAAAAAGGGTTGGTCGGGAAAATAAGTATTCTAAAGACCTGCTGCTCCAAAAACAATAAACTGCTAGGAATAGGACTTCTGAAGCTCCTAATTCTAGCAGTTTTATTTTGGTTATGATTTATCCATAAATCTACTCATAGACCTCATATGGAGTAGATGGTAGTTCTCGCAAGTGTTTATTCTCTCGTTACTCAAATGTTTCTGATTTCTAGTTCTGTCATTGCCTAGCTCATAACTCTTGCCGTAGCTAGCTCGCTTATCTTGCCTCAAAAAATGCGTGTAGTGGCTGCAGTGTTACTGCAGCCCAATAATCATGG
>NZ_JAHBCL010000012.1 GCF_018390735.1 Fusibacter paucivorans
ATGACGATGAACAATCTTGCTGGAAGGTCAGTCGTCTAGTGATGCTTTTTCTATCACCTCAATACATATATGCTATATGTATTGTAACAAATGACTACGGCAAAACAAGGGAGCTATTTCACCGTGGCATTGACAAAGACAAAGAGCAAGGCAAAGTCAAATCACGTGGACTAAAACATCATTGGTGCTCAATAGACTTGCAAGAGCATTAATGTAATCGTCATTGCCAAGTAATTGTTCTGGTTCTTTAAATGCAAGCACTGCCACTTTCTTTCCCAATGTCTCAAAACTATTTGCTTTGATTGTATTAATATAATCGACAAGGCTGTTATACCATTCATAATTCCAGAAATTATTGTAAATGGTATCATTATAACCACTTATACGTTCACGTGTTGTGTAACTATTAAGAATTTTATAAGCTTTATTAATTGGCCACACATCGCTCGTTGAACTGGTGAAATCTGTTGGTGTTGTGTACCCAAACCGTTTGTTTGTTCGTACACCGGAAGACGCATAACTGTAATAATCATCTTCCGGATAGAGCATGGAATCTGTCATATAATCTGAAAAAATGAATTTATTCATTACATCTTCTGGAATCATTTCAAACGAACTATAGTAATTTGCAATATTTAAATAGTAATCAAAGACGTAGACTCCTGTGCCATATGGAAAGTTGATAAAACCGCCATTTATTTCATAGCCGACATCATTGTCATTTACATAAGCGTAAACCATAATCTGTTTGTCGCTCAGGTTATAATAGTAATGCTCTCGACCGACATTTTGTTTCCATTCGCGATCCCCGGTATTCTTTTCTTTGACTCTTTCGTAGTTAACATATCGAAAAGTCCTTGCAATACCCGTTCGATTAGCATTGAGATAATAGAGCACGCGTGCCCCTTCAATCATATTTATCTCAGGGATATACTTGCCTACCGAGTAATAGTTAATCGTTGATTCTACTGGTGCACCTATAGCAGTCGTCGTTCTTGTTTTTTCCACACTTGCGACATCATGGGTTTCTAAGGCAAGCGTCGCATAACCATTGCTGTTTAAAATAGGGGTAAGCTGTGATGCAAATTGCGACTGTATATACGCATCTGTCGTATAGCCATTAATGTTGAAATAGTTTATTGTTACTGGTTCGTTATCATTTGTTACTTGAGCATTTACACTTGGTGCAATATTATCAACTTCTACAACATGCTTTTCATCAAAATAACCGTCATACGTCGTATCATAAAGGTAAACAGGTGTCATCCCGGACATTGCAGTATATGTCTCATCAACTCTCGTTCTAATCATATACTTGCCGACACTTGAAACCTTAAAGTCTACTTGTGGCATATTGGCACCTTGATAAACGAGGTGCACAGGGTGTTCGTAATAATTACCGTCATTGTCTGAGTCATACCAGTACATAACGCTCAGCAGTCCTATTTTGTCGCCGTCAGGCGAATAGCTTCTATTGATAACCGATATGGTCGCATTATTCGCATCATTCGGATTCCGATAAACTTTGTTCACAAGCTCCATCACGGCGACTGGCGGTTCATCCGGTGCAATGGTAATGGTTTTACTTGCCTGCCCTGAATAGCCAAGGGGGTTTTTCAGTGTTACGGACATGTTAATCGTTCCCGCTGTCGGTACACCAAAATCAAACTTTCGGCTGCCGTCAGGATCAGCAGGTGAATAGACACCCGATGCCGCATTAATGGTGCCGCTTGAAACCCACCAATCTGTTTGACTGTCTACAATGGGGAATTTATCAGGACTGTCCGACTGCATGCTCGACACGGTGATCTTACGGTATGGTTTGAGCTGCCCTTCGGTATGTATAACGGCATCAACTGTAGGCGGCAGTACCATGGTTGTATCTTCGCCATAGCCACTGTAGCCAAGGGTATCAATGGCAACCCCTGTAAAGGTCTGTTCACCTTCCCTTGTAAATTCATACTGCGTATTTAAATAGCCATCGGTTGGATGTTCAACGACAATGTCAGCGCTCCCATCATTTAAGATAAGATAATCCAGTGCGCCCGTGACGCTGCTCCCGCGTACTGTAATCCCTTTTGTATCACCGACCTTTGCCGTTTTGGGGGCATTGACTTTGACTTCCGGCGGCTTCGGCTCGCCCACCACAACGGTCATATCATCCCCGCTTGCCTCTAGGACGCGGCCGTCTTTTAGGGTAACGCTGACGGTAACATTCCAAGGCTGTTTAATTCTTTTATCAGGATTGTCGACAAAAGGTGCACCATCAATGGTTCGATGAAATGTCACGGTTGGATTAATAACACTTGCATATTGGCACTCACCGTCAAGCCACACGGCAATATTCGCTACATTTGCAGTGGTGACTTTATAAAGTGAGATGTCAGCGGTAATGCTGACATCGACATCACTGCCGCTTGATGTTTTATACCGCGGATTTGCCGTTACAAGACAGCTCGCCGTGGGGACAGCAGGTTCTTCAACGGTGACGATGACTTTTCGCGTGAGGTTTCCTGACTTTTTTGGGTCACTTTTAAAAACGGTATCCAGTACGTAACTGCCGCTGATTTCAACTTCTTGTGTGCCCACCGCCAGTTCGCTTCTGTTAATGCGCACCGTTCTGTTAACCGTCTTTCTCAGTACAGAAAATTCTGCTTCTGAGCTGTCAATCACGCTGCCATCTTTGCTGATACTAGCTTCAAACTGTTTGACATGCTCTTTTTTCATAAACTGATTGTCCGGTACAATGACTGCCGTATACGAAGTATTCACTTCAACAAATTGCTGATCGGATGCCATTGTAACGGCAATGTCATTGTTTTGAAGATTCAGCGTTAACCACTGGTCGACGCGTGCATTCGACGCCATGCCATCGCCAATCCATGTTTGATAATATTTACCGCGCTCCGTTCGCACTGAAAAGTTCGTATACCAACCGCCAGCTGTAAGCAGCAGCGTTTTCATGTAACTATCGCTGTAGCCATCAATGGGATACGTATTCAGTGCCCCCATTGACCGCGTATTGTTGATCGTTTCAACGGTGTACTGCGTATTGATGTCATTTGGATCAGTATTGATACCATTGCCGCCGATCCAGTGTGCGGTCATGTATTCACGCAAGCTTCCGTCTGTTACATCACTCCATGTATCTTGTGCATTTGCAATATCGGAGTATTGTTCAATCCACTTATTCTTATCTGACAGTGGCGCATCTGGTGGATAGTAGGCGTTGGTGACAACTTGACCACCTTGACTATAACCGAGATAGCGATAGCCTGTTGTACCCGTCTTTTGATCATTATAGATTTCTTCTGCCGAACTATTTTCATGGGGATAGCCAGCAGGAAGCATATCATAATTAATTATCTTTTCATTGCCGTAGACAATAAGGCCGTATTTATCGTAGACAGATTTATTGATGTATAGCGTTTTGCCTGTGCTGAAATTATCAACTTTAAGTGGCAATGATTGCGCCACTATAAAATCCTCAAAGGACGTATAGCCGCTATAATTTGCCGCATAAGTAAATAACGGCGATGCGACATCGGCGGCACTAATGGGGACACTGCTTATAAGCAAGGCAACAATTAAAATCATGGATAGATATTTTTTCATTTAATGACTCCTTAGTGAATCTAATGAATCGTAAAAAAGATGTGCAACCCACCTAGGTCTTTCGAAATAAGCGGCACAACAATATCGACATTGCCAATAGTTTTCACCGCGTCGTAATCAGGATAATTGTTACGCCCAAAATTGACATAGTAATTCATATGTGTTTGTTGCACGTAATCCGCAATTTCAGCACCATACGCCTCACCAAAAAAAGCTTTAATAGATTCTTTCAAAGGTGTCATATAACGGTTATCATATCCCTGCTTCCAGTATGTTTCTGTTCTTTCCGTATCATCATCATAGAGGGCATTGATAGTTAGCTTTACTGTGGCGCCTTTTTGGGTTTCAGAACCATCATAGGTTAAAGGGTCAAAATAGTGATCATGATGAATTCTAAACTGAAAATATGGAAAACGATTATAGTAATCAAGTTTATTCCCCAGTGTTACAAGGATAAATTCACGATGACCTTTCAACTCATTTACTGGACTTCTCGTTGTATAAAGACCTGAAAATCTTTCCAATCTCGCCATGTAGTTTAAAAGATTGTTTAGTCGGGCTGTGAGATCCGGCGTATAAGTATCTTTCACCACGAGATCACCATAACCGCCGCCGCCATCTACAATTGTGAGGACGCCATCTTCAAAGGTGCTGATGGCATATTCTGGTGATAGATGTTCTTCTTGGTATTCAGGCGATTGTGACTGCACCCACTCAAGCCATGATGAATCGCCTTCAAGTGGTTTATCTTCTTCAATCGGTGCGCGCAGACTGTCATCTAAAAGTTTTGAGATCACAACACTGGCTTCGCCCCTTGTGGCACTGCCAAGCGGTCTAAAGGAGCCGTCACCGTAACCTGAAATGAAATTAAAGGCATAGGCCGTGGTCACTTCTGTTTTATAAGAAGCTGAGACATTGACGAGATCGCCAATTTGCTTTTGTGCTTTCGTGACAACGCCATCTGTGATGACCGTTTCGCCGCCAATGGCATCATAAGCTTTGACGATAATCGATGCCATTTCTTCCCGGGTAATAGCCGTTTCGTAGTCCGCTGCTGCCGTTGTATAATTTTCAAGCAGTTTCATTTCGATGGCTTTTTCAATGTAAGGCATACCCCAGTAAGCATCAGCTGGCGCGGTCGCATCTAGCGTAATCGTCCCTTCGCTTTCAATCGCTTTAAGTGTTAGCACGATAAACTCAATGCGTTTCAGTGTATTATCAGGTTTAAACGTGCCGTCGCCATAACCTGAGATGATACCACGATCTGTCAGTGACGAGACATAGCTGTTTGACCAGTGGGTGGTCATGTCAGAAAAGCCATTGCCATTACCATTAAGACTACTGTTGCTATCCCCGCCGCCGTTATTCGCCGCAAATGCAAAACCGGAAAGACATAATACCCCCGCCATTATACCTGTTGTCACTTTGATTTTTAGATTTTTCATTCTATGTATACTCCCCTCAAATTTATCGTTTTCAATCGTACGCTGTTTCTTGTATGCCGCATATTTTACGCTGCCTGTTGACTTTAAAAGTGTGTTCATTTTAATGAATGGTTCACATTTTCAGTCCGTTTTCATAAAGCCAACGCCATTGCTGATACCATGACCTGTTTGATTATTTATACTATTAAAACTTTTATACATTATTATAACATAAATACAATTATTTCCAAATCCTAAAAGCATCTCATTCTCAGCTTTTTTGCATCATAATCACCTTCATTCTCATACGATGACATCCCATGGTTCGCTACTCGTGGTTTACTGTTTAATTTAAAACAGCTTTACAGTGCTCTACATCCTCAAAATGCGCACAAAAAAACATGTCTTGCACTTCAGCGTTAACATGTTTTTATTTAATGCATCTATTTAATTGCATAACCGCTTTATCAAGCATCTTTATTACGACATACCTTGTATAATCGGCCCCGATTCATTAGCGATTCCTTTGATAGCCGGCATCCGCTACCGCCTGTAGTATTTGCTTGCTAAAAGCTTCTTTGATTTGACCGCTTTCATCAAAAGCACTCTCATTGAGATCTACCCTAATCTTTGGGCTGAGATTATACTGTTCAAACCAGTGTTCATAATGCGCTCTCAAATCTTCCATATAATCTCTTGGAATTAGATCACCCTCAGTAGAACGATTGCGCTTTGCAATACGATGAAGCGCCGTATCAACACTGACATCGATATAAATCAGTAAATCCGGTACGCGAATAAAGGTAAGCATTTGTTTAAGTACCGCTTGATAAATGGCAAATTCATCTGCTGTCATCTGTCCTCTGTCATAAATGGTGCGCGCAAATAATTCATCACCATATATTGAACGGTCGAGAATCGCACGGCTACCCTCTGCTTCGATCCGCATAATATCTTTAAAACGATCATTTAAAAACATAATTTGAATAATGGCACTCCAGCGCTCCGGCGCCTCATAGAACCGATCCAGCATACGCTGAGCCAATGAATCATCACCATCTGATTTTAGTTCCTGATAAAGCGGCATACCCAATGCTTCGCTTAAATAATGCCCAATACTACTCTTACCTGCACCGATAATGCCGTCAATTACGATTGCCATATTATGTTCGCTTCCCTGTTCTTTATAATGGTTGATCATTGCTGATGAAAAACGGTTCATAAGGTGATCCCTTTCATTACAACTTTTTATAATCGTAAATCATATCCTGTGCTTTTTTAAGAAGCACTTTGTTTCGCGGTTTCATTTGAACGACTTTTAATAAATAATTCTTAGCACCTCTAATATCGTCAAATTCTGCACACAGCCTTGCGAGCTTGATGGCGAGTTTTATTTCATCATCTTGACTAAGTGCCATCGTACCATTATACCATGCATCTTCATAGTAGACTTTCAATACTTTACGCGCCTCAAGTGCGGTAGCTTGATCGCCGACATCATCCAGAAGCCAAGCGTATGTCTGCCACAATCTCGCTTTGACAAAACTGGATTTCGTAATCTGCTGAATCAGCAAATTCATCTGGTAGATATCATCGAAAATCTGCTGATAGTTTTCTTTAATCAGCACCTCGTGCTGAGGCGTTTCATATCTTGGCAGCGTCACTTTGAGCTCAGCGCGCACAAGGTTGTTAATCTTATGAAATTCATTGGAAAAGTGCGTATAGTGGCAGTATGGACAGCGCCAAATCTGATACCAAAGTTCATCAATATCATAAAAGTGTTTTCGAAAGTCGTCGTCCATGTGATCGAATTCCATTTTGGATGCCTTTACCTGATTAACTTTGAAGGTGTACTCACAAACCGGACACACCACTTCTTTGGAAAACAGATATTCCTGATGTACGGCAGGGAGCTGTTTATGATAATGCCTTTTGGCATTAATTCGAAAATCCGATTCATCTTTAATAATTTCAACCGCTTTTTTCGAATAATGGCATTCACCCATGGTTAACTTGTCATTATAATTTTCCAGCATATCACTCATATACGTTAAGAGTTCCATCGCTTTAAGCGGATGCGTGCTGATATACTGATCAAGATAGTTTAAATGAATATAACAAATGACAGAAGGTTCCAATATTTTTGCCGTATAAACAGCGTGTTCGCCCGCCAGTGCTCGTTCAGGTTCTACAAAAGCCCCGGGTCTAATCACTTCAACAAAAACATCAGGGCCAGAAGTACTTCGACTGAGCCCAACGGCCCCTGATTTAACGAGGAATAGGCCTTCAATGACATCGCCGATACTGTACAGTGTGGATTCAGGTTTCAGTTCCATTTCATTGATCATGCTGGCAAAGACTCCTTTCCTCACATTTTTGACGAACGCTTTGAATACGCATTGCAAGCGTTTTTAACATCGTATGCGCATACCTTGATTCAAGCATAATAAACTTGCTGAAGTTTTCTCTTGCGATGCAAAGGGTGATAACCGGTTCAACCGCAGTCAATGTCGCCGACCTGAAATGATCCCGGATAACAGCCATTTCACCAAATACCGCACCTGAATCGAGCTCTGCGAGCACAATGCTCTCACCGTCAAAATCACTCTGCTTGGAAACGCTTACTTTACCGGAAAGCAAGATATATAGCGCGTTTCCCATTTCTCCTTCCGAAAAGATCACTTCATCTTTTACAAACTGTTTAATGGTCCCAATTTCTCTTAAAGCTTCGTTCATCATTTCCCCCCGAAAATGTGATTAGGTTCTCTGCCTTTGGCGATAGCCAATGTAAAAACTAAAAATCGTGTTGAGCACTACGGCGGCTAAAATAACAATCAAAACCCGAAAAATGCCAAATTCAATTGAAATCCACGTCCCAAGTGTCGGCGATACCAGCCAGCCAAGGCTGCCAATCAACCCTTGTATGCCAAAGAGCAAGCCACGCTTATCTGAGGTCACCTGTTGTGCACTCATACTCGTCATCAGCGGCTCAATACCGCCAATGATAAAGAACATCAGTGTATAAGGGATCACGAACCCCCACCATCCTGATAGTGAATTGAGTACCACAACATCTACAAGTGCCAAAATCATCAGTATCTGAATGATTTTAATCTTATCATATAAATCACCAAGTCTGCTGATAACAATTGCCGAAAGCGCCGTTACCAATCCAATAACGCCGTTTAAAATCCCCGTCGTCGAAGAAGCTCCCTCTAAGCTGTTTAGCTGTTCCTGAATGTACAGTGGTAGAAACGGCGAAAAAACAGTCCGAACAATACGCTGCAAAAATAGCATAATGAGCAGCAAAACGATCGTTTGTGTTAAGATAGCTGTCATTTTCCCTTTCTTGCCATCTGATTTCGTCGCACTGATCTGTCCAAATGAGTTTTTGTCTTCTACTAACTTTAACGTGACAATCAAGAAACCAAAGAACATCAATACGGCACCGACAAAAAAGCTCACGCGATAACCATAAAATTCGGCGACAACACCGCCAATCAACGGTCCAAACGAATAGCCGACAAAGGTTGACGACGATAAAAAGCCAAGGGCAAACGACATATTCTCATCAGGCGTATTCGAAGCCACAAAGGCAGACGATGCAACAATCGTACCGGTAAATACGCCTTGCAGCAGTCTTAAAAAAACGAGTTGCCACACATTCTGCACACAGCCCATTAATATCAGCAGAAATGTAGCGGCAAAGGTTGCACGTTGAATCATGATTTTTCGGCCATAGCGATCGGAGAGCATCCCCCAGATAGGCGCCATCACCGCCATTGTTATCGCCGGAGCAGCGCTGAGCACACCCGAGAAAAACTTTAAAGCGACGGGATCCGTTACCCCTAATGTCTGAATATAAAAGGGAATAAACGGCAAGCCAAAGCCAAAACTCATCAATGAGACAACTTGCGATACCCAAAGGGTATACAAATTCGATTTCCAACGTTCCATGTAATCTCCTACTAAGTATGTTTCTTACGATGTCTATGTGATCATTATACACCAAAAACAAGCTTTGAGGCATCCATTCAACGCCTCAAAGCAACTTTAAAACTATTATTTTTTATGTTTGCGAATCGTACCGCCGCCAATGAGGAGCGTATCATCATAGAAGACGATTGCCTGCCCCGGCGTAACGGCTCTTTGGGGCATTTCAAAAACGACTTTAATCCCCTGCTTATGATGATAAAGCTTACAGGATGCTGCTTGTGCACTATAACGGATCTTCGCTTGGCACGCATAGCCGTCTTTAAAATCTTCAAAAGGAATAAAATTGACTGTATCTGCGTAAACCGTTTCAGAAAATACAGCCTCATTGTCGCCGAGGATCACGCGATTATTGACGACGTCAATGCCAACGACATACATGGGTTTTCCAAATGTAACGCCAAGTCCCTTCCGCTGACCCACTGTGTAGCGTGCAATCCCTTGATGCTTGCCAAGTACGTCACCACTTGTTGACACAAAATCGCCTTCGCGCATTTCTGAATTGCCGTTTCTGGATAAAAAACCGACATAGTCATCATCAGGGATAAAACAGATTTCCTGAGAGTCAGATTTGCCAGCAATCTGAATGTCAAACTGTGCTGCTATCGCACGTACTTCATCTTTTGATTTGAAAGACCCAAGCGGCATGAGAATATGTGCCAACTGCGCTTGCGTCAAATTATAAAGCGCATATGTCTGGTCTTTTTCAACGGCGTCTGACTGATGAATTTCATATCTTTGGCTCGCCTCGTTAAAATCAATTTTAGCATAATGTCCCGTTGCGACATAATAGGCACCGAGCTGTTTCGCCTTTTCAAGCAATGCATCAAACTTAACAAATTTATTACAGGCGATACACGGATTGGGCGTTTCACCTTTTTCATAAGAATCAATAAAATAATCGACAACTGTTTCTTTAAAGACTGCCTTAAAATCAAGCGCATAAAACGGTATGCCAATTTGGGCACATACTCTCCTAGCATCTTCAACTGCCGATAAACTGCAACACCCGCCTTCGTGCATTAAATGGGCATCTTCTAAATAAGGATCCTGCCATAATCGCATATTGACACCAATCACTTCATATCCCATGCGTTTTAGTTCATAGGCGGCAACTGTACTGTCGACGCCGCCGCTCATTCCAACGACCACTCGTTTATTGTTGATCATTTCTTTCCCTTTCCTCAAATGGTTCCAGCATTGTGCAAAGCACCTCTAACATCCTATCAACTTCCTCGACTGTTGTAAAGTCACTCGTTGAAATTCGAAAACATCGCTTGGCTTCCGCTTCCGAAAATCCCAAAGCCTTTATCACATGAGAGGCCTGCATAGTGCCTGAACTGCATGCTGAACCGCTTGAAACAGCAATTCCTGCCATATCACAGCCGATAACGATACTATCCCCTTCAAGATACGGCAGTTGGACATTGATAATTGCTGAAACACTCTTTTCTGAATCAACCGCTTCAAAGCCAATAATCTTGATTTCCTGATGTATTTGTTTTAATCGTGTGATGATATAAGTCTTTAACATCGCGGCATGTTCAAGGTGTTCGGTCATTGCTTTATAACGCGCTTCCAATGCTGTTACAAAGCCCATAACATACGGCATATTAATAGTATAACAACGCAATATTTGCTCAACGAACGGCGCTAGCTCGTGCTTTACGAGCAGAATGCCGAGTCCCTTTGGTCCATGAATTTTATGGGCAGAAAGTGTTACAAAATCTGCACCTAAAATATCTAACGTTAATTTTATATGACCAAGTGCCTGAACAGCATCTACGTGTGTCAAAATATTAGCAGATTTAAAGGTATCTATCCACTTGTAAACCGGCAGGATACTGCCAATTTCGTTATTGACATACATCATTGTTGCAGCACCACCTTGGCCGTCAATCTCATTATGGTGAAGCGGCATGCCAATACGATCAACGGCCAGCCGAATGCGTTCGAAATCTTCAAAAGCATTGGATTCAACAGTCCTGTATATGGAAGCGTGTTCAATCGCCGTATAAAAAATACGTCTACGCCCTGCTGATTTGCGTATAAGATCAGCCATTACATTTAACGCAATATTGTTTGCTTCACTTCCGCATGATGTAAAAAAAACATCATATTGACTTGCACCCAACAGTTCAATGATCCGTTGCCTTGCCTCTGACAGTATCTTTTCAGTTGTACGCGCGTCAAAATTAGTCGAAAAAAATGAGGACATCGTCTTGAGCACATTATCTCGCACTCTCGTCGTCCCCGCATTGTCTAAATATATTTTATCCATCTTAAATGTCCCTACCTGGCGCTCTTTATGCATCTATATCCTACAAATAAAGTAGGAATTCATCCATAGTATACACGCAGCCAAGGGCTTTGTCAATCAAAAAAAGGAGGAACGGATGCCGGCGACGCATCCGTTCGTGTGAGGTATTAAAACAAAGTTACATTCTTGTGGCGTACCACAATTAAAGGGTTCAAAATTAACAGTAATGAAATATAAGGATTAAGGATTTGTAATTGATAATTATTATCAGTTACTATATACAAATGATAACACTTCTCAATTAGTTTGTAAACCCCTTTTTTATATTTTTTTTATTTCCGTTTTCTACAGCATGCTTTTTTTTGAAATCAAAATATTTTTTACAAATATTGGTTTGTTCTATTGATTATGAACTTTTTGATAGGGTATAATATTCCTGAGGTGACATTATGAACATTTTAATCGTCGAAGACAACAAGTATCAACTAGATAATCTCAAGAAAATGGTAATTGAAGGGCTTGGTGATGAACGCGGCAATATTTATTGCGCATCAGATATCGCTACTGCAAAAAAGATTTATGCCGAAGACGACATTCACTTTTTTATGCTGGATATCTCCCTTGGTTATGAAAGCGGATTAGAACTTGCAGATGAAATTCGCAATACAGCCAAATACAGCGATGCATTTATCGCAATCATCTCTGCACATAAGAAATTTGAAGATAAAGCGTTTACGCATTCTAAATGCCATGTGTTTGTCGAAAAACCCTATAAGAAAGATGCTATTCTTGAGCTTGTCAATCACGCACTTGTCAATTACCTTGAAAAAGTATAAAACAAACCCCAAGCATAAGCTTGGGGTTTGTTAAATTGTATTAAGAAAATTATTCGCTAAGCATCTCCGCTTCAAAAATTTCAAAATCACATCGATAAAGTGTAAGGCGTTTATCGTCAATGAGTATTTTCGTAGAATCTGGCAAACTGCTATCCTCTACAAGCACTTTATCGCCTTCGTAAACACCGACGAGTACACCCATTTGATTTTTAACAAAAATCACACGCTTTAAGCCAACGAGGTTTGACGTCACATTATTAAAAAAGCGATCAACAGTCGTCAATGATCCCGACGCATTTCTCGACGTGTCAATTGTCTGCGTTTCATTATCCGCTTCTACCGCAGTATCCCAATCAGCGTCATTTGTTGAAGCCTCACTATTGGCTAAAGCATTGGTCAGCCCTTCTTCTGAAACAACCATTGTTGAGCCGACATGCTGCCACGTGTAACCATCAATCGTTATAAGAATAACATTGTCAACTTCCGAAGGCTGCATATCCGTACTATCACCAGTAACGCTGAGCGTTTTATTGCCAAAATCATCATAGACATCAAAAGTACGCTCAATGCCAAATGTCTCAGCTTTAATATCTTTAATTTGACTCTTTACCTGAGTGCAGCCTGTCGCCAATATCATCACGCATAAAAAAATCAGAAGCCGGCTTATATTTTTTTTCATTATTACTCCTTTCAATTGTCTTGCGACATCTATAAACTATTTATATTATAATAGTAAAAGGTTAGAATTACGTAAAAGGACCTCTCATGACTGATCTCTTTGTATCTTTAAAAAATTGGATGATTTTATCTTATCAAGAAATCATCACAATAAAACACAATCTAGCTGAAACACATGCCGGCAGCAATTCTTCATTTCGTGCGCAATTATTAGCCGAGCAGGTGCATCATGCATTGAATCAGCATTTAAAGGGCATGACTGAAACCGAAAAACAGCATATTCGACGTGATCTTCTTAAAAAGTGCATTGTCAATTCCCAACGCGACATCTATCAATTAGATGTGCTGGAAGCTATCTGCGATATGGAACCAACTGTTGAAACACGCCTTGAACGTTCAAAAGTATGGCTCAAAGCCAATACGGATTTATCGATTACAGATGAGGATATCACCGCATATCTTGAAAGCTTAACGCCTTCACAAATTATTGCTGTACCTTCCGTTAAATCTTCAATAGATGATAAGATTGATGAAAATGATGAAAAAAATATACGGTTTCACATCACATCGCTCATACGGCTTCGTTTTCGTACAGTGCCATTTGCAAAAGTACTGGTACTCGCTGTCAGCATCCTTATGATCACACGTGTAACCGCACTTAATGCTGGGCAGGAACTGCAAATCAATTCACCATCCCAACATCAAAGTCCGTCGTCCACTATTGGAACGCCTCATACAGCTCAACTCATAACACCATTGGCACCCCATCTGGAAATTATTAAGGCCGTCAAAATGCAATCAAAGCAAGTCATTGCAATCAACTATAAAACGATTCACAATCCCTATTTGCCTGAAAATGCACCTTACAGCTATCGACCTATAGACTACCTGTCACTGAGAAATTATCTAAGCCCTGAGCGCAATAGTTACCTCGTCAATGAATCCTTTTTAAATGAGATCATCATTCTGGCCAAAGTCAATGATCTCGACCCGTTGCTGCTGCTTGCCATTATTGGTCAAGAGCAAGGATTCATTCCAGAAACTTCAAGTGCCAAGCATCGAATCGTCAACAATCCATACAATGTATTCAGAAGTTGGCAGCATTATAACACCTCACTCAACGACACCACTGTTATCGCCATTAAACTCATACAGGACAGGCTGACAACCATGCCGACAGGTGCAGATGCATTTGAATGGCTCAATGTCATCTATGCGGAAGATCCAAACTGGTCCAGCGGCGTTTCCAGTCTTTACGATACGCTCAGTCAGTATCGCATCAATCTGTAAAGTGAAGTGTTGTCTTTGACAGCAAGCGCTCATCTGTCTGCTCCAGCAGCTGCTTGTCAGCTGTCAATACATATAGCATTATTTCTGTATCCTGCGCCGCATAATATTTTGCATATAAAACGGCATAAAGCACGATGGGCTCAAAAGAACCCGCGATCAATTCTGGCGAATATGCCGCAGGTAATGGCGAAGGGCCGAATTGCAAATCATGCATTAGAAAGTCTCTCTGTGGGTGTGTCACGCCAGTTGTTTCTATACGTAAATCATAGCGTGTCCACCGATCACTTCCTGCTGTATAGACACCCTCTTCTGTTTCTAATACTTCATATTCAAATTTCAACCTTTTATCAGGGCATCCCAATGCAGACAAAATTAGCTGCGTATAGTCATAGTGCGGCACAGAAGCCAGCAGTATCGGTTTCTGCGACCAATCGCCACCGGCATTGCCAATGACGTACCCGCCAAAAAAAGAAGCATAATAGGGACTCTCAACATCATAAAAGGCAGCATGTGCTTTAGAACCATAACCACTGAAATCACCAAATGTATAATAGATTGTCAATTCAGTATTTACATTGTTCATTCGATTATAACCGCCTCTGTCATTATAAGTGAGCATTTGTGGATACCAAGCCAAAGAAGTATCACTATCATGCACAGGAATTGACAGTGCAATTGCCTGATCTGCTGTTCGATTTTCATAAGCTTTGGATGCTGTCATCACAACCCGTGACCTTAATCGCGGCAAATATAAAATGGTGAGTAGACTGCCGATCAATACAGATAGCAAGATGAAGATGATCATTAATCGTCTATTTATTTTCTTAACGTTTCTTATCATAGCCACCTCTCCGTTTATAACAATTATGGTCATAACAGTTAAGGCATTCTATTCAAGCAACTGCTGCTAAACTAGCAATTGCAACCTTCATGACCTATGCTGCTCCATATCGAAATGTAAAAATACTCATTTTCTCAAATATCACATTTTCTCTATTATAATCAGCCCCTATGCAAAAGGCAACCGTTGAAGGCAGTCATTTCTTATCGGAAAGACTTATAGGAAGACAGAATCGAAAAAGGAATCCTAGTTGGGCGTCTAGAATTCCTTTTTCTGAGATTTTCATTTGTAGGATGTTTACCATAGAGGTAATTTGAAAACCGATAAAGTTTTCACATCTAGGATGTATCTAAATTATAGCGTAAGCGTTCATATAGTGTCATCAATTTGAAGTTATGCCAATGTAAAGTTTATGTAATTTCACACATGTGCTGAAATACAGTTTTTAAACTGTCATCAAAATGTCATAACAATAAACTTGATTTATCACGAAAAAGGTCTATACTATCATTCGGATGGCTATCATGCCATATCTTGTATGACTTTGAAGGTTCTTATGAAACGAAAAATAATCCTGGCGATACTCATTTTGATCGCCATTATAACTGCAATTGCAGTCTTTTATAACGATCGCATTAACATATTGGTTTTGGGAATTGAAGGCACGCGAACAGATACGATGCTCCTCGTCTCCATGTCGACTCGCGACAACGCAGTCGATGTTATTGCCATTCCACGTGATACGTATTATCCAACAGATGGCAAGACGAAGCTTGGACAAAAAAAGCTCAATGCCGTATACGGTTTTAAAGATGTTGGGGGCGTTGATGGCGTATCCCATGCAATTTCCAATATCCTCGGAATCGAGATCAATCATACTGTCACCGTCAATTACGATGCCGTCAAATCAATCGTCGATTTGCTCGGCGGCGTTGAAATCGACGTTCCTTTTGACATGCAATATGATGATCTTTATGCAACCCCTCCTCTCCACATTGATTTTAAAGCAGGGCCACAAGTCATTACCGGTGACAACGCTATCGGCTATCTCCGATTCAGGAAATCAAACGATGGTAAAATTCGAGAGGGTGATATTCAGCGAATTGGGCGACAACAAGCCTTTATCGCCGCCGCTGCTAAAAAGGCAATTGGTCCCAAATTACCTTATATCGTCTCTGGTGCGATCAAAGAAGTCGAGACTGATTTATCCATCCCTGATGGTATGCTTTACACCATTGGCATGCTAGGCATCAATGATGCAAAGATTCACATGCATACCTTGCCGGCAAAGTCCATCGGAACAGGATCAGACGGTCTCAGTTATTACTATTATGATGCAGACGCCACCCGCCAAATGATGTTGGACATCTATAACGGCATGCCTGCAAAAGCGGAATCAAATGAAGCACAGCAGCATCAAATAGTAACCGTTAATTGACATTATGAAGGCATTTGCTGTATCATTTCTTTTAAAACAGCAATGCCTTCTTTTATTGTCGTCTCCCTTAAATGACCATATCCCAGCAGCAGTTTATCCTGATGCTGCAACTCACTTGTGCAATACTGCTGAACTGTCTGAACAAATAATCCCCGCATTCGACACCTTTCAATAAAATGATCATTAAAAGCATGACCTGGAAATTGAAGTGCTAAATGCAAACCAGAAGCATCTCCCCACGGCAATACCTGACAATCAAACTGTTCTTCAATTGCCTCTAAAAGGATCTGCCGTTTTGCCGCATAAATACGACGCATATGTTGAATATGCTTATCCATTTTTCGCGTATTCAAAAACTTTGCTAATGCCATCTGCTCCAAAATTGGATTCTGCACATCTAAGTAATTCCTAAAATGCCGCCATTTCGTCTGGAGCGATTTCGGAATCACTGCGAAACCTATTCGAAGTGCCGGAAACAATGTTTTGCTAAATGTCCCGACATAAATCACACGTGATGCATCCATTGCATAAATCGGACTAATGGGGGCGCCAAAATAACGGTATTCGCTATCGTAATCATCTTCAATAATATAAAAATCGCATTCTGCCGCTAAACGAATAAGCTCCGCACGTGTTGAAGCTTGTAATATGCCGCCAAGCGGAAACTGATGCGACGGTGTCGTATAAACAGCGGCAATGGGCACTTTTTTTAAAGCAGTTGTCTCAATGCCGCTTTGCGTTACCGTCATCCATTGAATCATAGAACCAGAATCGGTTACAGCAGTTCGCATCGCCGGGTGTGAAGGATTTTCAAGTGCAAATGCACAGCCTTCTCGCTTTAATATTTCTACAAGTAGAAAGAAAGCTTGCGTTGCACCGGCAGTAATAAAAATATCCTCTATGGGCACATGCATATTCCGACTTCTCATCAGCCATTTCGAAATGGCTTCACATAAAGGTTCGTAACCTTTGGGACCGCTATACGTTAAATCCGGCGTTGAAAAATCATCGACAGCTTCACGAATCATTTTACGCCATTGAGTCTTTGGGAAAAGCGAAAGATCTGGCTGTCCCGTTTTAAAATGCCATTCAATTGGTACTTGTTTCATCGCTATGGGCTTCTGAACTGCTTCTGGAACATTTCGTGTTATGACAAGTCCATCGGCGACACGTGATTGCGCTCCCTGTTGTGTAACAATAAACCCCTCAGTCCAAAGCATTTCATAAGCTTCCGAAACCGTATTTCTCGAAACACCTAAGTCAATTGAAAGTGCTCTCGTCGATGGCAGTATTTCACCTTGTTCAAGCTCCCCCGCTAATATTTGATCTCTAAATGCTGTAAAGATCTGACGCGAAAGCGTCATTTCATCATCTCGATTCACTGTAATTCCCCACATACAAAGCCTCCAAACTGGTACTGTAAAAACCATATCAAACTGGCACTTTATTCACTCCAGTGTTCACTTTATAATAATAACAAATGCTATGAAAAAGTCAAAAGGACGGTTTTCAATGAAAGAGGAGGTCTAACGATGTTAAAATTCGATCAAAAAGTCCCCGTACAATATCCAGGGACTAAGATTGGTATTCTGGTTATCAAAAACATAGATGTTTCAGCGTCTCAGAACGAAACAGACAACGAAACATTTTACCAGACCATCAGAGCAAAATATGACGGTCTTAATCGACCCGCTTTAAAAGCTATTGCACCCATAAATGCCTACGTCACCTATTACAAGCAGTTTAAACAAAGCTATCATCTATTGCCGCAGCTTGAATCTATCATCAGCGGCAAACCACCCAGAAATGCTAAAACCGCATTGCTTCAATCGATGTTTTTTACCGAAATTGAAACAATGCTGCTCACTGCCGGTCACGATTTGAGCTGCTTAACGCCCCCGCTATCGCTCAGTATCGCATTCGGAAATGAGCATTATCAGTCGATTTCAGGAAAAGAGGTCACTGCTACCAAAAACGATCTCATTTTGTATGATGCGCAAGGCGTCTTCTCAAGTATTCTGCGCGGCCCTGATTCTAGAAGTAAAATCACAGCCAAAACACGTGATGCCATTTTTACGGTTTACGCACCTCCAATAATTAATACAGCATTAATTGAAGCACATTTAATGACACTTGAAAAACGCATTAAAATAACTTCACCTGAATCCATAACTGAATTAAAACAGGTTTTTGAATGTTGAATCATTAGCCATTGACCAATAAAAAAGAGATGTTCTCCAGTCATCAGCTTCCACCGAATGGGACATTGTGTCCCAATGGTTTTGTTTGCTTGGAAATCATCTCATTTTTTATGTTGCGTTTTAAATTATTCAAACTTATAGTGACATCATTTGTCTGCGGTCATAACGTGCAAAAAAATACATGCACAACGTGCTGAACAGCATTATGCCGCCGATAATCTGCCACGTTGCATCAACGCCAAAGTGCTCCACTAAAGTTCCTGATGCCAACGGTCCAATCGTATACCCGGCACCGATAATGATCGGCAGAACAGCACTCATCCTACCGCGATGAGACGAAGGCGTTCGCGCAATAATGTACGGCATATAACTGATGGTAACCATAATCTCACCCAAGGTTAGAATAACGACACCGACCGCCATACCGAAAATGCCGATTGGATAAGCAAAACTCGCAAATCCTACTGTGTAGAATATCCCGCCAATGAAAATTCTACCTGTGTTGGTAATTTTCGAAAGTCTCGCTGTAATTATTGGCGTCATTAAAATGACGACAAGACCATTGAAACTAGCGAGAATGCCATACAGCCAAACACCATTTGAAAATCTGTCAGCCGCTGTAATCGGAAGCAGAAATCCCCATTGAGAATAGACAATGTTATAGAACATTAAGATCAGCGAGAAGACGAGCAAAATGGGAACTGCCTTTAAGACCTTGATAATCGAACCTTCAATAGCCGCCTCAGAAGGTGCTTCGTGGTGAATTTCTTTTACAAACAATACAATGAGCCCAACTGCTATGAGCAGCGTAAGACCATCTCCTAAAAAGAGCCATTTTAAATGGTTTTCAAAGAGTAGACTACCGAGCGCTGGCCCTATGACAAAACCGACGTTGAATCCCAAATAGGTTAATGAATAAGCCCTCGCTCTATCTTCTGGTTCCGTTACATCTGCAATTAACGCATTGTGTGAGGGATCTGAAAAACCGATAAAGAAATTGGCCACCATGATCAGATAAACGGTTAACATGCTCACAGGAAACAGCGAACATGCCGCAATAGCAACGGCTGCCAACCCGTCACTAATACAAATAATCACTTTTCGACCGTAACGATCACTAACCTTGCCGCCGATCAGGCTTGAAACGGCAATAATAATACCACTAATGGAAACATAAATCCCCGCCTCTGCTTCGGAAAGTCCAATTTTGCGTGTAAAAATCAATGTGAGCAGTGGGTGAACAAAAAGGCCCACAGCATTAATAAGCCGTGCAAAAAAAATAGCATAGACTTGTAGAGGCAATCCGCGATATGGTTCCCAAAATATTTGTTTCACCCGATCTATCATAAAACCGCTCCATTCAGAAACTATTTTTTACAAATTATTTAAAGGTTGCAATTGCATAATATCTTTAAATATCTGTATTCGGTTTATTCAGTGAAACATTTCAGCAGATAAACCACTTTCAATCGCAATAAATTCTCTGGCAATTGTTTCTTGATCATATCCATAAACGGTCATTTCATATAAGCAGACAGCTGCCAGCGTTTCATTTGATATGAGAATATCTTCTTCAATTAATATTTCTGCATTCGACCACTCTTCCCATTTGGTAAATCCAAGCGTGAAATCCATGTCTTCTTCTCTCGCATAGCCGGATACGACAAGGTATGCATCCTCATCAATATCGTCTTCAAAATCCGTCATTACCGACGGATCCATCAAGGCAATGTGTATTTCAAACGCTTCAAATGTGAAAGCCGGCGTCTCATTAATATAGTTAATCACTCGTTCAAGTTCAGCTTTATATGGCAGGCATTCAGGATAAAGCGATATGAGCTCTTCCATTATCGCCGCTTTCTCTGTAAGTTTCAAAATTTGTTTTAAAGTCATGTAGAACCTCTCAATATTCATTTTAATTCCACACCATTATACACTACTTTATTCTGCAATTAAATACTGAAATTAGGGTGATAAAATGTTACAATATTTTTATGATTAATTACGGAAGGGAGCTCTAATAGATTTATGAAATATAAAGTTGGCTTTTTAGGCGGCGGCAACATTGCAAAAGCTATTATCGGGGGATTTATCAACAGCGGCTTGTATAAGACAGAGCACATTATTGCCAGTGCGAGAAGTGAAAAAACTATTCGAGAACTTCAATCGCGATTTGGCATTGCGGCAACACTTGATAATGCACTCATCGTTCAGCAGTCTGAAATTGTTATTATTGCCGTTAAACCCTATATGATTGATGCTGTCATTACCCCATTGCGCACTTTGTTTACTGACAACCATATTGTCATTTCCGTCGCAGCAGGTGTCAGCACCCAAACACTCAAACAGTACTTTGATGATCCGGTAAAACTTTATCGCGTCATGCCGAATACTCCCGCACAGGTTGGTGCCGGCATGAGTGTTATTTTTACTGACGTCTCAGAAGACGAACCCTCCTGTCAAACTGTTAAGAAACTCTTTGAATCCGTTGGCCTCGTCGAGGTTCTCAATGAATCGCTGGTACACGCCTGTATTGCCGTTCAAGGCTCCTCACCTGCCTACATGTTTATGATGCTTGAAGCAATGGGAGATGCAGGCGTTAAACTTGGTTTACCTAGAGACAAAGCCTACTTGATGGCTGCTCAAACAATGCTTGGATCTGCACAAATGCTTTTGGAAACAAAAATGCATCCCGGTGCACTTAAGGACATGGTCACTTCCCCTGGCGGCACGACGATTGAGGCAGTTGCCAAACTTGAAGAATCCGGTTTTAGGCATGGTGTCATCAAGGCAATGGTCGCTTGCGCTGACGTTTCTGAGACAATGTCAAAAAAGTAGGACAAACGGCGCTGAGTACGATCTCATATATTTAATCTCGCCACTCGCGCTTAACGCAATAAAGCGCTTATTAGCTGTTAAACAGTTAATAAGCGCTTTTTATATTAATCTAATGATGAGAAAAATCACTCAACTAAAAAAATAGCATGATCGCCTTACGTTGATTCTTTACATAATAGGTTAATTTACCATCTTACAAAAAACAAATCGATTGCAGTAAAAGGATTGTCATTTAAATAGTAAAATCACCTCAACTACGGCTTAACTGATTCTATCAATCAATTGTTATGCGTGTTGCCTTTATCAGCGTTTTTATCGGGACGCTTTTCGTTGCGTTCACCGTCGTTCTCTTGACGTCCATTTACTTCGCCTTGTCCTTTCGAGTGTTTTGTCGAATCAGCATCCTCTTCTGTAGACTCACGCTTTAGATCATCAGTGTTATTCTGTCCATTTTTCTGTTGATTGTCACTGCCGTTTCCTGGACTATCGGTGTTGCCTTGACCGTTAGCGTTCGCTGGACTATCGGCGTTGCCTTGACCGTTAGCATTCGCTGGATTATTGGCGTTGCCTTGACCGTTAGCATTCGCTGGATTATTGGCGTTGCCTTGACCATTAGCGTTCGCTGGACTATCGGCGTTGCCTTGACTGTTAGCATTCGCTGGATTATTGGCGTTGCCTTGACCGTTAGCGTTCGCTGGATCATCTGCGTTGTCTTGACCGTTAGCGTTCGCTGGATTATTGGCGTTGCCTTGACCGTTAGCGTTCGCTGGATCATCTGCGTTGTCTTGACCGTTGCCTTTTCCATGATTGTCTACATTGCTTTGACTATTGCCGTTGTTATCACGATCCTTGCCGTTGTCTGGTTTTGACGATTCATCACGGACATTATTCATATCAAGGGGTTCCTGTAAATCATCATCAACATCCTTGACTTTCTTCCCATTTGACTTTCGTGGAATTTTAGTCTGTATAAACATACTTGCATGCTCGTTGGCATGCTCTAAGGCCGTATCGCTTGCCTGTGGCGTTTGCACTTGCATTTCCGATTCTGAGGAATCTTGAGCAGGTATCGCCGCATTATCATGTGTTAAGACATAGGATGTCATCGAAATATTTTCATCCTTTGATACATGGTATACATCAGCATTCAGTGTTGCTGTATAAATCGAGACATCTTCTTCAAATACCGTTTGTTCGGCATCGGCGACAATTTCATCAAGGAGTCGATCCGGCTCCGCTGAAAAACCATTTTTCAAAACCGTTGCAGCTAAAAAAACATCATCATTTGCCGGGGTTAAATAGAGCGCATCGGAGGCCTTAATAATGGTCCCAACTGCATCGACTGCCGTCTTACCCTTTAATGGCTCTACGGTTGCCAATAAATCTTCTGCATCCTCATTGTGTGCTTCTATTCGAAGGATTTTAGCCTCGCGGTTAAGCAGCAGTGTCATGCTTGGATTAATATCTACTGCGAGTGCTGCGTACACTTGTACCGCATTAAACTGAAACATGCCTGCCATTAAACATAACAGCAGCGCCGGTACCGCTGCGTAAGCACGCCACAATTTTGGTAAACGCGCTTTGCGATAAACAATATCATTGTCTGTGAACATGACGGGCTGACCCAGATGCATATCACCAAGTTTTTGGATTCGCACGATTCTGCCATCATTGGAAAAAACGTATGCAACATCTGTTTCTATCGCCATCACACGTCCTTTATAGTATTTCATCGCGCTCACCTCCTATCACCTCGTCGATCCACGATGTTATTTGAGAAAAATGATAAATAAATGCCAAGCTGGCAAATAGAATGTACCGTTGATGAGCATATAAAAAACGTCTTGTTTCAAGTTTCTGTTTAACAAGCATCGCAATTGGTAATTTAAGGGTTGATTGGATCGCGGCTACAATGGCCGTCATTTTTGAGAGCCGACCGGCACATTTTAGTGCTCTAACACGCGTATCTCGATGCGCTGGTGATTTGACCGCCATGCTGTCGAAATCCAATCGGTATTGTTTTAGCAGTGCCCGAAATTCATTTAATTCTATTTTTAAATCCAGTTGATCTTCAACCGCTGTCACTTCAAAATCTTCTTGAAAAGTCATCGTCTTTTGATGTTTTGACGATTGCCGCAGTGTATCCAGTACGCGATTCTTAATGACGACACCTGCAAAACTTTCAAATGCGCCTTTTTGTACATCGTACTTATCAATGGCTTCATTCAACGCTTCAAGTCCAACGAGAAATTCAATATCGTTTTCTGTTTCGACATAACGTCCCATCGTTTGTGAAACCATGTAAATGACAAAGGGGGTTTTATCTGAAATAACTTGATTGCGAACTGTTATATTGTGCTTTGCCTCAATAATCGAGTGATTATTCATGAAAAGAATCCTCCATACTGAAGCCATTATACGTCATTTGCACAGTGTCTGCAATGCAGCGGCATTATTCAGTCAATAGCGCGTCACGTGCTGTTTCGATACGTTCGAGACGCTGATCAAGTGAAGCAGCTGCTACAAGCGCCTCCACGTCAAGTGTTGGCGTCAGCATTACTGTTTTATAATAATCGTAAAACGCTGTGCTGATAACTGCAATATCAGTGTCGTTGATTTCTCCGGCTGTCAACCATGCTGCAACCTCATCTTGATAATCTGAAACGATCTCATTGTACCCGGCAATTTCATCTTCGACAGCATATCTACTATCAAGAAAGGCATCATAGAGCT
The DNA here is from genome assembly GCF_018390735.1 of Fusibacter paucivorans. Taxonomy (GTDB): domain Bacteria; phylum Bacillota; class Clostridia; order Peptostreptococcales; family Acidaminobacteraceae; genus Fusibacter; species Fusibacter paucivorans. The sequence continues at coordinate 24,148 of NZ_JAHBCL010000012.1, forward strand.
TTGTGAGGTTTCGACTGTAAATCAAGTACTCCGAATAAGTCAGTCCTTCATCCATTGCTGCCTCAATTTCTTCAATATAAGCTAAGAGATCCTCATCTGCATCTGTTGGGTATATTCCCTGAACTTCACCATAAACCGAACCATTTAAAACGTCTTCAATTGATTTAATTTGTTCCGTTAAAGCGGCAACGGCATCCTCATCTACCACTTCCAAATCACTAAATACCGACACGGCTTGCTGAAGTGTTCTAAAGGCATCTGTCAAAGCTGTCAGAGACACACTTTCACCCTGGGCAACCTGATCAATGGCATCTTCCAGTAAATCAATTGCATCCTCTGCATCATTAATTGCATCAGAAAGCGCATTGAGTTCTTCTGTATAATCACTGTCTTCAAAAGCATCATAAGTATCATTAGCCGTTTCAATAAGCGTTTCCGTTTTATCAATCAGTGCTTCTGCATCTAGTTGATACAATCCATTGTCCCAATAGCCGTCAACTTGTTTTGCCAATCCAAAAGGTAATATTTCTCGTTTGGAAAGACCATAAGGCAGGACTTCCTTTTTAAACAAACCATAAGGTAACCCACTGTAAATCACATCGTCATCATCTTGGTCTTCATCGTCATCCAAAATAGTATTTTCATGAATTTTGAGTTCCAGTTTTTCATTTACTTTTATTTCATTCTGAAGCTGCGTCTTCCACGTACTACCATTCACTTTGGCTGCACTGTTGCCATTGCCATTGGCATTCCCGTTCCCGGCAAAAGTCGGTGCAGCGAGCGATACTATAATGCCCATTACCAATGTTGTTTTTAATATTTTTTTCATCGTTGCCTCCCTTGATCATATTTTACTTTGATTAATCAAGGCAATTGCATCATATCCTCAAGTTGCTCCTTCACGACAATTTGGTAAATTCCCATCTCACGAAGGATGTGCCCACTATGGCAAAAGGATTAAAATTTGAATGATGCAATCGCTTCAATTGTTTTGACACCATGTTATACGGAAATACTTATTATTTTCGGTGACAAAAAATAAAAAAATCCCAAATATAAATAATTATTTGGAATCTTTCAAATAGATCGTACTGATCTAAATAGCACCTCTACTTTTGAAGCGCTTCAAGTATACTGATCCGAAGTGATGGTATCAGTGTCTCCGGCAATTTATCTAAAATACGATCCTCCGTAAAAAAGTGCCCTACTAGATTACCATTAAGCCGTTTCATTGACATTAAATGCTCAAAGTACAACTTTCCATCAAGATTAATGCGCTCATTTTGCCATGATGTTTGCATCGCCGGCGTCACATGTGCTGAGACGGCAACATGTTCACAATAGGGAATTTTACGCAGCATCAATGCCCGATGCGGCATAATCCCGTTTTCCTTTTGAAGCACTTTGCCCATCTCGAGGTTCTGACGGACAACTGCTTCGTAATTTGCTTCATAATCAGAACGTGACAGCGTTCCGTAAACACGGCATGCCAACGGTCTCGCCTCATAGATCTCACAACGCCCTTCTTCATTTAAAAAAGGGCATTTCTGTGGAATAGCCAATTCAAAAAGTGTGAATTTCAACAAGCGTCCCCGAATACCATCCGGCAGAGAAGCTAAGTCCTCATACATTGGATAATAACGATTGAGGACATAGAGGAATTCAATATATGTTGTATCAACGGATTCGGAGCAGCAGGCCTTACAGCCAATACAGCCACTGCATTGCGGAACTTGCGCATATATTTTTTCCAGTTGCTCAAACAGCCCATTCTCACGCGCATAGACAATCGCTTTCTGATGTTCCATCAAACCTCCTAAAAGATGCGATGGCGTGACAGTCTAAGCACAACAAAAAGTTGCGGCGCCAAATAGAGTCCCCATACCATCATTAAAAAATAACGCGCAAAAATAAATGGTGCCGTGTATGGCAGAATCAGCTTCAAACCAACCTGTATGCCAATAATGCCTGCGATGCCAATCATATATTTGAACAATTGCTGATCCCCGCTTCCGCGCACATCAAAATTCACAAAATTCTCTTCAAGCGCATAACCAATGACAAAACCTGAGAGCATCGCAACCGTTTTTAAATAAGCAATATCCCGATACAAAAACAGTGAGGCCAATGCCAGTATCAACGTGATAAAAAGCGGCATATAATGTCCCATTTGTTCGATATTTCGATTAATGACAATAGCAATCTGTCCAATTATAATTGCCAGTATTATACCGCCAAGGATATCCTTAGGCCAGTGCACACCTAAGTAAAGTCTCGATATGCCAACGGCAAGTGTTAACAGAATACCTAAGACATATACCCATCGACGCTTGGCTTCATGTCCAATGAGCCACATAAAAGTTGCAATCGTCTGCGTGTGCCCACTGGGAAAAGCAGCACCATTTGCCGTTTCAATCCGTAAACTTCGAATCCCTTCAACACCAATAGGCCTCGGAATATTCAATACGGTCTTAATCAGGCCGTTTACCCAAACGGATAAGGAAAGTCCAAGTAAAAGCCTTCTGGCAAGCTGCTTGTCAATACACCAATACAGCAGTGTCAGAATAAAAATGTAAATTGTATCTTCTCCCAGCATAGTAACCCATTCAAATACTCTATCTAGTTGAGGTGTTGCAAAGCTTTGCAGCCACTTGATCATTTCAATTTCTATCTGCATGTCTACTCCTTTGATGATTATTTCGCGATCATACAGTTGTCTCTGCGTGATGTAAATGATAGACTGTTTTAAAGACACCTAACATGTATTATACCATTCGTTAAATGGTTTCTATTTGAAAGGACACTCTATGAAACGCTTACTTATGTATTATACCAAACAATCTCGAATTAAGAAAATATCCGACGCGATCTTTCTCGTCGCCATTGCAATGTCTCTCTATACATTTATTATGATTAGGATGGGGACCGCTAATTTGCCGCCCAATGTCTGCCCTGTCGAGAAGCACCACGCAGAAATATATTTTTCGATTGCACTGCTCATTCTATCTGTAATCCTTTCATTCTTTGAACCCAAACAAAAGGAGACCGTCGATAAGCCGTAGCTTTGCAGATCGCTGAATCTTTACATCATAATAATGAACGAATCTGATATACACACGTTTTAAAACCGGCGCACACCTATTGTGTCGCCGGTTTTTATTTTAATCAAAAGATTCATTATTTACCATCAAGCAAGTTGCCAAGGCCTCCCAATAAATCCAGCGCGCTGCCTTCACCTGTGCTTTTGCCGCCATGCGCTCTCGCATTAGAGAGAATTCGATCTGCCATTCTGCTAAAAGGCAGTGATTGGAGCCAAACGTGACCTGGACCTCGAAGTGTTGCAAGGAATAAACCTTCACCGCCAAATACGGCGCTTTTAATTCCCTTCACCATTTCAATATTGTAATCGACGCGATCCGTAAGCGCCACAAGACAGCCTGTGTCTATTTTTATCACTTCGCCTGGTGCAAGTTCACGCTGGATAATGGTTCCACCGGCATTTAAGAAAGCCAATCCATCACCTTCAAGCTTTTCCATAATAAAGCCTTCACCACCAAAGAAACCCACGCCAATGCGTTTTTGAAAAGCAATATCCATAGAAATTCCCTTTGCTGAACATAGGAAAGCATCTTTCTGACATACCAATCGACCATTATAGTCCATTAAATCAATGGGAATAATTTTACCAGGGTACGGCGCTGCAAAAGCGACGCGCTGTTTGCCGCTGCCCTCATTCGTAAACTGCGTCATAAAAAGACTTTCTCCTGTAATTATGCGTTTGCCCGCACCCATGAGTTTTCCCATTAGACCGTCACTGCGCTCAACGCCATCACCAAAAATCGCGTCCATCGTAATCGGCGCATCCATGTACATCATCGCGCCCGCTTCTGCAATAACACTCTCTTTTGGATCAAGCTCGATCTCAACAAATTGAAGATCGTCACCAAATAATTTATAATCGACTTCATGTGCTCTCATATGTTTTCCCCTTATCATCTTTTTTTAGAATCCATGCGACCCAAACCGCCGCTTTTTACTTTCACTAAATCCATTGTATCGAACATGCATTATCAACACATTTTGAAATGCTTAAATTTTAGTTAAAATGCTCACAGATAATCCGTTCATTTGTCAGAATAACCTTTTAATTCTTAAACTGCCATGCATCCGTATGTTCGAAAATTTTCAACAGCTCACCATCGAGCTTGCCTTCTTTTACCATGTTGCCCAAAATCATAAAGGCACGTTCTGGCGGCATCCCCTTTTTGTAAGGTCTGTCTGTTGCCGTCAGTGCATCGTAAATATCAATAATGGTCAGCATTCTGACTTCTGTCGAAATTTCATCGCCTTTCAGTCCTCTGGAATAGCCTGAGCCATCAAGGAATTCGTGGTGATTAACTGCCCAGCACGGCACTTCTTTAAGATCTTTTGGAAATGTCATTTTTGAAAGCATTTTTTCAGTCGTCACAACATGGTTTTCCATAATGGTACGCTCTTCATGCGTTAGCGTTCCGCGCTGAATTCTGAGAAATTCATATGCTTTATCCGTTAAGAGCGATTCTTCAACGCCAATAAAGTGGCGCATATAAATCTCATCAATATCGCGCAAAAGTGTCTCATCGACAAAAGTACTCGGTTCATTGACCTTTTGGACAATTTCCCGCGCGTGTTTGATAAATGCCAAATCCATTTCCCAAAGTTCTCGTGCTGTCGCCTGTACAGTGTCCGGTTCAATCAGCGCCTGATAATAGCGTTCATTAATTTTCGCTTCAATGAGCTCGATTTGCTTTGAAACAATGTCAAATTCCGATGCCAGCCTCGTCGGTTTGTTCATGACGTTTTCCGGGACCGTTACCTTGCCAATATCATGCACCCATGCTGCCATAACGAGTCTTTTAATGTGCTCTTCATCAAAAAAAGTACCTGCATAAGGCCCTTCCTGCCAAGTATTAATCGCTTTGGCAAATCGTTCTACAAAGACGGCCACATTACGAGAGTGATTGGCATTATATGGCGTTCTTTCCTCGACGGCAGTCACCAGCACTTTGACAAAAGAATCGAATAGACCGCGAATATTCTCAACATACTGCATGTTTTCAAGAGCGACCCCCGCTTGCGAAGAAAGTGCAAGGCATATTTTCTCGATTTCTTTATTAAACGGAACGAGTTCTCCCTCTTCAATGGCATTGATTAGCTGAACAACACCAATCACTTCATCTGAGCGATTAATCAGCGGCACGGCCATCATCGACTTTGTAACATAACCTGTTTCTTTATCAAAATTTTTAGGTCCGGAAAAATCAAAGAGATTGGTATGATAGACATCGGGGATGTTGACAGCAGTCTGATGAATTGCCGCATAGGCTGAAATATTGGCTTCATCCATAACAATAGGAGCAAAGCCAATACTTTCACCGCCGCCTCCCAAAAAGACATTCATTGAAACATTCTGCATAATTTTATGACATAATTGGCCTTCCGTTAAAATATACAGGGTTCCACCATCTGCATTGGCAATTTTACGCATCTCGGTCAAAATGAGTTCCAGCAGACGATTGTAGTCTTTCTCTGCTGTTAATGCCATGCCCACTTTAATAAGCTTTTCATAGTAGTCATTTATCTTCGTGTTGACCATAGTGTTATCCTTTCAATGCGCCTCAAAGATGAGCTCAGAATCCTCTGCTGCAAAGAAAATGCCCTCATGATCCTTAGAGATCAGCGTTATCAACGCATCGTTCGTGCGATCTTTGCGGTACGGCAAATAATGTGTGATATAAGTTGCCTTAACATTGGCTGCTTTTGCCAGCTTAATGCATTCGTTAATCGTTGAGTGTCCCCAGCCGACTTTTCGACTGCCTTCATTGCCGTAGTACTCATCATCGGTCATCGCGGCATCCATTACCATGACGTCAACGTCTTCAACAAATGCTTTTATGTGTTCAAAATCACTTTCGTAAGTCTGAAATTCGGGACTGAGCTCAATATCAGTCAAAAGACAAATACTAACACCTTTAAAATCGAAACGGTAACCGACAGCGCCGCCGGGATGCATGATCGGTACATGCTTCACCTCAATATCGCCAATCATAAAAGCACCCTGCATAGGAACTTCTTCAATCACCATACGATTGGCAACAGACTGCCAGCCAATTGGGCAAAAGGGTGGATTAAACAATAACTTCATCGCATCAGTGAGCGAATAATTTTCCGGCTTAAATCCTTTAACATACAACTGATGAGGATGGGTATAAAGTGTCGAAAAGAAAGGCAGTCCAATAATATGATCCCAGTGATAATGCGTCAGCAATAGATGAATCCGCTTCGACTCAAAGATATCGTCAACCTTTGTAATACCAGTCCCAGCATCAATGAAAACAACATCGTTTGCTGTTTCGATTTGTACGCAGCTCGTATTGCCGCCATACTTATTAATGGTTGCATTGGATAAATTGTATGAACCTCTTACGCCTAAAAATTTTACTTTAATTTGATTTGGTGTCATCTGAACGTATCCCCTCCACTTCGTAGATTGGTATCATTGTCTCCTTACCCTTCACCTTGATCTCACCAAGCGGTTTGACATCAACACGCTCTTTAACGAGATCATAGGTCGTCTGACTAATTAGTATTTGCCCTGGCTTAGCATTTGATTCAAGACGCGCAGATGTATTGACAGTATCTCCGATGGCAGTATAATCCATTCGGCGTTTTGATCCAATATTGCCGACAACCGCATAGCCGGTATTGACACCGATGCCAAAATCGACTGTTTTGCCAAAGCGCTCCAGCAGCCCTTCTTTTAAAAGTGCAGCCCCTTGTTTCATATCCCAAGCAGTTTTGACCGCATAAAAAGCGTGATCTTCAAGCTCCAGCGGCGCGTTGTAGATTGCCATAGTCGCATCACCAATGAATTTATCCAGCGTGCCTTTATTCGTAAAAATGGACTGTTCGCATAGATCCAGATAGCTGTTGAGAATTTCAACGATCTCTTCCGGCTCACATCGTTCTGAAAGCGGTGTAAATCCTCTAATATCAACGAAAAGCACTGAAATAAACCGTCTTTCACCACCGAGGTTGATGCTGTCAGAATCCTCTAAAATCTTATTGACAACCTGAGGTGCAACATAGCGTCCAAAGAGCGATCGAATGCGTCGTTTCTCGTTCAATTGCTCCAAATAGTGGTAGGCCAAAGCCGTTACATACAGAATACCCATTGTTAAGAGCGGATAAAAGAGTTCAAGCACATACCCCTGCTCGTAGACTTTTTTACCGATGAACAAGTAACCCACGGCGATAAGTATGAGAATGCTAAGCCCTTTAAGCGGCGAAAAACGTTCTGAAATAAAAAATGTCAGTATTGCCAATACGAGAATTGTCACGAGGTTAAACACTTCCGGCGCTTGTGTCTTTAAGCTGTCATCAAAGAGATTTTGCAGAATATTCGCGTGAATTTCAACCCCGAACATTGGCTGTTCCTGAACGACGGGCGTGATGTACTCGTCTAGGAGGCCGTTGGCGTATGGCCCAATTAAAACAATTTTGTCCTCAAAATAACTTGGCGGTATCATTTCATTATAAACAAGTGCATAGGGAATATTATCATATTGCCTTGGCATCCCCTTGTAATCAATAAAATAGGATTTGCCTTCCTCGGCATACTTCGTCAAGCTGTCTTCGAAGGTACTTCGCTCTGCATCTGAAATATCTGCATTTTCTGTATAAGTCTTAAAGAGCTGATAGGCAAAACTTGGCAAATAGTTGTAACTGGCATCATCAATGACAAACTGGGGTGCAAAGAGCGTCGTCTTTCGAATGACACGGTCTCCGTCCGGATACGTATTAATATGCCCTTCGACAGCGCCTGTCAACAGCTCTGGAAACTGCCTGACAAGCGTATCACTTCCCTGTTTGTAACCATTGATCTTTGGTGTATACTTGACTTGTTCAGCCATAACGACGTTGCCGGCAGCTTCAATGGATGTCGTTAAAATCTCATCTGATGCTGCATTCGAATAGGAATCAAACAAGAGGTCGATGCCAATCGCTGCGGGATTGCCCTGCGATATGATGTCAATGAGTTCACCGTGATATGATCGGTCAAACGGCCATTGTCCCAGCATATTGATTGATGTATCATCAATAGCAACGATGACAATGCGGTCATCTGTTTCATTCTCACCTTGAAAATAGCTGTCATACAGCTGGTTTTCATAATTGTCGAACAAACCTTTGGCATCGGAAATCATCACAAAGGCAGCGACGATGAGAATAATGATCCACTTTTTTTTCATAAGTGCCTCCACACATTATTTTTCTGCAATGATATTGCCGTCGCTGTCAACAATCTGTCCTATTCCCTCTATCATTGGCTGATCTACCATTTTGAAGATTGCGACATTGTCGAAAATGATATTCGACGTGTCATCAATCTTGAATAATCCGTTTTGTCCTTCATACATCATATAACTGTTATCCCTTATTGTAACATTTTCAAAGTGGACATCCTGTGTAGCAGCAAATTGAAGAACCTGCTCACCATTTCGCAAAAGACCTGTATTGGCAATGGTGATATTTGATGCATGATCTAGCTTGATGGCACTCGCTTGACAATCGCTGATAAGACTATTGGTTACATGAACATCTTCAGTATTTTCAAGGTTGATGCCGCGATAACCGCAGCCATATAAGATCATATTGTCAAAGTGCAAATCGTGTCCATCCTTTACGGCAATCACGTCGCCAACGCAATAGGCATAAATATGCCCCACCCGCAGATTATCGAAATAGATATCAGAAACAGATTGCAGTTTAATCACTTCCATATAGGCATCTGTCACAAGATCTGCCTGTATGCCGCCCTCTGCAATAATTGTCAGTCCCGACAAATCCTTAATGATTAAGGTGCCATCTTCACATGAAACATACGGATTTTCAAAGTTGTCATATGGAATCTGATAAAGCCCTGCTTTTAAAACGACTTCGGTATCGGGGGCAATTGCCTCAATGAGTGAAATGCCGTCAGATACTTCAACACGATTCGTTCGAACAGGTTTAGCAGCGGTCGCCTTGCGCTCAATGGCTTTAAAATCAGCCTGTTGTTGAGTCGCTTCATGAATCATCTCAGCATCTGCAGCATAGCCCAGATCATTTAAATACTGGTTGAGCGCCTCAGTGTATTTGCCGTTTGCCGAATCAAGGTATACAACTATCTTTTTGAATATTGCTGTATACTTTGATTTAGGATATTTTTCGATATATTGATGGTAAGTATTATAAAAGTCCGGTTGAATATAGCCTCCAGCATAATACTTCGTGCCATCCATTTCGAAGGACAATGGCACTGCAAGGGTCTCGAAAAAGTAATCGGCATAGTAAGCGGCATCATCAAATGCCGGCTCATTTGGATACGATGCAGCGGCCGTTTCAAAGAGATACATTGCATCGGCAATAACTTCAGGCTGCTGAATAAGATAGCCTTCAGAGTAGACTGGGAATATGCTATACTGTTGCTTTTTAAACGCTATAAATGTCTTAATTTCATCAGATGTCATCGGCATATTCCGATCGAGATATGTCGCCATTGTCTCAAAATACGGATAGCCTTCAGCAATATAAATACCAAGTCCATTGCTTGACAATAAACGGGAAACAGCTGCCGCTTCAGCACTGTTTTGATCTGAAGGTGCCGTTAAGACGAGATCACCGGTCTCATCATCATAATGATAATATTCAAAAATAGACGTGATTGGATCATCCGATTCGCCAATGATGAGATCCACACCAAAATTGCCCATCATCCATTCATAAAAATCGGTAAAGCGCTCGACTAATTCAAAATCATTTTCTGCATGCTCAGCGAATAGATTGAGCATTACTTTCGCACGTGAAACACTTCGAATATCATTTGAATCGAGCATGGCGATGTATTCCTCATAAGCACTGTAAAGGGATGAATCATCATGTTCTGATTGCCACAGCCAAGCTTTTTTCGTGCCGTCTTCTACATAAAACGCCATTTCATCACCGCGATAAAAAGCTTTCAGTGTCTCTGACGGGTTAACATAGTGCGAAATATAATTGCTGTCAGGAGCCGAAGCTGTCTTAACGAGCCGCTGTGTAACGACTGTATCATTGTCACCGAGAATCACTTCAACGACACCATCAGTCGCACCAAAACGAAAAGTTTGAACTTTAGAAAAAAGATTGACAGATCGATCCTCTGTTTTTGCCTCATAACGGACTTCAATATCGCCGTTTTCTTCAATTGCCATTATCGTCGCCGTAATATCCATAAACCCATATTGTGAATCAAGACGTTCTGTATCCCATGTATTGCCTACGGCCAACGGCTTTTTCAATAAAACGGTTTCTATGCCTTCCTTGTAATAATATGAAACGCTGTCCGCAGATACTTTTAACTGATAAAGTGATGACAGATCGCCGCTTTCGCCGTCTGACATATCCTCTTGATTGCTTTCCACGAGATAAAGACGATAGGTTTCAGGCGACTTGATGTCATCAATGCGTTCAACCGTATCTGTTCGATAGTATTCGCCCGCACCCTCGTAGTGCAGTGTTTCCTGTGCTGTGTAATCAAACATTGCATAAAAATCGACATCCATAAGCTGCGCTGAACCCGTGTCACTTAAATCCGGTGTCTCTTGAACAGGCTGAGTTTGACATCCTGTTGCAAATCCCATCGCGATAATGATGGCAGAAAACACCATCATTTTTATGTATGTCATCATTGTTTTTTTATTTTTGTACTGTTGCATTTATCACCTCATACTGATACGACTTGATTCTATTATACCCTAATAATGATATGACACAAGCCATTGAATCAGCTCGTTTTCACTTCGTAATACGATCTTAATAAAAATGTTAAAAGCACCTGCTTAAATATCGCTTTTAATACCTTTCAGCGTTATTCAAACAAGTGCTTAAGTGAAGCTTATCCTAATAATGACTTTGTTGAAATGATGTTTACACCCGTATTGAGAATATTCTCAATAATAATTTCACCTGATTTCACAGGTGGTGTTACCTCGACATTTCTAATCACCATCATTGCATCCGAAATTTTGTTTTTCGGAAGCGGTGCATCAGAATTGACCGGTAATCTTTCACACGTGTGGCTGTTGACACGAACACTCGTCGGTATCATACACGGTTGATCTGAACGACACTGGCTTATGTAATCATACCCTCTGCTGCAACGACTGCCATACACGTTTTTAATCTTACCGCCCGGACCGTCGAGTTCGATAGAAATCTTACAGTGAGTTGCGCATAGCGTGCACACGATTTCGTTCACATGAATACTTTTCATATTGACTCACCTCTTTATCAAATGACGACTTTATCGTTACGCCTATTGATATAGATATCCAAAAAGTCCCTTTTTAAAACAGCCTTATTCTTTTTCTCAATACGATTTTTAACAGTGTTCAGATGCTAGACAAATGCGTCTGCAATTGCTCAATCACAGCTGCCGACATTGGCGCCACATCTGCTAAAGGGCATGGCATACTGAGCTTTTCCCATTTCGCCATCCCCATCTTATGAAATGGCAGCAGTTCAATGCGCTCTCTACTGCTAGATGCCGTTAATTTTGCCAATTGTTCAATTTGTACCTTACTGTCTGTAATCCCAGGAATAATCACTTGCCTAATCCAATAATGAATTGCATCGCGTTTCAAAACATCTAAAAATGCCAAAACTTGTTCTAATTGTCCGCCTGTAAGCTGGTAAAAAGCTTCGGCATTCGTATGTTTGATATCCAACAGTATTAAATCTGCCAAGTGAACGGCTTCATCGACAGCCTGTGACCAAACGGCACCTGAAGTATCAATGACCATATGGATTCCTTCTCCTTTGAGGCGATGCATCAGCGACACCAAAGCCGTCGCCTGTCTCAACGGCTCGCCGCCTGAAAACGTAACACCGCCGCTGTCTTTAAAATAGGGTTTCATTCTTAAAATACGACGGAAGAGTTCATCTTCCGTCATCATTTTACCAGCCTCATAAGACCATGTATCCGGATTATGACAATAACCACAGCGCAGCGGACAGCCCTGTAAAAACACAACAGTTCGAATACCCGGCCCATCCAGAGCACCTAACGTTTCTATACTGTGAACACTTAGTGACATCATTACCTCTTTTAATCAGTTTGATCCGCACATGCGGTTTGTACCTATTGGTCTAGTCAAACCACTTCCATCTGAAAATACATATGCTTTAATAATCTACAATCTACTGCATGGATCGTGCATCTGACGATACAGGATAAATACTTCAATTAAATCCAATTTTATAGCTGTTCATGATACGTTCTTTGTATCACTTCTTCCTGCTGTCTTCGGCTCAATTGGTTAAAATTAACGGCATAGCCTGATACGCGAATCGTTAGATTTGGATACTTATCCGGGTTTTCCATGGCATCTACCAATTTCTCACGATTGAGCACATTGACATTTAAATGGTGTGCCTGCTGTCCAAAATAACCATCCATAATATTGACGAGATTACCCGACTGTGTATCAATGGCAGTTCCCAGCGTATGCGGTGTTATTGAAAAAGTGCAGGAAATGCCGTCTCTACAGCTGTCAAATGATAATTTCGCTACTGAATTAAGGGATGCAAGCGCCCCGTTTTTATCTCTGCCATGCATTGGGTTGGCACCTGGTGCAAAAGGCATGCCCTTTCTTCTACCGTCAGGTGTATTATCCGTTTTGATTCCATAAACCACATTGGAAGTAATTGTCAGAATTGAAACCGTATGCTCTGCCTGACGGTATGTTTCATGTTTCTTCAACTTTTCAATAAAGCTGTCTGTCAGTGCTACAGCGATTGAATCCACTTCGTCCAGATCATTGCCGTATTTAGGGAAATCTCCGGTCACCTCATAATCGGTGATATAACCCTGTGCATTTTTTATCGGTCTTACAGAAGCGTATTTAATTGATGATAATGAGTCCGCCAGAACTGAAAGCCCAGCAATTCCAAATGCCATGTACCGGTGTACTTCTGTATCGTGGAGTGCCATCTGTGTTTTTTCATAGGCGTACTTGTCATGCATAAAATGGATAATGTTCATCGTATTAACATACTTATCGCAAAGCCATTCCAGATAAGTGTCGAGACGTTCCCAGACTTTATCAAAATCAAGCACTTCGTCATCCATCACTTGCATCGCCGGACCAATCTGCATTGCAGTCATTGTATCATAACCGCCATTGAGGGCAATGGAGAAGGTTTTTGGTAAATTACTTCGAGCACCAAAAAATTGCATGTCCTTGCCGATTTTCATTGCGGAAACACAGCAGGCAATGCCGTAATCGTCACCATAGAGCGGACGCATTAAATCGTCATTCTCATATTGTATTGCATCGGTGAGAATTGAAAGTTCCGCACAGTATTTTTTAAATCCCTCCGGCAGGTCATTTGACCAGAGCACTGTCATATTCGGTTCTGGTGCAGGTCCTAAATTGGTCAGTGTGTGTAAAAATCGAAAACTCGTCTTGGTTACAAGTGTCTTACCATCAAGCCCCATACCGCCAATCGCCTCTGTCACCCATAGCGGATCACCTGCGAAGAGCTCATTGTAATCCGGTGTACGCAGTTGACGCGCCATCCTGAGCTTAATGACGAAATCATCAATAATTTCCTGAATTGCCTTCTCATCATATCGTCCTGCTGCTAGATCGCGTTCTGCATAAATATCAATAAATGTACTGACGCGGCCCAGAGACATTGCCGCACCATTTTGTTCTTTTATCCCTGCCAAATAGCCATAATAAGTCCATTGAACAGCTTCGACCGTATCAATTGCCGGTCTGCCGATATCGTGGCCATATTCAGCAGCCATCGCCTTAAGTTTTTTCAGAAAATCAATCTGCTTGTAAAGCTCTTCCGAAAGTTGAATCGTGTGCTGAAGCATCGGCCCGTTAGCAATACGATTTTTATCCTCGTGTTTGGATTCAATGAGGTAATCAATGCCATAAAGTGCGATTCGCCTATAATCGCCAATAACGCGGCCTCGACCATAGGCATCCGGCAGTCCTGTGATCACACCAGCTTTTCGCATCGCCCTGATTTCATCAGAATAGACTCTAAAAACCCCTTCATTATGAGTTGTCTTATATTTAAAATGTTCTTCAACTGTATCAGACAGCTGATAGCCATAGGCTTCACATGCCTGTCTGGCCATTCTAATGCCGCCAAAAGGGTTAACACCTCGTTTCAGTGGCTGATCTGTCTGTAAGCCAACAATAATTTCATCATGACCTTCAATCATCCCTTTGGGGTAGCTAAGCAAAGAACTAACACGTTCTGTATCAATGTCGAGTACCCCGCCGCGCTTTGCTTCTTCCTTCTTCAAAGTATTGAAATAGGCCATCAATTTATCTGTGCGCGCTGTTGACGCCTCGAGAAATGATTGATCGCCTATATAAGGTGTGCGATTAATCGCAATAAAGTTTTGTACATCAATGGTTTCACACCAATTTCCTTTAACAAATCCAGTCCAAGCCATCTTCTTTTCCTCCTAATCACTCTATCATTGATTAGGTGTGCCGGATGCATTCATCACTATATGCCAATCAGATTTGTGCTATTGTGTTTCGCGGTTGAAACATCCTCAAAACACTTCATATTTCAAATCTTCTTCGTCATGCTTAGTCAATAAAAAACCGACACACCTAGGCTGTTGGCGCCCAGGCGGTCGGCTATTCTTGCATCAATTCCTCAATCCCTCGTGGTAAACTCCACTTTTTCCGCCAGTCTTGAGGATGTTATTTCAATGTCATTATAAACGGTATGGGCCGTTCTGTAAACCCTTTTTTAAGAAAATAACAGAACGTTTTTTAGCAATGTATCATATTTATGCGTTGTATGCCGATAATTAAATCCCAATTATTAGAAATCGTTTAACTATTTAATGCTATCTCACCATACGAAAAGCAAGTTCATACAAGCTTTGTTTTTTTCTATCAGCGTACACACTTAAAAAAACAATTTATGCTAAAAATGCCTTCACTTTTTCTGCAACTTTTTCACCTGTAAAGCCAAAGAGATCAAAAAGAACATTCCCCGGTGCCGAAAGACCAAAATCATCTCGTCCTATGGTAAGATCTGCGTATTTTGCCCATCCAAAAGTTGTTGCAGCTTCAATGGATACAGTTGGGATATCCTTCGGCAGAACGGATGCTTTGTAATCATCAGACTGCATATCAAATAATTCTTGGCAAGGCATTGATACAACACGGACATCAATACCTGCATCTTTTAAGATCGCCTGTGCTTTAATGGCTACGCCGACTTCTGAACCCGTTCCAATTAAGATAGCCTTTGCCGTACCCGCAGCTTCTGAAACAACATAGGCGCCTTTTAACGCTTCCCTTGATGAGCCGTCGAGCACTTCGAGATTCTGTCTTGATAAGATCAATGCCGTCGGTGTTTCTTTACTGGTCATTGCCGTATACCACGCAGCTGTTACTTCTCTTGCATCGGCAGGACGAATGACATTAATATTTGGAATAGACCTAAGCATTGCCAATTGCTCAATCGGCTGATGCGTCGGGCCATCTTCACCAACGCCAATACTGTCATGCGTCAAGATATAAGTAACCGGCAATTTCATCATTGCTGCAAGACGAATTGCAGGTTTCATATAATCAGAAAAAACAAAGAAAGTTGCTGCGTATGCCTTTAATCCACCATGTGCCTGCATGCCGTTAACAATTGCCGTCATCGCATGTTCGCGAACGCCAAAATGTAAATTTGAACCGTAGTAATCATCAGCACTGAATGATCCTCTTGCCTTCATATCCGAGTTATTAGAAGGCGCTAAATCAGCTGAACCGCCAATTAAATTAGGCATCACTTCTGCAATTTTGTTGAGTATCTTACCTGATGAACTTCTTGAAGCCGCTTTTTCTGAATACGACCAAAACGCCTCTGATTCAAGATAATCCATTGGTATTTCGCCAGAAAACCATGCTTTATATTCTGCGGCGAGTTCTGGGTTAGCCGCTTCATATGCCTTAAACATCGTATGCCACTCGTGCTCTTCTTCAGCAAGAATCTGTACTTTTTTCTTCATAAAGAGTTTAACGTCTTCGTCGACGAAGAATGGTTCTTCAGGCATCTCTAAAAACTGCTTCATTTCGGCAACGCCATCTGCTCCGAGTGGTGAGCCATGTACTTTATGCGATCCCTGTTTCGAAGGACAGCCATAGCCGATAATGGTTTTGACAATGATAATCGTTGGTTTGTCTTTTTCGAGTTTAGCAACTTTCAGCGCCGCTTGAATAGCATCAATATCGTTGCCGTCATTGACTTCGAGCACCTGCCAGTTCATGGCTTCAAAGCGTTTGGATACACTCTCTGTAAATGCAATTGACGTATTGCCTTCAATGGTAATTTGATTGGAATCGTACATCAAAATAAGTTTGCCAAGTTTCAGTGTGCCCGCCAATGAAGCCGCTTCATAGGAAATTCCCTCCATGAGGCAGCCGTCTCCTGAGAGTGCAAAGGTATAGTGGTCTACGACCTTATGCTCCGGTGTATTAAATTTGGCAGCCAAATGCGCCTCCGCCATGGCAAAACCAACAGCATTGGCAATGCCTTGTCCAAGTGGCCCAGTCGATATCTCAATGCCTTTTGTGTGACCGTATTCCGGATGGCCCGGCGTCAGACTGTTGAGTTGTCTAAACTGTTTAAGTTCATCCATTGGCAAACCGTAATCAAAGAGGTGCAGCAGTGAATACATTAGCATAGAGCCATGTCCTGCTGAGAGAACAAATCGGTCTCTGTTGTCCCATTTCGGGTTGAGGGGATTGTGTTTCATCTCATGCGCCCATAGTGTGTAGGCCATTGGCGCAGCGCCGAGCGGCAGCCCGGGATGGCCAGAATTTGCAGCTTCAATCGCCTCTGCAGACAATACACGAATGGTATTGATTATTTTCTCTTGTAACATCGTTTTCCAACCTTTCTTCAATAATGATCATAAACATTATAAAGTTTTTTACGTGCATTAACAACGAAAATACACTTTGTTTTTCGCCTTCGATTTATCGCGGCTAAATCATCCGCAATAAGTCTTAAAGTTCAAAACTTCTTATTTACAAAATAAAAGAGCAGACTGTCATCTGCTCCTATGGGTGCGTTTTATCCTTGAAAATTTACAGCTTTTGACGGAATAATGGTTGAAATAGCATGTTTGTAAATCATTTGCTGTTTGCCTTCACTATCTAAGACAATCGTGTAATTATCAAACCCTTTGACGAGCCCTCTGATCTGGTATCCACTGATTAGAAAAATCGTAATCTGCGTTTGATCCTTTCGGCACTGGTTTAAAAATACGTCCTGTAAATTAATTGCACTTTTCATTGAACTTCCTCCTCATTCTCTATATTTATCTTTGGCAGGATTATTCGGACAATGTCATCATGTCTTTGATAGGCTTCCAAGTCGATTGCCTGCAGCATGTCGTAGCGTCTGAACCAAGTCATTTGACGCTTTGCATACCGCCGGCTGGATTGCTTTAATAGCGAAACCATCGTATCGTAATCATAAAGATGATTCAAATATCCCAAAACCTCTTTGTATCCTATACCCTGCATGGATTGAAAACTATCATCTAAGCCCATTTTTTTGAGATCTGCTACTTCTTCAACCAATCCCTGCACCAGCATAAGGTCTACGCGCTTATTTATTCTAGCATACAGCTTTTCCCTATCTCGCGTCAAGCCAAATAAATAAATTTTATAATCTTTCGTCACCGCGGGAACCGTTGAAAAGTCACTGGCCTTATGACCTGATATGTGATTGATTTCAAGGGCTCTGACCACACGCCTAACATTATTTTGATGAATGCGATCTGCTGCCTCGGGATCAATTTGCCGCAGCTTTGCGTGAAGTGCCGCGGCTCCTTCTGTCTCGGCATACACTTCCATGCGCTTTCTATAGTCAGCATCTCCCATACTCTCACCAAAATCCATCTCATACAGCAACGCGTTAATATAAAGGCCTGTCCCGCCTACGATCAGCGGTGTCTTTCCCTGCTCGTGAAGTTTGCGAATTTCGCGTTTGGCATCACGCGCATAATCACTGACACTATACTTCTCTGTCGGCGGCACAAAATCAATGAGATGATGGACAATGCCATTCATTTCTTCCTTTGTGGGTTTCGCTGAACCTATATTGAGCTTTTCATAGATTTGAACAGAATCAGCCGAAATAATCTCGGTATTCATAGCCTTCGCCAAAGCAATGGATAAATCTGTCTTGCCAACGGCCGTCGGCCCAGCTAATATGACGATTTTAGGGTTATTTTGCATATACTATCCTTTTCATTTGATGCTTTCTTCAGGCATCGCTTTTTATACAATGCGCTTAAATCGTTTTTCGAGTTCTTGTCTCGAAAATGAGATAATAATCGGTCTGCCATGAGGGCAGGTGTATGGTTCTTTCAATACTTTTAAATCTTTTAATAGTGCTTCAATCTCGTATGAGCCAATGCTGTCATGTGCTTTTATCGCATTTTTACAGGCTTTGGACATCAGTTGCTCACTAATGTGATGATCAAGTGCCGACTTAGCGCCCTCTATTAACGATGTGACTAGTTCACGTGCTGTTGTAAGGTCAAGAAAATCCGGAATACCACGCATAACCAATGTATCCGGGCCAAATTCTTCAACGTCAAATCCAAGCGTTTGCATCGCTTGCAGTATTTGAGTCATTTCATCCGCCTGCGACCAATGCAGTGCAATGGTTTCTGGTACAAGCACCATTTGGGTAGCCGTTGCCCCTTCAAAAAATGTTTGCATCAACTGTTCATAAAGTATTTTTTCATGCGCTGCATGCTGGTCAATCATATACATTGATTCATCTTTTTCAAAAATGAGATAAGTCTTTAAAAAAGTGCCCACATAGACGAGGCCATCGTAAATGCTCGCCTCAGCCATTGGTTTATGAAAAGCGGGGATTTCTTCAGAGAACGCACTCAGTGCAGATAGATCATACTGTGTAAAATCAATTTTGGCCTTTTCACTTTTTGACGGCGATACTGTTTTGAAACGGCCTTCTGATGACCTCGTTTCCACATCTTCTTTTTTGGGTTCATCACGCATCTGATAAACTGGAGTTTCTTCAGCAATCAAACCCTCATCAGCGATTTGTTTTTGAACTAACATCTTGTCAACGGCAGATACATCCGACGGTATGCTGCTGTCAATTGTATTCCTATGACCAGCCGTGTCTTCATTATGCCGTTCGGGCTCCATCTTAATCTCTTTTTGAACATGCGTTGCAATAACGGACTCCGGCATTGGTTCAAAACTTTTTGAGTCTTCATTGATGCTCGCCAGCTTTTGTCTGTTAAATACGTCCTTTTCCGAGAAGGTCACTTCCGGAATTTGATTATGCAGGTTAAATGCCTTTCGAAGAGCCGCATAGATCAACTGCTTGACATCGCCTTCATGATGAAATTTAATTTCTGTCTTTGCCGGATGGATATTGACATCTACCGCATTGGGCGTCAACTCAATAAAAAAGAAACAGACTGGGAAGCGATTGTGCATTAAATAAGGTTTATATGCCAGCATGATCGCCTCTTTAATCAAATCGCTCTTGACATAGCGACCATTGACGAACACGATTTGCAGGGTGCTGTTGCCCTTGGTATAGGCAAATGTCGAAGCAAAGCCGAATAACTTGATGCCAAGCGCTTCGTGTGATACTTCAAATAGGTTCTGCATTAAATTACGATCATAAACTTCAAAAATGGCATTGGCGAGTTTGCCGTTTCCGGGCGTCTTAAAAACACTTTTACCGTCAAGTGTGTACTCAATGGCAATCTCGGGGTGAGACAGCGCTAAATGGCTCATCAAATCAGAAATATTCTTTGCTTCCGCTTTATCTGATTTTAGAAATTTTAAGCGCGCAGGCGTGTTGAAGAACAGATTTTGTATCGTAATCGACGTCCCGGTGAGCGCACCAACTTCGGCGATCTCCAAAACTTTCCCGCCTTTTGCAGTCACTTTTGCCCCCACTTCATCCTCAGCCGTCTTTGTGACAAGTGCTACTTCCGAAACAGCACAGATACTGGCGAGTGCTTCACCTCTAAATCCCAGAGAAGCTGTTTGATAAAGGTCTTCAAGCGTCCTTATTTTGCTGGTTGCATGCCGCTCAAAGACGAGGTTTAAATCTTCGCGTGCAATGCCTGTACCGTTGTCAATCACGCCTATATGCTTCTTGCCGCCTTTTTCAATAATCACATGAATATGCGTACTGCCGGCATCAATGGCGTTTTCAACTAATTCTTTGACCACCATCGCCGGTTTTTCAACCACTTCACCTGCGGCTATCTTGCTTGCAGTAATCTCATCCAATTTATAAATATGTTTTAAGCTCATAATAGCTCCTCGCTACTTTTCTCTGTAGGCCCTTAATATTTCATAGAGCGCATTCATCGCTTCGATTGGCGTCATGGTATCGGCATTCAATGTTTCAAGATAAGTGTGCAGCGTTTCTGAAATACTATAGCCGTCCGTCTCTAAAGCTTTTGTCATCACATTCGTCTCTTGAGACAGCTCATGTTTTGCGGGCATCTGTGATAGGGTGTTGTTTATATCACTGGCTTCGAGGTGGGATAAGATTTCCTTTGCACGTTGAATCACGGCATCCGGTACTCCTGCCAGTTTTGCGACCTGTATCCCAAAGCTCTGATTGGCACCGCCTTTTTCGATTTTTCTGAGGAATATAATATCATCTTTACTCTCTTTAACGGCGATTCTAAAGTTTTTAACGCCGTCCAGACGCCCTTCCAATTCGGTGAGTTCGTGATAATGCGTCGCAAAGAGCGTTTTCGCCTTCTGCTTGGTTAGATACTCGACGACGCTCCAAGCAATGCTCAGTCCGTCATACGTACTGGTGCCGCGTCCGATTTCATCAAGAATAATCAGCGATTTTTGTGTTGTGTTCAAAAGTATATTAGAAAGCTCTGTCATTTCCACCATAAACGTACTCTGACCCTGCGACAGGTCATCCGATGCACCGACACGGGTGAAGATTCGATCGACCACGCCAATTTCAGCCTTATCCGCCGGAACAAAACAACCGATCTGTGCCATGAGTGCAATCAGCGCAACTTGCCTCAGATAAGTTGACTTTCCTGCCATATTGGGGCCCGTTATAATGTAAAAGTGCTGATCGCGATTGTCCAACAGCGTATCATTGGGAATAAAAACAGAGCCATTGTAAATGCGTTCAATGACCGGATGGCGGCCATTTTTTATCATTAGTGTCTGCTTGTCTGTCATTTTAGGCCGTTTGTAGCCGTAACGATAACTGCATTCTGCAAAAGCGATGAGTACATCCAACGATGCGACGGCATCTGCTGTTTTTTGAATACGTTCTATATGCACGGAGAGTGCCGCTTTTAAATCGGCAAACAAGGAAGCCTCAAGTCTGGCGATCTTCTCTTCTGAACCTAGAACACGCTCTTCAATCGTCTTTAATTCAGGGGTAATGTAACGTTCCGCATTGGCGAGCGTTTGCTTGCGAATATAGTGCTCCGGTGCCA
Organism: Fusibacter paucivorans; assembly: GCF_018390735.1. Classification (GTDB taxonomy): domain Bacteria; phylum Bacillota; class Clostridia; order Peptostreptococcales; family Acidaminobacteraceae; genus Fusibacter; species Fusibacter paucivorans. Next base: position 45,740 of record NZ_JAHBCL010000012.1, read on the forward strand.
TCTTTGCACTGCCCTTTGAAATTTCAAGATAGTATCCAAATACTTTGTTGAAGCCCACTTTTAGCGTTTTGATTCCCGTGGCTTCGCGTTCGCGCTGTTCGACATCCAGTACCCACTGTTTGCCATTGGTAACCGCTTCTCTGAGTTCAAAGAGCGACTGATCGTAATCTGCATTGAAAACGCCGCCGTCTTTTATTGTAATCGGCGGTTCTTCGACAATGGCGTCGTCAATCATTTGAAAAACATCTGCCAGCGGATCAATCGCTTCCATTAATTGATGGAGTCCTTCACTGTCGACATCGCCCAAGCGCAAACGAAGTTCCGGTAAAACACCCACTGACTGTTTTAGTGCAATAAGGTCTCTGGGGTTAATATTGCCGTAAACGAGTTTTGACGTCAACCGTTCAAAATCGTAAATCTGTTTCAGCAAGACGCGCAAATCGCTTCGCAGCATCATATCGTCTAAAAGCGCCGCAACCATATCGTGACGCGCACAAATCGCTTCGACGTCAATCAGCGGTTCTTCCAGCCATGATTTTAAACGTCTGGCACCCATGGCAGTCCCCGTCTTGTCGAGCACCCATAACAGCGCACCGCGTTTTTCTTTGGTCCGCATGGTCTCTGTCAATTCTAAATTACGCCTTGTAAATTTATCGAGAATCATAAAGCGCGACTGCTGGTATACCTGTAGCCGCGTTAAATGATTCAGCGGCACTTTTGCCGTCTCTTCAATATAAGATACGAGTGCGCCGGATGCACAGATGCTCTCAGGCAATTCAGACAGTCCCATACCTTCAACCGTATGGACTTTGAATACGCGCTTTAAGGTCTCAGCAGCGCCTTGGCTCTCAAACGCCGTTTTATCAAAAGGGGTTACCGTAATCCCCTGATGTGTCATTTCCTGTGTAAATTGCACGTCAACAGCGTCATCATTGGGCACGACGAGTTCTGTTGGCGTCAGCTTAAGCACTTCGTCCGTCAATTTTTGAACAGAAGTCAGTGTGGTGGTCTTAAAGAGCCCTGTCGTGATGTCACAATAGGCAATGCCATAGGACCTTTCCGATTTTGAAACGGCGACGACAAAATTGTTTTTTGCCGAATCCAGCATTTCAGGGTCAATAACCGTTCCAGGCGTAATAATGCGGACGACTTCCCGCTTGACGAGTCCCTTGGCTAGTGCAGGATCTTCCACCTGTTCACAGATGGCAATTTTAATCCCTTGATCAACGAGTTTTTTAATATAACCTTCTACAGAGTGATAGGGAACGCCGCATAACGGCGCACGTTCCTCAAGACCGCAATTGCGGCCGGTTAGTGTAATTTCAAGCGCTTGTGAAGCCAATAGTGCATCGTCAAAGAACATTTCATAAAAATCGCCCAGTCGATATAAAAGCAAATAAGATTCATACTGGTCTTTTATTTCGAAGTACTGTTTCATCATCGGCGTTAATTTGCTGCGATCAATTTCGTGATTCATGCTGTTGACACCGTCCTTATTTTAATGTTCGGCAACGATCTCACCGTAGAGTGAGAAATGTTTTGGCTTGGTTATTTTAATATCGACAAGTTTTCCAATATGTGATGCATCGCCCTCAAAAGTGACTGTAATTCCCTGCGGTGTTCTACCCATGAGCAAAGCTTCTGAATGCTTAGAGAAATTTTCTACTAGCACCGTCACCGTTTGATTCGCATAGGTTTTCATCTTCTCTTTAACAATGTCCTGTACCGTATTTAACAGCATGTCAAATCGACGATGCTTTTCTTCATCCGTGGTAAGATCTTCAATGTCTGCTGCAGGGGTTCCCGTCCGTTTGGAATAAATAAAGGTAAACGCAGAATCATAGCCCACCGTTTTAACAAGATCCAGCGTCTCCAAAAATTCTTCATACGTTTCGCCCGGAAAACCGACGATGATATCCGTTGTCACACCTATATTAGGCATCAACACGCGCGCTTTTCGAATAATCTCAAGGTACTGTTCCCGTGTATAATGGCGATTCATTGCCGTTAAAACACGATTGCTCCCCGCCTGTACCGGCAGGTGAAGCGATTCACAGACGTGCTCACACGAAGCAATTGTTTCAAGCAGTTTATCTGAAATATCTTTAGGATGCGATGTCATAAAACGTATGCGTTCGATGCCGGAGATCGCGTTGACATCGCGCAGTAAATCGGCAAAGTCATAAGGCGTTTCAAATGTTTTGCCGTATGAATTGACATTTTGCCCGAGCAGCATGATTTCTTTAACCCCATTGTCGGCGAGCATCTTTATTTCTGCCAGAACGTCTTCCGGCTTACGGGAACGTTCACGGCCTCTGGTGTAAGGAACGATACAGTAAGCACAGAAATTGTTGCAGCCGTACATGATGTTGACAAATGCCTTGACATCAAATTTTCTGTCTGCCGGCAGCCCCTCGATGATATCGCCTTCTGACTGCCATATTTCAACAACTTGCTTGTGCGTATCCATAAAGGACAACAGCAGTTCTGGGAAGTTGTGAAGGTTATGCGTGCCAAAGACGAGGTCTACATGGCGATATTGGCGCTTAATGGCGTCGACAATATGCGGCTGCTGCATCATACAGCCACAGACAGCCAGAATGAGATCCGGCTTTTTTTCTTTAATTTTCTTAATATGTCCTAAGTTGCCAAAAACTCTGAGTTCTGCATTTTCTCTGACGCAGCAAGTATTAAAAATAATAAGATCTGCATCATCATATTGCGCCGTCGGTATATAGCCCATTTCCGCCAGCATTGCCGTTAGCTTTTCTGAATCGTGTTCATTCATTTGACAGCCGTAAGTTTGCGTACACACGCGAAGCTGCCTGCCTTCATTATTGGGATCTGTGGCCAATCTATCTCTAATTTTATTGATCGCAATTTCATTTCTGGTTAAAATATCATCCATACTTTCAATATTGAGCGTTTCTCTATCAGACATGTTTTTCCTCCAAATTTCATTCCGTACCATTATATCAGATTTTAAAATGCATTGAAATGTCGTGTCATTTTGTTCACAAAAGGTTTGAAAATCATCATTACGCTAAGATTGACAAACCTTGTTTTAAAAATAAATTCCCGTTGTCATTATCCTATGCGCCTATAAACTGATGATTGATCTGCCAGTCATCCTCTTTGGTTACGACTATCTCGATTTTAACATTACTTTCAATATACGATCATGGTGTCCAGTTTTTCTATGAGGGCATACTGCCGAATCATTTCTTTCTGGCACGTCTGTCATTATCTCAATCGAACATGACAATACGGGCAATTCTTAGGATCAAAAACATTTCTGGAAAACCAGTGATGGCAATTCGGGCATCTTCTAATCACCAATAAAACAAATGCACTGGCACCGAAAAGTATAAAACTGAACGCAAACACACATAGCCTCAATAAGCTGTCTTCACCTGCTATGAGAAAGATAATCAATAAAGTAGGGACTGCGATAAAAATCGCTATGTATGTTATAAAGGTTAATTTGCGTATAAAAGCGTATTTCTTGATGATTTCTTCTTCATTTAATTGCATCTTATTTCCTTTCTTCTAGATTGCGCCCTAGACTGTTGTTAAAGATTAAGCCTGCTTTAAACAATAATCGTCAGTTTAGGACAACCGTTTTTATAAACAAGTTTTTATTTATATGGTTTAGACTTTACTTATCATATCACTTTTTAAAGATCATGACATCTACCGATTTATTACAGTTGCTGTCAGTCCTTATACAAAAGTAGAAACCTCACCACGATAGAAAGCTTGTTGTAGCCTTCCGTCATAGTGAGGTTTATTGTTTTTACATGGTCTAAAAGGTTCCTATAAGACTGAATCGTGCGTATCAGCCTTTAAAACAACGCCTTATGCTTCAACAGATGCCAGATAGGCCTCAGCTGCTTCAAAATCATCTTCATCAAAGACTTTGACACCGGCGTTTTTGAGCATTTCTACAGCCATCCCCTGTCCCGGTGTGCGTGTATCTGTAAACGTTCCGTCAAAAATCATTTTGCTGCCGCATGAAGGGCTGTCTGCTTTCATCATGGCAAAAGCTACTTCATTGACAATGGCTAGGCGCTGCGCTTCTAAAGCCCCTTTTGTGTATTCGACCGTAACATCCGTGCCGGCACCCGTCAACACTTTTTCGCCAACGCGCTGTGAATCCGGTCTCGGTGTCGGCAATCCGCCAAACACTTCAGGGCATACGGGAATCAGTCTTCCCTCAGCCTTCCACTTTAAGAACGTCGGGTGCTCACAGGTAACATCAGCCGCATCATATCTTACGATTTCGCCGCCGTAAAGACATTTGCTAACAAGAATTTTCTTCATTCCTACCTCCTTCAAAACATAATAATTAATAATTATTACAGTTTCTTAAAGAAATTGCAAGAAAATTCACGCAATTGATGCGAATAAACGCAAAACACAAATATTCGCTTTTCATCGGTATTGTTTTTGTATCAAATTATTCTGTATCAGCCACTACTTTCGCAGTGTTGTTCGCCCGATAATAAACCGTTTCATCAAACTCATTCTCTGTTTTAGCAACGATGAGTGTGCACACGGCATCCCCTGTAATATTCACAACCGTCCGGCACATATCGAGAATACGGTCTATTCCCATGATGATGCCAATGGCTTCAACAGGCAAGCCAACTTGTGTCAATACCATGGACAGCATAACGAGTCCTACGCCGGGAACACCAGCTGTGCCAATCGAAGCGAGCGTCGCCGTCAAGATAACGCTTACAAAATCAGATATGCCGAGATTAATACCATAGAGCTGTGCGATAAAGACTGTGGCAACGCCCTGCATGATCGCTGTACCATCCATATTCATCGTTGCACCCAGCGGCATTGTAAAGGATGCAAGTTCCTTATTAACGCCAAGGCGTTCTTCCGCTGTTTCAATGGAAACCGGCAATGTTGCATTGCTTGAAGAGGTTGAAAAAGCCACCGCCATTGCCGGTGCAAAGTTTTTAAAGAATTGAATAGGATTTAAACGCGTTACCGTAAAGAGCAATCCCTGATAAGTAAAAACCGCATGCACGACGAGCGCGCCAAGGACGCACAGCATATAGACAAACAATGAGCCAATAGCGTCAAATCCAAAAGTTGCCATGGTTTTACCAACGAGCGCAAACACGCCGATCGGTGCAAACTTCATGATTATCATGACCATTTTTAAAATAATTTCATTAAGTTGTTCCAAAATAAGCTTTACTTGTGCAACGCGTTCGCCAAGCACTGTGATCGCTGTCCCAGAAATCAGTGCAAAGACAATAATCTGAAGCATATTCCCTTCAGCCATCGCTGCAATTGGATTTGTTGGAATCATATTGATGAGCACTTGAACAAATGCCGGGCTCTCTGCTGCTTCATAAGTATACGTATCTGCTGTAAGCTGCATAAAGCTGCCCGGTTTGACCACACTTGCAATGACAATGGCAAGTGTAATGGCAATTGCTGTTGTCATTAAGTAAAAGCCCAATGTCTTGCCGCCAATACGCCCCAGTTTTTTAACATCACCAATCTGTGCGGCACCAAGCGTCAGTGAGATAAACACAAGCGGCACAACCATCATTTTTATCAACGCGATAAAAACTGATCCTAGTAATACAAAGCCAAAACCAACGATATAATCTTTGACAATCGGTGTTTCAGCAATTGGATTTAACGCAATCCCCACGACGAGTCCCAATACCATTGCAACGAGAATCTTAAACGTCAGACTTTTGTTTTTCATAAAATCCCCCTTCTTATGAGGCAGAAAGTGACTACCCGGCTTTTCCCCATCGGTCAAACCGTTTACCGTATAATACTTTCTGTCAAAAAAAATAAAACGACCTTATAACTTAATACCGTTATAATAGTCGTCCTACATATTCCTACAAGATGTTACAAAAAACTACGAATCTTTTTACATTTTTTGCATGTTTTGCGATACAATTGTCCTTTTGAGTCATATTGCTATCCATTCTGCATTTCGATAATGAGGCCTGTAAAAAATTTTCGAATATTAATTTTGCCGCCATCTTCCGAAAGCCCTTTTAAATAAGTCATCTCTCTTCGAACTTCTTTAAAATCGTACATACTGCTACCGTAACGCGTAAAGATAAGATCATCGTAATCTTGAAGTCCACGTTCGCCAATGTTTTCAAGCCCTTGGGCAATCGTGCGTCGAATACGCTGTTCAATGGTCTTCACATTGACGATTTCGCCTTTTTCCCGTTCATATTTATCACTGAGGTAATGGTATAAACTCGACAGCTTATAATCCAGAACGCGTCGCTTGATACCATCGTCAACGCCCATTAAAAATTCGACGAGATTGAGAATATCCATCGTCCCCGATTCACTGGCAATTCCCAGATGGTACAATATATGCCGCGCGCGTTCCCTGTGGCCGCTATTTGGTGCTTCATCTTTTCCTTCGTCAAGGGCTTGCATATGCTGAAAAGCATTTTGAAATGAATGAATCACCTGTTTCATTCGCATTCGCTCGTCTACATGTTTGACAACATTAATAACTTCAATCACGTTAATTGGTTTGTTAATATAAAATTCGATACCTGCATTGTATGCTTTTGACACCATCTCTTTCGCGTACACTTCGCTAATCATGATAAATGGCGTCTCTTGCATAAATGGCTTTAATTGATTCGTGACGGTAATACCATCGAGCTTGGGAAGGAGCAAGTCAATAAAGACGATATCAGGTTTTAATTTCTGAATCGCTTCAATGGCTTTCTCACCCTCTGTTGAGGAGCCACAGACATCTCCGAGGTTATGATTAATAATAATATTACTCAATATTTTGACAACGCTGACATCATCGTCCAGAATATAAAAATTATAATTCATCTTACGCCTCACTTATGTTTATCTTGATGTCCTATCTATTAATCGGAAATCACATCTGTCAATAGGTGCTGCTTGGGGATGGCAATTGCAAAACAGGTCTGATCCCCCAATGAAGAGTTCACTTCAATCTTACCGCCAAGAACTTGCGAAACGAGGTATTTAACATGTGTGAGACCAATGCCTGAGGCCATAATGCCACTTACAGCATTATATTTCGTTGAATATCCGGGTTCAAAGATAAGCGCCTGATCTTCCAATGCGATTCCGGTACCGGAATCGCATACCTCAATTAAGATCGTCTCCGCATGCGCCGTCATTGACAGCTGAATTCGACCTTCCGATTCAATTGCCTCAATGCTGTTGACCAACAAATTATTGAGAATGGACAGCAAGACATAATAATCATGTGTCGAACCTTTTAAATCAACGTGTTCTATAAACTGAATACGTTTGCCGTTTACTTCTGCAAGCTTTTCATTGGCTTCAATGGCGATACGCGCTATTTCTGACAATGGCATCACTGAACCATATATTTCGTCAATACTGCGCTCTATCCCCGCAATCACCCGCGTATAGTCCTTTTTGATTTCATGAATATCTTTTGTGACATCCAAAATGGCTTCTTTTAACGGTTCGTCTTCAAGACCTTCATAAATGCTGAAACTCTTTTGCATGGCATTTTCTATGTCACTTTTTGATTTTCTTAAGAAGAAAAGTTCCGTTTTTAAGTTGGCACGCTGCATCAACTGCTCTCGAAAACGCTGGTATTCCTGACGCCTTTTGACATGATCATAATAGCGATTGGAGATGTAGATTAGAACTGTCGTAAAAACAGTACGAAAAAGACCAATACTGATAATCGTCAGCACAACGGATTCAAAGTGACTATACGCCCATTCTTGGCGGATTGAAACTTCAATAAGATTGGGAATGCTGTCACAAACCCAAATACTGATAAAAAGAAGTGCCGGATGTTTTAATTTGCCTCTGACATCCAATACAGAAAAGAAAAAACTGTAGAAAATATAAAAAAATAAAATGGGGTAATAAAGCTGTATTGATTCGGCGACCGTCGCGTGTTCGCCAATGATATTCAAGCCGCTCCGTACAGCAAACATCATGATCCCAACGAGATTAATCGTTATGATAGGCTCAATTTCCTGAAATGTGAGCATGAGGACATTAAGTACGACTACGGCTAGCGTCAGCCTAAACTCCGTTCCAAATGGCGATAGATAAATCTGACCCATAAACGTCGTAAAAATCGCAACAATAAATATCTGTTCAACTTTTTGAAACCGATCATTAATCATAAAGCAGCCTCTAGCACTTTGCATGATTTTTATACCGAAAACTGACAACCTTTCTCAATAGACACAGTAAGAGCACAGCTAAATTTGCTGTGCTCTTCATTTTATCATAATCAGGCTATATTTGTCGATTTAAACCACGATCGCTTTATATCGCCTATTACGCCTCAATTTTGCCAATAAAGGTTTCAATGCGTTTAAGTCCCTCAACGATATTGTCCATGCTTGTCGCATACGATAAGCGAACATATTGATCCGCACCGAATGCAATACCGGGGATGACGGCAACACGATCTGTTTCCAAGAGCGCATCGGCAAATGATAACGAATCTTCAATGTGCAGGTTATTAACCTTTTTGCCATAAAATGAAGATACATCCATCATCACATAAAAAGCGCCCTTCGGATTTACACAGGTAATGCCCTTCATTGCAGCAATTGTTTTCACCATATACTGACGGCGTTCGTCAAAGGCTCTTCGCATGGTCTCAATCGTATCCTGATTGCCGTCAAGTGCTTCAATGCCGGCATACTGCGCAATTGTGTTCGGATTAGATGTCGCATGCGATTGGATATTACTCATGATCTTTGCAATCGCCTCATTGCTTGCCGTATAACCAATACGCCATCCAGTCATGGCATAAGCTTTACTTAAACCGTTCACGACGATGGTTCGCTCTTTGATGGCTTCACTAAATGAAGCGACACTGACATGTTTTTCGTCATAAATCAACTTTTCATAGATTTCATCTGAGATAATATAAAGATCATTTTCAACGGCAAAATCACCAATTTGTCTTAAAAGCGCTTCACTGTAAACCGCACCTGTCGGATTATTAGGACTATTAATCATGATCGCTTTCGTCTTAGGCGTCAATGCCGCATTTAACGTTTCTATCGTTACCGTAAAATCATTTGCAGCAGTTGTCTCCACAATCACCGGTTCACCATCTGCAAGCTTGACAAGTTCATAATAACTCACCCAGTAAGGCCCTGGTATTAGTACTTCATCACCTGGATTGCAGATCGCCATCAGCACATTGTTTAGCGAGTGTTTTGCACCATTTGATACGACAATGTTTTTTGAAGTATATTCAAGACCGTTATCACGCGCCAGTTTTCGACAAATGGCTTCTTTGAGTTCTAATAATCCAGATGCTGGTGTATAGCCGTTGCCGCCTTTATTGATTCGTTCTATGGCTGCATTTCGAATATTTTCAGGTGTATTGAAATCCGGCTCGCCCGCGCCGAAGCTGACGACATCAATACCTTGTGCCTGCAATTGTTTTGCTTTTGCCGATATGGCCAAAGTCAATGAAGCGGCGATACCCGCGTTCTTTTCAGATAATGCCTTCATAATGTCCTCCATTTTCATTTCTCTAACCATTTTAACAAGCGGAGGCACGGTTGTATATCCAAAATTTGAATTTACTTGCAAATCAAATTAAAATAATGGATTCCTTTGTTTTTATCGGCTGGTGATGTTCTAAATGCAATACAAACTTCATTATTTAAACTTCATCAGAATGCCTTTCACCCACTATCGCGCGTCAAAATTTTCGCGTTCAGCGATCATGCTGCGAAAGCGGCTGCCATCGTATTGATAAACATGCAGTTTCGCATTGTCGGCTACACCATAAGCGGCTAAATCTTTAATCTCACCGCCATTAAACAGCAGCCGCATCATCATGAGCGTCACGCCGTGTGTAATCACCAATACTTTTTTAGGGCGTAAATGATTAAAATGTACTTGAACAAGTTCCTTGATAAAGTGATCAACTCTGTCTTTAACATCATAATAACTTTCTGCGCCAGACAGCGAAAACCGCTCAGGTTTATGAAAATAATCGTCAAAAGCCATTTCGTAATCACGTCTAATCTCTGTCATCAGCTTGCCCTGCCATTCGCCAAGCCCCATTTCCATGATTCGTTCATCTTTAACGATTTCAGGTTTCATGGGTGATAAGGCTATTTCCAGCGTTTTATAGGCACGTTCGCTTGGCGAACTGTAATAGGCATCAAATTGAATATGATCGATTTCGCGACCAAGTGTCTCAGCACTTGCAATGCCCTGTTCAGTCAGTGCAGAATTTAGCCATCCTTGAAGTCGCCCTTCTCGATTCCATTCTGTCTGTCCATGTCGAGCGATGTAAATTTCCAGCATGCGTTTCCCCTTTATTAAGATTTAAGGCAATTGCATCATTTAACATTATTTCGCATCTCTGAAGCAGCCGTTATCAAGAAAATGCTGTCAACTGTAAGAATGCCGCTATGATGCTATAAAGCCCTAATTTATACTATATACTATGCGCAAATCATGAGGCAACCCCATCATAAAAACTTATTCAATTTTGAGAAATATATATCGCCGTATCTTCTTGATGATTCCCTTGATTGATCGATTTAAAGATACATAAAGCTTTCAGCGAACGCAAAATAACCGCCGGCCATGCCGACGGTCATTATTATATAAACGTGTTACCTGTAACGGTCGTTAAAAGTTTCATCGTTTGTTTCATCTCTATCTGAAAAAGTACGATACGTATTTTGGTCATACTGTATGTCGTCGGGATCATCAAATTCATCTTCAGACGCTAAATTTTCAGCAATGATTTCACGTTTAAGCACTTGATAGAGGTGCCCCATCGTCGCATCAACATATGGATTGACAAACCATGTGCCGATACCGAAGAATAATCCCCCAAGTATAAACCACCCAATGAAGGATATGTCTAGAACAAAGATGTTGAACTTATGCGTATATGTCATTTCTTCACTGAGTCTCAGTGCATCCCGACGATCCATCTGTGGATTCTCAGCCAAAATATACGGTACCATTCGGTAAGCATATGATTTGATGATACCAGGGATAATCAATGCTAAAAACCAAAGTAAAACGATCACATTTTTATAGAGCATTGTGATGACAACATTTTTATATCCACCTGAGTGAAAGATGCTGGTCACGTGTTCAAGTTTACTTGGTTCACCTTCAGCTGCTTTTAAAAAATATTTTCTCCCGCCAACTTCAAGTGGTGCGCCTACAAAGATGCCAAAGGCAACAGCAGCGATAAACAAACCAATGGCAAAGACAACGCCCAGCACCATAAGCGGTGATGCAACCGAAATCATCTCGGAGGATCCCATATCGAAATTCACCTTAAACATGCCTGGTTTTTGCGATAGCCCACCGCCGACAATCATAATGACAAAACTCACTAAAAATGCATGCAGATAATTGCTTCGTAAATATTTCTTAGCTCGATCTTTGAGCTCTACCCTAGTCCACATATAGACCTCCTTGCTTTCTATGTTTTCATTCTACCCAAAAAATATTAAGATTAAATAAAGAAAGGATTAGATTTCAGTGCCGAATGCATTGGAATCCAATCCTCTTCCCGCTTATCAATTATTGCCTTAAAGCATTGCCAATACGCCGATTGACAAAATAGTCTATCGATAGATGACAATCTCATCTAAGCTTCCCAAGTGTTCAAAATCCTCATCGGCCAGCAACATCCGCGTGTAGCCTCCCATGCGCTCAGTAAACAACAGCGGCACGAGACCCTTTCGCTGTGCTATTTGACAAGCATCCAAAATAATTTGTTTGCCTATTTTCTGTCCTCTTGCCGGCTTTAACAAGAATATATCACTTATTTTTGCGTAATTCCCCAATGTCACATCCATACTTACTGTGCCGCGAACTTGTCCATCAACCATGTATACATAGAGTTCATCCTGATTAATCACAGGGACATCGCCGTTGAGATAAAGCCGCTTAAATATTTGTGAACGATTTTCCGGCGGTACATTCTGTACCACCTGCATTAACGTTTCATTGTCCAGTTCATGCAGTTTAAAGAGCTTATTCGCACATGGATCTGCCAGCATATTCCGCGTTATTTTAAACGCCTCAAATTTGAGCCCAATATGCCAGTTTAAATTTTTCATTTTAGAAAAATAAGTGGCAATGTACGCGCCCACTTGCGGCCGCGTAATTAACGTCACTGAATCCCGATGTGCAAAATTAGCATAAAATGATTTCGAAATCGCATCACATAAATTTTGATCTGTCATCGCCTCTGCGAGAATCCATACCGGCGACGCCTCGTCTGATTGAATAAAACTGTAGCGTCTAGTCACATCAGCCTTGATAATGGCATAAGGATTTTCAATGAGTTTCCCAACACCACAGTAAAGTGCTGCCTGCGCTTCATACCATGCAGTCTGAAAACACGAATCGCCGCGTTGAATGACTTCCATCATGGGATCACCTCGATTTCCATCGTTGCATAACGCAGTGTGTAGTGTACACTTAAAAAATGCGGTTTCTCTGCCAAATCAACTATTTTAGACGGTTTTTCACAACAGCTGACATTGGCAAAATGTACAGTGCCATTAAGTCTTAATCGCGTATCGGCATTAATCAGCAGGCGAATTCTCGCGTAATCCCCTGTAATTGTCAGTAAGATATCATGCGTTAAATCTGCTTCCGTTAAATCAATCACCAATTGAGAATAGGCAACACCAATGCGCTCAGATGCCAGATCATCAGTCCCCAACCGAATAACCTGTCTGCTCATCCATAGCATACGGTCTAAGTGGTGCACCATTGTCTGGTACTTACGATGCGTTTTATACATAATGGCACTGTCGGCAATCATGCCCGCTAGTGCCAGATTGCGTACGCATCTAAGTGTCTTCCTCATGTCCTGCCTCCTTTCAATTGATTTCCATGCCCATTAAAATACCGTCATAAAAAGTCCCATTTACCGATAAATCGCGCGTCCGCTTCCCTTCGTATTGAAAGCCAAGTTTTTTATAGAGCTGAATGGCGCGATCATTATCTGAACGTACGGTTAAATTGATTTTGCGAATGACACCGGATATCTTAGCCCATTCGATCAAGGTGGTCAGCATCGCTTCTCCAACACCAAGTCCCCAGTGCGACTTTAAGACTGTAATGCCAAACTCACCTGTATGCTTCGTGCGCTCTCTTTGTTCACAGGTAAAACTGAGTGCCGATACTAGTACCTCATCAATAAAACCGAGCAGATAAATAGCATTTTCGGATCTTCGAATATTATCAAGATACTGCCGTTCTTCATCAAAGGTTAATCCGAACTCGCCAGCACCGAAATTCAGGTTGTCGGTTTCACCGCTGACACTGTTGATATAAGCCAATAACATAGCTGTATCTTCAACGGTAACTTCTCTAATTTTTAATTCGCGCCCGTCCTTTAGTTTATAATATACCCAGTTATAATCGGTTGGCTCCATTTTTCGGTCTCCTCATTCATGTTAACACTATTATAATCAATTTTAACAGGCGATGCATTAGAAAACCATTATTTCGACTGATAATTCTCCAAATTCACCATGAAAGCCTCTAAAAAAAACGCTATAATGATGGTAGAGTATGCTTTCCCAATTGCAGCTCAATCCAATTTCATCGATCTTAAGAGAGGATACAATATGATTCAATACCATGCACCAAAACAATTTCAGTCTTTCAAGCAAAATACATATGCCAAAAATGGCATGGTTGCGACTTCTTCCCCGCTTGCAGCACAGGCAGGCCTTCAAATGCTGAAATTAGGCGGCAATGCCATTGATGCCGCAATTGCTACTGCCATTACACTCACTGTCGTTGAACCAACTTCCAACGGCATTGGCGGTGACGCTTTTGCCATTGTTTATAAAGATGGCGAACTTCATGGTCTCAACAGCAGCGGTGATGCACCTGAAGCGATTAGTATTGATGCTGTTAAAGCAAAGGGATTTCATTCTATACCATCTCATGGCGCCATTCCCGTTACAGTTCCCGGCGCACCGGCAGCTTGGATAGCATTGTCAAAACGCTTTGGCAAACTGCCGTTTGAAAAATTATTTGAACCTGCCATTCAACATGCACAAGATGGCTTTATCATCTCTGACTATGTCTCTCACCATTGGCAAATTGCTTACCGTCATTATTCCGCTATGAATGTTCCCGGTCTAGAACATTGGTTTCATGCGTTTGCACCTAAGGGCCGCGCGCCGAAAGCAGGTGAAATATGGCATCAGCCGGATCAGGCACGTACGTTGAAAGAGATTGCAGACAGTCAAACAGCTTCTTTTTACAGTGGTACACTTTCGTCAAAAATCGTCGACACGCTGCAACGTTATGGCGGCTTTATGAAAGAATCTGATTTAACACAATACTTACCGGAATGGGTTGCCCCCATTCAACTCAATTACCGAGGCTACGAAATCTGTGAAATACCACCAAATGGACAAGGTGTCACAGCACTGATGGCACTTAACGCCCTACGTCAGTTCAATCTTTCATCGATACCTCGCGATCTTGCAATACACCACCAGATTGAAGCCATCAAACAAGCCTTTGTTGATGTTGCAGCGACAGTCGCAGATCAGCGCTTCAAACCATTTGATCTTGACTACTATCTCTCTTCGGCTTACGGAAGCCTGAGTGCATCAAAGCAATCTGGTATAGCACAGCTGCCTGAACACATTCCGTCTCCAACAGGCGGCACCGTTTATCTTTGTACAGCGGATTCGGAAGGCAACATGGTTTCATTTATTCAAAGCAACTATATGGGATTCGGGTCGGGAATTGTCGTTCCTGAAACGGGAATCGCCCTTCACAACCGCGGCTATAATTTCTCCTTTGATCCAAATCATCCAAATGCCCTTGCAGGTGAAAAGCGTCCCTACCATACTATCATCCCCGGCTTTATCATGAAAGACGGCAAAGCCGTTGGCCCATTTGGCGTTATGGGGGGCTTTATGCAACCGCAAGGTCACTTACAGGTCATTTCAAATCTTATTGATTTTGGCATGTCGCCTCAAGACTCGCTCGATGCACCGCGCTGGCAATGGATGAAAGAAAAATTGATTAACGTAGAACACAGCATGCCGGAATATCTCATCAAAGCACTTTCTCAGCGTTCACATGATCTTTCAATACCGCTGGACAACGCCACCTTTGGCAGGGGACAAATGATTTTACGCCTGCCGGAAGGCGGCTATATCGGTGGTACTGAAATGCGCTGTGACGGTTATATCGCCGTCTGTTGATGTCCCGCTCTCAAAAAATGCAACAAAACCGATTGCAGGTATTCTAACCGCAATCGGTTTTCTATTATTTGAAGAAATAACATTCTTCAAATTTTAATCCTTTCGCTACAATGTATTAAAAACTTTACCTCACACTGCAAGACGTTCGAGCATAAAAAGAACCATATGATTCGAATTAATTGCTGCATCTTTGGCAAATTCATCAAAATTCACATGCGCTTCGCCGTTCGCCTGATCTGAAATGGCGCGTATAATGACAAAAGGCCGATGATTCAGCACACAGGTATGCGCAATGGCAGCACCTTCCATTTCTGTCGTCGCCGCATGAAAAACGTCTACAAGCATCTGTTTCTTCTCCTGTGACGAAATGAATTGATCCCCTGATACAACGCGCCCTTTTAAAATTTGCTGTCCTTTAACGGATGCCATCCCAGCTTCATAAGCAACATCAATCAATTTTTCATCTGCTTTATAAACGGATGTTGCCTGCCTTGGTACAATACCCAACTCATAACCAAAGACGGTTACATCAAAATCATGTTCCATACAGTCAGTAGATATGACGATGTCCCCAATTCTAAGCCGCTCGTCCAGTGCTCCTGAAACGCCGGTATTAATAATAGACTGCACGCTAAATTCATTAATAAGCACTTGCGTACAGACTGCAGCATTTACTTTTCCAACACCACAAGTCACCACGACGACATCAACATCCTTCAATTTACCGGCATAAAATGACATGCCAGCCATTTCTAATACATTGTCAATCGCCATTTCTGCTTTTAATTTTTCAGTTTCTAAATCCATCGCACCAATAATGCCAATCATAAAAACCTCCTATGACGGATAATTAAGCTGCTCCTCAGTAATATTTTTTAAAACATTCAAATAGTTTAACGCTTCTTGCTTCGCACCAGCCAGATCATGCAGTTTATAATTACCGCATTCAATGGCACTGACGCCTGGAATATCACCTGTATATTGTGCAACAAAGTCAAAACCGCCCGTTAAAAGCGGCAGTACATCCTCAGAGGTTAATTCACCTTCCAAAATTAAATACATGCCTGTCAAACACCCCATTGGGCCAAAATAGACAATGCGTTTGCCAAAGGTTTCATCATTTCTGAAATAAGTTGCCAACAAGTGTTCCAATGTGTGAATCGAACCGTTTTCTAGTGCTTCGGCATTCGGCATTTTCATCCGTATATCAAATGTCGTCAAGATGACATCTTTGAACTGATCGCGACGTGATACATAAACGCCTTTCTGCAGCCGATTGTGATCCACTTCGAAACTTTCAATTTTTTTCATAATTGCACTCCTTTATTGCCATGCTTCAACATTTTATCCTAACCAAAGCCATTCATCAAGTTAATATATTCACTGGCGCTGGTGTTTTTATGTCATTTTGAAAGATTTGAATCTTTTTGCTTTCATTTTTTTTGACAATGTCAACAATACTGCTAAAAATTGCCACAATCTTCTCAGCGTTGACAGTGCTCTCCTGATAATACTTACGTGCTTCATCGGCTTGATGGTTTTTGACTGCCTCAATAACTTTGCCGCCATTGGTATGAAGTGTTTTATGGATGACGTCAATTTGTGCCCACAAGTCTGACAGGTCGGCATTATAGACCTCAATACTCTTATAAAAATGACCAAAACCACAGCGATTGCCGTCTGTCTGCAGCGGCGTTACCGTCATTGTCTCTGTTATTTGAGCCAATTTTTTCATCCATTGCTTATGGGATGCGATGGCGTTTTCAATAATCGTAACAAATTCTTCATTGCTAAGCGCATTCCGTCCACCATTTAATGCGTCCATCATCGTCTTGACATTTCCAGAAAGCTTATCATCAATTGCCTTGATATTTTCAGCAAATACTTGACTTTCTTTAGCACTGTCAAAAATGCTCTCTGTCATATAACGCAGTTTTTGGGCGTCTTCACTTGAGGCATTCATTGCCTGATTAATCTCTTCTGTAGAAATCTGGATACCAGACATTGCTGCATTGATTTCATGGATGCCATTGATCGCATCACGCATCAAATCCATATTGCCATTGAGCGTATCCGAAACATTCGTAATCTGTTCACTCATATTAGCGGTTGCGTCGAGCGTTGTCTTCATGCTCGTTTCTCCTTCGGCCGCCGTTTTCTTGATGCTGGTGACGAAATTATTCATGCCTTCCAAACTTTGCTTGGTGCCATCTGCCAATTTTCGGATTTCTTCTGCGACAACGGCAAATCCTCTGCCGCTTTCGCCTGCTCTTGCAGCTTCAATTGAGGCATTTAATGCTAATAGATTAGTTTGATCTGCAATATCGCCAACGCTTTTGACAATTTCATTGACCTTATCAGTCATATCAATAAGGTTTTGAATATGCTGATGCATAATTTCAGCTTCTTCGATGACATTGTCTTTTAACGCCATGACATTGTTCAGCTGGACGAGGCCCTCTTCGTTCTGGTTCAGCAGCTCCGCAGATGATGCCGACAATTGTTCGAGTGTCTCAGATGCCTCTGTCACAGTTGTACTCACTTGTGTCATACTGGCATTCGTCTCTTCGACAATTGCCAAGTTTGACTCACTGAGTTCTGCCATGTCTTCTGCAAATTGAACGAGTTTATCGGATGTGTACGCCATGTTGACATCAAATTCGCTAAGCGAAACCGCAACATTTAAAACATCTTTTGATACCTCAGATAATTTTTTTTCACTGTTGAACAACCGCTTAAAAAAGTATAGCAGATTCTTGTGAATCGGATATTCAACTTTTGGTTCAACGGTATCTTCACCCAAAATATGCGATTCCACATGTTGTAAGATACACTCTGCTTCTTCACATGGTGCCTTTCTAAATAATGCCCTCTTTCTTCTCATCGTTTCCTCCAGAATGTGTCCTTGCTTTTCGACTCCATAGATTATAAAAATTGTATCATTATAAATTCATTTTGAAAAGTAAAGTTTGCGCAAAAAACCTCTAATGCTGTTGATGTTATCAGCACTAGAGGTTCGTGATATTCGACAAGTTAAAGTCAGTTACTCTTTAATATGTGCTTTTATAGCATTCACTAAAAATGCAGTGGCGCCTTCGCCAATCCGCTCATAATAAACTTTGAAACGATCGTCACTCAAATACATCTCGGCCAATTGCCGATGCGTTTCACCGGCATATTCAACCCAGTAAATGGTTAACCAGTCGCGATGTACCTCCGCGAGCTTTTTAGCGATAATACCTTCTGAATCGCCACTGCGAAGCCCTTCTAAAATAAGTCTTTCAATTTCTGCTGAAAGCCCTTCTGCTTCTTGCGCCTTTTTTGGCGTCAACTTCAGAAACTTCTCATTGGCAGCATCAATTGTATCATTACCATAGCGGCGTCTTATTTCTTCGCCGTAAAGTGCTTCATTTTCTGCAATGCGTTCTGCTTTAAATCCCTCAAACTTTTCGTGATTGTCCATAATCGTACCTCTTTCTTTCGAAACGATTGTCTTTTCAACGGTCGCAATAATGCGCTTTAGCCGTTTCTCCTCATCTTTTAATGCATTCAAATGAGCTTTGAGTTGTGATACTTCATCATTTGGCTTTTTTAAGATGGATGCAATGTCTTTTAGCGGTACCGCGAGTTCTCTCAAAATAAGAATATGCTGCAATTGATCCACTGCTACTTCATCATAAAACCGATAACCGGATTCAGCATTGCGACCTGCTTCAATCAAACCAATTGATTCATAATATCTCAACGTTCGCGTTGTAATACCCGAAAGATTTGCTAGCTCTGTTATTGAATACATTTTTACCTCCAGTATCAATCGATTGATACCTTCATGATAATGGTTGCCGTTGCGTCAATGTCAAGAAAAAAAAGAAAGAAATTGATATTGTTTGATATTTTAATTGATTTACGATCTCAAAATTATTGAATCACTTCATCCGCATCGTTATTTACTGGTACTTTCACGGCAATTGCCACTAATAAATTCACAACAGAAAGACCTGCCGCCAAAAAGAAAATATACTGCGGCCCCCATGATACCCATACGATCCCACCAAGGTATGCACAGAGAATAGAGACAAAGTGATCCATACTCTGTCCCAAAGTCAGCGTTGGGGTTATATCAGAAGCACTAAGCACAATGGTTTTTAAATAGACTGTCCGTACAATACTCATTTGTGTCGACATGCGGTCAATAATAAAGAGGCCATATGCCAATAGAACACCAATGCCCACTTTAGGCAACGAATCACTGACATACCCCGCACTGAGCAATCCATATAGCAAATAGACCCCAATAAATGACAGCGCATCTGCATAAAGCAGCTTTTTGACGCCATAGCGATCAAGCCAACGTCCAAGTGCCGGTATAAAGAAGATACCAACAAACGATGAAATAATCGTTAAAATAGCCAATGTATCCGCCTGTTTATTCAGCAGTTCAATCAAAACCCATGGTCCATAAACCATCATGATTTGTTTTTGAACACCAAACATGACTACCAAAATATAGTATAAGCTGTACTGCTTTCGGAAAACAACTTTCAACTTTGGCTGATGATGCGATACCTGCATATGTCGATCGAGTTTCAGCATCAGATAAAATACGACAATTGCAGATGCACCCGCCAGTAAAAAAAGCCATTTTACCGGTGATACAAAACTTAGAAAGCCCTTTTTAAAGCCAATGAAGACAAACACCGACGCCAACATCTGAAAGCCAGTAAAAATCCCTTTATACTGCCCCATCCGGACACCCATCTTGTCTTTTTCAGCAAGGGCCAGCCCAATACTGTCCTGAAGCGGAAAGAACAAGTGCATCCCCATTGAGTTGATAAAGATAAAAAGAAGCATCATATTAAAACTCGGTGTAGTAACCCCCAGTACAATAATGCCAATGGCACTTAGAATCTGTGCAATCATTGAAATGCGCAGGTCTGATAAAAAAGAGAGGCCTGCAATAACAAAGATCGAAATAATTCCGGGAATTTCTCTAGGGAATTCAATGAGCCCACGCTGATAAGCATCAACTTGATAGGCATCTTTGAAATAGTTCGAAACAACATTATTGCTAAATGCCAAGCCAATTGCCGTAAAGATCAAAATACTGATATAGAGCTTCATCGCGGTATCCATTACACGCATTTGAGCTATATACCCCTGACCCCATCGCCTTATTTTCTGCATACGTTTCTCCTCTGGACACTTAAAATCCAGTATTTACACCTAAAGGTGGAAACACTGGATTTCTTAATCATCATTCTTTTTAATCTTTATTTAGAACAATAGGCTTCACTTGAACAGAACATCAGCATGCTCATGCTGCATTAGCGCTTATAATAGAAAAACGTTTTGCTCGTTTCAAAATTATACCGCTGCGGCTGAATAATCTGTTCTGTACTGCCGACAAAAAAATAGCCATCATGATTTAAAGAATCATAGAAGTTGCGGTACATTTCATCTTTTGCTTCTTCTGTAAAATAAATCATGACATTTCGGCACACGACGAGGTCAAATCCCTTTGGATAAGAATCACGCAATAGATTCATTTTTTTAAACTCGACACACTGTTTAATTTCATCTTTGACGCGATAGCTCTTGCCAATGAGTTCAAAATACTTTCGCTGATATGCTTCTGGTACATTCTTGATGGCCTTATCTGAATAGACGCCCATCTTTGCTTTCGCGATTGCTTCATCATCAAAGTCAACTGCATGAATTTTAATTTCCTTTAACGGTAAAAATTCACTGAGACACATCACTAATGAATAAGGTTCTTCACCTGTTGAGCATGCAGCCGACCATATTTTCGGCTTTTTAGTACGCTTCAAAATCGAAGGAAAGATATCAGCCCTCAACGTCTCCCATTGGGTTGGGTTACGATAAAACTCAGAGACGTTTATCGTCAAGTAGTTGACAAATTCATCAAAGGCATTTTTATTGCTGTCAATTAATGCGTAGTAGGCATCAAAACTTGATAAACCATTTCTCGTAATCAGTGATTCGATACGTCTTTTCATCTGACGTTCTTTGTAAAGTGATAAGTCCAATTTTGTCTTTTGATAGACGCGCTCTTTAAACTTCTCATATCCTTCCATAAATGATTATCTCCCGTTTGCAAATTTTAGAGTTATTGATTTCATTATACCCTAACTTGAAAACATTTAAGCAATTAGTATTGTCTCAAACACTTAAAAAACCACTATTACTAGTGGTTTTCAAGTATTTGCGTCATAGGAAAGCAATGTGATCTATGCTGTGCTCATTTTCAATGATACCAGTGTCTTGCTCCTGCAATGACACGGTGATCGTCATCGGAAATGAAAACATCGGACGTTGCTTACATGTCCTCTTCTACAAAATCATCCGCTTCTTCAACAACATCCATATCTTCAACCGCTTTCATAGAAAGTTTTACTTTCTTTTCCTCAACATTGTATTCAAGAATTTTAACGGTTACAATTTGATTGATGTTTAAAACATCTTCCGGCTTCTCAACATGCTCTTTTGCAATATGAGAGACGTGAACCAAGCCTTCAATGCCCGGTTCGAGCTCAACAAACGCACCAAAATCAGTCAAGTTTACAATTTTACCATCGTAAATGTCATCGACATAATATTTGGATTCGAAAGTCGCCCAAGGCTCTTCAGTCAATTGTTTAATACTAAGCGAAATTTTATTTTCTTCTTTATTGGCGTCAATTATCTTGACATCAATTTTATCACCGACTTTTACAAATTCTGATGCAGGTTTAATTCTGCCCCAGCTCATTTCAGTCACGTGAACAAGACCATCCATGCCGCCGATATCAACAAAAGCACCAAAGTTCGTAAGGCGTTTAACTTCACCTTTCACAATTTTGCCAATTTCAATCGTTTGCCAGAATGCTTCTCTTTGAGCCGCTTTCTCACGAATTGCAAATTCTTTGTGTGAGAAAACCGCACGTCTTTTTTGCTTGTTGATTTCGACGATTTTAACTTTTAAGTCTTGACCAACATAAGGTTTAAGGTTTTTAACAAAGCGGTCAGACAGTTGTGACGCTGGGACAAAACCTCTGATTTCTTTGTAAAACGCTATTAAACCACCATTAACGGATTCAGTAATTTTTACTGTAATTTCCGCATCTTCTTCATTGAGCTTATCAAGCTCTTCCCAGTCTTTATCGACATTGACCTTTCTTAATGAGAGAAGGATATTGCCTTCGCCGTTGTCGTGGCTGACGACATAGACATCGAGCTCATCACCTTCGTGAAAGTTCTTAAAATTGTCGAAGTTAGGATCAGACGATATTTCGTTCTTAGGGATTACGCCGTCAGATTTATATCCAACGTTAACGATGACCACGTCTTCGTTAACCTGAATTACGCTTCCTTTCACAATTGACCC
Organism: Fusibacter paucivorans; assembly: GCF_018390735.1. Lineage (GTDB taxonomy): Bacteria > Bacillota > Clostridia > Peptostreptococcales > Acidaminobacteraceae > Fusibacter > Fusibacter paucivorans. The sequence continues at coordinate 68,372 of NZ_JAHBCL010000012.1, forward strand.
TCTTCTTGGGATTTTTAATGATTCTTCGATTTGTTCCATCATTTCAGCCATTGAACTATGATTTTCCATCAAAAAATACCTCGCCTTCATTTTCTATTTTAAGAATGACGGATTGGATAATCCAATCAGGTGTCGATGCACCAGCAGTAACGCCAATTTTTACATTACCAATCAACTTAGACACATTTAAGTCATCCTTAGTTTCAATATGAATGGTTTTAACAACATCGGAACATACTTCGACCAGCTTTTTCGTGTTGGAACTGTGCCTGTCGCCCACGACAATCATTAAATCCACATTTGCTGCCAGAGTCTTACACGCATCCTGGCGTTGCGTTGTTGCTAAACAAATTGTATTCTTTACAATACTATTTAACAAAATTTTAGATAGTTCGTCAACAATCTTTTCCCAAAGACCAATGTTAAACGTCGTTTGAGCGACAATACATGTCGGTTTTGCCGTTTCTTCAATCTTTTCTATATCGGATAAAGTCTTGATGATTGTGGCTTGGTCATCACACCATCCATTGATCCCAATGACCTCTGGATGTGATGAATCGCCCACAACAATAATATTATAACCTTTTAGGTGATAAGATGAAACCGTATTTTGAATTTTTTTGACATATGGACAAGTCGCATCAATCAGCGGAATGCCGTATTGCGCTGCCATATCATAGACGCGTTTTGGCGCACCGTGAGAACGGATAATCAATTTTTCACTATCCCTTCTATTATCTATGAAATCTTGAATATTTTCAATGACTTTTATGCCTTTTTTCTCATAATATTGTGTAACATGTTGATTATGAATGATTGGACCCAGCGTATAAGCAAGTATTTGCTCACTTTTGACGGATTTTTCAATTACATCGTCCAATATTTGGGTGGCGCGTTTAACACCATAGCAGAATCCTGCGTATTCTGCAATTTGTATTTGCACTTGCTTTGCCTCCTGATCATTAAGCGGTGGTGAATACAACCAGCTGTGTCTCTTTCATCGTCACCGCTATCACTTCGCCCTATAATATAACATATTTTCGTACAGCTGGTTAATGATTTCTTGAGATTTGGCTTCGAGTGTCGGCGCATCAATTTTTTTACCATAGAATTCTTCGAGATAAATGGGATCGTGGTAAACGATGCGAATGGGGCCAAAGCATTTGTAGGTAGAATCAATGGTGATGGGTAATATAGGTGTTTCTGTACGATAAGCCATCATGGCGACGCCGCCTTTAACAGGCAACGGCGTATTGGTTCGATTGCGGGTCCCCTCTGGAAAGAGTCCCAAATTTTCATTGCTTCTGAGAAGCTTTAAAGCCTTTTTGATCGCGTGTATGTCATTGCTCTCGCGATCAACTGGAAAAACATAGACCATATCGAGCACTTTTGCAACGATTCGGTTTTTAAACAATTCCTTTTTTGCCATAAAGTGTGCCTGAATCGGCATAAAACCTCCCAGCAAAAACGGATCATGATTGCTGAGATGATTGGCGCAGATAACATATTGCTTTGTAAAATCAATGCGGTCAGCGCCTACAATCTCCACTTTAAAAAACATATTATAGTAGAGACGCGCCAAGCGACTGCAAAAATCGTAGAATTTATTCACGCGTTTGAAACCACCTTCCGATTTTGAATAATCTCAAGCAAAGCATTAACGACTTCCTCTATGTTAAATGTCGTCGTATCAATGCATATGGCATCTGAAGCCTGAGCGAGCGGTGCACAGGCACGTTCTGAATCGAGCTTATCTCTTAATTCGATTTCCTTAGTCAGCGTTTTCAAATCTGTCTCAAAACCTTTGGCAGCTAATTCTCTCAACCGTCTGCTTGCACGCTCTTCAGCACTTGCAACGAGGAAGAACTTATAATCTGCATTCGGCAGAACGTGTGTGCCGATGTCTCGCCCATCCATAATAACATTTTTATTTGAAGCGATTTGCTGCTGCTGCTTCACCATGACCTCTCGCACGTGTACATCCATCGCAACTTTCGAAACATTTCTCGAAACTTCAGGCTGGCGTATGGCTTCTGTACAATCTTCCCGATCCATTAAAACCCGATCTTTGTCAAAATCAATCGCAATGGTATCAACAATGGCTTTCAATGCTTGAGGATCGTTCAGATCAATCTGTGACCTAAGCGCTTTTAGTGTCACGGTACGATACATCGCACCGGTATCCAGATAAATAAATCCCAAAACCTGTGCCAACTTCTTTGCAACCGTACTTTTACCAGACCCAGCCGGGCCATCAATGGCAATCTGTATCAAATTTTTATTCACTCCCATTTTATACCGTGATGCTGCCGCCTCTCACCCATACGGATATGTTTGCAAGATGATTAAAATAATCATCATCGAAGCCGCACATCTCATTTAAAAAGATTCGTAAAAATAAATACCACCATGTTGGTGGTATTTCACTTTAGATTATATCGCAAATCGAGGGTTAAAGCAATTCATTATCCCCTATTTGATATTGTAAACACCATATTCATCCCATATGCGTTCCAGTTTCTCCAGATTGCGTTCAACACCTTCTTTTCGCATACTGACGCCGATGATTAAGGCATTTAGTAAACTCATTGGTGCGACGAGAGAATCAATAAATGTGTTCATGTTGTATTTTGCGATTAAACAGTATTTTACTTTTTCATAAAGTGGTGAATTGAGCCCATCGGTAATGCCAATGATTGTTGCATTGTTTTTAATGGCATAATTCACACAATCGTATGTTCGCTTTGAGTAGCGCGGAAAAGAAAGCGCAATCATCAAATCGTCCTTAGATAAGTTCAGAAGCTGATCGTAAACATCCTGTGCACTCTCTTGGATAATATGAACCTCTGGCAATATGAAATTTAAATAAAATCCCAAATAATGCGCCAGTACTGATGAACTCCGAAGTCCTAAAACATAGACCTTTCTCGCTTTGATAATCTCATCCACAACACGGGACATCATCTCAAAGTCAAATTGATCAATGGTAAAGCGAATATTGTCAATATCATTGATCATGATCTTTGTTAAATATTCTGTTTCCGTATGCTCTTTCGAAAATTCAAATCGCTGTACGGTTGTCAATTTTGTTTTAATGGATTCTTGAAGTTCCTTTTGAAGCTGCGGATAACCGTCATAATCAATGGCATTTGCAAATCTTACAACGGTTGATTCACTGATGTCAACGTTTTTGCCAAGTGTCGAAGCTGTCATAAAGGCAACCTTGTCATAATTTTCCAGAATATAATCCGCAATTTTTTTATGGCTTTTACTCAGCGACAAATATTTTTGTCTTATGCGTCCTAACAAATCAGAACTACTCATCAAATCACCTATTTAGATTGATTTGCCAGTTCATACCCTTTCTGTAAAGCCATTTGATTCAAGGTTTCAGTACCTTTTGGAATCCTAGCCATTATAGCGGCTTCAAGACTTTCCTCAGTTACAATTTTCGTCAGTCCAACAATGACGCCAAGTGCAATAATGTTAGCAACGATTTCTTTGCCGACATCATTCCGTGCTGCTTCAATAATTGGCAGCTTGTAGATATGCTTTGCGACAATCCCTTCGGGAAGTTCAATGCTGTCATCTACAATAACAGTGCCCTCTTCAGAAACATCACTGATATACTTGTTTGCTGCAACTTGTGTTAATGCAAAAGTCATGTTTGGAATCGTAACTTTTGGAAAATCTATGGCTTCATTACTGATAATTACCTCAGCTTTACTTGCACCGCCCCTAGCTTCAGGACCGTAGCTTTGAGTTTGAATGGCATTTTTTTGATCACGTATCGCGGCCTCCGCCAGGATGATGCCCGCTGTGATAAGACCTTGACCGCCTGAACCGGACAATCTAAGTTCTAATTGATCACTCATGATTTCATCTCCTTTATTATACACTATTTTTGTAATAGGTTAACCCCTTATTTTATTTCGAAAACAGTTCTATCCTTTAAGGCGTTCAATCACTTGATCGTAGAGCTCTGTATACTCTGGTTCAACCTTATTGACATATTCACCCATGACAAATTTGCCAACTGCTTTTTCAGGCATTTTTTCAGCAATTTTCATATCGACGAAACTATCCTTCAGCCAGTTCATCATATCGACTGCAGAACCTTTTTTATTTTTTCTACCATAGTATGTCGGACATACAGAGACAGCTTCCACCATTGAAAAACCTTTGTGACCAATTGCTGCTTCAATGTATTTTTGCAGTTGATTAACATGGTATACTGTTGCTTTAGCCGCATAAGTCGCACCTGCGCCGGCTGCGAGCTGTGTAATGTCAAACGGTCTGTCAATATTGCCATAAGGTGCTGTCGTTCCCTTGTCGCCAGTTGCAGTCGTCGGTGAATATTGGCCGCCGGTCATACCATAAATGTTATTGTTAAAACAAATTGTTGTCAGATTGATATTTCGTCTAGCAGCGTGAATGAGGTGATTACCGCCAATCGCTGACAAATCGCCATCACCTGCGATAACAATCACTTCGAGTTCAGGGTTAGCGAGTTTAACACCTGTTGCAAAGGCTAACGCACGACCATGTGTCGTATGCAATGTGTTAAAGTCCATGTATCCCGGTGCTCTTGAAGAACAGCCAATCCCGGATACAATACAAACTTTGTCTTTATCAAGTCCGCTTTTTTCAATTGCTCTTGCAATTGCCGACATAATAATACCGTGTCCGCAGCCCGGGCACCAGATATGCGGCAATTTATCCACTCTAAAATAATTTTCTACTAAAGGATTATTCATTATAGGACCTCCTTAAAAGCTTTCATGAGCTCTTCAGGTGTTAAAATTTCACCATTTGCTTTACCGCACAGTCTAACGTTTGCATTGCCTTTTACCACGCGTTCAACTTCGAGTTTAATTTGGCCGAAGTTGAGTTCTGCCACGAGGATATCTTTAACTTGTTCACTGAGGGCACGTACTTGTTCTTCAGGGAAAGGCCAAACTGTAATCAGTCTGAAAAGACCGACCTTAATGCCTTCTGCTCTAAGCTTTTTAACAGCTGCTTTAGCAGTTCTCGCCGTTCCGCCATATGACAGGATCAAATATTCAGCATCGTCTGTTTCGTACGCTTCATAAGTAATGATGTCTTCTTTATTGGCTTCAATTTTTCCCATTAGACGTTTAATCAAAACATCTGCATTTTCTGTACTGTTGCTTGGAAAACCGGTTTCGTCATGCATAAGACCAGTAACGTGATAGCGGAATCCACTTCCAAACGGCGCCATTTTAGGTACGAGGTCACCCTCATCTAAACGGTATGCTTTATAGTCTGCACCTTTTTCCGGCATGACGCGATCATATATTTCAAGTTCCGATACTTCCGGAATCTCTATTTTCTCTCTCATGTGTCCAGTAATTTCGTCAGTAAGCAAAATAACTGGCGTTCTGTATTTTTCTGCTAAATTAAAAGCTCTTATCGTTAAATCAAATGTTTCCTTAACGGAGTCTGGCGTAAGGCAAATCACCGGATGATCCCCGTGTGTTCCCCATTTCGCCTGCATCACATCGCCTTGACCTGGAGATGTTGGTAGTCCTGTACTTGGGCCGCCCCTTTGAACGTTAACAACCACAAGCGGTATTTCTGCAATTGCTGCATAGCCGATATTTTCCTGTTTAAGTGAAAAACCTGGGCCTGAAGTTGCCGTCATTGCTTTTTTGCCAGTCAGCGATGCGCCAATGGCTGCTGCAATACCCGCAATTTCATCTTCCATTTGTATAAACTTTCCGCCGACTTTCGGTAACTTCTCTGAAGAAAGTTCTGCAATCTCAGTTGAAGGCGTTATCGGATAACCGGAATAAAATCTCATGCCCGCCATGAGGGCGCCTTCGACACAAGCTTCATTTCCCTGTAGAAACTTTATGACTTTAGACATTTTCCTTACCTCCTAAAAAAATTGCAAAATCAGGGCATCTCATTTCACACATGCCACATTTAATACAATTATCTCGATCCAACATGGATACTTTACCGTGTTCATTGAAACCTAAAACTTTTTTGGGACAATAGGCAATACAGATGCCACAACCCTTACACCATTCTTCCTTGATGTGAACCATCAAATCATCCTTGGAAACAGCCATTGAAAATACCTCCTTTGCTCTTAACTCAATTATAGCATCTCATAATGGTTTTGCAAGAGATATTTCATTTTAATTAAAAAATATCTCTATTTTGCAATATGTCTTTCAAATTGTATATTTGACTTCATGGATAGGTGTATACAATTATACTCGGAGATTGTATACGAAGCTTGCATTTTGCTCTTTTTTTGCCGATTGAACACATTTTTTTAAAGATACAATACACAATGTTGACACCATTAAAAAAGACCCCTTTAAGGGATCTTCCGCATCGTTTCTATATTGGTTTCTACATTGGTTTCTACATTGGTTTCTACATTGGTTTCCATCGTGCTGGCTTATTTTTTTTCAATTACCCACATAACAGGCGGTTTCCCCGCCTGATTAATGAAATCAACGGTCATTACGTCAAAAGTCCTTTGGGGAAGTGCGCTCAATTTCAGCTGCAAATATCGATATTCTTCAACACCGCTTGGATGTCCTGCATAACAGAGAATATACAATAACCCGCCTGATTTAAGTGCCATTAGCGCTTTTTCTATTGCAGCAGCTGTTGACTCTACTTTTGTCGTAATCGCTTTGTCCCCTCCCGGCAGATAGCCAAGATTGAAAACTGCTGCATCAAGCGTTTCACTTTCAATATACTGATCCAGATTCGCGTGACTGTCGCAAATGAGTTTAAGATTCGTCGGCAATACACCATTGTGCATACAGCGCGTCGCAGTCGCTTCAATTGCTGTCGATTGATAATCAAACGCATAAACAAACCCGTTTTCTCCAACGAGGTCAAGCAAAAACAGCGTATCGTGACCATTGCCGCTCGTCGCATCCAACACGGTCATCCCCGAAGACAAATGTCCTTTTACCAGTACGCGGAATACATTTACAACATTGCCAAAAGTCTTCATGCCTGAGGCTCACTGTGCTTGCAGCCGCGCTCAAAAAAAGATGGCAGGTCTACTCTGAATGTCAGCAAATCAGAATCATTTGGATCAACGGCGACAATTTCAAGCCCTTCAGCAACAAAAAAGCCATTGGCTACACGATTGCCTACAATGAATACGGTCGTGATTTTCCTCAGATTCAAATGATTTAAAATTGCACGGAAGAGACCATCGCCAAGTTTTGCGCCTCTTTCGCTTCGCTTGACATAAAGACAGTCAATCATTGCCGTCTTCTCATCTTTTAGTTTGTAACTCGCAATTCCTGAGATCGCGCCCTGATCTTCAATAACATAGCTCTGGTTAATGATGAGTTTTTGTTTATTAAAGAATAGTGGTGATTCGCGAAATAACGGCTTTGCCCGTTCTGTATCTTCAAGTTTCATCAATCTGATCTGGAGCATCGTCCGCCTCCTTTTCTGTTTCAAATGCCTGAAATGTTTCAAAAGCGTCCAGTGTTGGCAATTCTGAAATCGTTTTAAACCCAAATGTCTTTAAAAAGAGCTGCGTCGTACCATAAAGATGCGGGCGGCCAATACGTTCAAGGCGGCCAACAATATCGACGAGCCCGCGCTCAGCCAAACTCTGAAGGGCTGCATCAGAGTTGACACCCCGCACTTGTTCTATATCGAGTTTGGTAATAGGCTGCTTATAAGCAACAATGGTAAGCACTTCAAGTGCTGAATTGGATAGTCCCCTACTCTTGGATGTCTGACATAGCGTTTCGATATAAGCATAATTTTCTTTGCGCGTACACAGCTGATAGTGCTTATCGACTTCTAAAATTTGAATACCACGTCTTTCGGCTTCAGCAATGCGCTGCATTTCTTCTAGCAGTCGTTCAGCATGAGCCGGCTTAATTTCAAGTATTTTTGCAATTCGACTAAGGCTTAGCGGTTCTCCCCAAACGAACAGCACTGACTCTATCGCAGACATTTTTTCACGATCGTCTGCTGATATTTCTAAATTTTTTCCTATTTCAATTTGCATATTTTGTTTCTTCTGTCGCCCGTTCAATGTAGATCGGCTCAAACAACCCCGCCTGCGAAATGCGAATGCGTCCAAGTTTCAGCAGTTCAAGCAATGCCAAAAACGTTACGACAACTTCCTCCTTAATTCTAGTCTCCGATAACAGGTCATCAAAGCAGACATTTGCCTCATTGGTCATGCGTTCAATCTGTTCAATTTTTTCTTCGACGGTAAAGTGATCTCTTCTTATTTTACCAAAAAAATCAGCACGCTGTTCATCGAAACGTTTCATTTTCAAAACGACACGTGAAAGTGCCTCTGTTAAAAGCGCTTGGTCGAGGGAAAGCGAATCGTCAACACCTTGTGCACTGATATAATTCGAAAGTTCTTCCTGTTCTTTAAATACTATTTCATCAAGCGTCCCCTCAAACGCTTGAAGTCTCTGTGCTGCATCTTTATATCGCTTGTAATTAACCAGACGACGCACCAATTCTTCTCGAGGATCTGAATCCTCCATTTCAAATTGCAGTGCTTCTCGATCGTGATTTGGCAGGAGCATCTTTGATTTTATTTCCAGCAGCGTTGCTGCCATCACAAGAAATTCACTGGTACGATCCAAATTGAGATCACTGTTTTCGATAATCGTCATATACTGTGTCGTAATACTGACAATGGGAATATCGTAAATATCAATTTCATCACGCGTTATGAGATGGAGCAGCAAATCCAGCGGCCCTTCAAACGCATCTAGTTGTATTTCTATTTTCATTGATTACCTCATTGTATGCCTTCATTTAATTTATACTTGATTACCGCCATTTTGCGATAATAATCTCAATCTCATCATCTGTCAGATCACCATCACCACGATAACGCTTTGCCAGTTGCGCTGCCATCAGTGACGCTTTCGCTTCCCGTATATTCATAATCCCCCTCTGCTTGAGCTCATTGCCATTGAGCGGCGCCGTAATCGACATCCCCTCCGCAATTATAAATTGATAGAGCGGCAAGTACGCCGAGTACTGACGTGCACAGAGATAACCCAAAGCTGCCAACACTGCATTCGGCATATTTTGCATCTGACAATATAACTTATATAAGTAAATATTTTCTGATCCTTCAGTCCTTTGAAGTTTTTCAAACGCTTCTGATATCCTGAGGTATTGTGTAACACGCTTGCCGAAATGAGCAGTAAAGCACGCTATTTCATCACCCAGCAAGACGGCAAAGCGATAAAACGATGCATTTGGCGCCAGCTTTTCCCAGTCTTTTGCACATGTGACATCAAGTGATGGCAGTGCCGCATTAAACCAAGGCGCAAGCACCTTTTTTTCAGCAATAAATGCAGCCGCATCAAGCCATTCAGGCAAAACCATGACTTTTAACAGCGCACCATAAAGTCTGGATGCTGGAAGCCTTTTAATGGCACCAGAAGCAACGCTGTCTTGAAAGAAGCGACGTGTTTTTCGATCCATTTTAAAACCATTTGCCACCGTATATTTTATAACGCGTATCAGTCGCGTTGGATCTTCTTCAAACGACATCGGATGAAGTACTGCCAAGACACGATTATTTAAATCCCGCAAAAAATGCGTATGCGCATAGGCAATCTCAAGCCCCACTGGCCGCATTTCCGATAAATAATGGCAGACCGCATCAATATTTTCTTCACAAATGAGCGCATAACCTGTATTGACAGTAAAATCGCGACGCTGCATATCGACTTTCGGCGACGCTGGTTGGACAATTGGAAAACCATCAGCATTAGGATAGATTTCCTGCCGCATCATCGCAAAATCAATTGAATAGCGACCAATTGTCAGCTGCATGGTAGAAACTTTAGAGGCTGTCACAGCGTAAGCCTTCGACAGCTGGTGAAAAGTCTTGTCAAAATCACCTTCAAATGCAATATCAACATCTGTCGTCTGACGGTGCAACAGCATGTCTCTTATGAGGCCGCCAACAAAGAAAAAGTCAGCGGTGTCTATTTGAAGTAAATCCATTAACAATTCGCGAAGTCGTATGATGTCATCCATTTTCCCGCTCCCGCCCATCTTGATGTTTCATTCCATTATAACATTTATGCAGCGGTGTTAACACCAAAAAACCTGCAGACATAAGCCTGCAGGCAATTATCAATTACTTCATAAAACTGCTTTAAAACACCGTTAACTGATGATATCAATGACATACTGAAGCGCTTCAGGCTGTTGTGTCGAAAAACGGTAGGCAGACCGTATCTGCTTTTCTGCTTCAAGCACATCGTCAACATTCGTATGCAGTAAACAGAGGACATCGCCAAAATTAACATAGTCTCCAATCTTTTTACTAAGGGTAATCCCTGCCGCATAGTCAATTGGATCTTCTTTTGTCTTCCGTCCGGCACCTAAAAGCATTGCTGCAAGGCCTATTTTTTCGGCATCAAGTCCTGTAATATACCCTTCAATATCTGCCTTAACCTCTATGTGCTTCGTCGCTGCCGGCAATTTTGCAGGATCGTCGACTATTGTTTCATCGCCGCCCTGAATACGGATAAACGTCTTAAGAAACTGCAATGCCTCGCCGCTGGCAATAACTGTCTCTAAATGCTTGTAAGCATCCGACACCTCTCTGAATGCACCGCCGAGCACACACATATGCGATGCAATGGTCAGTGCGACATGCCGCTCGTCAGCATCGCCTCTCCCACTGAGCACCGCAATGGCCTCTGTAACTTCATTGGCATTGCCGATTTCATGTCCAAGGGGCTGATCCATATTTGTTATGACTGCCACGGTCTTGCGATCCAATGATTTTCCAATGGCTACCATGGTTTCGGCAAGCGCTCTGGCATCTTTAAGCTCTTTCATAAACGCGCCGGAGCCCACTTTGACATCAAGTACAATCGCATCAGCACCTGATGCGATTTTCTTGCTCATAATGGAACTGGCAATAAGCGGAATACTATCAATCGTTCCCGTAACATCACGCAGTGCATAGATTTTTTTGTCTGCCGGCGTTAGATTCCCAGATTGACCGACGATCGCCATCTTATAACGATTAACATTTTCAATAAATGCATTGGGGGTTAATTCAATTTTAAACCCACTGATCGATTCGAGCTTATCAACCGTACCGCCAGTATGTCCCAAGCCACGACCGGACATTTTAGCAACCGGAATACCAACTGATGCGACTAATGGTATAACAATCAGACTGATTTTATCGCCGACGCCACCCGTTGAATGCTTATCAACTTTAATGCCATTGATTGCCGATAAATCCACTTCGTCACCAGACTTGACCATCGCCATGGTCAAATCTGCAATTTCTCTGCTATCCATACTCTGAAAATAAATTGCCATGCAAAGGGCAGACATTTGGTAATCGGGAATTTCGCCTTTGGTATAACCGTCAACGATAAAACGAATTTCATCTGTCGTCAACGCATTGCCGTATTTTTTTTTGTTGATGATATCGACTGCTCGCATGTCTGCCTCCTAACCGGTAATTTCAATCATTTTCTTAACGAGCTTGCTGAAGTTTGTCTTAACCCGATTTGCTGTTTCAACGACTTCGTGATGATTCAGCGCCGTCTTTTGAATCCCGGCAGCCATATTGGTAATACAGGATATCCCTGTCACTTTCATACCAGCATGTGCGGCTACAATCGCTTCGGGAACAGTGGACATGCCAACGGCATCTGCTCCGAGCAGCGCTGCCATTTTAATCTCTGCCGGCGTTTCATACTGCGGCCCCGTGCTGTAGAAGTACACACCTTGTTGTAATTCTAACTGCAATGCTTTTGCCAAACCGATAACGCGATCGTTAAAATCGTGGTCGTACAAATTTGAACAATCTGGGAATCTCGGACCAAGTGTTGGATCGTTTCTGCCGATAAGCGGGCTATGGCCGCTTATGTTAATCTGATCCGTAATCAACATGAGATCACCCGGTTTAAACTTACGATTCACACCACCGGCAGCATTGGTCAAAATAATGTGCTTGACGCCAATCGCTTTCATAACGCGAATTGGAAATGTGATATCACGCATGCTGTAGCCTTCGTAAAAGTGAAATCGCCCCTGCATGGCAATCACTTTTTTCCCCATAAAATCGCCGTAAACAAAACGTCCCATATGTCCTTCAACCGTAGAAATTGGAAAATAAGGAATGAGATTATACGGAATGAATACGGGTGATTCAATTTCTTCTGCCAAATCACCTAGGCCGGAACCTAGAATGAGACCAACTGTTGGCGCTTCGTCAATATACTGTGCTACAAATTCTTTCGCCTCGATTAAATTAACCGCCATCGTCTCCATCATTATCCCCCTGACTAAAGAATCATCTTTTTGAAACTTTCACCGTTTGGCGTCGCCTCAATCCCCAAAATGTCCGAAACCGTCGCTGCAACATCTGAAAAGGTCTTGCGCGTACCAATATTGGCGCCGGCTTTTACCGCATTGCCGTAAATTAAAAGCGGAATAAACTCTCGTGTATGGTCTGTGCCCTTATACGTTGGGTCATTGCCGTGATCTGCTAAAAAGATGATGAGATCTTCGTCGTTCATTGCCGCTTTAATTTCAGGAATACGTGCATCAAGTGCTTCAATCGCTTCTCTGTAACCGTCAACATTGCGTCTATGACCAAATTTGGCATCAAAGTCCACGAGGTTCGTAAAAATAATCCCTTCAAAGTTTTCTTTTAAAAAGCGAATGGTTTGATCGACACCATCCATATTGTCTTTCGTATGAATCTCGTCCGTAATGCCTTCACCATCGAAAATATCATAAATCTTTCCAACAGATTTTACGCGCAATCCCGCCTCTTTTGCATGATCCAGTACCGTCTTTCCAAATGGTTTAACAGAATAATCCCTGCGGTTTGACGTTCTGGTAAAATTGCCCGGTGTTCCGACAAATGGCCTCGCAATTACACGTGCCACTTGGTCTTCACCCATTAAAAGTTCTCTGGCAATCTGACAATATGCATAGAGCTGTTCAAGTGGTACGATTGCTTCATGTGCTGCAATTTGAAAGACACTGTCGGCAGAAGTATAGACAATTAAATCGCCTGACTTCATGTGCTGCTCTCCGAGTTCAGCAATAATTTCTGTACCGGATGCCGGTGCATTGCACAGTACTTTTCGACCGGTCTTTGTTTCAAAGGCTTTAATAATTCGATCCGGAAACCCATTCGGATATGTTTTGAACGGCGTATCAATGCGCAGGCCGGCAATCTCCCAATGTCCTGTTGTCGTATCTTTTCCGTTGGAAGCTTCCATAGACCTGCCAAATGCTCCGATTGGTTCTGATGCGGGTTCAATATAGTCGATACCGTCAATATTGCCGATACCAAGCGCTTTTAGATTGGGAATATTGAAATTGCCAGATGCTGCAATATGCCCCAATGTACTGACACCAATATCACCAAATCTTTCTGAATCCGGCATTGCCCCAATGCCAACACTGTCCATTACAAATAATATAACGCGTTTTACCATGTTAGTGCCTCCTTAAAAAAAAGAGCCTCTCTAGGCTCTTGGATGTGCTTTCGAATAAATCTCCTTAATTTTTGCATTAGACATTTCCAGATAGATTTGGGTCGTCGATACATCGGAATGCCCCAACATCTCCTGAACTGATTTTAGATCAGCACCATTCTGTATAAGATGCAGCGCAAAGGAATGCCTCAGGGTATGCGGTGTAATCTCATGAGCTACATCCAGCGTTTCGGTATACTGCTTAATAATTTTCCAAAATCCCTGTCTCGATATGCGCTTGCCATAATAATTGACGAACAGTGCTTCTTCATCTTCGCTGACGAGCTTGCATCTTCCATGGTGAATATACTGATCAAGTGCTTTGGAAGCCATTGTCCCCATTGGCACAACACGTGATTTCTGTGTTGACCTACAGCGTACATAGCCCATATTGATATTCACATCCGAAAGACCTAATGATACGAGCTCAGATACGCGAATGCCCGTTGCATAAAGTAATTCGATCATCGCTTTGTCCCGTTTGCCTATAGCCGTGCGATTGTCCGGCATCTCAATAAGTTCTTCCACTTGAGCAAGTGTCAGTACATTCGGCATTTTTCGCTCTGCCTTCGGTGCTTCCAGCTCAACTGTGGGATTGCTTTTTATATACCCATTATGGTGCATAAAACCATAAAAAGTTCTGAGTGATGCGATTTTACGCGAAATCGTTGCATTTGCCATACCTTCTTTCTTTAAAGCAATGGTATATGCCAAAAGATCGATATGTGAAGCCGCCGTATAATCGTCTATCCCATTTGTCGTTAAATACTTTCCAAAAATCTTTAAATCCCTTTGATAACTGTCTACCGTATTTTTTGATAGCTTTCTCACGTCTGTCAAATAAACGCTAAACGCTTCTTGTAACACTTTCATCCCCAAATGCTCCCTTACATTATTTTATATGATTGATGTGCATCGAAAAAGTCTTTCCGTCATCTTTTGTGCAGTTTTACCAATAACTTTACTGCTAATTACGCCTATGCTTTGAAGAAAATCTGTTTTTCGATGATTTCTTTTGACTGTACATTTCCCCGTCTGCTTCATGCAGCAGTGTGCTAACCGACCGATGCTTCGCAGCATCAAATTGTGTAAATCCTACACTGGCACTGATACCATATGGCAGTGAACCATTTCGATTCATTTGTGTAAACTCATCTTTAATCCGCCGCCAAACTTTTTCCGCCTGTACTTGTCCGCATTTTGTAAAGACGATCATGAATTCATCTCCACCCAATCTTGCAATAATATCAAGATCCCGTAAATTCCCCTGAATAATTTCCGTTATTTGCTTTAATAATTGATCACCTTCATTATGACCAAATTTATCGTTGACAAATTTCAGATCATTGACATCAATATAGGCAATGGTCAGTTCTGTAGACATTCGTGCCGCATTCTTCATCTCTTCCCTCAAAACATTAATGCCAGCATCTCTGCTGAGAACGCCTGTAAGCGGGTCAACTTCTGCTTTAAATTTATATCTGGCTAAATTATTGTCAATAATCAATTGCCGATTCACCATCAATATCAAGAACATGGCAATCGCCGTCAGCGCCAAATAGGAATAGAGCATATAGCGCTTTACAGAATCTATGAGTATAAAACCGTCTGTATGAACAATACAGGCAAGGTTGGCCAGTGTATAACGCTGATAAATAATGAAAAGTGAAAAAATAATCAAATCACTGATAACAATAATGCGCTGATGATGTCGATCCAATGCGACAATATTTTTAAAAAGTTTCATCATCCATTGATAATACTTTATGACAAAGATGTAAACCCCTGCAAATATCAGTATCACCAGCCCATCTTGATAACGAAAGAGTATTCTAAAATCGTAGATGCGATTTAAGAGAAAAAGACTTATATTGGTTGTGATTAACGCTGAGAACGTCTGGGCAATAAAGAGGAGCACTGCTGTAACTGCAGCGATAAAGGAACTCGTCCTGTAAGCAAGCATCATCCACAACATGAAAATCATATAGTAGACTAACACGTGCGGCAACAGATCACCTCTCAAAAAAAGATGCATGCTTCCCATAAGGATGAGCGAAGCCATATGGCGATAATAAGATTTCGTTTTTAATCCCGGTGCGATTTCAATTAATCCCCACTGTACAGAGATTGCACTCAAAAACGCAAAAACAAAGTTCAACATATGGTGCCCCTCACATCATTGTCAGTGATTTTGCTTCCGTTTAACAGCGTTTGTCAACATTTCCTTTGCATGTGCGACAGTATTTCGCGTCATTTCAACGCCACCGACAAGACGACCAATCTCCTCAACCACCGCATCACCTTCAATGGCCTCAATCATCGTCTTGGCACCCGATGCCTCAGAAGCCTTAACTATTCTAAAATGATGATCTGCAAACACAGCAATTTGCGGCAAGTGTGTAATGCAGACAATCTGATTATCCGATGCTAACGCATGCAGCTTTTCACCGACGACATTGGCCGTTGCGCCACTGATCCCCGCATCAATTTCATCGAAAATCTGAGCAACATCATGATCTGAAATCCCAAGTATCATTTTTATCGCCAGCATTAGCCTTGACAGTTCGCCACCGGACAATACGCGCTTGAGCGGTTTTAAGGGCTGTCCGGCATTTGTTGCAATAACAAAAGCAATATCGTCTCGTCCTGATGCTGTGCGTTCATGTGACAGTTCTATCTGAATATCAAAAGTAGCCGCTTTCATATTCAGTGCGGTCAATTCTGCCGTAACTGCTTTTTTAAGCGGCTTTGAAGCTTTCATTCGCATCGCCGTCAATTCATCTGCCATCGTATCATACGCTTTTTCATACACACTGATCTGCTTCTCATGTGCTGCAATACGCACATCAAGCTGTTCATAGGCCTCTAGCTGTTCCGCAATTGACTGACGATAATCGAGAATCACTTCGACGGTCTTGCCGTATTTTGACTTAAGCCGATTAATATCATCCAATCGCTTTTCGAGCTGTGCATATTGTTCCGGATCCGCTGACAGTGTTTCAGCAAAGTGATTTAAATCTCTTGAAAGATCTTCAAGCAAATAGAACTGTTCAGAGAGCCGTTTGGAAAATCCCTTGACGTGTTCATCAAAAGCTTCAACCTTGTGGAAGGCAGCCGTAAGCTTTGATAGCGCTGAAAGCACCCCATCGCCGAATTCGCCTTCAAAGACAGCTTCTGCCGATTCGAAGGCCTCTGCAATACGTTCCAGATTGGTATAGTAGGCAAAAGATGCTTCAATCGTCTCATCCTCACCAACTTTAAGCGCGACCTCATCAATTTCTTTACATTGAAAATTTAAAAAATCCACCTGTTTTTCTTTATTTTCATCAGTGTTTAAAAGTTCATCCCTCAACGCTATTTCAGTATGTAATTTTTCGAAAATTTCCGACAATTGTTTGCGCTTTGCAATAAGTGCTGCACCGCCGTATGCATCGACAAGCTCCAACTGGTACGCCTTATTGAACAGCGCTTGATTATCAAATTGGCCATGAATGTCCAATAAATATTGTGTCACTTCTTTGATAACGTTGAGGGTAGCTGTTTCACCATTTATGCGAGAAATACGTCTGCCTTTACGACTGATTTCTCTTGAAATGACAATAAGATCCGGATCAACTGCTATTCCCGCTGTCTTTAATACCTCATTGGCACGTTCATTGGCAAAAAAACTACATTGAATTTGGGCACCATCTGCCCCTAAGCGAATAACATCATTACTGGCAGGTGCACCTAGCACCAAGTTAATCGCCCCAAGAATCATTGATTTGCCGGCACCGGTTTCACCTGTAATAATATTCAAACCATCTTTAAAAAGAACTGTTTCAGATTCGATTAGAATAAAATCTTTTATTTTAAGTTCAAATATCATAACATGTCCCCCAATGTGCCAGCTATCTTAAATTAAGAGTGATTTAAACTGATTCATAATGCCTTCAACACGACTGGCATCTTTAATCACTAGAAATATTGTATCATCGCCCGCAATAGAACCCACAATATCCTTAATATTTAAGGCGTCAATTGAAACTGCAGCAGCATTGGCCGACCCCACCAGTGTCTTAATGACAATAATATTGCCTGCATAATCAAGCGAGATCACAGAATTGCGATAAATTTTTAAGAATCGATCATTAACGGCACCTTCTTTTTCACGAATCGCTGCATATTTATACCGTCCTTCTTTCGTGAGAACCTTGATCAACCGCATCTCCTTGATATCTCTTGAAACCGTTGCTTGTGTCACTTGAAATCCCGCTGTTCTAAGTTGATTTGCAAGTTCATCTTGAGTCTCAATGTCCTTTGTTTCAATGATTTCAAGAATTTTTGATTGTCTTGAATACTTCATAAAGCCTCCCCTGTGTTTACATAATTGCTTAACGACATTATTATATTATAAATTTGATTCGAAGTAAAATATAGTGTAAAAAATCCTTTTCGGCAATACTCATCAATGAATATTCATCACACCATACAAGTACATTCACTAAATGATCAAAAGACTTTAACGCTTCGCAGTAAACAGCTCTCACCCACTCACCGCTTTACGATATACATGTTCTCCTGGGCATTACCAGAGCAACACGCCGATGACACCACCGCATACCAAATATACAACCGGGTGAAAAGAAGTCTTTTGATTGGCAACCCATACACCGATAAAGAGTATCCCAGCCTTGATATCAAATTGCGCCCATGGAATCGGTCCGGATGTACTATCAAAAAAAGCAACACGCGCTACTTGATACACTGCCATTCCAAGCAATCCAATAACGGATACTTTTAATCCGGCTAAAGTCAGCCGAACCGTTGGATGTTCATTAAAGTGCTGCAAGAATTTTGATACGAGAATCACGAGAAACGTCCCCGGTAATACGACTGCTACAGATGCGAGAACAGCACCAGAAAACAGAAATTTTTTAAAGCCGATGAAAGTAGCGAGGTTAATGGCAATCGGACCGGGCGTCGACTGGGAAATGGCAATGAGATCTGTAAAGTCCCTTACACTGAGCCAGCCGTTCGATGTGGCAAAATCCTGCAATAACGGTATCATTGCTAAACCGCCGCCATAAGTAATCGTACCAATTTTAACAAACGTCAATAGAAAGGTCACGAGATTCATACGCTACCTCTCTTTCTGCCATAAATGTTCATAACGATTGCCGCAATAATCAGCATCCCCACCGGTGACAGGATATCCGTAAAAACCAATATAAAGGACACCACAGCCATGAAGATATCAAAACGATTGTCAAGTGCTTTACCAGCCATACGTCTCAATGAATCAATTAGCAAGACCAATACGACAATCCGAACGCCTTGAAACGCCTTTTGCACCCAAATGGTTTGCTTCATTTGTTCAAAAATCATGGCAATAAATGTGATAATGACAATCGAAGGCGAAATAACGCCCAGTACACAGGCGAAAGCGCCTGGTATGCCGCCGAGTCTATAGCCAATGAAGGCCGCTGTATTGGAAGCGATAACACCTGGCAGCGACTGTGCCAAAGAATAACATTCCAATACCTCAGTCATATCCATAATCGCTTTTTCACCGGTTAATTCTTTTTCTAAAATTGGCAGCATCGCATAACCGCCGCCAATTGTCAGCAATCCAACTTTGAAGAAAATTGCCCACAGCCTTAGATATCTACCCAATTTCAACTCCTACTTCTCATACATTTTATGTTTTTTTGCATGACTGCCTAGTTGTCATACTATTCCGCCTCTGCAATGAGCGTCTGATGCGCTGATTCGACCAGCTTATTTAAATCCTTCAACAACGCTGGCGGTGCTTCCAATATTTTTCGTGCATAGGCGAGAAATTCGATATTCCCCTTTGGTCCTTTAATTGGAGAATACGTGATATCGGCTATCTGAAAATTGAGCGCTTCAGCAATTTCGACCACATGCTTCAGCACTTCAAGATGCACTTTTGAATCTCTCACAACACCGTTCTTTTTCACTTGTGCCCTACCGGCTTCAAACTGAGGCTTAATCAAGAACACGATTTCGCCGTTTGGTTTTAATAGCTCCCAAGCGACCGGCAAAACCAGCTTCAGCGAAATAAAAGAAACGTCAATACTGATAAAATCAAGCGGTTCACCCACTGTTTCAGCCTTTACATAACGAATATTTGTACGCTCCCAATTGGTAACACGCGGATCATTGCGTAATTTCCAGTCTAATTGCCCATAACCCACATCCACTGAAAAAACGTGACTGGCGCCATTTTGCAGCATGCAGTCAGTAAAGCCGCCTGTCGAAGCGCCTATATCCATACAGCGCTTTTCCTTAAGGTCAATCGCATAAGCGCGCATCGCCTTTTCCAGCTTCAATCCACCTCGGCTTACATATGGCAGCGCATTGCCTCTGATCTCAATTGCCGCCTCAATGTCGACGGCGGTACCGGGCTTATCAACGCGCTGTCCGTCCACATAGACGATTCCCGCCATAATGGTGCGCTTTGCCTTTTCGCGTGATTCGATCAACCCGCGCTCAACAATTAGGACATCAATGCGTTCTTTAGCCATTTTGAACCTCTCTTAAAAACTTGCAAATCTTTTCAGACGACAATCCCATTTCGTCCATAAGCGTATCGACATCCCCCTGTGTGACAAATTGATCTCGATAACCGAGATTATAAACTTCCGGCATTTGTTTGAAAGCTGCTGGATGATTCATGATCAGGCGATTGATCTGATCGCCAAACCCACCAATCACTGCATGATCTTCAATGGTGACAATGCGCGACGCCTGTGAAAGTTCAGTCAAGAGTTCAGCTTCGTGAAGTGGCTTAATGCGCGGCACATGGATGAGACCTATTTTTCCCGTTTCACATTTTTCGATAGCTTCAAGTGCAATGCCAGTCATTTTTCCAGTGCTGACGACAATCGTCTTGCGCCCTTTTAACATCCGTTCCGGCGTAAACGTCGGCGAATGCGTCGGCGGCATTTTTTCAGCAGTTCCCCTCGGATAGCGGATACTGATAGGACCATCCAGATCTTCCGCTGCATAGGCGAGCATCGCTTCCAACTCGCCTTGATCTTTTGGTGCAAAAATGCGCATATTGGGCAAATGTGACAAATAGGCGATATCAAAGACACCATGATGCGTTTCACCATCATTGCCGACGAGCCCCGCGCGATCTATACAAAAGACAACAGGATAATTTTGCAGACAGACATCGTGAAAGATCTGGTCGTAAGCACGCTGTAAAAAAGTACTATAGATTGCCACAAAAGGCTTCATCCCTTGACAGGCAAGTCCAGCCGACATGGTAACGGCATGCTGCTCCGCGATTCCGACATCGAAAATACGATCCGGATAAGCCGATTTGAACGAACAAAGACCGGTTCCGTCTATCATTGCAGCGGAAACGGCGACAATATCGCCGCGTGTTTTGGCCAGCGCTGTCAGTGTCTCACCAAAGACGGTCGCATAGTCATTTTTTCGCTTGACCGGTAAATCCACTTTCGGATCGAACTTACCAACGCCATGGTATTTATTAGGATTTTGTTCTGAAAAAGAATAGCCCTTGCCTTTTTGCGTCAAAACATGCAAAACAACAGGTCCTTTTATCTGTTTAACCATTTCAAGGTTTTTAATCAACTCGGTAATATTGTGCCCGTTAATTGGCCCAAAATACGTCAGGCCAATCTCTTCAAAAAACAAACCGCCATCGACGACAAAATACTTAAAAGAATCCTTTAGACGTCCAATGACATCAATCATGGATTCGCCGATGTTTGGAATTCTAGCCAATGTTGATTTTGTTTCATCTTTCAGCTTGTTATATGCTTCAGTTGCACGAAGTCTGCTAAGTGCCTGTGAAATACCGCCAACATTTTCAGAAATCGACATCTCATTGTCATTAAGAATTACTTTGACATTTGACTGACAATGACCAAGATAATTCAGTGCTTCAAGTGCCATGCCACCTGTCAGTGCACCGTCCCCTATAATCGGAACGACTTCATATTGCCGACGGTTTAAATCGCGCGCCAATGCCATACCGACGGCTGCGGAAATCGACGTACTGCTGTGACCGGCTTCAAAACAGTCGTGAATACTTTCCTTTCTTTTTAAAAAGCCGCTCATGCCTTCCCACTGGCGCAGCGTGCCAAAGCAGTCCTTCCGACCAGTGAGTATTTTATGCACATAGGCCTGATGGCCAACATCCCATATAAGCTTATCTTCGGGTGAATCAAAGACGTAGTGAAGTGCAATCGTCAATTCTACTGCGCCTAAATTCGAAGCGAGATGACCGCCTGTCTTAGATACATTTTCAATTAAGAATTGTCGAATATCAACAGCGAGCAGATTCAATTCATCAGCATTTAGCGCCTTTACTGCTTCTGGACTGTCAATTCGACTTAAAATATTATACATTACACGCTCCTTTTAAAAAGACCGATATATGTTTTTGGCTGTACTGCAAGATGCGCATAATAAAGGATACGCCCTGTAAAATCTACAACCTGTTTGGCATTACCAATGGCGATCTCTTTTCCCAACGCTTTGCCGCCAACTGTAAGTGCCGCGACGAGACCGCTGATTCCAATAGCGATCAGCGCTTGATACGTGTCGGGAATATTGTACTGATCAAAGAATGAAACGATAATGCCAATCGTCGTGCCGCTGATAATACCTGCTATATCCCCAATGACATCATTGCAAAAATTCGAAACCTTGGAGGCATTTTTAATCAGCATAATGGCATACTTCGCACTTTTTACGCGTGATGCTGCCATGGCGTGGAAGGGTTTTTCATCAGCCGCTGCAACGGAGATCCCGACGGCATCAAAAAAAATGCCAATCATTATAATCGTGAGCAGCATGGCAAACGCCGCAAAAATACTGACTTTTCTGAGCAGCGTTTCAGAAATAATACTAAAAATAACCGCCAGTAAAAACGTTAAGAAAAACGTTCGAATCACCCATCTGAAATTAAAACGTTGCTTTTTTTTCATCTTGACCTCATTGTTTCCAGCTTTTTGAAACGCTGTTAAACACAACGACTCAAAGCCTCTCATTCTAACGAAAAAAGCATCCTACGATGCTTATGAATTTAATATAATGGTTTAGAGGCAGTCAATCAGGTTAATTCTGCGGCTTAGGTCTAGTAGGGTTTCCCACGTTGCTGCTGACTCGTCGCCGAATCAGTGGTTTCCCATTAAAGCATCGTTTATAGTGTTTCCATCTATAAGACTAGACTACCACTTAGTCCACACTTCAATCCCTGAATGGCCATCTTGCGATACAGCCTAGGAGATTTCCTCAGCAGGCAAACTAATTCTTAGCCTCTTTTGCAGCACGGGTTTAGGTGCAATGGCGTCTAACTATTGGCCAACAGTTAGGCGCTAACAGTCGTCTACCCGTGCCACTCAAGGCAGGCTACGCTGCATGTCGGCTTTCGCCTACTTGCAGGTTTTACTATGTCTTGCGACAAGTCTCCACGGATTGAGGGTCGACCTCCACATGCCATTGTGAAACGCCCCCACATCCTTACTCCCAGCATCAACCCGAAACTGGGCGTTTCAAGCCAATACAAGGAACTTCATCGATGTGCCCTTTAGCGGATTTTTAGCCCCGCCTTCAGAATTAGAAGCTCCGACTAGGATACTGCGCCTCTAAGCCTTTCTTTGCAATAATACATTGCAATTATTTTTTCTGTAAACGCATTCAAATGCGCTGTGTCGTCTGTTCTAACTAAACAACTAAGTTGGCGATAATAACGCCTAGAATAGCCCCGACGACAACTTCTGTCGGCTTATGACCGACAAGCTCTTTCAAGCGTTGCTCCTGCAATTGTTTGTGCTCAAACAAGTCCTCAATGATATCATTCAAAAGTTTGGCCTGTTTGCCAACTGAACGTCTGACACCGGATGCATCATACATGACGATAAAAGCCATAATCAGCGAAAGTGCAAACATCGGTGTCTCCCATCCAACTGTGAGACCAATAGCAGTAGACGCAGCAACAATCGTCGAAGTATGAGAACTCGGCATACCGCCCGAGCCGTGAAATCTTTCAAATTTGAATTCCTTCTCAATGAGCAATGTAATCAATACTTTAACGGTTTGTGCGATCAACCAGGCAAGTACTGCTGCGTAGAGTACGATATTTTGCCTGATTCCTTCAATAAAATCCATGCTTCACCTTACTTTCGATTCCCAATGCTCCACTGATGCATACTGTGCGCTGTCAGCGATACCGTCTTTGCATCAGTGATCCCTAATCGTTAGAAATTTAATCGTTTCTTCAAAAAAACGCATGTGAATAGATAAGTTCGTAATCTCAGCCAAAATCTCATCGCGCAATTGCTCAATGCGATGCTGCGTTTCTGAAATACCAAGCAGCAGCGGATAGGTAACCTTATCATTTCGACTGTCTATATGCACTTCTTTACCCATTTTTTGTACATCACCAGTTAAGTCCAGCAAGTCGTCTACCACTTGAAAGAGTAAACCGACTTTGTGTCCAATGCGTTCAATTTTTTCAACTTCTTCTGCTTCGGCGCCGCCTATCAAGGCACCAGCGGTCATAGACGCCGTTAGCAATTTACCGGTTTTATAATGGTTAATATAATCCAAAGCCGCTACATCTGTTGTTTCGCATTGCATTTTTATATCAGCAACCTGTCCGAGAATCATACCTCGCGTTCCAGATGCTTTTAAAATGGTATGCATTGCCATTAATGCCCGCTCGCTATTGCGGCTGGTCATCGCAGCATGCGCCATCAACTCAGCCGCTGTATTCAAAAGACCATCGCCGGCGAGAACCGCCATGTCTTCACCATAAACCACATGATTGGTAGGTTTACCGCGCCTGAGTTTGTCATCGTCCATACACGGTAAGTCATCGTGGATAAGCGAATACGTATGAATCATCTCAATTGCCATTGCAAAGGGATAGGCGTCTTCATCTTTTCCGCCGTATGCCGTGCAAAACTCCAGAAGCAGCAATGGTCTAAGTCTTTTACCGCCCGCTTCTAAACTATATCGCATACAGGTGTCAATAAACGTCTCCATCGAAGATCCCGCATCAAAGTAAGCGGAAATATTCGCATCAAAAGCTTCTGGCGTATGGTGATAGTAATTCAAATATGACATCAGTTTTCTTCCTTTATCTCAAAAGGCTCTGTTTCAACTTCATTGATAATGAGATTGACTTTAGCCTCGGCATCTTCCAAGATGAGATTACATTCTCGATAGAGCGCAGTGCCCTTTTCAAATGCTTCGAGCATTTCGTCCAGCGTCAGTTTGCCACTTTCGAGCTGAGTCGAAATCGCTTGCAATTTTTCAAGCTTGGTTTCAAAACCTTCTTTCAATTTCGCCAAATTACTCACTCCTTTATTTTATACAAATCTAGGGTAAGTCACAATGCCCTACCTTGATTTTTATTCAAATTTTAATCCTTTGGCGGCAATGCCGCGGGACCGTTTTGGGCCACCGTCAAATCCTCTGTCACGCTTTCTAAATGATCGACAGTTGCGCTAATATTGCCGTCGTGGATTTTAACGACAATGCT
The DNA here is from genome assembly GCF_018390735.1 of Fusibacter paucivorans. Classification (GTDB taxonomy): domain Bacteria; phylum Bacillota; class Clostridia; order Peptostreptococcales; family Acidaminobacteraceae; genus Fusibacter; species Fusibacter paucivorans. The sequence continues at coordinate 93,434 of NZ_JAHBCL010000012.1, forward strand.
GTCGCCAACATTCACATCAGCAATCGATTGTACGGCATGCTGCGCCGTTGTGACAACTGCGTACCCGCGATTAAGCGTCTGAAACGGACTCAGCGCATGCAGTTTCTGCCCAATGTGATCAAGACGTTCAAAGTCATGTTTTACCGTCCATTGCATTTGACTTGCCATTTGTTGTCTAATCCCCATGAGCATTTCTCGCTGATGTTCAATTTGCAGACGGTAGCGCCGTGCCATAGAGACAGGTGAAAGATTTTTTAGCCGCATGCTGTTGGTTTCTAATTGCATTTCAGCTGCATGCGCCATTTGCATCATAAGACGATTGAGCGCCATCTTGATTTCAACCTTTGATTTGATAACGACTTCAGCAGCAGCAGATGGTGTCGCAGTACGTAAATCAGCGACAAAATCGGCAATGGTAAAATCTATTTCATGCCCAATACCCGTGACTACCGGAATCTTTGACCGAAAAATAGCTTCCGCAACGGCGCGTTCATTAAAAGACCACAATTCTTCAATTGATCCACCACCTCTTGCCAAAATAATCAGTGCAATGTCATCACGTTTGTTAAAGTATTCAATGGCATCACAAAGCTCATCTTTCGAAAAAGCACCCTGTACGCGCACTGGATAGATGATGAGCTCACTCAATGGTGAACGCCGATTGTAAACGGCAATAATATCGCGTATAGCAGCACCGGTTGGCGAGGTCACAACGCCAATGCGCGCAGGATAGGCCGGAAGTGTTTTTTTATACTTCGCATCAAAATACCCCTCTGCGGCCAATTCCTTTTTTAATTTTTCAAAAGCCACATGCAAAGCCCCAAGTCCTTTTTTCTCCATGTCATAAACATAGAGCTGGTATCGCCCATCTCTTTCGTAGACGCTAATCTGACCTTTCACGGCTATCTTATCGCCGTTTTCCGGCGAAAAGGTAAGCGTCGCCACTTGATTGGCAAACATGACACAACTCATCTTGCTCTGATCGTCTTTCAGCGTAAAATAGTAATGACCGCTCCTGTGCTTCGTCAAATTGGAAATCTCTCCTTCTACGATCATTTGACGCAAAATCGGATCAGCCGCTAAAATACGTTTGATATATTGATTAACTTCTGTAACGGAAAACGACCTCATTTTCAGCAATTTGAAGCACCACCTCTCATCCAGCTCAGCGCTGCAACACCGTATGCATTGTCCCTAGAATATTTGGGTTTTGAGAAATAGAGGCTATGTAATTCAACAGATTGAAGCAATCTTTGACGAATAATAGCATTTGATGCTACGCCGCCGGACATTACTACTGGGAGTTTAGGCGGCAACTTGATAATCATCTCACCGAGTATTCGCGCCAACGTATTAAACAGAATGCGGCAGACATCTTCCTTGGACTGTGTCTCAATCAGGCCCAGCAATTTGTTTTCCAGACCAGATATGTTAAAACTCAAATCACCACGTCGTTTAATGCGAATGGCATAGTCCGAATCAGCCTTTTGTGCCAACAAATCCATTGCTTTACCGCATGGAAAATCAAGCCCAAGCAATACGCCTATGCGATCAATTAATTGTCCCATATTCAAATCAAGTGTTCCACCGACACGTTCTGTGGTTATCCGACCGTCATCAAAACGACACATGAGGATCTCCGTCGTACCGCCAGATAAATGAAATCCGTAAAACTGCTGAGGCAACTCACTAATGCCGCAGGTTTTAAGCGCCGCCATCAAATGCCCTTCCTGATGCGAAAAAAAATCAAGCGGTTTTCGAATCGTATGCGATAAATTTTGACAAAACAAAACACCAGCATTAAACACTGGCATATAAGAATCTTCCAAATATCTCGGCTGATTACTAACGGCAATGCGATCAATGTTTAAAGGATCAAATTTAGCCACCAGCCGTTCATATTGAACAGCGAGTTCGTGAACATGCTGAAAAAAAGCGTCGGACTGGCGCAAGCCTCGACCGCCACTTTTTACTTTCAGAAGTTGATTGCCTTCAAACAGCACCCTACCCTCATCGTCCAAGAGACACATGGACGTTGTATAGTTGCTGGTATCAACACCTAATATCATTTGACAACCTCATGTTTATCAGACGCATCATTTTCGACTTGTCTTTCTTCGTCAATAAAATGACTTAAAATACCATTGATAAATTTACCTGATTTATCATCGACAAATTTTTTGCCCATATTAATTGCCTCATTTATTGAGACTTTTGCCGGTATGGATGGAATCCAAAGGATTTCTGTAATGGCAACGCGAATAATGGCGAGATCAATTCGCCCAATGCGCTCCAGCTTCCAACCTTTCAGATAGCCCATAATCCGCTCATCAATCAGCGGCTGATTAATGACAAATAGTTCAACGAGTTCTCGTATATAAGTTTCATCACTGGCTTCTTCGTAATAATCTAAAAATCTCGAAACCTCTGAAGCTGATATACACTTGTGTATGTCCATCTGATACAGTATTTCCATCGCAATTTCACGACTTCTAACCCGATTCATATTGCCTCCTACATGAAAATGACTAACTTCCGCAGAAGTCAGTCTTTAACATCAAATCGCTATGCGTTCATCTTTGTATTAATGCCTTCAACGGAGACGTTAACCGCAACAACTTCAAGTCCTGTCATAGACTCAATAGCAAGCTTGACACTCTCTTGAACCTGCTTTGCAATTTCTTGAACTTTAAAGCCATAGTCGACGATAATACTAATATTAACCGTCACTTGCTGTTCAATCATTTCGACTTCGATGCCTTTATTAAAATTCTTTTTACCAATCATCTCCAGAACGTCATCCTGAAAAGTACCACTTAATGCTTTAATGCCTTTTATTTCAGATGCAGCAATGGTCGTGATGACGCCAATGACGTCGTCAGCAATGTTAACCTTGCCGTTGTGATATGCGTTTATCATTAAATTTTCGGCCAAAAGACCACCTCCAAAACTTGCTTTTATGTTTTCATTATAACAAAGAAGCCGCTTTGATACAATGCTATCGTTTAAAGGGTATTTGCGTTCAGATAAAAACCTCCTTGATCCAGTGGACCAAGGAGGTCATCCTATTCAGACTTTTCACAGTCGCAATCTTCATCTTCACAATCGCAATCGTCTGAGAATTCAATGATCAGCCCACAGTTCGGGCATTCCACTTCCTCGCCCTTGTCGATTATCTGTCCATCGACATACAGGGTTTCGCCACAATCCGGACACTCTACTTCTTCATACTCGTCCTCAAGATCAAACACGTCATCTTCCAGTTCTGAAAGATCTTCATCAATGGCTTCTACATACTCATCAAGTTCTAAGATGGCGTCGTTAAGTTCATCAAGTTCTTCATAAACCTCTTCGACTTCACCTGCAAATTCTTCAAGCACATCAATGATTTGCAATAGAAGCTTGCCTTCCTTAGTAGAGGAATCAATTTCCATCCCTTCGGCCAGGCCTTTTAGAAATGCTACTCTTTCATTCATATAGCTCATGTGTTTTCCCTCCTTTGTGGTTTTATCAATACCGTCTAAGCGGATTAATGTCACTTTTTTCTCAGTTGGGACTTGCAGCTGACGCTTTGGCAATAATGCCATCATTCATCAGATAGCTAGGCACGTGATAAATATTCACCTGTTCGCGTATCAATTTTAATTTTATCACCTTCGTTGACAAATTGCGGAACAATAACTTCTGCACCTGTTTCAACTTTTGCTTTTTTGGTAACATTTGTCGCAGTATCCCCTTTGACACCCGGTTCAGCTTCGACAACTTCTAGAATAACGAAATTTGGTGCTTCCACTTGGAAACAGTTGCCTTTGTAAAACTTGAGCGTTGCATTATCATTTTCTTTCATAAAAAGAATCGCATCTTCAACTTGTTCGATAGAAAGCGGAATTTGGTCATAAGTCTCATTATCCATAAAGTAGTATAAATCGCCTTCACTGTACAAGTACTGCATTTCTTTTGTTTCAATATGCGCTCTTGGGAATTTTTCAGATGGGTTAAAAGCTTGCTCTCTAATGGTTCCAGAAATTAAGCTCTTGTATTTCGTTCTGACAAATGCCGCACCCTTTCCTGGTTTTACGTGTTGGAAATCAATGACGACGAAGGGTTCTCCATCTATTTCAAATGTAACACCTTTTCGAAACTCACTTGCAGAAATCATGTTAATAACCTCCAAATATTTTGTTTTAATTATGAGGCGGCAAATCCGCCTTTGAGGGTTTTTTGGCGCTGATACAGCCATCAACGCCTCATACTGAATCGATAACGTCTCATATGATTTTATCAGAACTGAGAACATGTGGCAATCCTGTAATTCATACGAAATCGTCAAAAGTTGCACCTTATCGCAATGCTGCAATTTCCAGTCTGCGAATATAATCGGGATCATGTGAAAATTTGAGCATCGTATCCCTAGAAATCTCACCGTCCTGATATAAGCGGAACAAGCTGTGATCCATGTAGCGCATGCCGTCTTTTTGTCCAGATATCAGAACCGTTGGCAAATCATCCCAACGATTTTCATAGATATAAGATTTGACAGCGGCATTTGGTATAAGCAGCTCATAACTCAATATACGCTTCTCCTCACGAATATGCGGCACGAGCTTTTGAGATAAAATGCCCAGCAGCGAAGATGAAACCTTGTATTTGCGAGACGCCATGTGTTCAGGGCGCGCACCGCTGAAAAGCTTTTCAAGTGCCGTTCGCGTATTGACAGCATTCATGCCTGCAATAACGAGCTTTCCTGATTCCGCCGCCTGAAGTGCATAGTCTATGACCGTTTCATCACGAAGATTGGAAATAACAAGCACATCGGGATCATGATGAAAAGCACTGAGAACCCCCTCAGTCATCGTTCGACAGTCAACACCGACCTCTCTTTGAAGAATCGTGCTTGAGCTGTGCTGATAAAGATATTCAATTGGCGATTCGATCGTCATGATGTGATACGCATACTTTTGATTGATTTCATTGATCAGCGCCGCAATCGTCGTCGACTTACCCGAGCCCGAGGAGCCACTGACAATGAGCAGCCCACGGCCTCGATCCATTTGACGGATAAAGGCCTCCGGCAGCCCCAATGCTTCAAATGACGGTACTTCAAGCTTTAGCATTCGAATGGCAACACTGAGCGTTCCACGCTGCTTTACAATGTTGACGCGAAATCGTCCCAGATCAAACTTTGAATAGCTGAAGCTCACATCGCCACTTTCACTTAACTGCTGTCTAAAGTGCTCCGGCAGTATTTCGTCAACAAATGTTTGAATATCCAGATACGTACACACTTCAAATCCGGGAATCGGTCTTATTTTGCCATTGATTCGAACCGTCGGTTGAGCATTTGGCACAAGGTGTAAATCTGATGCACCCGCTTCCATCGCCAGGGTTAGTAATGCTTCATAGTCCATAGTATCACCTATATTTTACGATTGAGATAGCTGTCAAAATTAATGAGCTTTCGTTCATAGACTTTGTTCATATAGAGACTGTTCAACAGAAAATCAGCTGTAGAAATATTCGTCGCAATAGGAATGTTATAAAGCGTCGCAATACGCAGCAGCGCTTTGACATCGGGATCGTGCGGATGCAAACTAAGTGGATCCCAGAAAAAAATCATAAAATCAACGTCGCCTTCAACAATCTTACTGCCAATTTGCTGATCTCCGCCAAGCGGGCCGCTTTTTAAACCCTGCACAGGGAGTTTGGTCGCTTCGACGATTAGCTTTGCCGTTGTTCCCGTACCGTACAGAACATGTTGGCAAAGTTCACCATGATGCTCAGTACACCATTGAATCATATCGCTTTTCCGAGAATCATGCGCAATGAGTGCAATACGCTTTTTAATTTCGAGCCTTTGCGTTTCATATGCCATTCATACACCCCCCTTTTTCTTTTCCTGCATAACCGCCATGATCTTCGTTGTCATAATATCAATGGCAACGCGATTATAGCCGCCTTCCGGAATAATGATATCGGCAAATTTTTTTGTCGGTTCAATAAACTGATCGTGTGCCGGTTTAACCGTATTCAAATACTGGTCAATTACAGATTCAAGCGTTCGTCCGCGTTCGTTGATATCTCTGACAATACGTCTGATAATCCGAACGTCTGCATCGGTATCGACGAAGATCTTAATATCCATGAGTTCGCGCAGGCGCGCATCTTCTAAAATCATAATGCCTTCGAGAATAATAATATCACGTGGTACAAGGGTAATGGTCACCGTTTCACGGTTGTGCTTTGAAAAATTATAAATGGGCTTCTGAACCGTTTCATTTCTGCAAAGCGCCTTTACTTGCTCAATAAGCAATTCTGTGTCAAATGCAAGTGGATGATCGTAATTGGTTTTGACGCGTTCTTCAAACGTCAGATCACTTTGATCTTTATAGTAGGCATCTTGCTCAATAATCAGAATATTTTCTTCCGGGATTGCCTGAAAAATAGATTTTGCAACGGTGCTCTTACCTGACCCCGTTCCACCTGTTACACCAATGACGACGGGCTTACTCATTGGGTACCTCCTTGGGCTTTCTCAAAATATCCAGCGGCGCTACTGCAAAAGGCATCGGTATTTTCAATATTTGCTGTGCATGTGGTGCTCTATCGACAGCGGTACCGTCTTCATTATAGATAGCGTCAATCGTAAATGTCTTTTCAAAATAGTTTGGTCCCATGACCTCTACAAAATCACCAAGCTTAAAATGGTTTCGCTGTTCAACTGTTGCCATCTTCGTCTCTGGATTGTAATCAGTGACAATACCGATAAAATCATATTCTCGGATATAGGAACTGGAGCTGTAGAGCTGATCAAGCTGCGTTGGTTTATGATAATAAAAACCTTTTGTAAACTCCCTGTGAGAAGCTTTCCTGATATCTTCAAACCATTTAGGATTATATACGAAACCATCTGGGTCGCGATAATAGGTGTCAATCGCCTCACGATATGCTCTAATAATATTGGCGACATAGTAGACACTCTTCATTCTACCTTCAATTTTAAGACTGTCCAATCCTGAATGAATAAGTTCAGGAATATGTTCGATCATACAAAGATCTTTTGAGTTAAAGAAAAAAGTCCCTTCTTCTGTTTCTACAACCGGGTAATATTCATTTGGACGCGTTTGCTCCATCAAGTGATATTGCCAGCGGCAAGGTTGTGAACAAGCACCGCGATTGGCATCTCTGCCGTTTAGATAGTTGCTGAGTAAACAGCGACCTGAATAAGAAATACACATTGCACCATGGACGAAAGCTTCGAGGCTTAGCGTCTCAGGGGTATTTTCACGAATACCGGCGATTTCTTCAAATGAGAGTTCACGTGCGAGAATAACGCGCTTAACACCCTGCTGATGCCAAAAACGCGCACTCATATAATTGGTGTTATTCGCCTGCGTGCTTAAGTGAATTTCCATTTCCGGCATCAGTTCCCGAACGTACATAAGCGTTCCGGGGTCTGAGAGGATAACGGCATCCGGTTTTAGTTCTCGAACGACGTCAATATAGGCTTTAAGTTGTTCGATATCGTTATTGTGCGGAATAATATTTAATGTCAGATATACCTTGCGCCCTCTTTCGTGCGCATACGCAATCCCCGTTTTCATATCCTCGAAACTAAAGTTTTTTGCCGCCGCCCTAAGGCCAAAGATTTGACCGCCAATGTAAACGGCGTCAGCACCATAATGCAGTGCAAACTTCAGTTTCTCCAAATCACCTGCCGGTGCAAGCAATTCAATTTTATTCATGATCCGTTCTCCTTTATTCTTCCTTGATATAGCTTAAAGCGACACCGTCTCCTATGGATAACACTGAGGTGGTCAGTGAAGGATGTGTCGAAATATAGGTTAAATACTCACGCATGCGCTTGACAATCGTCTTGTGTTTTTTCGGCACCAGTGCATCATCCGCTACGGTACCCTTGTAAAGCACGTTATCGGAGATAATCAAGCCGCCCGCATTGACAAGCGGCATAACGAGATTTAAATACGCTTTATAATGGCTCTTTGCCGCATCAATAAATACCATGTCATAGCCGGCATCAAGCGCTTCTAAAACTGTTTTGGCCTCTCCTTTAATCAGTCGGACAGAGGCATGACGTTCAAAAGACTGTTCCATCTTTTGAAAAGTCGTTTGTGCCGCCGCAGCCATTTCATCACTGAGCTCAATGGTATCAATTTCGCCCGCTTGCATCGCCAGTGCCATCAATGACGCCGAATAACCAATGGCCGTACCAATTTCCAGCACGCGCACCGGTTTTTTTAATGCAATCATCAGTCTCAGAAACTGTGCGACTTCCGGCTGCACAATGGGAATATAAGAGATCTCCGCAGTTTGTTCAAGTGCTGCAAAAAATGCATCGCGTTCCGGCAAGAGCTGACGAATGTATGCTTCGACTTGCTTTTCAACAATTTTAGCTTCCATTTCCGTTCTGCTTCCCTTTCTCTTTGTCGCGATTATGCCCCGCAAGAGTTTCGTTAAAATAATGCGAACCATCACCGAGTCCTGTTGTTACAAAGTACAGATAACCTGTATCCGCAGGATAAAGCGCTGCTTCAATGGCCTTTTCACCCGGCGATGCAATCGGCGCCGGCGTAAGCCCAAGATGTTGATAGGTGTTAAATGGCGATTCGAGTTCTAAATCATCATAGGTTAGCCGCTCCTTGCGCTCTTTCAGCACATATTGAATCGTCGCACAGGATTGCAGCAGCATTTTTTGGTCAATTCGGTTATGAAAAACACTGGACACAATTGGCAATTCCTCTGTTTTTTTTGTTTCGCGTTCAATAATAGAAGCCAGTGTCACCACTTGATCAACTGTCATATTCAGTTCTTCCGCACGCGTATAATACGCCGGTTTAAACACATCGTCAAACCGCGCCAGCATCATTTGTACAATTTCTTTTTCACTTGTACCCTTTTTAACGGTATACGTATCGGGGAATAAATAGCCTTCAAGCAAATACTGCCTGTCAACACCTTCTAAGAACTTAAAATCAAAGGGTTCATCTGCCAATATCGTTTTGAACACTTCAGCATCCACAATCCCTTCTTCACTAAGGCGATCAACGATTTGTCTCACTTCATAGCCTTCGGGTATGGTAAAGGTCTCCGTTTCAACAAAGACATCGCCGGCAACGAGTTTTTGAATAATCGCTTCTGCTGACATTGACTTTGAAAGCTGGTAATCACCTGCCTGCATCTTGCCGTCGGCTTCCAGCACTTTTGATTTTGCCTTGAAGGCATTGACATTTTGAATGAGCGACTGCTCTTTTAAAAGATCCGCAATGGATGTCGTCGTAGCACCCTTCGGCACCGTCACAACAATCTGCGTTTCATCCGTTGGATCAACGGGCTCATTATACTTTTCCAAAATGGACGCACAGCCCGTCATCAGCCATGTCAAGCCCAAGATAAATAACACTACAAACCATTTTTTCATCTTCATACCTCAAATTATCTTCTGTCCTGCGCCGCTTACTACACTGCTGCTTCATAATTGCCGCTAAAGCTTACCACTAGCCAAAAAACCGTTTTGAATCGGTCAAACGCGCCCTTTTTTATTTTAATCAAATAATACAACGTAAAAAAGCGTGAGAAAGATCTCACGCATTATTTAACCTCCATAAAAATTGGCAAGATCATTGGGGATCGCTTTGTGCTCTGATAAATATACTGACTGAGTGCATCTTTTACAGATGATTTTAACGTTGCCCAGTCTTTGATGTTCTTGCTGAAACAGCGTTTTAATTCTGCATCAATAACGCTTCTGGCGCCATCCATCAGTGCTTCTGATTCCCTGACGTAAACAAATCCTCTGGAAATGAGATCCGGTCCATTAACCACTTCACCAGTCTCTTCAGAAAGCGCTACCGCAATGATAATTAAGCCATCTTCAGAAAGATGCTTGCGATCTCTCAGGACAATATTGCCCACATCGCCAACGCCTAAGCCGTCGATAAAGACGCGTCCCGCTTGAACACTCTTGCCTATTTTAGCGCCTTTAGCACTGAATTCCAATACACCGCCGTTGCTCAGAATAAAAATATCGCTGCTGTTCATGCCAAGTTCTTCAGCGAGCTCTTTATGGCGATTTAAATGTACGTATTCGCCATGAACCGGCAGAAAATACTTTGGTTTTACCAGTGTATGAATGAGTTTAAGTTCCTCTTGTTTCGCATGGCCGGATACATGTACATCAGCAAGCGATTCGTAAATAACATGAGCCCCTTTTTGGGTCAGTTTATTGATGATTTGGTAAACGCTCTTCTCGTTGCCCGGAATTGGTGAAGACGATAGAATCACCATATCGCCAGGCACGATCTCCATATTTCGATGTTCGGAGTTTGCCATTCGCGTCAAAGCACTCATGGTCTCCCCTTGTGATCCTGTCGTAATAACGACGATCTCATTTTCCGGGTAACGATCAATATCCTTAATATCGATAATGATGTCCGGTGAACATTTAAGATAACCGAGTTCCAATGCAACATTAGAGACATTGACCATGCTTCGGCCTGAAAAGGCAACCTTTCGATCATTCATATAAGCCGCATTGATAATCTGCTGAATACGATGCACATTTGAAGCAAACGATGCTACAATAATGCGGCTGGATGTTGCCTGTCTAAAAATCTGTTCAAACGTTTCACCAACAGTGCGCTCGGACATCGTATACCCTTCGCGAACGACATTGGTACTGTCTGCCAATAAAGCCAGCACGCCTTCACTGCCCAACTGCGCAAAACGATGCAAGTCCATCTTTTGACCGTCAATCGGTGTATAGTCAATTTTAAAGTCACCCGTCTGGACAATCACGCCAAGCGGTGTCTTGATGGCAAACGCCACTGAATCGGCAATACTGTGACAAACTCTAATCGGCTCAACTTCAAAGACGCCGAGTTTGATGATTTGTCCAGGGACAATGCGTATAAGTTTTGTCTTTGGCAACCGATGTTCTTTTAATTTGTTTTCAACGAGACCCAAGGTTAGATTCGTGCCGTAGACAGGCACATTTAATTCCTTTAATACATATGGAAGACCGCCAATATGGTCTTCATGCCCATGTGTTAACACAATGCCCTTTACCTTGGATGCATTTTTCTTTAAATAGCTGATATCTGGAATGACGACATCAATCCCAAGCAATTCATCTTCAGGAAAAGCGAGGCCGCTGTCGACGACAATAATGTCATCTTCATACTGATAAACCGTCATGTTCTTGCCAATTTCGTTTAATCCGCCAAGCGGAATAATTTTCAAAGCGGAATCCCCAGCAGCGTTTTTAGCCTCTGCCGCCACTTCAACCTGTTTTCTCGGAGAACGTCTCTGCGATGATTTCTGCGATGACGGTTTTGAGGTTTGTTTTGATGGTTGCTTTGAAGTTTGTTTTGGGGGTTGTTTCGCCGATTGCTTTGCCGGCGTCGTTTTTACTTTTTCACCAGTTGAACTTTTAGCGGTATCGCCTCGCTGATTTTTCGTTGGCGGTTTACGCGTATTCCTTTTCTGCGGTTCGCCCTCATTTAATTTCTTACGTGATTCATTCACGTCTTTATTTCTCTGATTTGTCATAATCTCACCTTTCGTTTTGGCATTCGAGTCATTTGCCGTACCCTCGAATGACCAATTATATTAAACGTTTATGATATTTGACAAAGGCCGCGCGTCGATTCGTAAAAGAAACCCTGTACTAAACAAGGTTTTTACAATTGCGACATAATCCATAGAATTTTACTTTATGATCCATTATTTTGAAATCATATTCCATCTCAATCTTCTTTTCAAGCTCTTCAAGTAAATCGCCCTCTACTTCGATGACTGCACCACAATTCGAACAAATCAAATGGTGGTGATTATGCTCGCCTGTGTGACAGTACAGTTCATACCGCACACATCCGTCCTCTAAATTCAGCGACGAGACCACTTCCAACTCATCAAGGAGTTGAAGTGTCCTGTATACTGTTGCGAGTCCCATCTCCGGGTTCCTTTGTTTCACAATATCATATATTTCTTCCGTACTCAGGTGCTTCCCTTTGTTCTCAGAAATGACATTAATAATCGCAATCCGTTGTGGCGTCAGTTTATAACCGGCCTCTTTGAGCTTCTTCTTATAATTATCATGACTTGAATTCATCTCAGCACCCCAATACAATTTATTTTTTTTGGCGTCTTCCGCCTACGATTCCATTTCGTCCAACAACTCGTTATAAGCTTCAATCACGGCCTGAAGCTCTTCTTCATCGTCAATGGTCTCAAAGATGAACTCTTCATCTTCTTCTGTTACCTTAAAAATCAGCACTTCATCATCATCTTCCACATTGGAGAGAATTGCATATTCTTGCTCATCCACTTCCAGCGTAGCAATAATGTTGAATTGAACTGGATTGCCGTCGTCGTCAAAGAGCTCAACAACATCTGAGTCCTCTCCCTCGGGCTCGACAATCTCGAACAATGCTTTGTCCTTGTCCATTTTTCACCTCTCATTTCACTTTATCGTTTAACCGCGTCTTTACGCGTTTAAGTTCATATTCATACGGCGATGCTGACCATCTTTTCAATCAGACGCCAATTTATTGATTACAGTGCATTTTATCGCTGTCCACCCTCGTTCTGCATACTTAAATGATCGAGATAGCCTTGTAATATTAATGTGGCAGCCACTTTGTCAATCACTTCTTTACGTTTCGAACGGCGCATGTCCGCTTCAAGCAGCATGCGCTCAGCACCGACTGACGTCAGGCGCTCGTCCCAATACGCTGTTGTTACCGGCTGTTTTAGCCGATCAGAATACTGCAATTTTTTTTCGAGCTTCTGCATAAATGCCTGTGTTTTTTCACCTTGTGGTCCAAGTGTGCCATTCATGTTATATGGCATTCCCGCCACAATGCTTGTCACGTCGTATTCGACGATTAAGTCGACCAGTCTGTCGATATCTTTTTTAATGGATTCCCGAAAAATCGTTTCTTTTCCCTGTGCTGTCATCAAAAGCGCATCACTAATGGCAACGCCAATCGTGCGATCGCCGACATCCAGTCCCATAATTCTCAAATAGCGTAATCCTCCGCTTTTTATACTGTAAAATCCTTCTTAAAGTATAAACCAAAATGAAATTCATTACAATTCATTTTAGTCCAATCCATAAACCTTCATGTGTTCGCGGAGCATAAATGCATCAATTAATGCGGTTCCAAGCTCTTTAAACGCTTTTCCCAAACTTTCCAATATCATTTCTCGGTATAGGCATAACAAATAAGATCGGCCCCCTATCAACGAATCAATGCTTTTGCAGGGGACCGATTGTTATACTTCCGAAACAAATCTTCGATACTGCAATCCAGTATCACCCAGTTTATGATCATGCATTATTTTTTGACACATTCCATATAGTGCGTTAAAAGTTCCTCTAAGATTTCATCCCGCTCGACCTTTTTTATCATCGTTCTCGCATCGTTGTAGGTTGTGATATAGGTTGGGTCTCCTGAAATCAAATACCCGACCAGCTGGTTGACGGGATTGTATCCTTTTTCCTCCAGCGCATTAAAAACGTATAAGAGAATATCGCGTTGGTTGCTTTGTTCAAGATACTCTTCGACACTGAATTTCATTGTATTCTTCATGGTATTACCCCCTCGCTTTAACCTATCCTACTTATACCCGATTTATTCAAATAAAGCATAAACTTTTTCTAAAGCTTCGTCAACCTTTGCAGGATTCTTTCCACCTGCCTGCGCCATATTTGGCTTACCGCCGCCACCGCCGCCGGCGATTTTAGCAACCTCGCGAATAATATTGCCGGCATGTGCGCCCGCTTTCACAGCGTCGTCCGAAGCCATGGCGACAAAGGTCACCTTCTCAGATTCGACGTTGGCAAACACCACAAAACCGCAAGACAATTTGCCCAAGAGCTGATCGCCTAAATTTCTGAGCACCTGTGTATCCATCCCTTCGAATTTCGCCGTTAGGATTTCAACGCCTTTTAATACTTTTGCATTTGCAATGAGACCGTCGATGTCAGAGGTAACCAATTTCTGTTTCAAATGTTCATTTTCACGCTGAACTTGTTTCATTTCACTGACAATCGCCTCAGCTTTGACGATCACATCTGACGCATTCGCTTTCAATATATCAGCCACTTGTTGCATTTTTTCATCTATTTCTGTTAAATATTTATAAACATTTTCACCTGTAATGGCTTCAATCCTGCGAACACCTGCGGCTACCCCGGCTTCACTGACAATTTTGAACATCCCAGCCTCGGAAGTATCTTTTAGATGTGTCCCACCGCAGAGTTCGATGCTGTAATCGCCCATTGTGACAACGCGTACTGTCTTACCGTATTTTTCACCAAAAAGTGCCATAGCACCTTTTTGGCGTGCTTCATCAATGCCCATTTCAGCAGTAATAATCGGCAGCGCTTCAAAGATTTTGGCATTGACTGTCTTTTCTATTTTTAGCAGCACCTCATGCGGAATAGCTTCAAAGTGCGAAAAGTCAAAGCGCAGTCTTTCAGGGGTTACATAGGAGCCAGCCTGTTCAACGTGTTCACCAAGTGCATCGCGCAGTGTTTTATGAAGGATATGCGTCATACTGTGATTGCGCGCTGTTGCCATGCGCTTTATTTTGTTAACAGACGCCGTTACTTGCTGCCCGCTCGTTACAATGCCTTCTGTAATATGAACGCGGTGTGCGATCACACCGTTTTTCCCCTTGGTCGTTTCCAGAACCTCTGCTTTGAAGTCGTCTCCCGATATGATGCCAACATCGCCAATCTGTCCGCCGCCCTCTGGATAAAACGGTGTTTGATCGAGCACGATGATAACATCCATCCCTGCAACTGCCGATTCAAGCTGCTGCGTTTCGACAATTGCCAGGACTTCTCCTGTGCTTTTAAAATAATCGTAACCAATAAATTTCGAAGTAATCGTCTTCGGCAATTCAGAGAGCGCATCGGTTGTCCAGCCTAAGTCTTCGCCAGCACCCCTTGCCGTTCTCGCGCGTTCTTTTTGCTTTGCCATTTCAGTATTAAACGCTTCTTCATCAACACTCAATTGCTGTTCTTCCAATATTTCCTTTGTCAGTTCCAGCGGAAAACCGTACGTATCATAAAGTTTAAAGGCATCTTCGCCTGAGAGCACGGTTTCGCCATTATCCTTAACGCGATCAATCGCCTCGTTTAAAATGGACAGTCCTTGATCTATGGTCATTTGAAAACGCATTTCTTCGTTTTCGATGACCTTCTTGATATAGGCTTCTTTTTCGATGAGATTATTATAACTCGGACCATAGGATTCAAGAACGGCATCGACGAGTTCCGTTAACACATTCCCACTCATCCCCAACAATCTTGCATGACGCGCTGCACGTCTTAAAAGTCTTCTCAAGACATAGCCGCGACCCTCATTATTTGGCATGATGCCATCCGCGACCATAAAGGTAATCGCCTTCACATGGTCTGTAATAATACGGATGGAAGTATCCTGTTTTCTCGTTTCACCATATTTAACGCCCGCTTTTTCAACAACGGCACTCAGAATAGACTGGATGGTATCAACTTCAAAAATCGTATCGACATCCTGCATAATGCAGGCAATCCGTTCAAGTCCCATTCCCGTATCAATATTCGGTTTTGCAAGCGGATGATAAACCCCTGCGTCATCTTTATCATATTGGGTGAAAACGTGATTCCAAAATTCTAAAAAGCGGTCGCATTCACACCCCGGCTTACAGTCTGGCGATCCACAGCCGTAGGCTTCGCCGCGATCAAAATATATTTCTGAACACGGCCCACACGGCCCCGTTCCAATTTCCCAAAAGTTATCTTCCTTGCCAAGTCTGGTGATTCGTTCTTCCGGAATGCCAATGACATCACGCCAGATTTCAAAAGCGTCCTCATCTTCATAATAAACAGACGGCCACAACTTTTCTATCGGCAATTCAAGAACTTCTGTGATAAATTCCCATCCGAATTCAATAGAGCCCCTTTTAAAATAATCACCAAATGAAAAGTTGCCGAGCATTTCAAAAAAAGTGGCGTGGCGCGCCGTAATACCTACGTTTTCAATGTCGCCAGTCCGGATACATTTTTGACAAGTAGCCATTCGAGGCTTAGGCGGTACTTCTGTACCCATAAAATAATTTTTCAAAGGCTGCATCCCCGCGTTAACCAACAAAAGGCTCTTATCACCCTGCGGCACTAGTGAATAGCTCGCTGTTACGTAGTGATCTTTCGATTCGTAAAATTTAAGAAACGCGCTTCTGATTTCATTCAGACCCATAGATTTCATCCGTCATTCCTCCATAATCATGCTTTCGATTTTTTACAAAATAAAAACCTTCAAAGGCCATTGCAGGGACGACGCATCGCGGTACCACCCTGCTTACCGATCTCTATCGGTCACTTTGAAGGTAAAATGCTGGATAACGTTTGCAAAACGCCGGAACCTACTGTCAGTTCAATCCCGGAGCTCGGAAGCTGCTTCAACACCATGATGCCTTTCACCAGTTAGCACCTCTCTTTTGGCAGTGTCTACTCCTCTTCTTCAATGCTTTTTCAATACAGTTTTCTTAAGTTGTCTCTATTTTACCACAAATCCACATTCATTGTCACGAATAATGTTAAAAAGCAGGTATGGCACCTTGTACCTCACCCGCTTTCCCTCAATGATATACTACAATGGCTTAAAACTCAATATCGACCACATCGTGATCATGATGATCTTCATCGGGATCATAACCTTCAAGCCCCTTGAATGTCAGTGCATTCTTAGTGGCATAATCGTAAATGGCCGCTTTCAGTGCCTGCTCTGCCAAGACAGAACAGTGTACTTTTACCGGCGGCAAACCGCCGAGCTCGTCAATCACTTGTTTGTTGGTCAGCGCAAGCGCCTCATCAATGGTTTTACCCATAATGAGTTCCGTTGCAACAGAAGATGCTGCAATCGCTGAGCCGCATCCAAATGTCTTGAATTTAACATCAACAATTTGATCACCTTCAACTTTTATATAAATGCGCATGATATCACCACATTTGACATTGCCGACTTCGCCAACGCCATCCGCATTTTCAATCTCGCCCACATTTCTTGGATTCATAAAATGATCCATAACCTTTTCTGTATAAAGCATCCTTATTTGCCCTCCTTGAGTACCTTGTCGTATAGCGGCGACATCAGTCTTAATTTTTGAACGATCTCTTTCAGTGATTCGATTGTATATTCAACATCTTCTTCTGTCGTAAAATCACCAATTGAAAGCCTAAGTGAGCCGTGTGCTATTTCATGCGGCAAGCCGATTGCCAAGAGCACATGTGACGGATCGAGAGAACCCGATGTACATGCGGAGCCACTGGATCCTGCAATCCCTTTTGCATTTAAACTCAGCAGCAGCGCTTCACCTTCAATAAATTCAAAACAAATATTGACATTGCCAGGATGGCGCTCGGTTGGATGCCCGTTGTACTTCGCATATGGAATGACATCCATGATGCCGTTTGCAAGTTTGTCTCTTAGATAAATGAGTTTCTCACGGTGCGCTTCCAGATTTTCATCTGCCATAACAGCTGCTTTTGCAAAACCGACAATTCCCGGAATATTTTCAGTGCCTGCGCGTCTGTTACGTTCCTGTGCGCCGCCTTCAATAATATTTTGAATGCGAATGCCTTTTTTAATATAGAGGCCGCCAATGCCTTTCGGCCCATAAATCTTATGCCCGGATACGCTCATGAGATCAATATTCATTTCATTAACGTCAATTTTAACATTGCCATAAGCCTGTACGGCATCTGTATGAAAGAGTACACCGTGTTTATGCGCGATTTCGCCAATCGCTTTTACCGGTTGCATCGTACCGATTTCGTTATTGATAAACATGATTGAAATCAGCACCGTCTGATCTGTTATAGCAGCCTCAAGCGCTTCAAGACTGACCATCCCCTCTGCATCAACATCGAGATACGTCACTTCAAAACCTTCCTTTTCAAGTGCCGTACATGTATGCAGTATACCATGATGCTCAATCTTCGACGTAATTAAATGGTTGCCTTTTTTGCGGTTCGCCCGCATAACGCCTTTTAACGCCCAATTGTCCGCCTCAGAACCGCCACCTGTGAAATAAAATGTATCCGGCGTGGCATTAATGGTTTCGGCAATTGATTTTCTCGATTGTTCAAGTACACTTTTTGCTTCTTGACCAAAACCGTGAATACTGGATGCATTGCCGTATATCTCAGTAAAATATGGCAGCATCGTATCAACTACCTCACGTTTCACGGGTGTTGTCGCTGAATAATCCAAATAAATTTGCTTCATTGCGGCCGTCTCCTCACACTTCTATTTGCACTCGCAGATATTTTCAATGACATGATTGCTGTTCTCGTGAAAATCATCAATCATATGCTGGAGTGTTATGGCGTTTACAACGCCTTTAATACTTTCATATATCTTTTCATAAATGACCTTTGTCACACAATAATGTGTATGATCACAAGTTTCTTCATCGTCATCGGCGACGCAGTCTGTTGGAGCCAATGGGCCTTCCAGTGTTGTTAATATAATACCGACAGTGATCAGCTCAGGCGCCTTCGCCAGCATATAGCCGCCTTGGGCACCGCGAACGCTCTTAACAAGTCCTGCTTTTCTGAGCGGTGATATCAATTGTTCCAAATAGTTTACGGATATCGCCTGTCTCTCTGCAATACTCGTCAGTGAAATCGGCCCGTCGCCAAAGTGCAACGCAAGGTCGAACATTGCCTTTAGGCCGTAGCGCCCTCTCGTGGATAGCTTCAATGTCTCGTCTCCTTTGTTTAATTCCTAGTCATTTACTATGAAATCATAACCATTATAATATATCCGATTAATTGAGTCAACTTTAAAACGTGCATTCAAAAATTATTTACAAATACGTCTTCAGCACTTAACAAATCATAAGCATTTACCGATACTTTTATTAGAAACTGCCAAGGGGGATACTATGTCAGAAAAGAGGAACGAACTCTTTAATCTAACACAAAGAGCACAAAAAATGGAACTGATTAATGAAGAAATCGCACTAGACATCTATATTGAAATCTTTGAAAACTATACGCCAAAAATCTCAAAAACATATGAAAGTGCCATTCGACTCTTGGAAAAGCGCGGCCGATTTCCAGAAGCACTGGACATTTGTGAACGCGCCATTAAATTGATTAACGAAGATCAAGTCTCGGGGATCCTCAGCAAATTTGAAACGATACGAGAACGCCTGTTAAAAAAAATGGGGCCTGAGACCGTTGCCGAAAAACCAAAACAAAAAAAGCCCATCAAATTGATAATAGGACTTATTTTAGTCGTTGCAGTTGCCATTGCCGTTTGTGAACTCAGTAGACCTTATGACGATTTGGATGTCAATCTGGACGGCAAGGAAAGCCTTCCCGGCGGCAGTGCACTCTCTGGCAATAATGATGCAGAGACCAATGATCCTGAATTTCCAATTACAGAATCAATGATCGCCGTTGCCGTGGCAGAAACACTTAAAAACCACGACGCAGTTGATGTTGCCATCACACCGCAAGACAATACCATTGGCATCGGCATTCTGGTCTCACCGGGAACAGATGTCAAGCGAAGTCAGGCTCTGGCTGAAATCACGCTAAAAGCACTTGGAGGCGCAGCCTCTGCCACTTATAAAGAACTAGATACGCCAAATGGGGATAACCTCGGAGGCCTTTATGATTACTATGAACTAGTCATCTCAGTCGGCACCGGCAGTGAAGAAGATGAAATTGTCGCCAAGGGAACAAAGAACAAAACGAGCACTGCAATCTATTGGCATTAACAGACGCCAATGCAGAGCACCTTTTATGCGCCGTTTAAAAACACAGTCCATTCTATGATTGAACTGATCACGATGGCTACGATGATGGCATCACCATCGCTTTGCGCAGTGCTTCACTTTGAGCACTGCCTTTTAAGTGTTTTACGATTTCAAGTCCGAACTCAAGTGCAACACCAACCCCTCTGGCCGTAATCAATCCCGGCTCTGACACAACATCACGATCAACGACATCAGCATTTTTAATTTCTGCGGTATAACTCGGATAGCATGTAAGGATTTTGCCCCTTGTTAAGCCCCACTGATCTAAAACCGTCGGCGCAGCACAAATTGCCGCAACGGTACAATGAATCTCATACGCCTTTTGAAACAGCTGCTTAAGCATAACACTTTCAGATAAATTGCCGGTTCCCGGCTGTCCACCCGGTAAAATAAAGACATCTCCCTGCACGGGGTCACACAGTTCGGAAAGCATTTTATCCATTGTCATTTCAATGCCATGTGTACTTTTAACTTTCAAATCATCAACGCCTACCATTGTCACGTCGCAAGCCGCTCTTCTTAAAACATCAACAACTGCAATCGCTTCGACTTCTTCATATCCTTCAGAAAAAAATATGTAAATCATCCGCTCTTTCACCTTCCTTTTATCATTAGAGGAATTTCATAATAGCCCTCTATCAACTCGCCACGGTAATCTGTTAGCTCTCCGTCTTGCGTAAAAGCGCCTCTTTACCGCTCTTGACCTTTTAATAAGATTCATACACATACGATGCGGTATTCAATCATCCATCATCAATATTAAAGTTAATAAGGCAATTAAAGAATACCCTTTCACTGAACTTTCTCGACAAGCTGCCAAATTGAGGTTTTCCAAAAAGTGCTATGAAAGTGAACCGATTAAAATTTGAATACTGCAATTTCTTCAAATAATTTTTGAACAATTTATGAAACCGTATACACCCATTGCATTTTTCGTCTATAATAGGGTAAACAATATGAAAAGTAAAGAGGAGGCTGCTTATGTTTGGTCATATGAAACGATATGAGGAAGAACGTCGTCTACGGGAACAGAAAAAAAATCGAGATTCATTTGTGACTGGTGCAGCACTGGGATTTATCGCAGGGTATTGTGCCCGAAAATTCATCGCCCCCAAACTGATGACCATTGATATTTCAGACGTTGTCGATAAAGAAAAGGGATTCATCAAATCAAAATGTGATGACTTAAAGGAAACCGTTACATCACTTAAAGATCGTTTTGTTCCAGAAATATGCTGTTGCGGCTGTGATGGAGAAGACTGTGATTGTGAAGACGAGTGTACCTGTGAAGACGATTGCGAATGTCATTGTGGTGATGATGAAGCAAAAAGTGAAGACGCGGAAACAAGTGAAACTGAAATGAACGAAACGGCAAACGCCTCAGAAGCAACTGATCCGACAGACGACAAAATAGAATAAGATCTCATGAAACTGAAAACGCTGTTGAGCATTTAATTCGTTTTAATGTTCAACAGTTTTTTATTGTCCTGTCATTTCATCTGACGAAGTCTATTTGCAACCATTATTAATACCGCAGTTGCACTTTTGATACATAACATCTGACAAATCACCTGCAAAATCCGCCTTTCATGCTTGGCACCGCTCTTGCATCAGTATTATAGAAGGCGCATTTTAATGCTCAATAATGCTTAGGAGTTGTCTATGAATGTTCAAATGAGGAACCTGTTTATCAGTCTCATCGTCCCACTGATTATCATCGTTGTCAAACCGTTTAATCTTTCTTTTAACCAAGCAATGGTGCTTGCCACACTGGTACTGACCATAACCCTCTGGGTCAATGGCGCCGTTCATAAAACACTTGTTTCACTGATGGCACTTCTGCTTTTTTTCACATTTGGCCATCCGCCAATACAGCGATTGCTTCAGTTTCCGCTTTCTGAGAATTTCATTCTCATTGTATTTGCATTTGTTTTTTCCCAAGGCATTGCCAACAGCGGCCTGCCGGAAGTTCTTATTGAACCGTTTCTCTTCCGTCGCGCCACGACAAAGTATCGGCTGCTCTTCATAATATTTCTCTTGGCGTTCTTAATGATCTTTGTCATTCCACAGCCGTTCTCAAGAGTTATCATCTTATCCCATATTTTCAGCCGATATTATGAAAAATTAAAACTTCCGGCAGCGGTTCAAGAGCCACTAATCTTCGCCGTATTCCTCTTTTCGATGTTTATCAATATGACGATGATTCGCGGCGATATTATTTTAAACAATGCGCTCATTACCATGAGCGGGCAACACATTAACGAGCTGATGTGGCTAAAGATCATGTTCCCGCCTACTTTAGTCTATTGCCTGCTGGGGCTATTGCTCTTTGGCTTTATTTTCCACGCTGAACTAACAACCTATCAGAAAATATCTGCCGCGTTTTCGCATCAGGCGCACACGGGGATCACCACTTCTCAAAAGAAATATTTAATCGTCCTTGTCCTCATGCTCATCATTTGGGCAACAGAAGATTTCCACGGCATCAGCGGTACCTACGTTGTCATCATCAGTACCTTACTTATGTTTCCGATGGGGCTGCTGCATAAAGATGATCTTAAATCTGTCAACGGCCATTTGCTTATTTTCCTGACAGCCGCTTTTGCCATTGGCCCAGTCATGACAGTCAGCGGATTGGCAGATATTCTCTTCTCAGGTTTTATTCATATATTCCCTGAAACATTCAACACCGTTTACCAAGCGGCGGTGCTCTTTGTAACGGGATTATTACACATGGTGCTCGGCAGCAATATTACTACCATGTCTGTAGCTCTCCCGGGACTGATGACTGTTTCATCCGGTATCGCTTCGCCCATTGTCATGATGTTCCTTATTTTCATCACCGTCTGCGGTCATTTTATCCTGCCGTTTCACAATGTTATCTTGCTAATCGGCAATGGCAGCGGTCTCTATGACGCAAAGCCGGTGGTCAAATACGGCCTATGGCTGCTGCCGGTTATGGTATTGGCTGCATTTTTGATTTATTTGCCTTGGTGGCATCTCGTTCTCTAACACGCAGTTCCTAAAGTCACTAAATATCTATACAGCGCTTTGAACAGTCTCTTGACTGCATAAAAAACACCTGACAGTTAATACCTTGTCAGGTGTTTTCAGTTGCTTCATTATTTCTGCTTGATGATCACTAACCGCTTTAACGCATCAGACGTATATACCGCCGTTGATATTAATCGTTTGACCATTGATGTAATCACTGTCAGATGACGCTAAAAAGCGTATGACTTTTGCAACTTCCTCCGGCATTCCGGGGCGCTGCATTGGTATTTTTGAAATAATTTTTTGCTGGACAGCCTCTGGAATACGGTCGGTCATATCCGTTTTAATAAAGCCTGGCGCAATGGCATTGATTCTTATATTATAGCGCGGCAATTCTTTGCTGAGGCTTTTGACGAAACCGATCACACCTGCCTTTGATGCAGCATAGTTTGTCTGTCCGTAATTGCCTTCATTGCCTGATAGTGAGCTCACACAGACAATATTGCCGCCTGCACCACCTGCTGCCATCACTTTGACAACTTCCTGTGTACAGATGAACATAGATGTCAAATTGATCTGAATAACAGCCTGCCAATCGTCGTCGGACATTTTTAAGAATGACCGATCTTTCGTAATCCCGGCATTGTTAACCAAGAGGTCAATTTTACCGTATGTCTCATGTACTTTCTGTACCATATCGGCAACTGCCTCCCGTTTCGTAATATCGACAGTATATGACGCTGCTTTGCCGCCGTTTCCTAAAATTTCTTCACAAGCAGCTTCTGCATTTTCACGATTAATATCGACGATCACCACAATGGCGCCAGCGCTGGCAAGCTCCAAGGCCATTGCTCTGCCAAGCCCCCTACCGGCACCTGTGATGATTGCGACTTGATTATCTAATTGCATATCAGCCTCCTAGTAAAAAACAGAACCCATTAGAATAATCGCCAGTGTACAAACAAGCGGCATGAGCACCGTTGTCGCAAAGACGTGTTTATAGCCCTTCGCATAAGAAACGCCGCTTAGAGTGAAGAATACGACGACGACAGAGTTCCACGGCAATGAATCAAATCCTAATGAAGCCGTTGATATCAAACGGTGCAATAATTCCGGATTATATCCCCATGATAGAAAATCGTTGCCGAAGAGTTCGAGAATCATCGTCATACTGCCTGAAGACGATCCTGTCATCGCTGATAAAATAGAGGTCGTCGCTACGACTTTAAAAAGACCAGGAATGCTCAAGTTCAGCAAGAAGTTTTTCATAACTTCGAAAAACGGCGCTACCGCTACGGTCCGCGCGACACCGACGACAACTGAAACGTAAATAACCGGTAAGATCCCATTGGCAACCCCTGCATTTACCGTATCCAGCACATTTCCCATCGACTTTTTAAAGATTGCGATCCCAACGGCACTAGCAATAATAAGACCAAAGACAATATCCACTTTTAAGACATTGATAATAACGAGCGCCAAACCAATTGGTAAAATTGAGAGCCAGAATGACGGTGCTGATTCGTTGAGCGCCGCTTCATCGAGTTCAATGGATTGCGTTAAACTAAATTCTTCCAAGTCAAAATGCTTTTCGCTGTTTTTCATAATCCATTTAATGTACAAATAACCAATGATAAAATAAAGTACTGTTACGCTTAAACCAATAGCTGGCGCCGCCATGAGCGTCGTCCCAAAATAACTCGTAGGAATAATGTTGAGCAGCTGCAAACTCCCCGGCAGCATCCCAACGGGCGGAATAGTCCCAAGCATCGCAATACCCGGAAAATAGGACCACGGAATTCTAAGTTTCTTAAATAAGCTCTTGCCAATTGGCAAGATAAAGAAGACGATGACGAATATACTGACGCCGCCGTAGAGTAAGATGAGTGTTACAGCGACAAAAGTGGCCAACGACCATTTGTCGCCTGCTTTGCTGGCAATGGTATTTGCGATGCGCCATCCAGCGCCGCTGTCTTCCAGTACTTTGCCAAACAAGGCACCAAAACAGAAGAGGAGAAGGTATTTCCCCGCAAACCCCATAAACCCGTCGATGTATGGACCAGTCCACACTTCAGCGACATTCATACCGCTGAAGACGGCAATAATGGCACTGACGACCAAAGTAACCACGAGCAGATTAACCTTCTTCCATGCGCCGAACATCAACACAGCAAAACCAATGAGTATGCCTATACCACTCAAAACCGTCATAAATTTACCCCCTTATAATAGATTATATATGAAGTGCTTACAGCTTCATAACCTTTTGTAAACCGCCCCAATTCGTTTCAAAAATCTCTGCCGGCATCTGTTTTAAGTCTTCAGAAATCCTCGGTTTAAATGCCATTTGAGACAGAATATCCCGTTCGATATCAATGCCCGGTGCCACTTCAATAAGCGTCAAGCCCCCTGATTCGAGTTTAAAGACAGCGCGTTCCGTTACATAGAGAACCGGCTGACCCACTTGGCTGGCATATTGTCCGCTGAAAGTAATGTGATCGACTTGCTCAACAAATTTTTGTTTCGCACCTTCTTTGAGTATCACAAGCTTCCCGTCTTTGACTTCAGTTTTCAAACCGCCGGCCGTAAAGGTGCCGCAAAATACAACTTTCTTAGAGTTCTGACTGATATTAATAAAACCGCCTGGTCCCACCACTTTTTCACCAAATTTGCTGACATTTAAATTCCCAAACTGATCGGTTTCAGCCAGTCCCAAGAAAGCCCCCGCCAGTCCGCCGCCATCATAGAAGTCAAACTGGTACTGATGATCGATAATTGCCTCAGCATTATAAGCAGTGGCAAAATCTACACCGCTTGCCGGAATCCCGCCGTAAGTCCCGAGCTCTGTCGTCATGGTGATATAATCGCTGACACCTTCTTCCGCCGCAACGCTGGCAATCCCCTCCGGCATCCCAATGCCTAGATTGACAACCGTATTGGGGGTGAGCTCCATCGCCGCTCGGCGTGCAATGATTTTTCGATCGATTAATGGCAATTTCGGTATCGCATTTAGTGGTATCTTAACATCACCGTTCAGCGCAGGATTAAAGACCGTCCCTTTCGTCTGCATATGCTGTTCACGTGGTGCAACGACGATGTAGTCAATATAATTGCCGGGAACTTTAACGCTTTGAGGGTGAAGTTGATATGGTTTGCTAACGTATTCTACCTGTGCTATGACAATGCCGCCGCCGTTTTTGACTGCTTGCGCCATTGAAATTGCTTCTAAGAAAAGCGGCTCCTTATCCATGGTTAAATTTCCCTTTTCGTCGGCAGTCGTTCCGCGAATAAAGGCAATATCTATTGGAAACGTCTTATAGAGCAGCCATTCTTCGCCTTCCAGCTCAATCACTTTTACCAGTTCATCTTTCGTACAAGGCGATACTTTGCCGCCGGTTTGCCGCGGATCGACAAAAGTACCAAGTCCGACTTTCGTAATAACGCCCATTTTTTTCCCGGCAATGTGGCGCCAAAGATGCGACATAACGCCCTGCGGCAGCAAGTGCGCCTCTATTTTATCCGCTCTGACTAGTTCACCGATTTTAGGCGCTTCTCCAATATGACCTGCAATAATTTTGCCAAGCAGTCCTTCGTGTCCCAAATGATTCATGCCCCGCGTTTTACCGTCGCCGCAGCCGCAGCTGTGTATAGCTGTAAGGTTTTGCGGTTTCCCCGTTTCCAAAAATCGCTTTTCGATACCGTCTGCTATATATTCCGGAAAACCCGCCAGTCCCGCTGTCGTCCAAACGGTGGATACACCATCTTGTATCAAATCTACGCACTGTTCCAATGTGATGACTTTTGACATGCTATTGCCCCCTTATTTTTTTGTTTCGACAGTCTGCATCGCTTTTCAGGGCGATGCGGTCTCTGTCTTTAATGCTTAACGTTTTGTTTCTTCACAAATAGCTTTTATTTAACGCCTATTCGTAGTCATACCATCCCTTGCCTGTCTTCTTGCCGAGGCGATTGGCATTGATCATACGTCTAAGCGCTGTCGGCGGCGCCCAGTTAGGCAGTGCAAATTCACTATAAAGGTATTCAAATGAATCAAAGGCAATGTCGAGCCCTGTATAATCCATGAGTTCAAATGGCCCCATAGGATGGTTAAGACCTAGTTTCAACGCCTTATCAATATCTTCAAGTGATGCAATGCCTTCGTCATACACCAAATAGGCTTCTCTAAACTGCGGCAGCATGAGGCGATTGACGACAAACCCCGGCGAATCCTTTTTCACTTCAATGCTCTCTTTGCCAAGTGACGCAACATAGGTTTGCAATGCTTCAACCGTTGCGTCATCCGTATAATAGCCTCTGATGATTTCGACAAGGCGCATAATTGTCGCCGGGTTGAAAAAGTGCAGGCCTGCAAACTGATTACCGCGATCTGTCACAGCAGCAATTTTGGTAATGGACATCGTCGACGTATTGGTCGCAAATATTGTATGTGCATCACAAAGTGCAGATAGATTTTTAAAGACATCCTGTTTCACTTTTAAATTTTCAATGACGGCTTCAATCACGAGATCGACGTCCTTCACTGTTTCCAGCACTGTGGTAAACGACAGTCTCTCCATAACCTCATCACCTGTTTCAGCGGACATTTTGCCTTTTTGGACGAGTTTGGCAATACCTTTTTCAATATTCGCCTTTGATTTTTGCAGCATTGGTTCTGCAATATCATATAAAATAACATCATAACCTGACTGTGCCGATATCTGTGCAATACCGGTTCCCATTGCCCCTGCGCCGATAACGGCAATTTTTTGAATAGCCATAAATACCTCCTAATCTATTTTTAATACCAGTGCCGCAGCCGAATCACCTGCATGGCAGCCTGCGACGACAGCATAACCGCCGCCTTTTAATACGGTCTCTTCAATTGCTTCTATTGCAAGTCTCGCCAGTGTCGGCCCCTGCGGATGACCAAATACAACGGATGTGCCGTAATTGTTTACAGCATCCCATTTAAGCCCCAGCGTCTTGCAAAGATGCAAGTCATTAACGATAAATGGCGTATGATTCTTAAATGTTTTTACATCCTTTAACGCGACCCCGGCATTTTTTAGTGCCATCTGAACAGCACCTGACGGTGCCGCAGGCATAGTCGCTGCTTTCGTGCGATTATAGCCATAGCCTACGACCTGTACAGTTACCGCTTCTTTTGAAAGCGCTTTGGCTTTTTCTTGATTGGTGACAAAGAGACCGACGTTGCCGTCAGCAGGATGTGTCTGTGAGCCAAATGTCAAAATACCGTCTTTTTGAACGGGTTTCAATTTTGCCAACCCTTCTTTCGATGAAGCTGCAATCCCTTCATCCATTTCGATCACCACGGTTTTTTTCCGTGATGCGAGTTCAATCGGCAGCATGTAGCGCTTTTGGAACGCCCTGTCATCTGCTAATGCCATCTGATACTGCTCGTAACGCATCCACGTCATTTCATCCGCTTCTTCTTTCGTAAAGCCATGTTCTTTTGCAACATTCTCACCAGTTGTCAGCATGCCATATCCCGTAGAGGGATCATAGCCCATGTTATCGAGATTGATATTTTCAGAAAGGACTTCGCCGCCGGGACCTGCCGGATTTGGCCATACGATATGCGGTGCATTGGAGAGTCGATCTGTAAAAAGACAATAGGCCGCATCTAAATACCCTGCCTCTACTGCCAACGCGGCATCAAAAATTGCCGTCGTCGATGTCGCACAGGCCTGCGTTACTGCCTGTCCTGTCAAATCGGGAAGTCCCATTAAGTGCGCCGCATAGGTCGGTGCGTAAAAACTGCCCTTTTGCAAAACCGTTTGACCAAAATAAAGGTAATCAATCAGTGTCGTGTCAATTTGTTTTAAATCGAAAAATCGACGGCTGGTCTTTGCACCGAGTACAATTGAATTTTCATTTTGCAGACTTCCCTGCCACTTGCAGAAAGGTGTGCTGTAATAACTCCCATAGGGAATATAGACATTTTTAAACATGTTACCTCCTTAGACTGGTATATTTCTTGCAATAATCTATTAAGAGCAAAACAAATGCCAAACTGTTTCAACAGCATGGCACGAAGGGGTGTAAAAGGCACAATATCAACGAAAAATCATATATTGAAAGACAGCACAGATTGCAGAAACGAACAATCCGATGTATCATAATAAATACATAACCTTCCCAAAGCTCTATTTTTTCGAACCAAAACCAGTACATCTAAACGGAGGTAGCAATGCGACTGGAAAAGGACATTCAAATATCCATTTCTCAAATTAAGCAAATCTTTGATCGTTCATTTGACGGCATCTTTGTAACGGACAGCGAAGGATATGTCATCTTCATCAATCACACAGCTGCACACCATTTAAATCGATCTGTGGAGAATACCATCGGCCTCAATGTCAACGAGTTGATGCAGATGGGCATTTACGACCGATCTGCTGCACTTGAAGCCATTAAACAAAAACGCACAATCACCATGCGCGTCAAAACCATCACCGGCAATTCTATCTCTACCTCACTGCCTATTATTGAAAACGACAAAGTGCTGATGACTATTACCAATGTACGAAGTGAAAAAACGCTTGATTCTTACATTAAAGAACTTGAATACGAGCGTGCAACTGCTCAGCGCTACCGTTCTGCAGCAAATTACTTAAGCGAAGTCAACAAAAAAAGCCGTCTAATCATTGCCAAAAGCAAGAGTATGGAAACAATTATCAATACAGCTCAAAACATTGCTACAACAGATTGTACTGTTTTAATCTCAGGAGAATCGGGTACCGGGAAGGAAGTTTTGTCCCGATTTATTCACCTCAACAGCACTCGCAGCGATGAGCCCTTTATCCCCGTCAATTGTGCAGCCATCCCGCATGAGCTCATCGAATCTGAATTTTTTGGATATGAAAAAGGCGCCTTTACAGGCGCCAATCAGCAAGGAAAACCGGGTTTTTTCGAAATGGCCAACAATGGCACACTTTTTTTAGATGAGCTTGGCGATATGCCGATTTCCATGCAGTCCAAGTTGCTGAGAGCGCTAGAAACGGGAGAAATTCAAAGACTCGGCGGTACAACGCGTATCAAAACCAATGTCCGCGTCATCACGGCAACCAACAAAAACCTCCATCAACTAATGACCGAGGGCAAATTCAGAGATGATCTCTATTACCGGATCAGCGTTATCCCCTTTCAACTGCCGCCGCTTCGCGAACGCCCAGAAGATATTGTCGAGCTGTCAAATCACTTTTTACAGGAATATAATCTCAAATACAATGCCAATAAGTATTTTTCCGATCGGTCAATGCTGTCGTTAATGGATTATGCATGGCCAGGCAACATTAGAGAACTGCGCAATATTATCGAGCGCATTTTTATCATCACACAAGGAGATCAGCTGGAGATTTCCAAGCAGATGATCAATCACCAACATTCTCGGATGACTTCAGCTTCTGAATATGCCGAACTCGATCTAAAGAATTATATGCGTGAAGTTGAAAAACACTATATTTACAGAGCGCTCGAAAAACATGAAGGGCGTATTGGTGAAACTGCCGATTATCTTGGCATTCATCGTACATTGCTCTATAAAAAACTAAAGCAATTTGAAGAACTCGCCTGTGAAAGCATTGATTACTAGTTGATAAATCGAATCCTCTCACCACAAAAAGCGCTTGCAAACGTTTTCGCTGCAAGTGCTTTTATATGCATTAAATTATGATGTCATCATTCATTATCTCATTATTGCCGCATCAGCAATCAAGGCATTATTTTAGCTGGGGGATACCTAAAATAGTGCGTGCCTCTGCAGGCGTGGCAACTTCGTAGCCAAATTCTCTGGCAAAGTTGGCAACGCGCTCTACAAGCTGTGCATTGCTCTTTGCCAATTCACCTTTTCTAAAGTAAATATTATCTTCAAATCCAACACGGATATTACCACCCATTAACATCGTCATAACGCTGCCAGGTAGCTGGTGCGGGCCGATGGCCAATGCAGAAAAATGACTTCCCTGTGGCACTTTGTTAATAAGGTGTACAAGGTTCTCATTTGAGAACTGCATTGCCTGCTGGCTGTTTCTGTCCATACCCATAACAAAACTAAATGAAAGCGGATCTTCCAAGACGCCTTCAGGATAAACATAGTTGACAATATCTTCAATAGATGTGGGATTAAAAACCTCGAGCTCGGGTTTAATGTTGAGATCACGCATGCGTCTTGCCGCGTCAATTAAGAATTCACGCGTCCATTCGTAAATGAATGTGCGGTCTTTCCAAGTTGTGGCAATCAGCGAGCAGTCAAGTGAGCACATCTCCGGCAAGTATTCAGCTTCAAGGACCTTCAAGCCATCTGCGGCTACTGTTCCCGGTTTATTGGCAGGTGCCGTAGAATTTTGAATAATAATTGGGCATTTTTCGCGAACGCGTCGATTGATTTCACTAAAAATAGCTGGGTCGTTTGAAGAGACGCCATCCTTGTCTCTAGCGTGTATATGTGCTATGGATGCTCCCGCCTGATAGGCTTCATAAGCTGCCTGTGCGATTTCTTCCGGTTGCTCAGGCAAGTTTGGATTTGCTTCTTTACCATGAAAAGCACCTGTCAGTGCCACTGTGATAATTACTTTTCTAGCCATACGTTCCTCCTAATTATGAATTGCTTTCTAAGACTTGCCCCGTTGTCTTAACGTCGGTACCCTTCATTCTGAAGGCAGCGGGTTTCTTGTCGAAGAAAGCTGTCAGGAAAAATACCGTAAAACAAACAATGAGCTGAGGGTAAATAACATGTGAAAACATGCCGCTGAATGCCGGCACGATCATCCACAGTGCGACAACGATAAAGCTTGCCAAGAGCGTCAGTATCGCACTGCTGTTTTTACAAAGTTTCGGAAAATAAAGTGATGCAATCAAGATGATAAAATACGCAACGCAAAGCGATAATCCCATCGTGATAAATTTCAATAAAAATTTAATGAAAAAGGCACAGAATAGTGTCAAAACGGTAAAGACAACACCGACTATTTTTGAAAAGCGCACTTCGTCAAAAGGTGTATCTGACTTACGCATCGGTTTGTAGATATCATTGATGAACAGCGCCGAGTTGCCTAAGATCAAAGACGTTGCCGTGGATACATCAGCCGCCCACATACCTGCGAGCACAATACCCGCAACGACGCCGGGGAATGTCATAATGACCGAAGGCAGTGCCATCGCCGTATTTTCAAGTGTCGGAAACATGACGCGAGCCGCCATGCCGATCATGGCTGTCGCAAAGCCGAAGGGCAACACCATCAGACCACCAATGAGATAGCCCCAGAAAGCTGACTTTTCATCTTTTGCTGCAAAAATCATCTGTACAGTTGATTGACTGGTTGGCACATGCACGAAGAAAAGGATTAAATAGGAAATGAAAACACCCACCCCTAAACCATCAACCGGATGCAGGAATGTTTCCGGCTCCGGCAGTGACTGAACGAGCACATCCCATCCGCCAACACTTGACAATGTGAAAATAACGGCGAGTATAACCGAGATATAAAGCAGTACAATGTTGACAACATTGGTGATCCCCGTCGACATCATTCCGCCAATTGAAGCTATTGCTAAGAAGATTGCACCTGAAATCAGCATGCCGTTTGAGAGGGTAAAGTACTGTGGCAGTAAACTGCTGAGAATAGCACCACCTGCAATAAACTGGGCAATCATAATGCAAAAGTTCATAAACAATTGGCCGACTGAACTGATAAAACGTGTCTTTTCACCATAATAGTCGCCATAAATCTGCGAAATCGTCTTTAAGTTAAGACTCCTCAACTTCTTGACAAAGAGAAATGCAGTTGCAACGATACCGACAGCAAAAGCACCGTCATACCATCCTGCAGAGATGCCAAAAGCATAACCGTTCTGCGAAATCCCTACTGTACCGTTTGCACCTAGCGCAACGCCGATAATTGTCACCATGACGAGAACCATGCCAAAGCTGCGATTTGCCAATAGAAAGCTATCGCCGCTTTCACCTGTTTTCGCGCGTTTTGCCTGCATCCTCCTCGCATAGAAGGAAAATGAAATGAGAGCTACCATGTAGGCTACTACAACCAATAATGCAATTGAATTGCTGGACATATTTTTCCACCCCTTGAAATTTTATTGATGCATCGCTTCTCTATCAAAGCAATTCTGATGCCAACTAATTTGTTTTTTGTCAAACAAACTTTTAGAAATTATAATGCTTCCTATCTATAGCACTGAAATCTTCTGTATTCACAACTGTCGATATGGCCTTTTACAATCTTACACGCTTCATCATTTTGGCTATTCTAATGGCAGTCAACAACAAATTCTGATTATAATTTGTTATTTTATTATCATTTAACAATCAAAATCGAGCATTCGTGCCCATTTGTGATCATACCTCATCAGAGTAGTCATTGCAGTCTGTTCAGACATCAACGAGCAAGCTGAATGCTCATTTTTGAGCATTGTGCGCTCGTTTTCAAACATCATCTTTACTTTCAAAGCAAATACATTTCTTTGACGTTTACAGAAATCGTTGTAATTTCAACATTTATTCCTATTGGCACATCTTTTGCATCATTCATAGATCGAACCGGAATACGGAATAATAATGAAGAGGTGAAACATGGCATATCAAGTATTGGTAATGAATTTTGGATCGACGTCTACTAAGTTGGCTGTCTATAAGGACACGACTGAAATTTTAAAAGAATCTATTCAGCACGACAGTCAAGCACTTAAGGCATTCGAACATACGATGGATCAGAAGGACTATCGCAAGCAAGCAGTTTATAAATGGCTGACAGATCACGGCTATGTACTCGATCAATTCGATGCGATCATATCCAGAGGCGGCAACTGCAAACCTATTCCCGGCGGTATTTTCGAAATCACACAGCCAATGATTGACGACATCAACACCGGCCTTTATGGTATTCATCCGGCGGGTATCGGATGTACATTGGCTTACGAATTTGGCAAACTGCATCATGTTCCAGCATTGACCGCATACCCGCCAGTAACAGATGAATTTTGTGAACTTGCCCGTTTTTCAGGTATTCGCGAACTAAAGCGGATTAGTTCATTCCATGCGCTCAATCATAAAGCGATTGCTAAGCGGCATTGTGAATCTGAGGGGCTAAGTTATGAATCCATCAATTTAATTGTTGTCCATCTTGGCGGCGGCGTATCGGTCGCGGCCCACCAACGCGGCAAAATGATTGATGCCAACAATGCACTCGACGGGGATGGCCCTTTTGCGCCTGAACGCTCCGGTACACTGCCCGTAGGCGATCTTGTCAAAATGTGCTATAGCGGCCAGTACACTGAGCGTGAAATGCTCAAAAAAATCACTGGCGGCGGTGGTTTAATGTCTTATTTAGGGACAGCCAGTGCACTGGATGTAGAAGCAAAAATCAGTGCCGGCAATGAAGATGCCAGAAATGCCTATGCTGCAATGGCTTTCCAAATCGCAAAAGCAATTGGCGGTGCCGCGGCTGTATTGAAGGGTGATATCAAAGGTATTTTATTCACCGGGAGCATTGCATATTCAGAAATGTTTGTCAACATGTTGAAGTCCTATATTGACTTTATTGCACCAGTCTATGTCTATGCCGGGGAAAACGAGATGCTTTCACTTGCTGAAAATGCATACCGTTACTTGACTAAATCCGAAAAACCACTGATTTACTAAAAGGACACTTTATTGTCCATTATTTACAGAAAGGATTCCACCTTATGATTAATAATTTAACCGCATTGATGAACGCAGCAAAACAAAAAGAAAAGAAAAAGATCGCCGTCGTTTGCGCAGAGGATATGGATACCATTCAGGTTGTCAAATTGGCACTTGAACAGTCTCTCGCTTCATTTATCCTTATTGGTGACCAATCTAAAATCGAACCCCTCATGGCTGAAGCACAAATAACTGAGGCCATAGAAATCGTTCACGAGCCCGACCATACCGCAGCCGCCGATCGAGCTGTTGATTTAATTGTCGCCGGTAAAGCAGGTGCCATCATGAAAGGGCTTATTCATTCTAATCTCTTTTTAAAAGCGCTTTTTAATAAAGAAAAAGGACTCAATGCCGGCAATCAAATTACACAAATTTCTATTTTTGAAAAACCGGATCAAAGCGGTCTAATGCTATTAACAGATTGCGCCATCAGTGTCACACCAGATGTTATGGCCAAAAAAGGCATTATTGAAAACGCCGTTCGTCTAGCACATCAACTTGGCGTCGAAAAACCCAAAGTTGCCATTTTAGCACCTGTTGAAAATATAAATTTGCAAATGCAGGACACGATTGACGCAGCCATTCTATCAAAAATGTGTGACCGTGGTCAGATTAAAGACTGCATCGTCGACGGTCCCTTTGCCTTTGACAACGCCATTTCTGAAGAAGCCGCAAGGCATAAGGGCATTTTAGGCGATGTTGCAGGACACGCCGACATTGTCGTCGTACCAAATCTCTTGGTTGGCAATGCCCTGACAAAAAGTATTACCTATATTGCCGGCAAGAAGGTCGTCGCCGCTACTGTTGGCGCCAATGTCCCCGTCGTATTTACATCCAGAACAGAATCGACAGAAGGTAAATTACTCTCCATTGCACTTGCCACTTATACAGCTTAGCCTGCCTACAAAACACCGCCTATTTTTCATTGACAAAGGCAGCGCTTGTCTTTTCAACACTTATGCAACGCTGCCTCACACCTCCTCTCTTCAACTTTTCAGAAAGAGGATCCTTGCTATCATTTTAAAGACACGCTTTTATAGGAGATATATATGTCGCGAAACACAAAAAACTTGTTGCTTAGTTTCATTGCACCTATACTTATTTTAATGCTTAAACCACTTGGAATAACATTGGCACAAAGCATCGTCCTAAGCACATTAATATTCACCATTACGGTTTGGGTCAACAATGCCATTCATAAATCTGCCGCCTCCGTCATTGCACTCATACTCTTTTACTGGTTTGGCCATCCGGCACTGCCAAAACTGCTTCAATTCCCACTTTCAGAAAATTTTATACTGATTGTATTTTCTTTCGTTTTCTCACAGGGGATTGCAAACAGCGGTTTAGCCGAATTGCTCATTGAACCTTTTCTCATACGCAATGCTAAAACGAAGTACAAACTGCTCGCCATCATCTATTTATTGGCATTTATCATGATCTTTGTCATACCACAACCCTTTTCACGCGTTATTATCCTTTCACATATTTTCTATCAATATTTTAATAAGATGCAACTTGACAAGGGGGTTCAGAATGTTTTAATGTTTGCAGTCTTTCTCTTCTCCATGTTCATTAATATGACGATGATCAGAGGTGACATTATTTTAAATAACGCCCTGCTCACCATGAGTAATCAGCCAATCACTGAGCTGACATGGATCAAGTGGATGGCACTGCCTTCACTAATTTACTGTATTTTGGCACTACTGCTGTTCAGCAAAATATTTCACAATGAACTGTTGTCCTATCAGCATAAAGCCGGCACTATCTCACATAAAACCAAGGTATCGCTCTCACCACAAAACAAAAAACATCTCATTGCTATCTTAATTATACTTATCGCATGGGCCACAGAAGACCTTCATGGAATCAGCGGCACCTACGTCGTAACACTTGGCACATTAGCGATGATCCCACTGGGCTTAGTCAATAAATCGGACTCAAAAGCCATCAATATACACTTGTTGATCTTTTTAACGGCTGCTTTTGCAATCGGGCCTGTTATGACGGCAAGTGGGTTGGCCGATGTCTTGTTTTCACGATTTACAGCATTTTTCCCGGCTCAGTTTAATACGCTTTATGCGACTGTCATCCTCGCCGTTACAACCGTGCTCCATATGATTCTCGGCAGCAATGTAACCACAATGTCCGTCGTTATTCCCGGGTTAATGACGACTTCGAGCGGAATCGCATCGCCAATCGTCATCATGTTTCTCATTTTTATCGCTGTATGCGGTCACATCATCTTGCCATTTCACAACGTGATTATCCTACTCGGAAACGGCAGCGGCTATTATGAGAATAAGACTGTTATCAAATACGGTATCGCTTTGCTGCCGCTCATGCTTTTATCAGCATTATTTGTCTATTTGCCTTGGTGGCGTTTTATGACATAATAGACTAAAGGAGTGAAATTTATGTCACTGTCGCCAGATATTATGAAAATGATACTTGATCATTCGTATGACGGCGTTACGTATACAGATGAAAACGGCAATATCTGTTACGTCAACGATGCCTATTCACAGATCACCGGTTTATCTAAAACATTTATCATGTCCAATGATTTGGACAGTCTTCTAAAAAAGCACTATCCGATTGCACGATTATTTCAAAAAATATTCGTCGATCGCGTTTCCAATACAGAAGTGATTCAATACATCAACGGTGGCGGCAACGATATTTTAGTTACTGGCATTCCTATTTTTGATGATAACAATACCTTTAAAGGCGTCATTGGAAACATTCGTGACATTACTGATCTTAATCGATTAAAAAATGAACTCAACGTCATCCACCAAGAATATGAAAAGGCACTTGATGATCAGAAACGCGCCAATGCACTCTTAAAACAGAAACTAGATCAGCTGATAAAAGAAAAGAAAAATTTAAATATCAACGGTAGCGATAAAACGAAACAATGGATGCTTGAACTCGGCGAACGCATTGCGCACATTGATTCAACAGTCCTTATAACGGGTGAATCCGGCGTCGGCAAAGACGTCTTTGCAAATTTAGTCCATCAATTGGATGATGATTCAAAACCTTTTGTTAAAATTTCCTGTGGCGCCATTCCGGCAACACTTTTAGAATCCGAGCTGTTTGGCTATGAAGCCGGGGCTTTTACAGGTGCCTCAAAGCAGGGGAAACCGGGTATCTTCGAATTAGCCAAAGATGGTACCGTCTTCCTTGATGAAGTTGGCGAACTCCCCCTTTCCCTGCAAGTCAAGCTTCTGACCGTCCTCCA
Source organism: Fusibacter paucivorans (assembly GCF_018390735.1). GTDB lineage: Bacteria > Bacillota > Clostridia > Peptostreptococcales > Acidaminobacteraceae > Fusibacter > Fusibacter paucivorans. The sequence continues at coordinate 131,239 of NZ_JAHBCL010000012.1, forward strand.
AGACCGCAAGTTCTATCGCATTGGCGGTATTAAGGAAAAGGAACTGAATGCACGCGTTATCGCAGCGACCAACCGTGATTTAAAAGCTGAAGTTGATGCCAAACGCTTTCGAATGGACTTGTACTATCGCTTAAATGTCATTCCCATTCATATCCCGCCGCTTCGTGAGCGCATTGAAGACATTGTGCCAATTGCCATTGGCATGCTTGAAAAGCTCAATCATAAAAACGGCACGTATAAAAAATTTTCATGGGAAGTTCAAAATTTCATCATGCAATATCCTTGGCCCGGCAATATCAGGGAGCTTGGAAACGTCGTCGAAAGGCTTTATGTCTTTTCTCCTAATGAGTGGATTCTGCCGGAGTATCTCCCTGATGATCTCCTACGCGATCACAAGCATGATAACGCGTGCGAACATGAAGGCATGACCTTAAGAGAACTGACTGAAACTGTTGAACGCGACACAATTCTCCGGTATCTAAAAACCAGAATGACGCTCAATGAAATTGCAGAAAAACTGGATATCAGTATCTCGACACTTGTAAGAAAAATTCAAAAGTATAATCTGCGTCAAAGTCAGATTAAAACCTTTTAAAAGTCATATTAAAACCTTTTAGATGATGGTAATTTATAAATGATGGTAATTAATAAATGATCGCCGTTTCATTTAAAAATAAACAATCGGGTAGGAGAGAAAGTTAAATAACTTTCCCGACCTCCCACAGCACCGTACGTACGGGTCTCGTATACGGCGCTTCCCAAGTTTATGCATTAACAGTTTTGTATTTGTCAGAAAAGA
>NZ_JAHBCL010000013.1 GCF_018390735.1 Fusibacter paucivorans
TCAATACATATATGCTATATGTATTGTAACAAATGACTACGGCAAAACAAGGGAGCTATTTCACCGTGGCATTGACAAAGACAAAGAGCAAGGCAAAGTCAAATCACGTGGACTAAAACATTCGATTGCGCCAGCTATTTTCAAATATGCGGACTTCTTCTTTTGCAAGCGCTCTGGAAAGGCCATACTCTTTTTCCAGCATGTCGATTAAAACATCTTCCTGATTAAAAACTTGGTCGAGATTGGCATTGTCCAAACGTTGCCATTTTGCTTGCATTTCATGTCTGATTTGTTCCCATTTGCTTTTAACATCATTGAGTAACATTTTATAACACTCCCTTCGTTAATTAACTCTAATTGTGAAGGTATTATGCTATAGTCTATCTTTCTGATGTAATACAAGATTATGTGACCATGAGGGTTTACATAATACTCGTTCTATTTGTTAGATACCCGAATAGAATGACATATAACCCTGTAAACGTGACTAAATCGTAAAAGAATTGTGAATAAATTATGTAAACTAAAATCAAAAACACCTGAAAATGCAGCTTTTTAAGTTATTGCATCTTCAGGTGTTTCTATTAGAATTGGTGAGTAAATCTATAAGCCGAGTTCTGTATTGGATAATCATCTATCTAGGCCCATCGTTGCCGAAGGGCTCAAGCGACCTACCATTAGGGCGGGACGAGCCGTCCCTTTTTAAAGCCCGTTCTTGGTCTTGCTCCGGGTGGGGTTTACAGAGCCGCAAAGTCGCCAGTGCGCTGGTGAGCTCTTACCTCGCCTTTCCATCCTTACCCTTTCGGGCGGTCTATTTCTGTTGCACTATCCTTGGAGTCGCCTCCACTGGGGATTACCCAGCACCCTTGCTCTATGGAGCTCGGACTTTCCTCGTTTTCACGCGATTATCTGATTTACTCAACGACCATTATACAGCATTTCAAAGGATGTCACAAGCATTTTGCCATGACTGAATATTTGGTCATTTATAATTTCTTTTTTTCTTTTTTTATGCTTTATAGCTTGTGCATGACGCAGTATGATCTAGAAAGTGAGGCTACACCGTATACAGCACGGGTTTTGACTGCTCTGAAACCATGGTCATGACATCGTAGCCCTGAGACATGATTTGCATATCGAGTTTTTCTTTCAGTTTTTGAAGATAAAACACTTCGCTTTCATAGTGACCAACATCGATGAGCACGAGATCGGTATTTTCCACTTGCTGTGCTTCATGGTATTTTAAGTCACCGAGAATAAACACATCTGCTTTGGCGTTGATGGCATCGCTGATAAAATCTGCAGACGCCCCGCTGGAAACGGCAATGCGCTGCACCTTTTCTTTCGGCTGGTAATCGGTGATTTTCAGCGTCTCTATTTCAAAAATCTGTTTGGTCAAATGGATAAAAGCATCGAGGCTAATCGGTTCAGGCAGCTTACCCACGACGCCAAATCCCACGCCTTCGACTTCCGGCACGAGGAGTGTCGTCGATTCTAGTTCAAAGGCTTCGCCAATGGCTTGGTTAATCCCGTGTTCGCCTGATTTATCGAGGTTCGTATGAGCTGAAATGACGGCAATGTCGTTTTCAATGCACTGAATGACTTTTCTGCCGACAGGGTCTTCTGTGGTTACGTGTTTTAAACCCTTAAAGATCGGTGGATGGTGTGTGATGATGAGATCAATGCTTTCTTCAATGGCCTCGCTAATCACGTCGTCACTTAAATCAAGTGCGAGCATAATGCGCGTCGTCTGTTTAGACGGATTGCCGATAATCATCCCGACATTGTCCCACGATTCCGCGGTTTCAAATGGGGCAAGCTGATCCAGTATTTTCATGATCTTTGAAATAGACGTTACCATAAGTGCCTCCTATTCAAATCACGCCATCTACATACTTTATGATGCATGTAATGGCTTCAAGGTTTTGGTGACATGCATGACGTGCTGATTCTGAAACGTTATTGGAACGTTTTAAACCGTTCAAAATTTTTTCGTATTTAAGCTTTTTCTTATGCAGAAATCGCTGATAGTCCGGTAGCGTCTGCTTGGCAATACAGTGTCCGAATTCCAGCATATCGGCATTTATCATATTGGTACCCAGCATATCGGCAACCATAATGAATGCTTCTGATAAACTGCTCTTTTCAATTCTTACAGAAGTATCTGCCTGCGAAATAGTATGATGTGTGAGCGTGGACTGTTGCGACTGTGTATGATCGCTGCTTTCTTTTGGTGTCACATGTGTTGCACCAAGGTCAATGGCAATGACTTCATACATTTTATTGCCTTCGGCGGCAAAATAGTCGGTAAAGACAATCCCTTTCTGCACGAGCCATGATCTGAGTGCGGCTTGCTCGGTCATTGGCTGCAAAACGACGTAATCAGCACTTTGAAACACGGCTGGGGACGCTTCGAGCAGCGATTGAATTAAGCTGCCGCCCATCCCTGCAATGGCTATCATTTTGGCTTCACCCGGGGCTAGAACCGATAAGCCTGAACCCAGTCGGTATTCGATATGCTCTGTAAACGGACTGCCGGCAAAGGTATGTGCTGCGTTATCCAGCGGCCCTTGGTTGATGTCACACAGATAAGCACGGTCGATCTTTCCTTCACACATGAGCACATAAGGAAGATAGCCGTGATCCGTACCGATATCGGCAAAAGTTTTGGCAGTATCAAGTGCTCTAACCGTATCAACAGTGTTTTTCGTATGAGGCTGAGACGTATAACTATCAGCAGTCTCATACTTGATCTTTACGCTATTATCGGCGAGGATATCTGCAATGAGCCGCAGTCTTGGTGTTAAAGTGATTTGACGCATTTTTTAGTACCTCTTACAAAAAAGAAATTCGCCGAAGCGAATTTCTGAAATTTTAGGATTCTGTTACGGCTTGTGTTCAGTCATCTAACTTAATCGTTAAGATGTAGCAATTTTGAGCTTGATCTACTTCGCTTATTCGAGATAATCCTTAAGCTTTTTGCTTCGGCTAGGATGTTTGAGCTTGCGAAGTGCTTTGGCTTCAATTTGGCGAATACGCTCTCTGGTGACGTCGAATTCTTTTCCGACTTCTTCAAGTGTGCGCGCTCTGCCGTCTTCGAGACCGAAACGGAGTTTCAGCACTTTTTGTTCTCTCGGCGTAAGGGTTTCCAGTACTTCCATCAGTTGTTCCTTTAGCATGGAGAATGCTGCTGCATCAGCCGGTGCCGGTGCATCGTTGTCCGGAATGAAATCGCCGAGGTGTGAATCTTCTTCCTCGCCAATTGGTGTTTCCAGCGAAACGGGCTCCTGTGCAATTTTAAGAATTTCGCGTACTTTTTCAACCGGCATATCCATTTCCTTTGCAATTTCTTCAGGAAGCGGTTCTCTGCCGAGCTCTTGCAGGAGTTGTCTTTGAACGCGAATAAGTTTATTAATGGTTTCAACCATATGCACAGGGATACGAATCGTTCTCGCCTGATCGGCAATGGCGCGTGTAATCGCCTGACGAATCCACCAAGTGGCATAGGTAGAAAATTTAAAGCCTTTTGTCCAGTCGAATTTTTCTACGGCTTTGATCAATCCCAGATTACCCTCTTGGATAAGGTCTAGAAAGAGCATGCCGCGGCCGACGTATTTTTTAGCAATACTGACCACGAGTCGCAAGTTGGCTTCACAGAGCTTTTTCTTAGCATCTTCATCGCCGTCTGCCATTCGTTTTGCCAGTTCAACTTCTTCTTCACCGGAAAGGAGCGCAACTTCACCGATTTCCTTAAGGTACATTCTGACTGGGTCGTCGATATTAATACCTTTTGGAAGTGACAAGTCGATGGTGACCTCTTCTTCCTCATCATCAGAGCTGCTGTCATCATCGGAGGCGCTGTCAATATCGTCATCAATATCGTCAATATCTTCGTCGATGTTTTCAAGATCTTCAAGTTCATCTAAATCTTCAATATCAATATCGTCGAGATCTTCATCTTCATCGTCCTCATCGTCATCACTGTCCTCTGAATTGGTGATAACGGTAATATTCATATCGGAAAAAGCTTCGTAGATCTCATCAATCTGATCTTTGTCGAGCTCGAATTCCGATAGTTTTTCCTGAATTTCTTCGATGGTTAAGGAACCTTGTTTTTTCCCTTTTTTAATCAGCGCTTTTACGGTTTCCTGATGACTGGCATTCAATTTATCGTTCAATTGAATGGCCTCCTTTCAATCTTTTTCTCTAACATTAAATTTATCTTTTCAATTGTGTCTGTCGTTTGATTTGATTGCGTTTCAGTATCAGCGACTGCCATTTGGCCTTGGTCGCCTGATCCGGGTTTTGTGCCATATCTGCATTGAGTTTCTCGATTTTTTCATCTAAATTCATGAGCAAGACGAGATTCATGATATGTTCAATATCAATGTGTTCCGGAGCCTGTTCGCTCAAATCCAACAGTTCAATAAGTTGTCTGGCGATTTCAATATCGGCATTTTCAATAATATCCTGCCTTGAAAAAACCTCGTGCGTTTTAAAATACGAGCTGAGATAATCCATAAGCGGCTGTATGCTGCCGGAATATTGGAACATCTCAATAAGCTGCCGTTGTTCGGCAAGCAGTTCTCCAATGTTTTTAATGTAATAGGTCAGCATTTGCTGTTCGAGAACTGTTTTCCTGTCTTTCGGCTGATTGGAAGCCTTTTTTTGCGACCCGGTAAAGCCATAGCGTATGCGCTCGTCGTACTGCTCCTGATAAGCTTCGCGTGCGATGAGTTCTGCATTGATGTTCAGGTCACGGCTCAGGTGTTCAATATAAAGATTTTTTTCGAATTCGTTGGAAACGCCCTTCAAGATTTTTACCGCTTTTGAGATGTACTCAATCTTTTGCGTTTCGTCGCCGAGGTTATAATCCTGTTTGAGGTTTTCCAGACGATATTCGGTGCTCGACATTGCCTGATCCAGCTTTGCCTGCATGCGTTCGACGCCGTATTTCTTAATGTATTCATCGGGGTCGAGGTTTTCGCCGAGTTTGATGACTTTAATCTTATCGATAATGCCCTCTAAAACGTCTAAACTTCTAAGCGTTGCCTTTTGACCTGCGAAGTCAGAATCATAGCAAATGATGATTTCTTCGGCATATCGTTTCATCAGTCGCCCGTGCTCTTTGGTAAGTGCGGTTCCAAGCGTTGCAACGGCTTGGTTAAACCCGTTCATATGCATGGCGATGACATCCATATACCCTTCTGTGATAATCAGTCGTTTCTTATCTGCCAGATTGTTTTTCGCGAGATTTAACCCGTAGAGTGTCTGACTCTTGTTAAACACATCTGTTTCAGGAGAATTTAAGTACTTTGGCAGTGAATCGTCCATGACGCGCCCGCCAAAACCAACGACCTTTCCCTTTGGATTGATGATGGGAAAAATAATGCGGTTTCGAAATCGATCATAAAGCCGTTTCTGATCTTTGCCTCGTGTGGCAAGGCCTGCCTTTTCCAATGTGTCTGCGCCGTATTTTCCGACGAGCAGATTGGTGACATCCTGCCATGCATCATTGGCATAACCGAGGCCGAATTGCTTAATAACGTCAAAACCGATCCCGCGTCTGTCCAAATAAGACAGTGCCGACTGGGCAGTCCTTAAATTCTTATAATAATAAATTGCCGCATCTCTTAATATATCATATAATCCTGTCAAATTGCCAGTATTTTTTTTATCCCCCTTCTTAAAAGCGGAAATATCAATATGATAGCGATCTGCCAGCAATTCTACGGCATCAATGTAATCGAGATTTTCATACTGCATGATAAAGTTGATGGCATTGCCTGCAACGCCGCAACCGAAGCAGTGAAAAAGCTGCTTATCTTCCGAGATGATAAATGAGGCGGTTTTTTCATTGTGAAATGGACAAAGCGCTTTATGGTTTCGGCCTGCCCTTTCTAAATGGATGTAGTGTGACAAAACATCAACGATGTTTACCTGATCCAAGATATATTCAAATATGTTGCCGCCGGAATTGTTTTGCATGAAAAGCCCTTTCTAATGGATAATAGTCATATTCGCCAAAGATGCTCGAAATCCTTTATTAATTGACAAAAAAATTGACGAATTTTTTTAAAAAATTTTAATATAGCCAAAATTTAGGAATAAAGAGCTCTTTATACTTGTTGACAGCATAGCGATCTGACATGCTGGCGACGTAGTCCTTAATAGATTCGATCCCCTCGCCCTCCTGATAATCTTCATAGCGTTCTTCCGGCATATGAGACGGATTCTCAGTATAGTACGTATAAAGTGCTTCAACAATGTGCTCTGCGCGCTTTTCTTCTTTTTTGGCTTCTTTGTTTAAATAGACGTGTTCGAACATAAATTTTCGCAATGCGTTAAAGGCTTCCATGCGTTCGTCGCTTAGAGCGATAACGTCTTGTTCATAGCTGTTTTCAATCAGATCCAAAATAAGTGTGTTAATGCGTTCGCCGTGTGAGGCACCTAATGTATCATTAAATGTCGTTGGCAGATCCTCAGGTTTTAAGACACCTGCTCTAATCGCATCATCAATGTCGTGATTGAGGTAGGCAATGCGGTCACAGATTTTAACGATTTGCCCTTCAAGTGTGAGCGGCTTGCCGGAACCGTTGTGGTTCAGAATGCCGTCGCGCACTTCATGGGTCAAATTGAGCCCATACTTGCTGTTATGGCGCCTTTCGAGAAAATCAACGACGCGAAGACTCTGTTCATTATGCTTAAAGCCCTTAGGGTGAATACGGTTAAGACGTGCTTCACCGCAGTGTCCAAATGGCGTATGGCCTAAATCATGACCAAGCGCAATGGCCTCAGTTAAATCATTGTTGAGATTTAATGCACCGGAGATCGTGCGCGATATCTGTGAAACTTCCAGTGTATGTGTTAAGCGCGTCCGATAATGATCGCCCTCCGGTGATAAAAAGACCTGCGTCTTATGCTTTAATCGCCTAAATGATTTGGAATGAAGGATGCGGTCGCGGTCGCGCTGATAATCGGTACGAATGGGACATTGTTCTTCATCCATGCGTCGACCTTTGGAATCCAGTACGCACATGGCACTTTCAGAGAGGTGTTCGCGTTCAAATGCTTCATGTTGTTCTCGCAGCTTAATCATCTATACCTCCTTTACACAAGATACCCATATTTTATGGCAGATAGACTGCTGTAAGACTATATTATACAAAAAATTTGAAAATCCTTTATATTTTGTATTAAAGTTATATTACAAAAATATTTCGACAGGCGCTGTATTTAAAAAAGTGAAAAATCAGCGTTTTATCCATCGCATTTAATCCATATGGAAATTTGGATAATGCAATTTCCTGAATACGGTAAAAAAGCATGAGCCACCTATTCAATAGATGACTCATGATGTTTAGATGATGACAGCGTTTAGCCGATGAAATTTTTAGATAACACTGAACAGCGCGGTTGTTTAACCGAACTGTTATCTAGTCGAATGGTTTTGCGCGCTGATCCTATAAAATATCGATGTGCTCATTGGCCAGTGCTTTGTTCATGCTGCGGACAGCACAGAATTTCCCGCACATGGAGCATGTGTCCTCGTGTTCCGGCATTCTGTCGGCACGAATGGCTTTGGCGGTTTCGGGGTCGATGGCGCATGACCACTGCCCTTCCCAGTCCAGATTGCGTCTCGCCTCTGCCATACGGTCGTCAATGGCTCTGGCACCGCGAACGCCTTTGGCGATATCAGCCGCATGAGCGGCAATTTTCGATGCGATAATGCCTTGCTTGACATCGTTGACATTAGGTAGTGCCAAGTGTTCTGCCGGCGTTACGTAACAGAGGAATGCAGCACCGGCTGATGCGGCAATAGCACCGCCGATGGCGCCGGTGATATGGTCATAACCCGGTGCGATGTCCGTGACGAGCGGGCCTAAGACATAGAACGGCGCACCGCCGCAAAGCGTTTCCTGAATTTTCATATTGGCGGCGATCTGGTCCAGCGGCATATGACCGGGCCCTTCTACCATAACCTGTACATCGCGTTCCCAGGCGCGCTTGGTAAGTTCACCGAGGCGAACGAGTTCTTCAATCTGACAGACGTCTGAGGCATCGGCGAGGCATCCAGGGCGACAGGCATCCCCCAGTGATATGGTGACATCGTATTCGCGGCAGATCTCTAAAATATCGTCATAGTATTCATAAAATGGATTTTCTTCACCTGTCATGCACATCCATGCGAAGACCAGTGAACCGCCTCTGGAGACGATATTGGTTTTACGCTTGTGCTTTCTGATTTGATCAATGGTCTTGCGCGTGATGCCGCAGTGCAGGGTAACAAAATCGACACCGTCTTCTGCATGCAGGCGGACGACGTCAATAAAATCTTTTGCCGTGAGTGTGCTGAGATCGCGCTGGTAGTGAATGACGGAATCGTAAACGGGTACGGTGCCGATCATGGCCGGGCATTCGGCGGTGAGTTTTCGTCTGAACGGGATGGTATTGCCGTGAGAAGACAGATCCATAATGGCGTGTGCGCCCATTTTAACTGCTTCCATGACCTTCTCAAGCTCGACGTCATAATCCTTGCAGTCTTTAGAAATCCCGAGATTGACATTGATTTTTGTTTTCAGCATTGAACCAATGCCTTCTGGATTGATGACCTTATGGTTTTTATTGGCGCAGATGACCACTTTGCCCGACGCCACCAGCGGCATGAGCTCGTCAACGCGCATCAATTCCTTTTCGGCTACTTTTTCAATGGCTTCCGTTACAATGCCTTTTCTGGCGGCTTCCATTTGTGTCGCATAATGCTTCATGTAAAATCTCCTTTTCTAATCATTTGCTGATGCTTCGCCATAGGCGCAGGAAGCACATGATCGCATTACGAAATAATGAAAAAAAGACTGCCCCATATACCACGTTCGTATATGAGCAGTCTTTCAGTCTTTGCTCGTTCGTAAAACAAAATGTGTCTCTACGAAATATATCCCTACGTTGGCATTATCCATATCAGGTTATGGGTCTAAGCAAATCAGCTTACTCTCAGCCTGCTTTAAGCAAGCTCCCCTTTTACAGACTAATGAAAATTGTGTCATCGCCTTTAATTGATCCATTACGGCAATCTGTTGAATGCCTGTCGTGTGAAAGGCATCATTATTGCGGCGAAAGGATCAAAATAAAAGAATGCAATTTCCTCATTTAAAAAGTCTGCGTTATGCAATTGTTTTTTGGTTCCTCTATCATTATAGCGTAATAAGATTGAAAAGCAATGCCATTGACAATATTTGATCTTCAATTGATTATGAACGCGTTGCCATTACGTAGTAGATTCCTGCGATGACAGCGATTCCCAGCAGCACGAGTAATGCGATTTTTAATGCACTCTTTGGATACTGCCCCTGAACTTCACCTGTTTGACCGTTAATCATAAAATGATAGAGTTTTTCTTTATAGCGGAAACTGGAAAGCCATACGGGCAGCAGAATATGTTTAAACATTACATCGTTATACTGCGTTTGGATATTGAGAGAACTTACCGTATCACCGCCGATTTTGCGAATGACGGCCTGCTCAATGTCGGTATCAATAATTTGAACCGCGTCTTGCCAGCCGTCTTCCAGTGAAACACTGTAGCGTTCTGCAAAGAAGCCGGAGAGAAATGCCGGCTGATATTCAGTTAAAGCATCGAGATGAAAAGGCTGAACTTCGCGAATCAGTTTGTCATCTACTTTATTGGAAGCGCGTACCAGCACATCATCAAAGAAGTGACTGTAATCGCCGCGGACTGGCGTCCAGCGCGTGTGGCGCTCCTGATAAGTTTCAGTCTTGCCGTTTACCGTACGCGTGCGCGTTACATAGTAATAATCGCCGCGCAAGGCTGTATAAAAGGCATAGATATTTGTATCATATGTCCAGTGCGGCACATAAGTGCCGAGCAGACGATCGTTGCGGTAAGTTTCTTTTAAATCTTTTGGTGCCAGCCATCGCTTGCTGATCCACGTGTGAAACCGTTCTCCGGCAGATTTCGAAGTAATGCTGAAAGGCACGAGATAGTGCGGTGGAATGGTTTGCTCACTAGCTTGTTCAACAATGTGCGATGAACCGCAGTAATTGCAAAACTGTGCCTGTGCATCTGGTGAAACGACAATTTCCGCCCCGCAGTTCTTACAGGAAAAGGTTCGGATGTCATCATCATTCCATGTACGAACGCCCTCTGCCAGAGCCGTTTTAAAGCAGTTTTCGATAATTTCTGTCGTATTGGTTTCAATGGCTTTCGTCGTGCCGCAATATGCACATTTCAGTTCACCTGATTCCGGGTCAAAAGCCATGTTGCCACCACAGGAAGGACAAGTGGTTACAATGGTTTGATCCATTTGATCTTCAATGGTATCAACGACGTAATCGTCAGCGGTTTCGTTTAAAGTTTCGTTTAATGTCTCATTTAATGTCTCTTTCATTTTGAACCCCGCCTATTCCGTCTTATTGCCGCAGTGCGGGCAGAATTTAGCACCTGCTTCAACGACCTCACCGCAATTGGTACAGTGTTTTTCCGTTACTTGTGAAGCGCCGCACTCTGTACAAAATTTAGAACCGGATGGCAGTTCTTTGCCGCATTGAATGCATTTGGCCATAAAGCTGTAGCCGCAGTTCGAACAGAACTTTGAACCTTCGGGAACGGTTGTGTGACAAGTTGGACATGCGATTCCAGATGGCTGAGTGTTTCCCTGATTGGATGGTGCAGACGCTTGTTGGTCATCTGTCATCATATCTGTCATCATTTTGCCAATGCCCATGCCCGCACCCATGCCTGCGCCCATACCAGCCATGCCGCCGCCTGGATTTTGTGCTGCATCGCGAATGGCTTCAGCTGTTTGAAACTTCATGTATTGATTTAAATTGCCGAGGGCACCCATTTGTGTGCGCTTGTCAATTGCCTGTTCAACAGACTCTGGGAGCGACAGGTTTTCAATGGCAAAATCGGTAATGGTCAGACCATAGACGTCAAAGCGGTCATTGATTCTCGCCATGGCCAGACTGCCGATCTCATCGTATTGTGTGGCTAAATCCATTGCCGGAATTTTTGCTTCGGCAATGACGTCGGTAATGCTGGAAACAATGAGACTTTTAAGGTATTCATTGATTTGATCAACGGTAAAAAACTTATTGGAGCCAAAGATTTCTTTTAAGAACTGAACGGCCTCTTTGACGCGAAAAGCATAGACGCCGAAACCGCGAAGTCTGAGCATGCCAAAATCAGCATCTCGCATCATAATTGGATTAATGGTTCCCCACTTTTGGTTGGTAAACTGTTTCGTGTTAATAAAATAAACATCTGTTTTAAAATGGTTTTCAAAGAGGTTTTTCCAGTTCGAAAGCGATGTGAAGATGGGCATCGTATCTGTATGTAGTGTGTACTTGCCGGGTTCAAAGACATCGGCAATTTGACCTTCATAGACAAAAATTGCCACTTGGGAAGGCCTGACGACGAGTTGCGCCCCCTCTTTAATTTGCTGCTTACTGGTCAACGGGAATTTGTAAACCATTGTATCTTGTGAATCGTCCTCCCAATGAACGACTTCAATAAATTCACCTTTAAGAAAATTTAAAAGTCCCATGCAATGCTCCTTTATTGTTATTCGGTACTTCTATTCTAACATTTAAAGATTATCATTGCATTAAGAATACCTTAATCATTGTGAAAGTATCAACACGCATCAACCGCCGCCGCATACGGGGAAAAAACAAACCTTATCATCCGGTGTGACACTTGTCTGATAACCCTTCATCTTGAGGATGTTAAAGGTATTGATTGTAATCAGGCTTGATTTCGCCTGCTTTTTCGCTTGTTTGCCATAGGCTTTCTCAATGTGTTGTAACACATCCTGTATCGTTTTTACATCGATGAATTCATCGCTTTTCTGAACCAGATCGCGTAATTCACCGTAATAGAATATTTGCGCCATGTGGCCTCCTTCAATGCTGACCGCCTAAGTAAATTATTTATCACGAGCAATACTTATTATGAGCAATGCTTATAGCCCGAGTTGACGTCTTTTTTGCGGTGTAGGAATACCGTGCGCATCCCATCCCCTGACCCGGTAATAAATGGGAAGCATGGCTTTTAAATTGACGACGGTGGTTTTGTCGTCTTTATCCTGCGGTTCCATTGTCAAGCGATCCGGCAAACTGTCGTCGGCATCGGTGAGGCCTTCGCGCAGATTGAAAAGGCGTTCGATATTATAGCCGCGCTCACCGATTTGAAGAAGCTGTCCGACGGTCATGCGCATGCCTGTTGAAAGCTCAATGGCTTTTGCCTGAGGCAAAATGGGCATGGCGTGAATGGGCATAATGTCCGGCATCAATTTCCAGACTGGCCTCAGAACAAACCGTGAGGCAATGGCGGCCTTGTTCACAAACTGCGTTATGGGATGTGCAGGCCCTAACCGATAGAATATTCCCGGAATGGTCGCCTGCGCAGTAAAAAGACAGAGGCCTGCTGCGGATACGGCTTCCATCATATTTTGAAAGAAAACCGTTAGTTCCGGCTTGCCCTTTGGCGTCTGACTGTCTACAGCCAGTACGCCGACGGATTCAATGAGTGCAAGGTAGCCGCCGTTGAGATGGCAGCCGCCGCGGTTAGAAGTGGCATAACCAAGCCCCATGCCTACGGAACGCCGAGGTTCATATGCGGCGAGTTCCATGCCCTTTGCATGCATGGCAAAAGATTCGCCGCCGTACTTTTCAGAAAGCCATTTACTGCCCATGCCGAGTTCGGCACAGTTGCCTTTGCCGTGCGCAATTTGACGAATGACGCGAAGCAGGCCGTCTGTATTGCCAAAGGAAAGGCCAAAATCTGCAATGCCGCGTTCCTGAAGCTCCATGGCAAAGGCGATGGTACCGCCCAGTGAGATAGTGTCGAGTCCCAGAATATCGGCTTCGTAATTGACGGCGTTAATCCACGAAAGATCCGCATTGTCAATATTGGCGCCAAATAGTCCCACGGTTTCGTATTCCGGCCCTTTTACTTCTTTGTCGTTGACCATGACGCGCCGCTCGCAGCGGATGGGACAACTGATACAGCCGCTGTTTTTAACGAGCAGTGTTTCCGCCAGCGTTTCACCGCTGATGGCGTCAGCGTGCTCAAAATGTCCGCGTTTAAAATTATGTGTCGGCAGTGCATTATTGGCATTGGCGATATTGACAAGCCCTGCAGAGCCGTATCGGCCGAGTGTTCTGCCCGTCATAGGATGGCTTTTCAGAAAATGAACCCATTGTTTGACATAACGATCAAAAGCGGGCTTATTGTAAATTGGCTGCTTTTTTGTACCGAAGGCGACAAGCGCCTTAATGCGCTTCGACCCCATGAGTGCCCCTGCGCCGCCGCGACCGGCTACGCGCTCACCCGAAACGGCACAGGCATAGTGTACGCCGTTTTCACCGGCTGGCCCTATGACGAGTTTGCCGTACTGTTTGTGAAAATGTGTTTGTACTGCTTCTGTATCCAGTCCCCACAAAGCGGTTGCATCGGTAAAGGTTACTTCGCCGTCGACGATAGCAATTGTAACGGGTTTTTCTGAACGACCGGTGATGATGAGCCCGTCGACACCTGCCCTTTTCAGCATGACGCCAAATTGACCGCCGCAGTTTGAAGACGCAATACCGCCGGTAAGTACGTTTTTAAAGGTCATGTTAAAGCGGCTTGACGAGGGTGCGCCGGTTCCGTTCATCGGGCCCGTATTGACGATGAGCACGGCATCGGGAGACAACGGATCGAGGCCTGTGGGCAGTAAATCATAGAGCAGCTTTGCACCGAGAATTTTACCGCCGAGATATTGCGAGAACATCGCTTCATCAATTGGGAAAGGCACCACGCTTTGATCATCTAAATTGATTTTTAAATAATGCGGCAAGTACATCAGGCATCACCTCCTGCGGTCATGGTAATAACATTGAGCGGACACGCTTCTTCACAGAGCCGGCATCCGACACATTTTGCAGGCATCGCCAATTGTGCATAGACGTTTAAGTCACCTTTAAAAGCAGGCGTTGAAATGGCAATGCAGTCAAAATGACAAATGTCGACACAAATGCTGCAAGCACTGCAATTTTCAGTTTTAAAAGCAGGTTTTAACCATTCGCGCCTAGGCTGCTTTATGGCGGTTTTACCGCTGTCATTATGAATGGCGCCAGCCGGACAGACTTTCCCGCAAACACCGCAAGAAACACAGCGCTTTGCATTGATTTGATGCTGTGCTTTGCGCTCGCCGGTGATGGCCATAACGGGACAGACATTTTGACATGCTGTACAGCCTATGCACTGGTCATCAATTGAAAATGCCATTTTTGCCTCCTATATGCTAATCATCTGATAGAGTTTGAACATGTCTTCTTCTTTAAAGAGCTTTGGCACAGGATACAGCGGATGCGCCTCTGACATGGCGCGTTTTACCATTAATGGGATGTCCGATTCGCGAATACCTTCAATGCCCAGTGGAATTTGCATGCGTTTATTCATGTCTTTCACGGCGTCGATAAATTTCACAGCTTTATCTTTTTCAGGATCACCAGGTGCAGTGATACCAACGAGATCTGCTAATTCAGAAAGCGGTTTGTAGACGGCATCGCCAAAATAGTCGAGAACGTAAGGGAGAATAACGGCGTTTGCAAGGCCGTGCGGCGTGCCATAAAAGCCGCCGAGCGTATGTGCGATGGCATGGACGTAGCCGACATAAGCTCTGGTAAAAGCAATCCCTGCATAATGAGATGCTTTTAACATTTCCGTTCTCGCTTCGATATTGCTGCCGTTGGCATAAGCCTCATAGAGATTGTCAAAGATGAGCTTAACGGCTTTTCGGCTGTACAGATGCGTTTCTTTTGTATTGCTTTGGCCGATATAAGCTTCAACAGCATGGGTTAGCGCATCCATGCCAGTGGTGGATGTGATATGCGGCGGCAGTCCCGTGGTAAGCATTGGATCGAGAATGGCATAATGCGGAATGAGCGCCATGTCATTTAACGGATATTTTTCGTGCGTCTGGCTGTTTGTTACAACGGCGGCAATGGTGGTCTCACTTCCCGTCCCGGCAGTTGTCGGAATGGCAAAGAGCGTTGGAATGGTTTTTCGAACTTTAAGAACACCTTTCATCTGTGGAATACTTTTATTGGGTCTGGCGATTCTGGCGCCAACAGCTTTGGCGCAGTCCATTGATGAACCCCCGCCAAATGCGATGAGTGCAGTACACTGATTGGCTTTGTACAGCGTCAGCGCTGCTTCGATATTGTCAATGGTTGGATTGGGCACCGTTTTATCATAGACGGCGTAATGAATGCCGGCGTCTTTCAATGCGCTCAGCAAACCGTTCATCAGTCCCAGTTTAGCGATTCCGGAATCCGTAACGACGAGTATTCGATCAAGCCTCTTGGCTTTAATCACTTCCGGTAATTTTAAAACGCTGTTTACGCCTTCGATCATTTCTGGCTTGCGCCACGGCAAAAAATTCGACCCAACTCTAAAACCAGCCTGGTAAAGTCTGCAATATGCTGCATTCATGCCCTTTCCTCGCTTTCTCTCATTGTAGTATTTTATGGTAAATGGTTAGGGATTTGTGTTTTTATGTGATTGGAAAATCGTTACGGTATTTGTCAGTTATTATAAGCGATATGTTTTCGTGCTGTGGATGTCTAATCTAAATGCCTATTATTTATGTTGCGAATGCTTATTTGTTATGTTGCGAATGCCTATTCCTTGTGCTGTGAATGTCTATTCCATATACTGCAAATGTCTATTCTATATACTGTGTATGACGGTTTGATGCTGCGGTTATGACAGTTCAGCCAAAATCTTTGCGATTCCATCAAGCGGCAGCGGTTCTCTGCTGAACATGCGCTGTACGATTAGGCCATCGAGTGTTGCCAATATAAGGTATGAAAGCATTTCACAGTTCACACATCTGTCTTTCAAGACGAGTTTTAAGCCATGCGCCAGTGTTTTGCGCCAGTCTTCGTATTTTTCAATAAAGCGATCGCGAAGCGCTTCGTTATCTGTAATGGCATTGGCGATTAAATAAAAGTGAAATTTGCCGCGCGTTTCAGCGTAGACGATTTTCTCAAGGATAACTTTAAAAATTTGCTCTGTGGTATTGGTTGATACAGCGGCTTCGTGTTCAATCCAATACAACAGCTGATCGTTGATTTGATTTAAATGTGCATCGGCGAGATCATAGATGATGTCTTCTTTTGCGGCATAGTGGTAGTAGAGTGTTCCCTTGCTGATGCCGACGGTTGACGCGATATCTTTTAGACTTGTTCCCTTAATGCCCTTTTCAATCATCAAATCACTGGCTGATGTTAGAATTTGATTTCGGATATCCAACGCTTGTCCACCTTTCTTAAGGATTTAAAAGCTCAATGACTGTTATCGGTCGGTCGACCGACTCGATAACATGAAAATATCATAAAACGCTGCTATTTTCAATGCGCATTAGCGCTGTTTGGCGCTATGAGTGAAAATTCGCACATATGTTAGCCGGATGTATACAGAATGATGATGACATGCTGCGTCGCGCATGATGAACAATGTGGAATGTGGAAATGCAATGGTGAATAAGATGGTATGGAAAAGATAGAAAAAGATAGAAAAAGATAAATGAAGATAAATAGAGATAAATAAAATAAATAAAACATCAAAAGCATCAAATAGAAATAATCAATATCCAGTATAACAATCAATTTTTGGAAAGTAATCAGATATGATAAAACAATGCCCAAGGAAATTTTGGGCATTGCTAAAAAAGAAAATGATGTAATTTCGTTCATTAAGATGATTGGCTAAAAAGCATAGAGATTGAGACCAACGCCTTCATTAAAGGTGCGCTCAACAGTACCGTCAATGGCGTCAATGACCAGTTCGCAGGTGCCGCTAATCCAGCATTCGTTTAAATGACCGCCAAAGGCATGAAATGATGCATCGCCAAGTGTAATGTGTAGATGCAGGTATGGTTCCCCTTCCTTCGTCGATATATTGCCAGTCAGGTTGGTGATCTCGAAATCACCAGTTAGCGTTTCCTTATGGTATTGTTTTTCAGCGACATTAAAAAGTCCTATGGTAACACGATCTGTTGCACCGAGCCCGCTGATGCTGCCAAGTGAAATATGCTCTGCTTTGCAAAAGGCCATTAGCGAAGCGACGACTTCTTCCCCGCGGTCTATTCTGATGATATACTTGTCGTTAAACTTTTTAAATTCCATTTTATTGCCTCCTTTGAAAAAAGAGATGAAACTGACTAATGATCACATTTTAAAAGATGCCTCTAAAATAGTCAGTATATGGCAGCGCTCAATGGCTTTCGTTACATTAAATTCTCAATTTCCGCTAAGTGTTCTTTTCAATAAACCGCTTTTTCGCACTAGTGATGTCAATGGCGTCAATGACCATGAGGTTGTCGAGTCCTTCTTTTTCATCGAATATCCGTACGGATTGCATTCTGATGATATAATCGAGGAACTGCTTTGCCAAGAGGCCGTTTTTCAGCAGCATGAATTTATTTTGCTGCAGCTCTTCCAACGCCTCTTTTAAAATATCACCGGTCTCATTTTCAAAGGCATACCCTCTTACAGCCAATTCGTTTGCAACAAGCGAATAGAGTTCGGATGGCGTATAGTTTTCAAAGTGAATGTGTACGGGAAAACGGTATGCCAGTGACGGATAGCTGGCGAATAGGTTTTGAACACCATCGGTACTGCAATTCAGGATAAAATAGGTTCTGGTGCGGTTCTTATCAATAAATTTGATAAAGGCTGACATCATGCTTTGAAATTTATCATACGTTGTCAGTTGGTCGGCATTGTCGATGAGAATGACGCGGCCGATGCCCTTGGCAAAGGTGTCTTCAAGTGATTGTCCGCGATCCAGATTGACGATAATTTCCTCGAAGTTGAGTTCATATGGGAATTTTGATTTGGTAAGGCCGAAATTCGTCAACAGTTCGCCAAGCAGGTCAATCATCTTGTGCTTTCCGGTGCCCATTTCGCCTGTAAAGACCAGATTGTTGTATTTGTTGAGATCGACCGTATAACCGAATCGCTTGCGAAGGTCGTTGATCTTCAAGAGTTTATACATATCATTCAGGTATTGTTTTGATTCAGAATTGCCTGAGTACGTTTCCAGCATCGCATTAAAGTTATAGTCCTGATTGCGGTCAGAAAAGTTATAGCGTTCAATATCATTGTCTTTGATTAAATTCATTTCATGAGCGCTGGCATGTTCTTCGGCGATTCGAATACTCTGAATACGTATAAGGTTTTCTACGTAATTGCGGACAAGCCTGCCGTTGCCCGATTGCATATCGGCGTTTTCATAGATATCGATGAAATTTTTTGCCATTTCCTGCTCCGCTCTTTCGGAGATTCGAAAGCCCTTTTGCTTGAAGAGATGTTTTGCCATAGCCAAAAGCTCATCCGGTTTATAATCCTTAAAGGTTGTCCAAAGCGGAAAGCGTGAGCGAAGGCCGATGTTGACATCAAAGAAGGCTTCCATATCTTCTGTATAGCCGGCTAAGATGACGATGACTTCCTTGGAATAGTCTTCAATGAGTTTTAACAGCGTTTCAATGGCTTCGCGCCCGATCGCATCGTTTGCCAGTGTGTAGGCTTCATCAATAAAAAGGATGCCGCCGAGCGCTTCTTTAAATTTTTGCTCTGTTTTCTTTGGCGTTTCTCCGGGGATGTCGGATACAAATCCCGAGCGATCCGTTTCAATTAACTGCCCCTTGCGAAGAAAGCCCATGGTGCGCAGCATCTCAGCGACAAGGCGCGCGATACTCGTTTTGCCCGTTCCGGGATTTCCGGCAAAGACCATATTGAGGTTTTGTTCGATTTCTGTATGCACGCCGACAGAGCGGCGCTTTTCCTGAGCAATCAGCAGTTTGTACTGAGCGCGTAGGAGGTTTTTGACGTCATCAAGGCCGATGATATTGGCCAGTCGCGATTCGAGGTCAAAATCGATGCTGAAATTGAAATTAAAATGCTGTTTTGACAGCGTATCCAGCGGCTGATCGGGATTGTAAAGATAGTTCTTGCGCAGTTCAGCAATGGCGCGGTCGATGACGTTGCGGACGAAACGCGCATTGCCAAGGCCTTTCTTCTCTTTAATCTGTGTTTGGTCAAAGAGATCGATCAGTGATTCTCTGACGTTGGGATCAATGCTATAGCCCTGTTGTTTCGCATAGGTTACAGCCATTTCATACATCTCATTTGGCGTATAGTCGGTGAAGTGTACGCGATTAGGAAAAACATCCGCCAATGCATTTTCCTGCAGCATTTGGAGCATGCCGTCATCTTTGCCGGATAAGATCATCACAATCTGGCTGCCGTATGCGGCATAGCCATCGCTGAGGGCATTGATAAAGGCTTCGCTTTCTTCCGTGCCGAATATGGAAGCGATTTCATCAATAAAGAGAACGCCTCCCCTTGCCTTTTCAAAGAGTGCGGTGAGGTTGTCATTTAGTTTTTCAACATCGCCTGTCATAAAATCTGATTGACTGACGCAGACAAAGGTATCCTTTTCTAAAATGGCTAGTGCCAGCAAGTAGTCATACATCAGTTCAGCAGATTCACTTTTGCCGGTGCCGGCATTGCCTGTAAAGACTGTGTTGAGATTGACGGGAATCGTCTTGAGTCCCATTTGTCTGCGAATGGCCTGAACTTTGTGGTTGTTTTCGATCTGCGTCATGAAGGTTTTAAAAGCCTTTAATCCCGTATGAGCATGCAGGCGGTATTTCACTTCTGAGAGACTGGCTGTTACATAGGCGCTGAGGTTATAGCGCTCTTCTCTGATGCGGCAGTAAATATCATTATTTGTAACATAGAGATAAATGGACTCACCTGGATAATCTACGGTATTCAGAAGTCTTTCGAGTGGGTCACCCAGTTTATAACGCGTATATTCCATAAAGGTAAAGTTTTCGCGTTCTTCAAAGCTGGAGATGTATTTGTAAAGCCGTTTGACAGGTGTCTTGCCGCTTTGCGAATCGGTGTTCAGCTGAATCTTTACGTGGTGTGCGGCTTCAATGTCCTTGAGTACTTTATTGAGTATGCGTTCCATCATTGCAAGCTTTTCTGCTTTTGTGAGGGCTCTCGTGTACAAGACGGTATCACGCTGCGGCAGTTCATTTTCTAAAAACTGCGGCAGTGTATCGTTTGGCCGACGATTGTAATTAAAGATATAGAATTTTTTAGGGCAATTGATCACTTCTATTTTTTCATCGTCGATAATTTCAGCTGCATTTTTATCAACTTCAACCATAAACATATCCCTAGTGGTGTATGGTTTTTCGAGTTTTATGACACCACCCGGTGTGATCTTCGAAAGAACGGTGTGCATCTGATCAGTTGCAAGTTCGACATTTTTAAAAATGATGCCTTTTGCACCCCCCGCAAATACTTTCATCAAATCCGTTAAAAAGACATTGAAACCCAAGCTGAAAAGATAGTGTCCCATGTCCATTTCAACCAATTCAAAACGTCCGAGTAGTCCAGAGGCGTCAATATGGCTAAAGATTGATTTTACACTATTTTTCTTAAATGTATTTGGTTCGCCGACGAGCAGCAGACTGCCAAATTCACCTGCTTGAAGTTTTGAAAGAAAATATTGACACAGCGCTTCAAAATAGGATTCCTGTCCGATAAAATCTGTGTTGAGTTCTGTTGAGATCGTTTCGAATAGTGTTCCAATGGCATGTTGTTTATTATCATGATTGTTTGCATTATTATGGTTGTTCAAATGATCGCCTTGATGAATAGTTTGATGGTTATTTTGATGGTTATTTTGATGGTTGTCTTTATGATGATCTTGGTTGTTTTTCTGATTAATCATGTACATCTCCAATAGTATTTTCGTTTTGTAGACTGCATTTTGGGTAATTTCTACAGTTTGCTGCATCGTTTATATTGAAGTAATTACCCATTAATTATACCCCTGTCATTGTATCATCAAACACGGATGCGAGAAAGTAAAGGTTCTATTAAATTGATTGTCGCCTGCCATGACTGTAAATAATTTTGTTTATAATTGATGAAGTGCTAGAAAAAATCTGTAGATGTGCTCAAAGGATTAAAAAATCCTCTGACCGTAGAGGAACAGAGGATACTTTTAAAATGGTTACAAATGAAAAAACAGGCTATTGCCTTCATAAGATGAGGCAATCCCCTGTTCAAATCCATATATTTCTCAAATCTAGTTGTACTTCTTATGCGCAATGATACATTTTAAATTGCTTGACGATTTTCAAATGCTTCAGAAACCAAATCGTAAACAACTGTCGTTAAAGTCAGTGCTTCCATTGCTGAGAGAAAATCTTCAATTGAATTAAAATTGGATCTGTTGAGGAGTAGATACTTTGTAAGTTTAATGATAAATCTTCGTCCTTTTACCTGTTCTTCAAGGTTGTCTGTTTGCTTGAAGTCAAAAGTCAGATTATAATCGTAAACCCTGGAAAAGCTTGAACATGCAGCAAATCCAATGGTGTCTTTAATCGTTGAATCCATGTACCCTTTTAGGTTTTGATCTTTATGATGCTTTTGACAAAGCTCAATAAATGACCTTTCAAAGGTGTGATACATCTCTGATATCACTTTGAAGACATACGCTTGGTAGTCTTGTCGCTTTTCTTCAGAAATTCGCTTGATGCCGATTAAAGAAGCATAATTTGTTACAAAGCTTCCGATGAGTAAACCGATATCATAAGCAACAGGGCCATAGTGGGCATACTCCCCATCAAAGACTTTCATGTTCTTTTCATCGACAAAAATATTGGAGGTATGTAGGTCTGCGTGGATCAAGGCCTGTTTCTTGTTTATAAAAATGTCTTTAAGAATCGCCACTTCTGCTAACACTTTAGGATTATTGCATATATCATCAATATCCTTTTGCAGCGCATGGTAGATTTCCCGATCTTTATAATTCTTGAATGGCGCTTCGAAGATTAAGTTTTCAAAAATACAACCATCATTATTGAATTCAAAGATATGCGCTAAGCTCATTTTTTCATTTTTACTCAAGAAGCGCTCAGAGGTGAAAAAAGCAGATCGTCCCAAGAATTCGCCGAGTTGACGCGGAAAATCAGAAAACTGCTTCATTTTGATCATTTCATTTCTTAAAATCTTCATCTCACTGAGGTCTTCCATAATGACGATACTGTTTGCTTCATCCCAGAGGTGGATTGTGGGAACTGCACCCGGTATGATTTCGTCAAGTAATTTTGCGTAATAGACTTCTGTATTGATTCTCGCAAGTTTCATGGGCAAAACAATGCCGCGGTCTTTAAGTGCCCTGACATAGGGCATCATTTGCTTCAAAACGACGGAATGACCAGTCGTCATAGACTTAACAAGTACTAAATGATTGCAAAGCCCATCGACACTTTGTCTGTTGCCATCAAATACTTTAGCCGTTAAAATTTCAGATTTTGAGAAAATACTTGTTTTATTTTTTACATATTCAATGGCTGTCTCAGCCGTTAATGTAACATGATTATCCATCAGGCGCCCTTCCTAAAATGACATGAACTATTATGTCATAATCGTACTATATCTGTCCGCTATGGATAAGTGAATTAATTCCTTTTTACGGATACTATTTTTATGAATTTAAGTGCATTAAAGCTGAATTAAAGAAATTTGGATGATGTAATTTTCTCAATTAAGAATTAATGACTTTAACATCATTTAACAAGTGAAATAGACATACCATCAAAACCATTACCACTTGCATTGGTAATAATGGTTGTAGTAGAGCGGTCATCTTCTTCAGAAAATAAATCAGCGATATAAGTATCTATTGCATTAAAATCAATTTGACTCATATTGACCTCCATCTATTCTTTATTCATATGGATATTTAACGCGACGCTAGCATGCCCTTACTATTTGATTAATCATAAAAAGAATGCACATCATGATTGAAACCATATTGAAACCATGATTGAAATAGGCATAAAAAGGGACATCCGTTTGCATATGGATGTCCCTCATTGATTAGATTACTCAAAGTGACTGGCAATTAATTTTAAAACAATTTTCGCATGAAGCATTTTCATTAAGCATTAATAACGAGTACGTTTTTACTTGTTCTTAATAACTGCCTGCGCCGCAGCAAGACGTGCAATCGGCACGCGGAACGGTGAACAAGAAACATAGTTGAGGTCTGTTTTGTAGCAGAACTCAATGGATTTCGGTTCGCCGCCATGCTCGCCGCAAATACCGAGTTTAAGATCGGATTTTACGCCTCGACCGAGTTCGGCAGCCATTTTAACGAGCTTGCCAACACCGGTTTGGTCGATGGATTCAAACGGATCTTTTTCAAAGACTTCTTTCTTCATGTATTCGCCAATGAATTTGCCGGCGTCATCACGAGAGAAACCAAGTGTCATCTGTGTTAAGTCATTGGTACCGAATGAGAAGAAATCTGCATGTTCAGCAATTTGATCAGCAATCAGCGCTGCTCTAGGCACTTCAATCATTGTACCGACTTTGTAAGACAATTCAATGCCGGATTCTTTGATAATCGGATCGGCAATATCGTGAACGAGTTTTTTAAGAATCGTAAACTCTTTAAGATGTCCAACGAGCGGGATCATGATCTCAGGATCAACTTGGATACCGAGGTTTTTCTTGCAGTGAACAGCTGCTTCAACGATAGCGCGAACTTGCATTTCATAGATTTCCGGATAAGTAATTGCCAGACGACATCCTCTGTGACCGAGCATTGGGTTGAATTCACTAAGGCTCATGACTTTTGTCTTCAGGATATCAAATGGGACTTCGAGTTCTTTTGAAAGTACTTGAATATCTTCATCTTTATGCGGCAGGAATTCATGAAGCGGTGGATCTAAGAGTCTGATGGTAACAGGTCTTTCACCCATCGCTTGATAAATGCCGATAAAGTCATCTTTTTGGAATGGCAACAGTTTATCCAGTGCGTTAACACGATCATCCTTTGTTGAAGAAAGAATCATTTGACGTACGTATAAAATACGCTCTTCATCGAAGAACATGTGCTCCGTACGGCAAAGGCCAATCCCTTCAGCGCCGAATTTTACAGCTGTTTCAGAATCCATTGGATTATCTGCATTGGTTCTAATTTTAAGCGTTCTCACATCATCAGCCCAGCCCAATACTTTGGCAAAATCACCTGTCATGCCGACTTCTACTGTTTCGACTTGTCCAAGGTAAACATTACCTGTATTACCATCCAGAGAAATAAAATCCCCTTCTTTATAAACTGAATTATTGACGACAAAGACGCGTTCATCTTCACTGACTTTGATTTCACCGCAGCCTGCAACACAGCATTTACCCATGCCTCTGGCAACGACGGCAGCATGAGAAGTCATCCCGCCTCTTGACGTTAAGATCCCTTCTGCACCAACCATTCCTTCAATATCTTCTGGCGATGTTTCGGTTCTGACGAGAATAGTTTTTAAACCTTTATCTTTATATTTGATAACATCCTCAGAGTGGAAAACAACTTGACCACAAGCTGCACCTGGGGATGCCGGAAGCCCTTTTGCCAAGAGTTCAGCCGCTTTTAATGACTGTTCATTAAAAGTAGGATGAAGCAATTGATCCAATTGCTGAGGTGAAATCCTCATAAGTGCTTCTTCTTTTGAGATAACCCCTTCTTCTTCCATGTCAACCGCCACTTTTAATGCCGCAAAAGCAGTACGTTTACCCGTTCGCGTTTGGAGCATATAGAGCTTGCCGCGTTCGACAGTGAACTCGATATCCTGCATATCACGGTAATGCGCTTCCAAAGTGTTTGAGACATTAATGAATTCTTCATAGACATTAGGCATAACATCTTTGAGTTCATCAATTTTCTGTGGCGTACGAATACCGGCAACAACATCTTCACCCTGTGCATTCATTAAGAATTCACCAAAGAGCCTTGCTTCACCAGTAGATGGGTTCCTTGTAAAGGCAACGCCTGTACCGGAAGTGTTCCCCATGTTGCCGAAGACCATAGACTGAACGTTGACAGCTGTTCCGAGATCATGTGGAATTTCATTGTAGTTACGATAAATAATGGCACGATCGTTGTTCCACGAGTTAAAGACTGCCTCTATTGCCATCATGAGCTGTTCTTTAGGCGCTTGTGGGAAGTCAAAACCCATTTCTGTTTTGACGATGCCTTTATAAGCTTCAATGATTGACTGAAGATCTTCAACGGTGAGCTCCGTATCGGACTCAATACCTTTTGCTTCTTTCTGCCCTTCTAGGACGCGATCGAATTTGTACTTTGGAATTTCCAAAACGACATCACTGAACATTTGGATAAACCGACGATAACAATCGTAGGCAAATCGTTGGTTCTCTGTTAATGCCGCAAGACCTTCCACTGAAATATCGTTGAGCCCAAGGTTAAGTACTGTGTCCATCATTCCAGGCATGGATATGACGGCACCTGATCGAACGCTTACGAGAAGCGGGTTCCCCGTATCCCCAAGCTTCTTTTGAGTCTTTTCTTCAAGCTCAACCAGCTTTGCTTCAATTTGTTGAACAATCGAAGCAGCGATTTTCTTGCCGTCGACATAATATTGGTTACAAGCTTCCGTTGAGATCGTAAAACCATCCGGTACCGGTAATCCAATTTTTTTCATTTCGGCAAGATTGGCTCCTTTCCCACCAAGGAGATCTTTCATTTCTTTACACCCTTCTTCAAAAGCGTAAACGTATTGTTTCATCATTATAACCTTCCCTCACAAAGATTTTTTATATAAAAACCCATAGCACGTGGATGCTATGGGTCATTATCAAAGCTTAGAGCCTTAAATCATACATTCATTATGACCTTTAAATAGCATACAACGAAAACTTCAAATTGTAAAATCATTATTGTGACATCACTTAAATTTCGTATTGAGTCCAGTGATTTCCATAATAATGCTTGCCGTTTCTTCGATTGCCTTGTTCGCGACGTTTATAATTGGGCAGCCTAACTGCTTATAAACGCGATCGGCATATTCAAGTTCTTGTAAGATGCGGTCGTAATTAGCGTATTCGACATCGGATGACAGCCCAAGGGCTTTTAGTCTTTCGATTCGGATCTCATTTAATTTTTCTGGACTGTTAGTCAGCCCGATCAGTTTGTGTTTCGGCACTTGGAAAATTTCTTTTGCAAGTGGTATTTCAGGCACCAGCGGGACATTGGCGACTTTGATATTCTTGTGGGACAGATACATGCTCAGTGGTGTCTTTGATGTCCTGCTGATACCGAGCAGTACCACGTCGGCATGTTTTAGCCCACGCATGTCCTTGCCGTCATCGTACTTGACGGCAAATTCAATTGCCGCTACCCGTTCGAAGTAATCATCATCGAGCTTATACATCGTCCCCGGCGTGGCCATTGGCTTATCGTCAAAGAACTGAGAAAACTGATCCAAGATCGGCGTCAGTATGTCGTGATACTGTATTTTAAAGCGATCGCACTCATCAATGATAATCCGTTTTAAATCGTCCATGACGGTTGTAAATAGAATAATTGACTTGTGCTTGGAGGCTTCGACGACAATTTCTTTAACAGCATCTGCATCCCTGACGTAATTGTACTTCTTAACGATATAATTTTTATTCAGATACTGATTCATTGCTGCCTTAGCAACGTGTGATGCGGTTTCACCCAGTGAATCAGATACTATAAAAACATAGTATTGATAATCCATTTGTGCCCCCATTGTTTAATTTTTAGTGCTTATACCCAAATTATAACATAATCACTAGTTTTTTAAATGTGATTACGCAATTTAGGGTGATATAAATTCTAAAAGATACAGCGTGCAAATGAAACAGAGAGCAGCTGTACAGAAGATTCATCGTATTTAGAAACGCAGACGTTTTTGTATATAGTCTGTCAAGTCGGCTATTTTAACGCGTTCCTGTGTCATGGTGTCGCGATCGCGAATGGTAACGCTTTCGTCTTCTTCTGATTCGAAATCATACGTAATACAGAAAGGCGTTCCAATTTCGTCGTGTCTTCGATAGCGCTTGCCGATGCTGCCGGAATCGTCAAAGTCAACATTAAAGTTTTCATTCAGCATGCTGAAAACTTCTTCCGCTTTATCGTTGAGCTTTTTAGAAAGCGGGAATATAGCCGCTTTAAACGGTGCCAAAGCCGGGTGAAACTTCATGACGATACGCGTTGTACCATCTTCAAGTTCTTCTTCATTAAAAGCATCGACCAAAAAGGCCAACGTTACACGGTCTGCTCCCAATGAAGGCTCAATACAGAATGGGACATACTTCTCATTGGTCATCGGATCTTGATATCTTAAATCGACGCCTGAATGTTCGATATGCGCCTTGAGGTCAAAGTCAGTTCGGTCAGCAATACCCCAGAGTTCACCCCAGCCAAATGGGAATTTATATTCGATATCGGTGGTTGCATTGGAATAGTGCGATAACTCTTCTTGCTCGTGATCTCTGAACTTGACGTTATCAGCATTCATGCTGAGTCTTAAGAGCCAATTCATACAGAATTCTTTCCAGTAGGCAAACCATTTGAGGTCTTCACCCGGTTCACAGAAAAATTCCAATTCCATTTGTTCGAATTCCCGCGTCCTAAAAGTAAAGTTCCCCGGTGTAATCTCGTTACGGAATGACTTACCGATTTGGCCGATGCCGAACGGTACCTTCTTTCTGGCAGCTCTTTGAACCGCTTTAAAATTGACAAATATGCCTTGTGCTGTTTCAGGTCTAAGGTAAATCTGTGTTGAAGAATCTTCAACGACACCTTGGAATGTTTTAAACATTAGGTTGAATTGTCGGATATTTGTAAAGTCATGTGAACCGCAGTTTTCACACTTGATGTCGTTCTCTGCAATAAACTGTTCCATGCGTTCATTGCCCCAAGCATCGATAGCTTCTGGCGTTTCACCTTTTGCGATCAGAAATTCTTCAATGAGTTTATCAGCGCGGTATCGCGTTTTACATTTTTTGCAGTCCATTAGCGGGTCATTAAAACCGCCGACGTGGCCTGATGCTACCCATGTTTGCGGATTCATAAGGATGGCGCTGTCGAGACCGACATTATAGGGTGATCCTTGAATAAACTTTTGCCACCAAGCGCGTTTAACATTGTTCTTAAGTTCCACGCCAAGCGGACCGTAATCCCACGTGTTAGCCAATCCACCATAAATATCAGAACCCGGAAAAATAAAACCCCTTGATTTTGCCAATGAAACGATTTTGTCCATGGTTACTTGCTTCATATAAAAGCCTCCCTATCCTCTTTCTTCTTTAAAATGTACGTTGATAACATGATCGGTGTCATAAGTTGCATTTTCACGGTAAAATAACGATAAGAATACCCAACGTTTAAATTTTCTTTCAAAAATAAAAAAACTTCCATCCCTACATTACGTAGGGACGAAAGATTTCCGCGGTTCCACCCTTATTGGCATTAAGCCCACTTGCTCATGTATTAACTCCAAAGCGCCTTCAGTGTTGATTCCTGTCAATTTCCACCAGCCATTGACTCGCTATAAGGAACGCTCACTTACTACTCTTTATCAACGTCACCGATATATTTTTAATGATTTTAACATAAAAAAGTTGCGCTGTAAATAGTTTAATACTGTAATTCACTTAAGCCATATATTGCAAAATAAATTTAGCAGCTTAGCTTTGATACCATTCGTCTTTTTCTTCATCGTTTTTTTCAACAGTTTCTTCTGGATATATTTCTGTTGCTTCTTCATCTGATTCTTCGGATTCTTCTGTTTTATGACTTTTAAAGACTTGGTCAAACTTTTCTTGTGTAAATTCATTGATGTTGACGATATCGCCGTCTTCTTTGACAATCTTAATCGTACATCCGGTTGCGACGGCTGCAATAATGCCCGCTACGGTTGGCACTGTAAAAATAACAGCTGTTAATGCGCCAGCAACAACGGGAATATCCAATACTTTTCGATCATTGCGTTCAATGATAATTTGTGTCACGATGCCCTCGTTGACAAGTGCTTTTAATTTGTTGACAATTTCTTGGCCGTTGAGTCTGCGGTCAGCTTTTGGTTCTGAAGTTTCTGTCTTTAAATCCTCCATATATACCAGTGCTTTTAGGATATCGCCATCACAAGCTTCAAGTGCTTCTTTCGCTTCTTTATAAGTTGCGCCGGTACGGTTGATAATTTCGTCTACCATTTCAAGTGTAATTTGCATTTGATCACCTCATTTTAATCATTACGATTCATCGTCGCCCTATATGTACTATGAATCGGTTTTTATAAGTTTCATTGATTGCTTATCCATATTATATCACTCGTCTGTTAATAAAAAACCTGGATTCCTAAACCTTAGTTGAATTTTAATGAAATCTTAATGCATCTTATTCAATGAGAGAATTGAGAAAATCCAGGGCATTTATTTTATATATTTGATTATGATATTGATGATAGGACTCAAACAGATTGATTAATTTTGATAAATAGCCTTCATGTATTTTCGTTTTGGCACTAATGCGGATGTCTTTGATATGCAAATAGTTGATGACATCAATAAAGGCGCGATTTAGCTTGGTTACCTGTTTACCTTCCTTACGGCAGTGTTCACAAATGAGTCCGCCGTCTTCAATGGAGAAATAAAAATCGTCTATTTCAGATTGACAGACTGTACATTGATTACTTAAGTTAGGAAAGTGTCCAGTAAACTGTGTGAGTTTAATCAGATAGGCGCAGCGCATGATCCGATAATTGCCTTGCTGCTTTGCCAAGAGATCAATGATTTCTGCCAGAAGCTGAAAGTGTTCGATGTCAGACATATTGTCTCGAATGGTATAATTGCAAAGTTCCAGAAAATAATAGCCATATGCCAGCGTATTTAAGTCATCCGTAATGCGAAAATGTGAATCATAAATGCTTACGTTCTGAACTTTAGGTGTCTTTGACTTTGTATTAAGGACAAACTGACCAAATACAAATGGTTTTGAAGCTGCTGCCAAATGATTGCGCGAACTCTTTGCGCCCATGGCAACAGCTTCCATTTTTCCGGCTTTTTTTGTAAAGAGCGTCAGAAATATATCATTGTTTTGTGCCTTCACCGTTTTAATCACGATGGCATCGGTTTCAAAGTACATTGCTGCCCTCTTTGCTTTCTTATCGAAAGGTTTTCAAATCGCTTAAGATCTGCGAAAAAAACGCAATAGATTTGTATAAAATACGTATTAGGTCTGCGTAAAATGCGTATTGGATCTGCATTATAAGTTAGCAATCATCATGGTTGCCAGCGTGAAGTAGATGGTTAAACCAGTGAGGTCAATCGTCGTCGTAATAAATGGTGCTGATGCAACCGCCGGATCAACGCCGATGCGCTTAAAGATTAACGGCACGATTGTGCCGATGGTAGCAGCTGTAACCATATTGGCGCACATTGAAATGCCGACGATAATGGCAATATGATATTCAGCATGCATAAAGAGTGCCGCAGTACCGACGATTATCGCACAAAACATACCGACGAGCATACCGACAGAGATTTCGTGAATAAGTGTTCTTAAGATATCGGCACCTTCAATCATATGTGTTGCTATATTTCGGACAGTGATGGTAGAAGACTGGGTTCCGACGTTCCCGCCCATTCCTGCCAGTAACGGCATGAACATCGCCAGTGATGCATTAGCGCTAATGGTCGTTTGATAAGATGCCAGCACTTTTGCTGAAAGCAAACCGCCAAAGATCGTAATAACCAACCATGGCAGTCTTGAACGAACGGAGTTTTTAACACGATCAAACAGTGTGTCGTCGTGTTCGTATACTTCTTCGTCGGAAGTACCGGCAAATTTATAGATATCTTCTGTTGCCTCTTCTTCAATGACATCCAAGACGTCATCAATGGTAATGATCCCGTGCATCACATTCCCATTATCCACGACTGGAACTGCTAAGAGGTCATATTTGGAAACAATGCGTGCAACTTCTTCCTGATCGTCGTTTATATTCACCGTAATGACATTTTCGTTCATTACAGATTCAACCGAACGATTCGGTGAGGCAATGATCAGCTCTCTTAGGGAAATAACCCCTACTAAGCGCTCAGCATCGTCTACGACATATATATAGTAGATTGTTTCCGCATCCGGCGCAATGGCACGGAGAGTTTCAATCGCATAGTAAATGGAATAGTCTTTTTGAATGGACACGTAGTCCTTCGTCATGATCCCGCCGGCAGTATCTTCTTCATAAAGAAGCAGGTCTTTGACATCAGCAGCATCCTCGTAATCGAGGAATGCGATAATTTCTTTCTGACGGCTTTCCGGCAGTTCGTTAAGTTTATCGACAATATCATCTTGCGACATTAAGTCGAGGAGTGTTACTTTCTTTTCATAAGTCAATGCTTTAATGAGTTCACTAAAGTCATCGGAGTTCAATTCTTCAAGAACTTCGGTTGCTTTTTCATCCGTTAGCAAGCCGAAAACTTGACGCTGCTCATCGGATTCGAGGTTTTCCAGAACCTCTGCAATGTCAGCAGCATGCATGGCGTCGAGATAGTTATGAAGGCCAATGTCATCGTGTTTTTCTATTAGCGCTTCTATCCTTGATAAATATTCATAAAACATCAACAAACCCATGTTGCCACCTCCTATTTAAATCATATTTTTTATGGCTATTCTTTATAGCCATAATTCTTTAAGAGCCCTGTGTGATCACGCCACCCCTCTCTTACTTTGACCCATAACTGGAGATTGACTTTTGTACGCAGAAATCGTTCAATTTCTTCACGTGCACTCTTGCCAATGCCCTTCAATTTGCGGCCGTTCTTGCCAATGATAATGCCTTTATGTGAATTTTTTTCACAAATAATGTTCGCTTCAATGTCAATAATATCCTTGTTCGGTCGCTGTTTAAAGCTTTGAATTTCAACGGCGACACCATGCGGCACTTCTTCATCCAAGTACCGAAGCAGTTTTTCACGGATAATCTCTGAGACGATAGTGCGCTCGGTTTGATCTGTCATTGTGTCTGTTGGATAGTAAGGCGGACCGGCAGGTAGACTCTCTTTAATAGAAGCAATCAGTGCATCGACGCCTTTTTGGTTGATGGCAGACAAACCGATCACATCAATAACAAAATCAAATGCGCAATAAGTGTCATAAATGGTTTTAAACGCTTCTGGCGTTATCAAATCCGTTTTATTAATGGCTAAAATAACCTTTGTCTTTGACGTTTTGACTAAATCAATAAGATACTGATCACCGGGGCCTATTTTCAAAGATTCATCCACCATTAGAATGACGACATCGACGTCTTTCATGGCACTGATGGCGCTGTTTACCATAATATCGCCGAGTTTATTTTTAGGCTTGTGAATACCGGGGGTATCGACAAAAATAATCTGACTGTCTTCATCGTTATACATCGCCGTTATCTTATGACGCGTCGTTTGGGGCTTGTCCGACATAATGGCAATTTTCTCGCCGATGATACCGTTTAATAGTGTTGATTTACCGACATTTGGTCTTCCGATAATGGTGACGAAACCGGATTTAAACGTCATAGATCCTCCGTTTCTCAATGGCTGCCGCAGCAGCGCTGCTTGCATACTACATTTGCACAATAGGCAATGATTTTGTGTTTAGCTACTTTGTTATTTGATATCAATCTGTGTAAAAGAATGCGGCAATAAGTCATCAATTTTATAGACTTCATAATCATAATCCTTACTAATAATGATGTCAATATCTTTTGAGAACTCAACAATGACTTGTCGGCAGATACCGCAAGGATAGGTGTAATCATGGCTCGAAGACACAATGGCAATTGCGGTAAAGTCGTGCTCACCTTCTGATATTGCTTTAAAAATGGCGGTTCGTTCAGCGCAGTTAGTAGCGCCAAATGATGCAATTTCAATATTACAGCCGGTATAAACCTTGCCGCTCTTCGTCAGAAGCGCCGCACCGACTTTGAATTTAGAATACGGCACATAGGCCATTTCAGCTGCTTCATATGCCTTTTCAACTAAAGCTTTGTAGTCCATGATTTGCCTCCTAGATGTATTGTGTATCAAGGTGAAACCGTTTCAGTTTTGCCTTTTGGCATTATCTGAAACCACGTTTTACCCGGATTAAGCTTAATGGCATTGTTATCTGCATCTTTAAAATAGGTAGTTGCATATGAATCTGCTTTTGACCATGTAACAGGGATTCCTTTTCCGCCAGTGTAATACATACCCTTCCCTTCACCGACTAATCCCAGTTGTAAACGCCCTTCGCTGTCGAGCACTTTTTGACTGGCGTACTGCACGAGAATATTGGTTGCATACAGCTGTTCACCGGTATCCTCATCAATATGCGGTTTGCCGTTTGTATGACGCATATAAAGTGTTGTCTCAGGATCATAAACATAGGTTGTAAAATAACCTACTTTATCAGAAGATGTGGGTGCTTTATATAAAAACTTGATGGTATTGGCATCCGTACCATCTTTCGGGATGAGAAACGCATCGTTAAAATCAAGAAAGTCAATGTCTACTTTTTCATAGTATTGTCTGCGATTAGCATCTTTGATCAGTGTGCTTGCTTCGGTGTACATATTGTGTGGGATCTTCTTGTGCGATTCACGATGAAAGGCGCCGCTGGATAGACCGTCAATATCTGCCATTTTATAGGTTTTTATATCACTGAGCGCCTGCATGGAACCACCGACGTGAACATAATACGGATTGTATTCAAGCGCCTTTTGTAGATAATAGGGCCTTGCACTTCGAACAGGACCAATATGTTCCGGTTGGCTGCTGTAGAAAATCCCCATGTACCTTGTAATAAGACCTTCTACCAGCATTTCATAGGCAACATCGGCTTCAATAAGTCCCGCTTGAGGACGGGCACTATATTGGTTGTCGAGCATAACGGCAATCGGTCTTCCCAGTGTCCCCGCTTCAACATATTCACCTGTTAAGGGATTGATGATCCCATCATTTTCGCTGGTGTTGATTTCATCAGCAACTGTACTTTCATCTAATTCATCTTCAACTTCATTCTCAACTGTATTTTCAAGATCTGTATCAATCGTCTCGGGAACAGTCTCAGCAAGATCAGCTTTATTGTTTTCACTAAGTGTTGCGGCAGCAGGTGCGCTGATCTCGTTATTTGACTGGCACGCTGTTAAAATCATGATGCCCAATATCAGGCACAGCCATAATCGTAATCGCTTTTTCAAGTGTGAACCTCCTATGTGTCAATGCGTTATTTAAAAATACCTAGATGCTTTAAAGCACTTTTCTCTTTCTCGCGCATGATACGCTTGTCGGTTTCTTCCATATGGTCGCACCCCAACAAATGCAGGACACTGTGTACGACGAGATAAAAAATTTCGCGTTCAAGTGAATGACCAAAGGATTCAGCCTGCTGGGAGGCTTGTTCAAGAGAAATAACGATATCCCCTAAATAGAGAAAGACCGGCATGTCACTTAGCGCATAGAGATCATCGTACTGTGGGAAAGACAGTACGTCTGTCGGTGTATCCTTTTGGCGGTATTCGGCGTTGAGCGCTTGAATGCCAACATTGTCGGTGAACAGCACACTGACTTCACCATCGACATCAAAGCCTTCTTGTTCAAGAACTGCCGAAACAACTTCTTCAATCCGTGCATTAATGAATGCCGGCAATGCTAGTTCGGTTTCGTTTGACAGTTCAATATTCATCTTATGCTTCATTATGACCTGGGTTTCCTTCCTGATCTGAACTGATCTCTTTATGTTTTGTATAATTATCTTTCACATTCTCTTTTACATTATCTTTCAAGTTGCTGTTCAAGCTTTCTTTCGTTTTGCTACTATCATTTTGATGCGCTGTTGTGTTCTCTTCTTCTTTATCTCTTTGCGGCAGCGTCACATCCGGATAAGCAATCCGTTCATGAAAAATACCGCTGAGTACTCTGATAAAGCTTTCTTTAACGGTTTCGAGTTCTTTTAAGGTAATATTAGATTCGTTAAGCTGCCCCTCTTCACGTTTTTGATCAACAATTTTATCAATTAATGCACGGACCGTGGGTTTTGTCGGACTGTCCAACGTTCTAACGGCGGCTTCAACGGAATCGGCCAGCATTATAATGACTTCTTCACGTGTTACGGGTTTCGGTCCGTCATAGGCAAATATTTTATAGTCGACGTGTTCATTCTTCTGCTGTTCAAGATGATAGAAATATTTAATAATCGATGTACCGTGATGTGATGTAATAACCTTTTGAATTTCAATAGGCAGCTTGTGACGTTTTGAAAGTGCAAGACCATGTGCAACATGTTGTTTAATAATGCCGGCACTAATTTGCGGCGGCAGCATATCATGTGGATTTTCACCTGCAATTTGGTTCTCTTTAAAGTAATATGGACGCTCTAGTTTGCCAATATCATGATAAAAAGACGCCACGCGAGCGAGCACGTTATCTGCGCCAATATCATGTGCAGCGGTTTCGGCCATATTGCCGACGAGAATACTGTGATGATATGTCCCCGGTGCTTCCAGCATTAGTCTTTTTAGAATATCGCGATTCGGGTTAGAAAGTTCCAAAAGACGCAAAGGTGTTAAGATCCCAAAGAGCGATTCAAATATCGGCATCACACCAATCGTAATGATGGCACTAATAATCCCATTGGCCATTGTCATCAATAATGTAATCAGCAGTGTGTTTAAATCCATTCGGTTAAAGAGTACCCAAGCGCTGATAAAAAAAGTCATCACAAGCGATGTATAAACGCCATTCATCATAAGCTGTGACCGCTGACGTATATTTTTAGAAAGCAGTGTACTGAAGATCAGTCCGAGCAGGTACATAATGGATAATCCAACAGAAAGATTGTGCCAAAGTGTCACGATGATTAACAAGCCAATGCCAAAAGGGACAGCAACTGCCGGATTTAGCATAATACTGATTAGCATGCTGAATAGCGGCAATGGAATGAGGTATGGTGATACATTATTAAAAAATGGCGTTAGCAACAGGACAAAAGTGAACGTCGCCATGAGCAAGCCATATTTTTTAACGGTGAACAATACGGGTGGATAATATTCATAAAGGTAAAAATGCATAATTAACCAAAGCAATATCACGATTAAGCCAATGCCCAAGAAAATCATCCAAGCATAATCAATTGAAGCATAGAGCATTTCACCGTCGGAGAGAATCTGGTACTGTTTCTCAGTCAGCATTTCCCCCTTGTAAGCTAGCGGTGTCCCTTTCTTATAAATGACATCGCTTACTTGTTCTGCGGCAGCACTCTGTTTATCCTTTGTGGCTTCAATGTCTATAAATCGATTAACGGTCAATGCCCCGTGTACCAATTTTTTTAGAATTGTCTGCTCAACTTCTCTCAAATCTGTCAGTTCTGCTATGAAACGGTCAATATTGGCGGATGCTTCTATAATACCGTCATTTGATATCCCGTTTGCCATATTTTCCGAGGTAATGTCAACGGCATAATTTTGGAGCACTGCCGTACGTTCCTGACTGAGAAGTGCCATTGTATGGAGTTCATCTTCTGTTAAGGCAAATGCATTGTCTTTTTCAATGCCGGCATAAACCCTCGTTAATAGTTCGCGGTCTTCTGCATAGGTTTCTTTAATTTCACCAAGCGTTGTAAAGTAATCCGTTAATTTTTTCTTGGCTTCAACGAGTTTAGAAAAGTCAATATAAGTAACCGGCTCGGTTTTATCAATCGCCTGCGCTCTCAAAGCTTCCGTTTCAAGTGTATCGACAACATCTGATTTTAAATAGATGTCTTCTTTTACCTCGCTGCCGACTTCATAATTATAGAGCCCCGACAAGACCGCACGCGTCAGCAGAAAAAAAACGAGGCATAATGAACACGCCATCACGACACCGTTGATTAGTTTTGGATTCTGTTGCAATCGTTTGTAGTGATGTTTGAGCGTAAAGTTCATAAGACCTCCGAATTAACGATTCCTGCGAGACATATTTTTATTTTTTTGCGTGGTCTTTGTTTCAAATGACTTTTGTTTTTGTTCATATGAGTCATAACTCTTTATGATTTTCTTAACGAGTTCATGTCTGACAACATCGCGTTCAGTCAAATACATAAAACTAATGCCCTTAACGTGTTTCAGGACTTCAATGGCATTTTTTAAACCTGATTTTTTACCAGATGGTAGGTCGATTTGTGTGATATCACCGTTGACGACAACTTTTGAGCCAAAGCCGAAGCGTGTCAAAAACATCTTCATTTGTTCTTTTGTCGTATTCTGTGCTTCGTCTAGTATAATAAAGGAATTGTCAAGAGTACGACCGCGCATATAGGCAAGCGGCGCTACTTCAATTAATCCGCGTTCTCTAAAATTATTATAGGTATCCGCTCCCAATATTTCATAAAGCGCGTCGTAAAGCGGTCTTAAATAAGGATCGACTTTCATTTGGAGATCACCCGGCAAGAAGCCTAAGCTTTCGCCTGCTTCAACCGCTGGTCTGGTGATGATAATTCGATTGACTTCATTATTTTTAAAGGCGCGAACGGCCATCGCAACTGCTAGGAATGTTTTTCCCGTTCCGGCTGGGCCAATGCCAAAAGTGACATCGTTTTCCTGTATTGCTTTAATATAAGCATTTTGACCAAGCGTTTTCGGTTTAATGTATTTGCCTTTTGTCGTCACCACGATAAAAGACTTACTGAGATCTTCAATGCGCGATCCCTCACCGACTTTTACGGTTGAAATCACGTAATTGACCTTTTGCTGATCGATTACTTCTCCTGCTTGAATGGCTCTAATAAGAATTTGTATAATCTCTTCGACTGCGGAAATATGGTTGGGATCACCCTTTACGATAATTTCACCATCACGCGAAGCGATATTGACGTCAAAGTGCTTCTCGATTGTTTTTATATTTTCATCCAGATTGCCAAACAGGATGTGCAGTGCGCTGAAATCGTTTAAAACGATGCGCTTAACCATGCCTTCAGTTACCATTCAGTCACCTCAATTTTGCATTTTCTTTCATTATTTTAGCACAAAAATATTTTAATGTAAAAATGTTCAACGCCGTCGAAAGAGTATTCTCAAAAAAGGTTTTTCTGCCCAGTGATTAACCAAATGAATATGCCCACATAACGGTTTCACAGTGGCAAACAGCTATTTTTGAGAAAATTAAAGGCACTTCCCAAGTTGGAAAGTGCCAAGGTTAACTGTTTTTCAACAGAAGCTATTTAACCAAAGACTTTTTAACCATATCCGCAATGCGCTTATTATCAGCTTGACCTTTCGTCTTGCCAGTAACAATGCCCATAACTTTGCCCATATCTTTAATCGTTGATGCACCCGTTGATTGAATCGCATCGGCGACAATCGCTTCAAGTGCCTCGTCAGACAATTGCTCAGGCATATAGTTCATTAGGATGTCGATTTCCGTTTTCGTCAAATCGACGAGATCTTCACGACCCCCGTTTGTAAAATCTTCAATAGCGTTGTTTTTCTGCTTGACCTGTTTTGCAATGATATCAAGGATTTCATCGTCAGTAAGCTCTTTACGTTCGTCAACTTCGATCTGTTTAATAGCAGCACGAAGCATCGTAACCGTTGATTTCTTGACTTGATCCTTAGATTTCATAGCGCTTTTGAGGTCTTCAGTCAGCTTATCCTTTAGTGACATGATCTCACCCTTTCATTAAGACTGACGTTTCTTTTTCTTTCTTGCAGCTTCAGATTTTTTCTTACGTCTTACGCTAGGCTTTTCGTAATGTCTTCTTTTCTTAATCTCAGCCATTACGCCAGCTTTTGAAGTTTCCCTCTTAAATCTTTTTAAAGCACTATCAATGCTTTCATTTTCTCCTACTTTGATGCCAGACATTCACATTCCCTCCCTCCGTTAATAGATTCTTAAATAGTACAGAGGAATGTACCTAGAACATACTAAAACAGTATACACTAATCCAATTGAAAAATCAATAGATTATTCCTCAAATTTAGCCGGGTGGCCATTGTAATTGGCGGCCGCCAAGCAAATGGTAATGTAGGTGATGAACGCTTTGTCCACCATCTTCACCAATGTTGGTTACGAGTCGATAGCCGGTTTCGTCAATATTTTTATCGCGAGCAATTTCCGCAGCGATGAGATGTAAATGTCCAATGAGGTTTTTATGTGAAATCGTCAGTGCTTTCACGGATTCGATGTGCTCCTTCGGAACAATAATGACATGAACCGGCGCTTCAGGATTGATGTCTTCAAAGGCGTAGACAAATTCGTCTTCATAAACCTTTGTAGATGGAATTTCTCCTTTTATAATCTTACAAAATATACAATCCATTTTTACCACCTCCTTCATGCGTATATACTTTATTATATCAAAAAACACCGCCTCTTTGCGATGTTTTTTTGGTACAATATGATAATTTCGAGGATTATGATGCTTGGACAGATGCAATTAGTTTGCCATCTGCAATGGTTTCAATCTTAGCAGATACAATACTTCCAGCGTAAACGAACGGCGTACTGTCTTTTAAATATAGTTTTAAATAATTGGTTGTATGCCCAATCCAAAAACCGTCTTTAAACTCTTCAATAAGAACATCTAATGTATGCCCGACAAATGCTGTTTGATAAGCTTCTGTATTTTGGCGTCCTTTTGCAATAAGTTTTTCGCTGCGTTCTTTTTTGAGGTCTCCAGAGCATTGTTCATCCATCTTGGCGGCGGGTGTTCCCTTTCGCGGTGAAAAAGGAAAAACGTGTAATTCGCTGAAAGCGACGGTATCAACAATATCAAGTGACTGTTCGAAGTCTTTCTCGGTTTCACCGGGAAAGCCAACAATAATATCGGTTGTAATTGCGGGTGCATTATAAAGCTGCTTTAATCGACGGACACTCGCCAAGAAATCTTCACGGGTATATTTGCGGTTCATTTTTTTTAAAACTTGATTCGAACCGCTTTGCAGGGATAAGTGGAAATGATCGCATACTTTATCCAGCTTAGACAGCCGGTGGACAAAGGCGTCATCAATGAGTCGTGGTTCCAATGATCCGAGGCGGATGCGTTTAACACCGTTAATGGCATTGAGTGCTTCGATGAGATCAATTAATGAGGTTTCATCTTTAAAGTCAATCCCATACGATCCAATGTGGATTCCGGTAAGCACAAATTCAACGTAACCTGATGCGACGAGTTTTTTCACCTCGCTGACCACAGCATCTAGCTTCCTTGAACGGACACGACCTCTGGCATATGGAATAATACAGTAACTGCAAAATTGATTGCATCCTTCTTGTATCTTTATAAATGCACGTGTATGTGTATAGACCTTTGAAACGGTTAATTCTTCAAACTGTGTGACTTTGCTAATATCTTCAACGATAACGATTGGTACATCCGGCTTTTCCGTAGATACTGCTGCAATGTGCTTTAAAATGCTATGACGATCATTGGTGCCGAGAACGAGATCGACACCTTCCAACGCTGCTATTTCATCCGGTGAAATTTGAGCGTAACACCCCATCGCCACAGTAATGGCATCGGGATTGTGCTTCTTAGCACGGCGAATCATCTGGCGTGATTTTCGATCACTAACTTGTGTAACTGTACAAGTATTGATGATGTATAAATCAGCTATTTCATCGAAGTCTACAATGAGGTCGCCGTTTTTATGAAAAAGATCCATTAATGCATCAGTTTCGTATTGATTTGTTTTGCACCCAAGGGTTGCAAAAGCAACGCGTTTCATAGTCTTGCTCACTTTCTGTAATGATCTATAAGGTTACGGCAGTCAAAATGGAAAGTATACCGCGAACTGACTGCAATGGGTTTACGGAATAGACGACTAGGACAAATCGCCGATTTCATATTGAATGCAGGCAATTGCCGCCATCCCCGCTGTTTCTGTACGAAGAATACGATTGCCAAGCGTGATAATTTCAGCGCCGCTATCTTTCAGCAATGCGATTTCATTAGGGTCAAAGCCGCCTTCGGGACCGACTATAACAGCAATATTGCCAAAAACATTTTTTTTAAGAAGCGGCTTCAGTGTCTGATGGCGTTCATCTTCATAAAGGACGATAATAAGATCATAACTTTGAAGCCTATCCGTTAATGCTTTCAATGGTAAAATGCCATCGACGTCAGGCACCATGAGCCGTTTTGACTGCTTTGCCGCCTCTTCCGCAATTTTTCGATAGCGCAAAAGCTTCTTTTCGACGTCCTTATGTTTGAAATCGACAACGCATCGCTTAGCGTCGACGAGATAAATTGCATGAATACCGAGTTCAACGTTTTTTTGTATGATGAGTTCGAGTTTCTGCCCCTTTGGCAGACATTGGTAGAGATCAATGTCAATGGGTGATTCGTAAGCACGGTCGATTGTCGACAGGATATTTAGCTCGATTGCAGCATCATGAAAACTTACGATTTCAGAATGATAGGCCATGTGATTCGCAATGACTTCACATTGCTCGCCAACAGGCATTCTCAGCACGTTTAGCATATGATGGCGTGTTGCCTCATGGTAAATGATAATATGATTTTGTTCAATTTGATCGTGTTCGGATAGGAAAAACCGGTGCATTATGCCCCTCTTTTCTGAGCTGTTATGGCAACCCATTCCCCTTTTTCGACGATTTCTTTGACGACAAACCCCTTGTCAGACAAGGCGTCCAATACCATTTGACTTTTGGTGTTGATAATGCCGGAACAAATGAACGTCGCTTCAGGCTTTAATACTTTCTCAATATCACCAAGTAGGATGAGTATAATTTCTGCAATAATGTTGGCAACGACGAGGTCGCCTTGCTCATCAACAACTTCAATGAGATTGCCGTGTCGTACACTGGCAATCTCACCGAGACCATTATTGGCAAGATTGTCTCTAGCAGTATAAACGGCTGTTTCGTCAATATCAACGGCAATTAGCGACGAGGCGCCGAGTTTACCGGCTGCAATGGCGAGAATGCCGCTGCCGCATCCAACATCAATAACTGTTTTACCTTGCGGCTGGTATTTCTCTATCTGCTCAATACACATGGATGTTGTTTCATGTGTTCCGGAGCCAAAGGCATTTCCGGGATCAATTTCAATTAGAATGTCGTCAGGTGCGAGTTCAAACGATTCCCAAGATGGTTTGACAACCATATGACGTCCCAAGCGAAAAGGTTTAAAATATTTTTTCCATTCATTTTCCCAATCACTTGAGTTTACAGGTGATGCGGTTACTTCTGCAAGACCGATATCGAGGCCGAATGCCGTCAGTCCTTTTATTTTAGTTTCTAAGTCTTCTAATACCGGCTCGATTGATTCTTTATCCAGATAGGCGGTAATTAATACGCCGTCAAAATCAAGTTTAATATTTTGTGGATCGTAAAAGTCCCATTTGCCCTCATCTTGATTGGTAAAATCCGGATCATTTGGATTTAGAATCATAACGCCATTGGCTCCGGCTTCCGTTAAGATATATGTAACGGCATCAATACTCATTTCAGCTGTTTTAACTTTAATTTCATACCACTGCATTGTTTATTCCTTCCATCCAGTTTGCAATATAAATTGAGGAAATTACATCATTTAATTTTAATCATGTTTGAAATAACAATCGATTATAGCATATATTCGCCTTTTCGTCCATGAATGTCCTTGAAATTATAACGTTGTGATTTTGGTATAAAAGGCATATAATCCATATAGAAATCAATTTTATGAAAGTGAGTTATATCATGAGTTTAGATAGACGAAATGCCGTGCTCTTCTTAATTATGACCAGTTTTCTGTGGAGTTTTGGCGGCCTTTTTATTAAAATTATACCATGGTCTCCGTTTGTGATTGCAGGTATTCGCAGTTGGATTTCCGCAATTGTCTTTTTCGTCTATATGCGTGGGAAAGTCAAACGACTGAACAAAAAACTTATTATCGGTGCGCTGATCTATACGGCAACATTGGTTTGTTATGTGACGGCGACAAAGCTGACAACCTCTGCTAATGCGATTTTATTGCAGTATACTGCGCCGATTTGGGCAGCTGTTTTTGGTTACCTCTTTTTTAAAGAACGTATTACAAAACTCGATATATTTTCGCTGACGTTTGTCGGCATCGGTATCATCCTCTTTTTTATGTCAAGTATTGACGGCGGTATGATGATCGGCAATGTGATTGC
Source organism: Fusibacter paucivorans (assembly GCF_018390735.1). Taxonomy (GTDB): domain Bacteria; phylum Bacillota; class Clostridia; order Peptostreptococcales; family Acidaminobacteraceae; genus Fusibacter; species Fusibacter paucivorans. The sequence continues at coordinate 43,074 of NZ_JAHBCL010000013.1, forward strand.
ACTGCTCAGTGGTGTTGCCTTTGCAGGCATTCCAATGAGTTTAAAGCGCATGCCCGCTGGCAGCGACCTCAGCATGGTTTTTTACGGCAACCTTTTAACCGGTTTTTTTGCTGTCCCGGGGCTCATGCATACAACGGTTACGCTGCCAAGCATCGGCGGAATCCTTTTTCTCGGTATCTTTCAGCTTGGTATCTCATACATTCTCTATACCAAGGCAGTCAAACATGTATCTGCGATTGATGCGGTTTTAATTCCTATTATTGAACCGCTTTTTAATCCTCTTTGGGTTTTTATGGCGACAAGCGAACGTCCAGGTATTCTGGCGGTTTATGGTGGTGTCATTGTTCTGGCAACGATTGTTTTCAGAAGTCTTTATCTCATTCGACAGTCCGCTTCAAAAGCGCATCGTTTTGTTTAGTCTGAAATGAATCAAGAAAGGGATCAGCATTGAGTTCATACAAACACAAAATAAAAGGTTGCTCAAGTAATATTGAAGCAACCTTTTTTGATTAAAATATGATATAACGTGTACTGAGCGATTCAGAATGGTTAATATTTTTTTGTTTACCTCAATTTTGTCTAGCTCAATGCATCCTTCATTTTGTCGAAGAACGTTTTATCGTCTTTTTTTTTTCCCTTTGTTGACTTGGAAGAATCTGTTGAAACGCCTGTACTTTTACCGGTCATCTCTTCGTCAAAGGCTTCTAACAATTCCTTTTGGCGCTTTGTTAGCCCTTTAGGGATTTCAACGTTGACTTTGACATACTGATCGCCTCGACCGAAGCCGTTAAGCACCGGAATACCCTTGCCTTTTAATTTGAACTGTCTTCCGTTTGGCGTTCCTTCCGGAATGGTAAATTTCGCTTTGCTTTCCAACGTAGGCACCAACACCTCTGCACCTAAAACTGCCTGCGAATAGCTGATCCACAAATCGTAATAGATATCATTGCCGTCACGCTTAAAGTGCTCATGCGGTGTCACGCGAAGGACGATAATGACATCGCCGCGAGGGCCGTTGTTGCTGCCTAAATCACCTTCATTACGGATTTGCATATTGGCGCCATGGAAAACACCAGCGGGAATTTCAATGGTTTTTGAAAAACGTTTTTTAATCTTGCCATGTCCTTTACATTGATGACATGGTGTGTCAAAGACTTCACCTTGCCCTTTACAAGTTGGACAAGGCTTGACGCTGATCGACTCACCGAATAGTGAACGCTGAGCGTATCGCACTTCGCCAGTACCGTTACAAGTCGTACACTTATGTTTATCCGTACCAGGCTCTGCACCAGACCCATGGCATACATCACAATCTTCAGTTCTTAAAAACTCAATATCCTTGCTCGTTCCAAAAGCTGCTTCTTCAAAAGAAAGCGTTAAATCAACGCGAATATCACGGCCTTTTCGCGGGCCATTTCTTCTACCGGATGAAAAACCGCCACCGCCGAAGCCGCCGAACATTTCATTGATGATATCTTCAAACCCGCCAAAACCATCAAAACCTGAAAATCCACCGCCTGCGCCTCCGTTTTGATTGACGCCAGCATGACCGAACTGGTCATAAAGCCGTCTCTTTTCAGAATCGCTTAATACTTCATAAGCCTCATTTATTTCTTTAAACTTAGCCTCAGCTTCCTTATTGTCTGGATTTCTGTCCGGATGGTATTGCATCGCAAGTTTTCGGTAGGCTTTCTTCAGCTCTGCCTCGTCAGCACCCTTCTGGACGCCAAGGACTTCATAATAATCCTTTTTACTCACTTCAATACCGCCTTTCTATACGTACATGATAAAATGTTGTTCGTAATTTGGAAAGGCACCGAAAGGTGCCTTCCACTAGTCTACCACTTCGTAATCTGCTTCGTCAACATTATCATCTGCGTCTGAATCCATATTTGGCGCTTCACCGGATGCTTGTGTTTTAGCATAGAGCTTCTGTGCCAACGGTTGGAAGGCGTTCGTCAATGCTTCAAAGTCGCTCTTGATTTTATCAACATCATCAGCGTTCATTGATGTTCTAAGCGCCTCGATTTTAGCGTTGATGTCTGCTTTTTCACTTTCTGAAGCTTCATCGCCAAGTTCTGTCAATGATTTTTCGATTTCGTAGATCATGTTATCTGCTTTATTTTTTTCTTCAATCAATTCTTTGCGTTTTTTATCATCATCAGCATGTGCTTCCGCTTCTTTGACTTTTCTTTCGATTTCTTCATCCGAAAGATTCGTAGAAGCAGTAATGGTAATGTGCTGTTCTTTGCCTGTACCCAAGTCTTTTGCCGATACGTTGACGATACCATTCGCATCAATATCAAATGTTACTTCAACTTGTGGGACACCTCTTCTTGCCGGTGGGATACCATCTAGTTGGAAACGGCCTAATGTTGCGTTGTCCTGTGCCATTTGGCGTTCACCTTGAAGCACGTGGATATCAACGGCTGTTTGATTATCAGCAGCTGTTGAGAACACTTGACTTTTCTTAGAAGGAATGGTTGTATTGCGTTCAATGAGTTTTGTAAAGACGCCGCCGAGTGTTTCGATACCAAGTGAAAGCGGTGTAACATCTAGCAGGAGAACGTCTTTGACGTCGCCGGATAAGACGCCGCCTTGGATTGCTGCCCCTAATGCAACACATTCGTCTGGGTTAACACCTTTATGCGGATCTTTATTGGTAAATTTTTTAACGGCTTCTTGTACAGCTGGAATTCTCGTAGAACCGCCGACAAGGATAACTTGATCAATATCGGTTGGTGATAGAGCGGCATCTTTTAACGCTTTTTTTGTTGGTTCCATTGTCATATCAACGAGTTTTTTCGTTAATTGTTCGAATTTAGAACGCGTTACGTCGATGTTAAGATGCAGCGGGCCATCTGCTGTCGCTGTGATAAACGGCAGGTTGACATTCGTTGATTGCGTTGAAGAAAGTTCTTTTTTAGCTTTTTCAGCAGCTTCTTTTAAACGTTGGAGTGCCATTTTATCATTTCGAAGATCAACGCCGTGTTCAGCTTTGAATGTTTCAGCCAAGTGATCCATTACCACTTTGTCAAAGTCGTCGCCGCCGAGGTGGTTATTGCCGTTTGTCGCCAATACTTCAAAAACACCATCGCCTATTTCGAGAATAGAAACGTCGAATGTACCGCCGCCTAAGTCAAATACCATAATTTTTTGTTGTTGTTCTGTTTTATCAAGACCATATGAAAGTGATGCAGCAGTCGGTTCATTGATAATACGTTTTACATCGAGTCCGGCAATTTTTCCGGCGTCTTTTGTTGCTTGTCTTTGAGCATCTGTAAAGTAAGCCGGTACTGTGATGACGGCTTCTGTGACGCCTTCGCCTAAATAGCTTTCAGCATCCGCTTTAAGTTTTTGAAGAATCATTGCTGAAATTTCCTGTGGTGTATATGTTTTGTCATCAACTTTCACTTTGTGGTCTGTACCCATTTCACGTTTGATTGAAATAATGGTTCTGTCCGGATTTGTGATCGCTTGTCTTTTGGCAGTTTCACCGACGAGTCTTTCGCCTGTTTTTGTAAATGCAACTATTGACGGTGTTGTTCTGTTACCTTCGGCATTAGGGATAACAACGGCTTCGCCGCCCTCCAGTACCGATACACATGAATTAGTAGTTCCTAAGTCAATACCTATTATTTTACCCATTTTAATGGCCTCCTTATTGTTTTCATCATTTATTTTGAACGGTTATTTCGTAACCTTAACCATGCTTGGACGAATGACTTTTTCATTGAGTGCATAGCCTTCTTGAAAGATTTCGATGACTGTTTCAACCTCGAAGTCGTCTGAGTCTTCACTCATGACGGCATGATGTTTATCGGGATCAAAAGGCGCATGCATTGCTTCAATTTTTTTGACGCCGTTTTTCTCAAAGAATTCATCAAGTGATTTCTTGATGAGTTTTACACCGCTGAGTACTTTATCATCTGCTTGGCTTTCATCAGCAGCAGAAAGTGCACGTTCAAAGTTGTCCATAATCGGCAGCATTTCGACAAGCAGTTTTTCATTGCCGAATTTAAAAATATCATTTTTTTCCTTTTCAACGCGTTTGCGATAGTTTTGGAACTCTGCGTTAAGCCTTAAATATTTGTCATTGAGTTCATCATAAGCAGCTTGAAGCTTTATTAAAGCAGATTCCGGCGTTACGATTTCCGCTTCAGTTTTAGCGTCATCGGTTGCCGTTTCCGTTGTGTTTTCATTGCTGGCTTCTGTTTCAGAAACAGCTTCTTCTACATTCGGCACTTCATTTTCAGGCATTTCTTTTTCTGATGTTTGTTTCGTCATATCGTCATTTTCCTCTTTTATTTCTTTTTTCTTCCTTGGACTCAAACTGAATCACTCCTTTACAAATTGATACCGGAGAATAGTTCGGATAGTGTATTGCTGATGTAATTGACGATGGAAATGACGTTGCCATAGTCCATACGCTTCGGCCCGATGACGAGGATTTTACCGTCGCTCTTCCCGTCTACCTTGTAAGAAGAAGTGATTATACTACAGGCCTCCAGCACGTCAATGCCAATCTCGCTGCCAATTTTTATAGAGATGCGGTTGGGGTCAACGGTTTTTAAAAGCTCTAACAGTGATTCTTCACTTTTAAAAAAGTTAAAGAGCTGTCTCGCCTTATCAGAATCATTAAACTCAGAGATGGTCAATAGGTTCTCTTCACCTTTGAGGTAGAGTTCCGTTTCGTTTAATCCTTTAAGTGCATCACGTAAAATTGGAATGAGGTAATCGACAATATTGCCAAACCCCTGAAGCTTTTCCTTCATTTTTAAAATGGACCGAACATCAATATTCTCAATGGTTTCACCAATTAAACTGTTGAGCAGCGTGTCGGAAATTTTATCGAGAATAAACTGATCCGTATTGGTAAGCGCGAGCTGCAAGCTCTTGACGACCCCTGTGTTTGTGACTAGAATCAGCAGTACTTTTGCATCGGTAATCTTCATCATTTTAAGATTGGCCAGTTTGCATTTATTGAACTGCGGAATAGTAACAATCGAAACGAGGTGCGTGAAATTTGCAATGAGCTCGGAAGCTTGGTTTGCGACGTCTGTAGCTTCAATGATCTTATGCAGCAGCAGTGATTGAATGAGTTCCTTTTCTTCCACGCTGATAGAATGCGGATTGATCAAAGAGTCGACGTACAGGCGATAGCCTAAATCAGAAGGAATACGCCCGGCAGAAGTATGCGGTTGCTGCAAATATCCGAGTTCTTCCAAATCAGCCATTTCATTGCGTATAGTTGCTGAACTGATGCCCAACGGATACTTTTTTGAAATGGTTCGCGATCCGACGGGCTGCGCCGTATCAATAAAGTCATTGATAATGGCTTTTAAGATGCGTAGCTGTCGATCTGAAATCATTTTATCGCCTCCTTTTGTTAGCACTCACATATCACGAGTGCTAATCCTATATATAATATAATGCGAAGACCGCAGTTTGTCAACGCTTTTTCTAATTATTCATAGGTTATTCATAATTCCTTTACGGCATTTTTGACGATACGCTTCTTGAAAGCTGCCTGTAAAAAAATAACGGCAAAAAATAAACGAACCTTTTCGCATGTTAAAATACCGCGCATACGTCAAATAGCTCGTCTATGTTTTTTAGATATTTTGATTTTTAAGGCTTACTCAGATTTCAATAACAGTCGTTAATCCTTCATAAAGGCAACGAAAACTCTATTGGAAACGTCCATTCCCAAGGGGGTTAAACGAATATTGTGTTTCGTTTGATCAACTTCAATGAGCGCTTCTGCCGATAGAGATGTGATTTCACTGGCATATGCATCTAAAAAGTCAATGCCGTATCGATCGTTAAGGGATTGATAATCAAGACCATTCGTCAATCGGAGTCCTAACATAATCGTTTCAAAAAGATCTTCTTTTTCATCAATATATGCAGCTTCATAAGTGATCAGCGACGCTGCTTTTTTTTGAATAACGTTTGCTTTCACTTGATAATCTTCAAGGTATTGATCAATTGATAAAGCATTGTGGTAACGCGTTTGGTGCATTTTGCTGTGTGCTGAAACACCGAGTCCAATATACGGTGTATTTTGCCAATAGATTAAGTTATGCCGTGATTCATAGTGCGGCAGTGCAAAGTTCGAAATTTCATATTGATGGTAGCCAAGAAGCGTCAGTTCACGCTGTAAAGTATGATACATCGCGCGTTCTGTCTCTTCATCCGGCAATGTAATCTTTCCCTTTCGGTGTGCTTCAAAAAGCGGTGTTCCCTCCTCCAGCTTTAACGCATAGGCTGAAATATGTTTTGGTTTAACCGCCCCGATAAATTTTATGGTGTGTTCAAGTTGCTCAATACTTTGACCGGGAAGTCCAAACATAATATCAACGTTTATATTGTCAATGCCTTCTTCTACGAGGCCTTGATAAGATGTCAGAAAATCATTGACATTGTGTATACGTCCAATTGTCTTCAACAGTTTTGGGTCAGATGTCTGGAGTCCCAAACTGACGCGATTAATGCCAGAGGCAAGGTATTGGTTAATCTTTTCTTGAGACAGGGTTCCAGGGTTAGCCTCAAGCGTTATTTCTGCATCTTTCGTCAATGTCGCCATTTGTTTGATTTGCTGCATTATACCAGCAATGTGCTTGGCATTGACGCTGCTCGGCGTCCCGCCGCCGAAAAAAATGCTTTTAACAGAATATTGTGCCAGTTCTTCGGCATAACAGGATAGTTCCCTGCTGAGTGCCTGAAAATACGCTTCTATAAGATCGTCTTTCATCTTTGAAAATGAGATAAAATCACAGTAAAGACATTTTTGAATGCAAAAGGGAACGTGAATATAAATACCAATGCTTTGATTTGCTTTCATAGGATCACCTCAATTCTATTATATAGGAAGATAGCATGTGAACCTATGTCAAAAATCGATAAAATTATGTAAAAGTTTAATCATTTATTAAGACGCTGATGCAATGCCTTCCATAATTGATTACAAAAATTGATTACAAAAATTGATTACAAAAATTGATTACAAAAAATAAACGCCAATGCCAGCTTGCAGTGTGGGAAACTGCAAACGGCACTGGCGACTAGGTGGTTAGCGGTTAGCAATCACCGTGATGCTGATGTTCATGGCAGACTGATCCAGTTGACTTTAGCGAACCATTTAAATAGTTCGCAGCAGCTTGTGCTGCATCGCCTGTGGCGCCGGTTACGACTTCAATGCCCTTTTCATTAAAAATATCAATGGCACCACCGCCCATGCCGCCAGAAATAATAACATTGACATTGAGATCATTTAAGTAATTTGGCAAGAAGCCAGGTCGATGACCGGGATTGGGAACGGAAGAACTCTTTGTAATCTTCTGTCCTTCCGATTCATAGATGTTGAAATTCTCACAATGGCCAAAGTGCCCTGTGACGATGCTACCTTCAGATGCTACTGCAATTTTTAACATATGATAATACCTCCAGAATTTATTGACGTTCAATAGACGCCGAGTTTTTTATTTATTGAAGAGCCGTAATGGATTTGACAATGCCAGTATCGCTGGTCGGCTGTTCATTTAAAGCTTTGACTGCTTTTAGATATATTTGTTTGACAGCGTTGCCTGCATTGTTGGCGCTGTCGATGATTGAAAACCCTTCATTAATAAGATGCGGAACTTGTTCATCAAACGGAATAGCGCCAAAGTATGGGATAGCATTCGTCTCGCAATACCTTTCAATTTCTGCACCAATCTTCTCATTCACATCATACTTATTAATGCATACCGCTGCACGTGTGCCCATCTTCTTAGAAGTTTCTAGAATTCGAAGCATATCACTCATACCGGAGAGTGTAGGCTCTGCAACGACAAGTACCATGTCAACGCCGCTGATTGAGGCGATAACCGGACATCCAATCCCTGGTGAGCCATCGATTATGACGATTTCTTCACCTTTTTGATCTGAGTAATTGGCAGTTGTACCGTTTTTTATTGAATCTTTCAACTGTGTTTTAACAGCTGTAACGAGCTTTCCGGATGTACCGCTGCCAACACTTAATTTCGCCGTGGAAAATGCTTTCGCTTCATCTTGATAGAGCTTTAACGTCCCGTCAACCATGGCAGTCATCTGAACGGCATTAACTGGACACTGGTATTCACAGACTCCGCATCCTTCACAGGCAAAGGCATTAACGTGATAGTTCGGGTCAACAGCAATGGCATCAAATCGGCAGTGCTCATAACATAGTCCGCATGAAATGCACAGTTCCTGATTGATAACTGCTTTTGGCATACCCGAGTAATCTGATTGTGTTGGTGTACGATCACGCATCATCAGCAAATGAAGATTTGGCGCATCGACATCGCAGTCAGCAAAGAATCGCGCTCGGGATAATTTGATAAAAGCACTTGCAACGGTTGTCTTGCCAGTGCCGCCTTTTCCGCTAAGAATTAGCATTTGTTTCATGCGACACCTCCCAAATGATTTTATCCAATAATCCTTTGAAAAACAATTGATAGTATGTTAATTGACGTACGGCAATTTTGCCCTCAGAACCCAATTTACCCAAAATCGGATCATAGGTGATTTTACCGAGAATTGTAATCGCTTCGCTTTGGCAAAAAGCCTCAGCAGGGTTTTTATCCGCGGTGCACTTATTAAGTACAACGCCAAGAGGCTTATGCATCCCTTCAACCAATTCGTAAACCATCTTCAAATTGTGGACGCCAAATGTTGTCGGTTCTGCAACCAAAACACAGTAGTCCGCATCTTCAATACTTTCAATGACGCTGCATGCACTGCCAGGTGGGCAGTCTACAACGGTTAATTCTGATCGAAATGTGTTCAGGGCTTTGATAATGGGAACTCCAGAAATCTTACCGATATCCATCATCCCCGTTACTACGCTAACGTTTTCAGAATGTCCGAGGGTATAGACACCGAGGCGATCGTCTCTTTCAGTAATAGCGTGTTCAGGACAGACTAAAGCGCAACCGCCGCAGCTGTGACATATGTCGTCAAAGACCATGACGCCTTTTTTCACATATGCAAGGGCATTAAAATTACAAAATTCAACACATGCTTGACAGCCAATGCACTTGTCATTATCGACAACAGGGCGCTTAACGTTGACGACATGGGTTTCATCTACAACTGGGTTAAAAAACAAGTGGCCATTTGGCGCTTCAACATCACAGTCTACATATTGCGCACTAGAGGCAGCAGACGCGAGATTAACGGCGACAAATGTTTTGCCTGTTCCACCCTTTCCGCTTAAAACGGCAATTTTCATGCTTATTTGCCCCCATGATTATGAAAACCTTCGTGAATAGCACTCAGCGGTGATAAGCCATCATTTAAGTATAAGGCAACGTTATCTTTGCCAAGTCCTTTTTTTGACTGATACATTTGAATATCTGCAGCTTTGAGGACATCTGCAGCGTTTTCACCGCATCTTGGCGTAATCAAAACTTCGACACCTTGATTGACAATAGACTGAGACGCTTTAATCCCTGCCCCGCCAGAACTAGCGGCAGCGCTGTTATCGAGAAAGTCATATTGTTTTGATGTCGTATCGTAAATCATAAAAAAAGGCGCGCGGCCAAATGAAACACAAACGGTTGTGTTGAGATCTTTTTCATCAACGGGTATGGCAATTTTCATTTTTACCTCCATATAGATATATGTTTTGACAATTAAGGGAATTACATCATTGCCTTCTTGGGTCCTTCACTAAAATATCATGAATGCTCATATGATGAAAATCATCCATATATAAGTAGAATAATTATAAACAGCATTTGGAAAGATTTAAAACGGCATAATGTAATTTTTAAATTAAAAGGCAAATCGCCTTAAGATAAGAAGCAAATGTTCTTTATAATACTATCATACGCTATTATGGGCATATGTCAATTAAAAAATCATCTGTAAACGATTATTTTTCTTGTCACTAAAGTGTATGCTATCCAGCTGTATAGAAAGGCAGGCAATTTCTTTGAAAACTTCGTTTTAAAAATGCATCAAAGCATACAATCAAAAAAACACTCAAATGATCAAATGTCAATTGAGTGCTTTGCTTTTAATGCTACTGATTCTTTTTTTGTCATGTTTCTGCTTTATCAATAAACAGCATTAAATAGAAAAAACGCCATCTTTCAAATTTTAATCCTTAATTATCATCAAATTTGAGAACAGAGAGAAAGGCTTGCTGCGGTACTTCAACATTACCAAATTGCCGCATGCGCTTCTTCCCTTCCTTTTGTTTTTCGAGCAGTTTCTTCTTACGCGAGATATCACCGCCGTAGCATTTTGCCAAGACATCTTTTCGAAGGGCACTGATCGATTCGCGCGCAATAATTTTATTGCCGATTGCAGCTTGGATCGGAATCATAAACATCTGTCTCGGAATGACATCTTTGAGGCGTTCACAGATCTGTCTGCCTCTCGATTCAGCTTTTGTTCGGTGAACAATCATCGAAAAGGCATCAATCAATTCTTTATTTAATAAGATATCCATTTTTACCAAATCTGATTCACGGTATTCTTTAAACTCATAATCTAATGAGCCGTAGCCTCGTGTTTTTGATTTAATGGCATCGAAGAAGTCGTAAATAACCTCATTCAGCGGCATATCATAATGCAGAATAACACGTCTTGGATCAAGGTAATCCATATGCAGCATGACGCCTCGTCTGTTTTGGCAAAGCTCCATGATATTGCCAACGTACTCATTCGGCACGATAATGCGCGCTTCTACGATTGGTTCTTCAAACATTTGAATCTCCGTTGGATCCGGTAAGTTAGAAGGGTTTTGAATCATTTGAACTTCATCAGAGGTGGTTGTAACGCGATAAATAACACTTGGTGCCGTCGCAATGATGTCGAGATCAAATTCACGTTCCAAACGCTGCTCTATGATTTCCAGATGTAATAATCCCAAGAAGCCACATCGGAAGCCAAATCCAAGGGCGACTGAAGTCTCCGGTTCAAAGGAGAGTGCCGCATCGTTAAGTTGCAGTTTTTCAAGTGCATCACGCACTTCATCATAGCTTTCACCTTCAGCTGGATAAATACCGCAGAAGACCATCGAAGTCGCTTTTTTATATCCCGGCAGTGCTTTTGCGGTTGGTCGACTTGCAAATGTAATGGTATCTCCGACACGACAGTCTATAACGTTTTTAATGCTGGCAGTGATGTATCCAACATCACCTGCACTCAGTACATCAAGCGGCATCGTCCCAGGTACAAATACGCCGACTTCAGTGACTTCAAAACGTTTATTGGCCGCCATCATTAAAATCTTATCGCCTTTTTTGACACTGCCTTCGACGATGCGCACGTAAGCAACGGCTCCTTTATAGCTATCATAATAGGAATCAAAGATTAATGCCTTAAGCGGTGCATCTTCATCGCCATTCGGCGCCGGAATCGACTTGACTATTTTTTCGAGGACATCTTCAATATTGATGCCGTCGCGTGCGGAAATACGCGGTGCATCTTCTGCAAGAATGCCGACAACCTCTTCTATTTCTTCAATGATTTCTTCCGGTCTTGCACTTGGCAAGTCTATTTTATTGAGGACCGGTACAATTTCAAGTCCTTGCTCATCAGCTAAATGAACATTGGCGAGTGTCTGAGCCTCGACGCCTTGCGTTGCATCAACGACGAGAACGGCGCCTTCACAGGCGGCCAGCGATCTCGAAACTTCATAGGTGAAGTCGACGTGTCCCGGCGTGTCAATGAGGTTAAGCATATATTCATGGCCATCTACTGCTTTGTAAACGAGTCGCGTTGTCTGCAATTTTATTGTAATACCACGTTCACGTTCCAAGTCCATGCTGTCGAGGATTTGATCCTTCATCTCGCGCTGCGTTAAAAGACCTGTCTTTTCAATCAGGCGATCTGCCAGTGTGGATTTACCGTGGTCAATATGTGCAATAATTGAAAAATTTCTAATATATTTTTGTCTGTCGCTGGACATAAAATGCCTCCTCCAAAATTACTCATCAATTATAACACAGTCTTTATGCCGACTCAAATACTTCCTTGTTAGGATGAAAAAAAACTTGATTAACGCAATCTATCATGATAAAATTAGTCTGTTGAAAATCTACCGGGGAGGTGAATCACAAATGGCTAATATTAAATCTGCTAAAAAAAGAATTAATGTCATCAACAAAAAAACTGCAGTTAATAAATCTAGAAAATCAGCACTCAAAACAGCTGAAAAGAGATTTTTAGAAGCTTTAGCGGCTGGAGATGTACAAACTGCAACGCAAAGAATGGTATTCTTTGAAAAGAAAATGGCACAAGCTGCTGCAAAAGGCACTTACCATGCAAATGCAGCATCAAGAAAAATTTCAAGATTGAAAAAGAAATTAAACGCTGCGGCTGAATAATCGTTTAATTTTGGATTTAACTTGAATCCCCGATATGAGACCGTGTTCATTTAATATTTGATCAAATATTAAAAGCGTGCAATTTAGATTGCACGCTTTCGTCTTTTTTGCTTTATTACTTTATAAAACACTATAAAGAACACTGACTTCCTTTTTTGTTTTTCCGATCTTCTCTCACTTCTTTTTTTATTACTTCATTCTTGCCTCAGAAGAGTCCGCCATTGTATCTTTTCTGTGCCATCAAAATCATCGTAAACCCAAAGACAAAACATACGACAAAACAAAGCCATCCAATAGAAGAAACAGTTATATAATTGATGAGGCCGCATAGAGCCAATCCGATTCCAATTACAATACAGGCCTTACCCATTTTCTCTGCATAAGCTTTTCGATCTTTTTTTGAAACTTTCTTATAGTGATAACGATGGATCAGAGTCAGTTGTTCATGTTTCCAAATACGCCATCCGATTATACAAAATGCTGCTCCTAGAACCAAAAAAATAATAAAATCAAACATAATAACCTCTTTCATTCATCAAATTGATAAGCCATCGTCTTTATAAAATCATTAATAATGCGATCATCGGTAACAATAGTACATGCAGTAGTACATTTAATAATGTCATTTCCTGCACTATGGTATATTAATTGATCATCCAAACGCTTATAAGTAATACGAAAATCAGTCTATTGATTGAATAATCAGCGTACACATTAAGTGATACCTTTACTTAGCCAGTGATTGTAAATAAGCAGTCAATGCGTTTGAAAAGTCTGTCTCGTGCTCATACCCTAACACCGTATAATCATTTGGACTTGCCATGTATGTCTTATATTTTAAATAATCCATATCGAAGCATTCTTCAATGATGAACTTAGCCTTATAACCAGCTAAGTTATACTGCATTCTTATCTGATCACCCTCTCCTTGATAAGTGATGATATTGACAACATTTGTTGGGATATCGTCAGTTGAAAAATCTTTTAACTGATCGGCCAAGTAATATGCCAAACCTTCTCTGATATCCAGTGTATTACTTGGCAGCAAAATATGAACAAGTTCATGTACAGGCACTTTCAGCATGTCTGCTTCCGATTTTATACTGATATCTGTCGGTGATGTCAAATGCACAATATTTTCCACGTGATTGGCAAAGCCGGTTGTGATACCGTTATTTTCACCGCCAAAAACACGTTCCCAAAATTCCTTTTGATCCTTATAGATTTTAAAGGTTATATCACTGTCAAAAGTCATTTCAAAATCATCTGTTAGCTTTTGATAAGCTTGGTTGACGATTTTTTCAATACGCGCATCTCTTTCTGTATCAATATATTCAAATTTCAGATTAGCAGCTATTGGAATGGCATCATCATCAGATTCCCCGATTTCTTGAGCAGGATCCAAAACATTTTCATCATTACCCTCAGCGGCTGTTGACGTCGCTGGGGATACTTCTATTGCATCGTCTTGTTCATCGATATTTTCTTTTATCGCGTTTTCAGATTTTAAATCAGTTGCTGTTTGATTACTGTTAATCTTTGAATCTGCTGTATTTGTTAGATCAGTATCTTTCGTACAGCCAATGACTAACGAGCAGATAAACAGTAACATTATTACTTTTTTATGGATGATCATCTAAACCTGCTTTCTAATAAATTTAATGGCTCCATTGTTATCATCTACCCACTTAATCTCTTTAATCGTGCCATTTAATTCTTTTAACGATGAAGTTCACTGTTCTTTTTCGCCATGTAGATTTCTAGAATCCCCTTTTCGATAATCAATTGTGACCGAACACCGCTTGATTTTAAATCACGATCCATCTTTTCTAAAATTGACATGATCTTTGTCAAGGTCTCATTGCTGAATTGGCCTGCAAAATGAGATGCTTTTTTAGCAACGTAAGGATGAATGCCAAGCTTTGAAGCAATACTGGCACTGGAGTGCCCTGCGGCCATTAATTGCTTGCATTTATAGATATTGCGGAATTGTGAGCTCATCATAAAAAAGATTTTGATTTCCGCTTCGCCGTTTTCGACAAGGTGATTAAAAATAAAGAGCACTTCTTTCATCTTATTAGAACTGAGGGCATCCATCATCTTAAAAATGTTATTCTCAATTGGAATTTCCACATATTGATCAACCAGTTTTTGTGTAATAGGTTCTTTTAAATTGGATAGTGCATTAATATATTGCTCAACTTCATAAAGATTTCTCGACGATTCAGGATTAAGATAATTCACCATTTCAATAAAATAATTGAGTGTATGGGAATCGATGGCACCCTGGTGTTCTTTAAACTTTTTACCTGTCCATTTTTGAAACTCCTTTTGTGACAGTTTTTCGAAATTGACAACACAGCCGGCTTTATCAATGGTCTTGAAGAGTTTCTTGCGTTTGTCCACTTCTTTTTCAATAAACAAAAGGTAAACGCCATCTGGGATATCAGCTAATAAATCAAAAAGCTTTTTATCTACTTCCTGTTTGAAACACTGCGCATTTCGGATAATAATAAGCCTCGCATTATCAAAGAATGGCAGCGCTGAAATGAGTGCTGATAGTTCATCTACGTTTAAATTGCCTTCCATGATGGAAAGATTCATATCCTTATAAGTAGGATTCAAATAGTTTGTTTCAATATATTTAACAGAATTGTCAAGCAGATAGCGTTCAAAGCCATATAGTAAATTAAGTTTAGGCAATTGCTGTGTTGAAATGCGTTTATAATAACTAAAAAAGTCCATATAACTCCTTCATATAAATAAGATATAAGAATTTAGAAGCCGCGTTTAATCATCAATGATGATATCGTCCTTGCTGCCTAAATAGGTTTGAATGTGTACTTGATCATCGTCAACAGTCAATTGTATATTGCCGTCATTAAAAGTAGTATAAAGCTTAGCACCAATGCGCTGATAGGCTTCGACGACTTTACTCGATGGCATATGATAACGTCGGTTCTGAGAGAATACTGCCACATCAACATGATGCTCATTGAAAAACGTTTCATCGTATCCAGTTGCAGAACCGTGATGCGGCACTTTGAGCAGATCAATATCACTTGGCAGCATGAACTGATTCAGCGTATGACCAGAGAGATCACCTGTGAAAACGGCATTAAAATCGCGATGTGTTAACAGCATCAAAGTACTATTATTATTGGGGTCCGAATCTGAAAGCGCATAGTGATAGGTCAGCTTGAGATCCTTATAGACGATTTCACCGGATGGCGGCAAAAATCGACATGTTATCCCTTCTGATTCTATCATATCTTTAACATCAGATAAACAAATGACTGCTTCGACATCCAATTTTTTTGAAATCATGGTTAAGCCGCCAATATGATCATCGTGCCGGTGAGAGATGACGAGATAGTCGATGTGATTAATATGATTTGCCAAAAGATAAGTATAAACATTGGCATATGCAGTTCCGCAGTCTACTAAGATATTTAGGCCATCATACTGTATTAGCGATGAATCGCCATGTCCAACATCAATGGCGGTTATTTTTAAGGTATCATCAGCTCTATGATACCATTCCCCTGTCAGCGTCAATACGAGAACCATCTGAATTCCAATGTATAATACATGTCGTCTGTAAGGTCGACAATTCTTTAGCGCAATGGCAGCTGTAAAAAGAAAAAACAGTATCAATAAGCAGAAAATGTCACTGTTTTGAAGACCATAAAATGCGATGGTTTTAATGGGAAGATAACCTACTGCATATTCCATAATGCCAAGAAGTAGATTGAGTACTTTGCCGATAAGCATCATTAAAAAATTTTTTGGCAATGCTGCAAACATAAAAAAATAAGCCGTAAGTATCGGCATTAAAAAACCGTATACGGGAATCAACAATGCATTGGCAATAAAACTAAATAGGTTAAATGTCTGAAAGACATATAGGGTGATGGGAATCAAATAAACCTGTACGGCGATATATTGCAGCAGATACTGCCCCACTTTATGCTTGATAAGTTTTTCTGTATAAATCGAAATATAGCGGTTAAACTTTGGCAGTATGTAGGCAACGCCGATATAGGCATAAAAGGAAAGTGCATAGGCGGCTGTTAAAATGACACGCGGCATCGTCAACATAATGATCATATTGGTGACAATCATCATATTCAAACGATCGACGGGACGCTTAATAATACTGGCGGCTACAGTATAACCAGCCATTAACAACGCTCTAAGACTTGCAACGCCGCCGCCTATCAGCAAATAGAAAAGCAGCATGACCAACGCTGTCAACAACTTTCTGACGCGAATATCACCTATGCAAAAAAGACGGTTGAACATGATATAAAGCACGCCAAAATGCAGTCCCGAAATGGTAAACAGATGCAAAACGCCCAATTCACGGTAGGTTTCGTATGTTGAAAGCGCCTCTGCTTCACCAAAGAATAACGCTGTTAGGATACTGCTTAAGTGAGGCAATTTTAGATTTTTTAATCCAAGATAAACGCGGTTCCGAAAACCTAAAATACCATGTGGTGCTATCTGATCCGGCATGTAATTTTCATATGTATAGCACCCTTCAATATGACTGGCAAATAAATAGCGATCGTAATCAAAGACATTTGGATTTTTTGTCGATGTCCACTGTGCTTCATTTGCATCAATCGAAATCGTCCCATGATTATCAGAATGCAGCATTGATTCAAAATCAGTCTCTGGTATTTTGACAATCAGCCACTGAATGCCGTCGTCTGTTTTAAACCTTACGGTTTGCTTAGCATAATCATAACTGGTGATCCTGCCGTGAACTGCTTTTAATACCATATCTCTCTGAATATTTGATGGATAGGCCACACGACTTTCTACAATCATATGACTGTATTGATTTTGAAGTAAAAACCATAGTAAAATCCACAATACATGATGCAATAGTACTAACTTACGCGACATAAAACCTCCCATATATTACCATTATTGTAACATAAAATGGAAATATATGGGAGGTTGAAATTATCATTAATAAACTTCTGAAATTTTATCGCTGAAAACAATCTTATTCCCCTCGATGTAAGCAGCTATGGTCATATAATCAGGAGAAAGGACGATTTTTGACAATGTGCCCTCAAAATCCATTAACTTCATAGTACCGAGATGATCATATCGATAAACAGCATTGCCATATGCGATAATAAAGCCTTTTTCATATGGTAAATAATATTGCTGGACTGCCATTGACGTATCAAATGGCTGCAACCCCGTCAGTGTTGTGAGGTTTTGATCTTCAAGGTGATAGAACAACGTATCTCCTTCAGGTGTAGACAACAGCATCAGATGATCTCTTACAATCACCGGCGAATTAATTTTAATATGTGTCCCTGCCATCGAGACGGCAGTCACCTTTTCTTTTGTAGAAGGATCATAAACTTCTATCGAATCGATAATAAACGTCATGTCATCGACGATACCGTTAATATATAGAACCGCATCAGAATCAGGAATAGTCGTAATGCTAATATGGTATTGCTCATCATCTTCGGCAGTATCATACTGAATATTGCCATTGCTAAGGTCAACAATCCCAAACTGGCGACCAGCAAAATCACCTGACATGGCCCCTTCATAAAAATAATATAGATAACCGTCATTTTCAGAAAAAGTTGGATTGATGCCCATAAAGCCGTCAACATAAGCCTTGGCACTGTCAGCCCCGTAGACATAAATAAGTTTTTCATCATCTTCAAAGAGCACATACCCGCCAAGTGGTGAGATGACAATGTAATCTTGCAAGTGGTTTAATTGATCCAACGTTAGTGACCGTTGAATAATTTTCTTTTTATTCGTTATAAAATCATATGTGACGATGCGATTTGTCCCCGTCTCAAAATAAACGAGTTTTGTACCGTTATCAGACACGATGGTATAAGGCTGATCATTCTCACTGACAGCCATTCGCTTGGATATTTGATAGACATTTCCCTCTGAATCAATTTTATAGAGACCGCGCAGTGCATCATCGGCGATATAATACATGCTGTAGAGATCGTTATAATAAAGCAGTGTGACATTCTCAGGTGACTGATTCTGTATGGTCAGCTCAGTAGTTGTGATGGGTTCATCACCATCAACATCGCCTCTTAACGTTAAGTTTTGGAGATCGACTTCATAAAGTGCCTCCCCTTTTTTAGCGTGCGTACCCTTAAAAATAAACGTTTGATCATCGACAAACCGAAACTGTCCGTTAATGGTCTGAATATCATTAACATCAATGATAGCGCCGTCACGTTCTACTTCCTCAGGAATGAAAGGCGTAATGACAACTTCCTGCGGTGTTACTTCAACGTTGGGCTTCAACTGCCAGTATGCAAAGACGAGTAGTAATAACACAGCAATAATTTTTGCTGGCTTATGCCATTTTGGCGTCTTTTTCTTAATGATGATTTTCATATAATCTCTCCTGAATATAGGCAATTTCATCGTCTGACAATGTCAGCGCATCAAATAATATTTGATCGACAGCCTGAATAATGCGATAAACTTGATTGCCCTTTGCGTCTTTTGCGGATGTTTTAAGCTGCTCGAGCTGCAATAACGATTGTGTATCAAAACTGAATATCGGCATGGCTTTCAGCGGCGTGGCATAAAGTTCCAACATTGTTCCCTTACGCTTTCCCTGCAGATAGAGCCAAAACCGAATGACACTTGAGTTTAAAACGAGCATAAGAATATCCAGCGGCATAATTGTATTAGTATGACTGTTATCAACATTATAAGCCAATTTGTTTTTAATGTAATAAACATCAGCAGACGCATAAAAGTCACTTTCAACATAGGCGAATGCATTGGTATCTCTTCGCTGCGGCACAACGATTTTAGGTCCTTTAAAAAGGTCTTCATCTCTGGGCCACGTCAATTGATACCATGCACGGACACCATTTTTCACTTCGCGACGCTTCTCAAGCAAGGTGCGATACGGTTCAAAGTGCTCAATCAACTCTATAGGCATTGTCGCTTCTGTTGCCTGGTCATCCAAATAGTAAATAAAATAGTCCGCTGTGGATTCTGTGGTAAAATGCCTGATCTGACTGTTTTTAAAAAATGGGCGCAGCCATTTCCGCATTGCTTGCGTTGTTTCAGCAGCTTCTTCATGAGAGAGGACAAAAATACCGCTGCGCGATTTAGATCGGTCTGCACCGCTTACAATCCCTTGTCGGACAACGTAGCGATCAGCAAGTTCGCAGACTTGGCAATTTCTTATTTTGGTCAAAATCGCATTCGCCACATCCGAAGCAATAAACTGAATTTGCTCACGATCGTTAAAAGCCATGTCATATGGCAACTGTTTCGGACTCGTCTGTAGATCGCGATAGAGATCAATATGCGTCGGTTTTGCTTTGGCGACTGCATAAAGACATGCGTGCAGCCGCCTGGATTGGAATACGGTTCTCTCATCAAAGTTTAGCATATTTTGCAGATAAAACCTAGTTTTAAGGAAATGCCTTAGTTTCTTGGCGCCATCCGCTGTAAAAAAGTAATTGGAAGTTAAATAGCAGAGTGTGCCGCCATCTTTTAAGCATTCATAGCCCCGATAGATAAAAAAATAGAAATAATCCATTTTGCCTTCATAATAAAGTTGCCCAAACGTCGTTTCTTTAATGGGTTTAAAAAGCGCGAGGTGCCCTTTTTCGCCAATATATGGAGGATTGCCAATAATGAGGTCAAATGATGCCATGTCGTGTAAAAGGCTGTTGCCGACAATGAGATTAAGCCTTTCAGGGCATTCCAGTTTAAAAGACATCAAAAATAATTTCAGTAATTGATTGAAAGCGACAATCGCATCCTCATTGATATCAAATGCATAAACATTATTCGCAATATAATCGTAGATGAGCTGCACGCGTGAACACTGTTTTAATATAAAAGCAAGCCATTCTAAATAGGCCAGTATCAGCATACCTGAACCGCAACACGGATCTAAAATACTTTTTTTTAAAAGCCAATCGGCAAGCATGCGGACTTCTTCTGTTGTGGTTTCCTCAATTGCTTTTATCTTACATTCAATATTGATTCCCTTTTTCTTCTGTTCTCCTTGAGCCGCCTCTGTTCTATGGGCAGAATACTGATCTGCGTAGACATCACTTTGGACATATTGACACCAAATGTGTTTAAAAGGTGCCATTAGATCCGGTCTATTTTGCTTAATATGCGCAGACAACAGCAAGTAAACCATTTCCTGCTGTTGTTCAGCTGGCGTATAAACAGTACCAGCCTCACCTTTTGGGACAATGGCGGATTCATGCGCGTATTTTGCCTTTAGTGTTAGATAATTCTCAGAAAACATGTAAAATGCCCTCCCAATTATGATTTGTATTGCAATACAATGCCACGCAAATGCCTTACTTAACTTTCAAATATTCTAAAAAAAAAATTTTAGTACAACGTACTAAAATTTTTGTCTTCTATATTTACCGTAGCCGATTTTCTCTACACCGTCAATGCTTAGAATAATATTATCAACCAATAGGTCAAAATCGGGGATGGTGATGTCGATACCTTTCTTTTTCAGATACTTCATGATTGTAATCAATCGGATGTGATAAGACGAAGGATTTTTAAAATAAGGATGTTTCTCGATCAAGACTTTAACGGTATCTTGGTCGATATTAGCGAGTGCCTGTCTGTTCTCATCATTGATTTTTGATGAAACCTCATCTAAATAACGCTGAAGCTCTTCTGTTGGGTTATCGTGCTTGTCTAATAAGTGTTTAATCTCATTTAGAACATCATTCATCTCCAACTTTTTACTGGGGGGAAGTTCCTGGGCGGGAAGTTCCGATGTCGCATTAAGCATAGTCTCTTAACGACTCCTTTCTTAAGCAAAAGTACACTAAGTCAAATTATATAAAACATTTTACACTTATCAAAGCATAATTGTCAAATATTTCTACAATAATTCATCAATTGTTAAAATTTCAGATTTGACAAAAACAAACGTTTCATCTTCAAACGGTTTCAGCAACGATTGCAAAAATGCTCGATCCGCTTCATTGTTGCAAAGCACGTATAAAAATGAGCCTTCAAACTCAAGTTCTGCAAAAATGCGATCTGCCTGAATGACGCGAAGAATGGCTTCATCGTCTTCATCTGCTGTAATCGTTATGGTGTCTACTGATAAAAGATCATCAATCAACTGGTCGTGAGATCCACTTAGCGCATAAGTTGCCTGATAGAGTAAATAAGTTTCATCAATACTGTTTTCTTCATAAATTTCCGACATAATGCTGGACATTTTGAAAATGAGCATGCTCTGTGTTGTTAAAAAGGCTTTTAGATCAACTGGGCCATAAGCGGTACAATGCTGATTGTATTGATCGAGAATATACTTTGTGATGATTGCTTTATATGCTTGATCATAATAGAGCACATCTCCTACGAAAAACACCTTTTCAGACATTTCAATGATTCTCAAACTCATTAAGCCCGTATCCAGCGGCTGTGATCCATCCAACCGATACGTATCGCGTGTAAAGATATCTTTTAACAGAAAACCATTTTCGTCATAGGCAACTTCATAAACACTTCGATGAGAGCCGGCAATCGCGTCTGCATGTGAAGTCTTCCGCAATTTTGCGTATTGATCGGCTAATGTCATTTGCGCATTTGACGGCATATAACTAAAGATAAACCATTCATTGAATCCGGCGATATCACTGCCATCTTCATTGGTTATATATTGAGCCTTCGCCTCATCTACAAAAGCACTGTTGTGCGCCTGCATGGCGAAATCATATAAGGCTTCATAGGTTATTTCGATTTCTTTTAATTGCATAGCATTCCTTTCTGAGAATATTTAATATGCTTATTTTCATCATACCATCTTATGTCTTGAAAGTCACCTCTTCATTCGATCATCTTAAATGCTCATTTGCTTTAAAGCGCTGTATCGCAATAAACACAGTAGACAACCCTTCTGACATACGATATCATAATGATAGCTTAAAATTTCTTAATGATCCGATTGATAAATCATTAGCTGTATACGATCGACTACAGGAGTCATACAACTATGCCTACCAATAAAACAAAGCAGATATTTGCCGTAACGAGCGGCATTGCCTTATTACTTATCGTGGAACTCTTTTCGCGGTTGCCGGATGCCAACAGCCTAAATGACTGGTGTACGACACCATATGCTTTTAATTATCATTTTGGCATGCACTCCAGATTTCTAATGGGCAGTATTTTTCAATGGCTGCTCAGTCCCATATCGCTACACAGGCTTTACCTTTTTATCTTACTGTCTACTTTGATTCTCATTGGCTTGTTTGCTTATTTCTACGCGAAAACGATAACTGCCGCTACTGATAAAGCAACGATAGGTATCACTTATTGGACGATCCTCTTGATGGCCAGCCCAGCTTCCATTGCATTTCTCTTTTACTGGGGAAACTACGGCAGAATGGATCTCTATTTAATTGGAATCCTCTTCATCGCGCTTTCAATTGCAGATAAACGTCATTTAAATAATATGATTCCAGCGCTGCTGTTGATCGGTATGGCCGTTCATCAAGTTTTTCTTTTTACTTATTGTGCCGTTATTCTAGGCGTATTGCTTTATGAATGCTATCGCAGTCAATTTCACAGAGGGGATGTCATACGTCTGATTTCAGGTATTGTCATCGCTGCAACGGCATTTTTATATTTTCAATTTGGAACGTCGCCCTTGTATTATGAAAGTGCCGGTGGTGTTGTCGAAATCCTGAATCAGCAATCCAATATTCCCGTCAATGAAAAAATGATCGAATATGAATACTTTAAATCACTTTCAGAGCATATGGACGCTTTTGTCAAAGTCGACCTGAAAGATCGTGTCATTCGCGGAATCATTGTCCTCATATTAATGATGCCGATAAATATATTCATCTGGCGTTTTTGGCACAATACAGCGAAATTGCACATCACATACCGATTGCTGAGCCTGACGCCGCTGGCAATTCTGCCTGCCTTTATCCTGACCATTGATTGGGGACGCTGGTTTGCCGCAGTTTATATTGCCGCTTTTAGCTTAATTGCCTATCTGTTTAAACGAAAAGATCCTGTCGCTGAAATTTATTTTGAAAAACTGTCCGAATGGATACAAAAGCAACCATTATTAGCTTTTGGCGTACTTGTCTATTTCGTGGCGCTTAATAAATTTGAAGCAGCCGCTATTTTAAATTATGCAACCCATATCCATCTATTTTTACAAAAAATATTTTAGGAGGTCGTTTGGTGAAGACGATCCACATTCTATTTCCCGTTTTAAATGAAGAAAAGCGCCTTGAACGAGGTGTGCTAACGACGCAAACTTATATGGAGAGCCTGTTGCTTACCTATCCCCTTTGGGACTTTCTTTTGACGATCGTCGACAACGGCTCAACGGATCAAACACAATCAATTGGTGAGACACTTGCTGCTTCACATAAAAAAATCCAATATCTTCGCATTGATACCAAAGGTGTCGGTGCCGCATTTAGAGCAGGACTCGCTATTAATACAGCAGATGTTATCGGTTATATGGATGTTGATTTGTCAACTGATATCACACATCTTGAAGATGTCTTGCGCGCTTTTGACCAGTCACCGACTTTAATGCTGCTCAACGGTTCAAGATTGAGCAAAGCGTCAAAAATGGACGGTCGCAAGTGGTACCGTGCACTTTCATCGAGGGGATTGGTCTACTTGCTGAAGCTCTTTTTAAGTTTAAAAGCATCCGACGCGATCTGTGGTTTTAAGTTTTTTAAAGCCGAGGCGGCTAAACGGCTTGCTGAAAGTTCCAGTGATGAAAACGGATGGTTCTACCTTATTGAAATGTTGCTTAGAGCTGAGCGAATGCAAATGCACATTGATGAGCTGCCAGTGAGATGGGAAGACGATCATCAGACAACGGTACATTTTTTTAAGCAAACAGCTAATTACCTTAAGCATATCTTTAGACTTTATATTGAATTTCATTTTAGGAGCAAATTTTGATATCAATAGAATCTGATAAGCAATTGCATTCATTAAAACAAATGCCGGAAGAAACCAACGAACGGCCTACGGAAAGACAATATGATAAAATTATCATTGGCGCCGGTCTGTATGGCTTATATGCCGCTGAATACACTGGTAAAAAAGGTGAAGCAGTCCTCGTTCTAGAGTATGATGAGGCCCCTTTTAAAAGGGCGACTTATGCCAATCAGGCAAGGGTTCACCTCGGCTACCACTACCCGCGTTCATTTGCAACCGCGAAGAAGTCAGCTGGTTATTTTGATCGCTTTAATACGGCATATGCGACATGTATTCATTCGACATTTGAAAAAATCTATGCGACGTCTAAGCAGTTTTCTTGGACAGAGGCGCATCAATTTGAAAAGTTTTGTCATGCCGTAGGTATCCCTTGCACCCCCATTGCCACACAGCGGATTTTTAAAGAAGGCATGTGTGACGGTGCTTTTCAAACAAGAGAATACACATATGATGCTAACATCCTTAGAGAAACGATGCTGGCGTCTATTGAGCCATTAGACGGTGTAACTATTCAGTATGGTGCTCGCATTAAACAAATTGAATCATGCGATCACCTCTATCGGATAACACTGGAAACTGGTGAAACACTGACGGCGCCTTTCTTATTAAATGCAACTTATGCCTCTATTAATCAAATTATTACAAAAATGGATTTTCAGCCATTTAAGATTAAATATGAACTTTGCGAAATTATTTTAGTGACACCAAATGATGCTTTAGCCCCACTTGGCATTACCGTTATGGACGGGCCTTTTTTTTCGATTATGCCTTTTGGGAAAACGGGGTTGCACTCGTTGACATCTGTGACTTTTACACCGCACAAAACATCTTTTGACGTTTTGCCAACATTTCCATGTCAGGCGCAAAGTAAGGGATATTGCACACCGGAACAACTCGGAAATTGCAATGACTGCCCTTCAAAGCCCGAAAGCGCATGGCCGTATATGAGTAGTTTGGCAAAGAAATATTTAAAACCGGATTTTGATTTCGAATATGTTGGATCACTTTATGCGATAAAACCAATTTTGACCGTATCGGAAATTGACGATTCTCGGCCTACCCTTGTAAAAGTTTTTTCAGAATCGCCGACTTTTGTCAGCGTACTTTCCGGTAAAATCAATGCCGTTTATGATCTTGAGGAGGTACTCGACCAATATGGAAGCACAAAATAATCAATGTGATCGTGAGAAACAGTTTGTTTCGGCTGTGATCTATCTTCATGATGTGGAAACGACTATACTGACTTTTTTAAAAAGCGTCGACCACACGATGGCACTTCTTTTTGAACGCTATGAAATAATCTGTGTCAACGATGCATCAAAAGACGGCACTGCAAACTATGTTAAAAATTTTGAATGCGAAGATAAGACGGCTGCATTGACACTCATTAACATGAGTTATCATCAAGGCCTTGAACGTTCTATGACTGCGGGTGTCGATCTCGCCATTGGCGATTTTGTCTTTGAATTTGATCAAACGCATTTGCTCTTTTCGCCAGAATCAGTTAAAGCCATTTACCAGCGTGCAATTGAAGGTTTTGATATTGTCAATGCGACTCCAAACATCAGACAGCCAGTAACCTCGAAATGGTTTTACAGTGTTTTTAATCGCTTTGCTTCTTTTAGTTACGCCCTCGATACGGAATCGTTCCGCATGCTTTCCAGAAGAGCGATTAATCGCGTTAGAAGCATGAGTGAAACGGCTCCTTACCGCAAAGCGCTATACGCCAATTGCGGCTTGAAAATGTCGACGCTGTCTTTTGATGTGACCGAACAGCTCGGTTCATCAAGCGGAAATGATTTAAAAAGGCGAAGCCAGTTGGCAATTGATGCACTGATCCTCTTTACTGATGTCGGTTATCGGTTTGCCATTACCATGACACTGATTATGATGCTGATCACAACGATTGTCGCTATATATGCTGTGATTGTCTATTGTTTTCAAAATCCTGTCGAAGGCTGGACGCCAACGATTCTTTTTCTCTCATTTTCTTTTTTTGGAATCTTCGGCATATTAGCCATTGTTATTAAATACTTATCCATTATCGTAGAACTTATCTTTAAAAAACGTCAGTATGTGTATGAATCCATTCAAAAAATATCTAAATAAGGCAATTGCATTGTTAAGGAAATTTCATCATTGCATTTATTTGATCCTTAATGGCAATTTTAATGATGTAATTCCCACAAATGGTAAGTCACTAAGCATTAAACTGATTTTATTATAAATGTTCAAAAATATGCTATTCGATCATAATAATTAATCTTTTTTAAAGGAGTCTTACATGAAAGTACTTGTCGGCTATACCGGCTTTGTCGGTGGCAATTTAAAAGTTCAAACAGCGTTTGACGCCTATTACAACAGCAAGAACATTAGAGAAGCTTTTGGATTAAAACCAGATCTTTTAGTTTACTGCGGTGTTAAGGCAGAAAAGTATATGGCTATTCAGAATCCCGAGGCAGACCGCTTGCACATTGAAGAAGCCATGGCTAATATCAGCGCCATTGCACCTAAAAAAATAGTTTTGATTTCAACGATTGACGTTTACCCAAAACCGCTGCATGTTGACGAAGCGACAATGCCGTCGGTTGATGCATTTGATAAAAATGCATACGGCAAACATCGTCTGATGCTTGAAGCATATGTACGCGAGCACTTTGATGCATTGATTGTCAGATTGCCTGCACTCTTTGGACTTGGACTTAAGAAGAACTTCATTTATGATCTTAGCCATCCAATCCCTACAAAACTCTCAGCGTCACTCTATCACAAATTATCTGCAAATGAAGCGGCAATTGCAAAAGCCTATACACTTGATACCTCAACGAATTTTTATGTTTTAAAAGAAGTCTATGACGCTGCCGCACTTTTGGAAGCTTATGAACATCAGCAGTTCTCTTCCCTTCACTTTACGGACAGCAGAGCCGTATTTCAATTTTATCCGCTCAACCGCCTCTGGCAGGATATTGAAACAGCACTTTCACATCAATTAACGACTGTCAACCTGGCAACGGAACCGCTTAGCATTTCAGAAATACATGAGCGTATAAAAGGAAAACCCTATCTAAATGAAAAAGATAATGCCTATCCCATTTATGATCTGCGTACAAAATATGCAGCTTATTACCACGACCCAGCTTCAGAATTAGATCTGCTTCATCGTGCTTTTCCGTATTTGATGACTAAAGAAACTGTACTGGATTCGATTGAAATGTATTTGAGAGGTGACCAATGAAACTTTCTATTTCAAATATTGCATGGTCAGAAAACGATGAAGCTGTGTATGCCATCCTTAAGCAGTCGGGGTTCCAAGGATTAGAAATTGCGCCGACACGCCTATTTCCCATATCACCCTATGAAGCGCTTGATTCTGCAAGTGCCTTTAGCCAACAACTTTTCGATACGTATGGGTTAACCATACCGTCTATGCAGTCTATATGGTATGGCAGAGGTGAACGCATCTTTCAAAATCAGCAGTCACAGCAGCTGCTGATTGACTATACAAAATCTGCAATTGATTTCGCAGCGGCTATTCAATGTAAAAGCCTCGTCTTTGGCAATCCAAAACAACGAAATCGGATGCCTGGTGATCTCGATAATGTAGCATTTTTTTTTGAGAACATCGCCAATGCCGCTCAAAAAAAAGATGTCATTATTGCCCTTGAAGCAAATCCTTCTATTTATGGCACAAATATGTTTAATTCGACGCAGGATGTCATTGCATTTGTGCGTGAAATCAACCATCCCGCTCTTAAAATTAATTTGGATGTAGGCACGATGATTGTCAATAATGAGCAGGTCAACATCCTAACCGATCACGTTGATATCATCCAGCACGTTCATATTAGTGAACCCTATTTGGCGCCAATTGAAGCACGCCCCTTGCATGATGCCCTCATTCGGCTCTTAATGAATGGTGGCTATGACGGTTTTCTATCAATTGAAATGAAAACGCCGCCTGTATTTGACGACGTCTTAAAGAGTATTGACTATCTTATTCAGCTTAATGCTCGTTTAACCAGTTGATGATATCGTTGTATACCATTTCACGATTAATCTCATTCAGCATTTCATGGCGCCCATTTTCATAGAGTTTCAGGGATACATTAAAACCTGCTTCTCGATAAAACTCGGCGCTTTTTTTCACACCTTTTCCAAAATCGCCAACAGGATCCATACTCCCTGACATTAACAGCATCGGTTTTGGCAATACTGATGTTTTAAAGTATTCATCATAGAGAATACGCTTTAAATTTTCAGAAAAAGCTGTAAAAAAGCCGACGGGATGGAGCGCGCCGCAATATGGATCGTTAACGAACTTCTGTACCTCGGCTTCATCTCTAGAGAGCCAGTCAAATCGTGTTTTCGGCTGCTCGTATTTTTTCGTATAGGCACCAAACGTCAAGTGATCAATGATTTTCGAATGATAATGCACCCCTTTAAATGTTTGAATGAATGACGCAATATGATAACCGGATGAAATCAGCGTTTTAGATGGAAAACCGGTGCCGGAAAGAATAACGCCGTCTATTAAATGCTGAAAATCAAAGAGGAAATCACGCGTTACGAACGACCCCATACTGTGCCCAAAGATGAAGACAGGCGTATCGGGATAAGATTCACGTGCCATTGCGACTATTTTTCGCAGTTCATGCTTCATGCGATTCCAGCCATCTTCACCAAGTTCACCCAACATTTCTGTACTGCCGGCTGTTTTACCATGTCCCCGTTGATCATATGCGAATACGGCAATGTCGTGTTCCGCGAGAAATGCTGCAAACATCTCATATCTGGCAATGGTTTCAGCCATACCATGTACCAGAATAACTACTTTTTGAGGATGTTTCGTCTGCGATAATTGATAGCCGAATAGGGTTATGTCGCCAAAAGCGTTGAGTGTGAATGCTTCTTTCATATGACCTCCTCTGTCTATTTAACCTTTTATCTTTACCTCTTCATATAACATCTTTTTAAGCTTAAGTGCCCTCGCTATTCATTATAATACTTTAATGACAGTTTTAGTGAAATTCAAAGCATCGCGGTGAAGAATCAGCTGAAGGATATTGTGTAATTTCCTTACATAGTTATTTTAACACAGCACATTCTGTGTTAGAATAAAGACGGTGAATAAAGTTTGGATTTATATCTTCATACACTTGGGGGGAAGTTATGCACTATATCATCGTAATCGTATTGAGTTATTTTATTGGGAGCATACCCTTTTCTTATATCGTCCCGAAAGTCTTTGGCAAAATAGACATTCGTTCGGTTGGGAGCGGCAATACCGGCACGACAAACGTGGTTCGAACACTGGGCTTAAAAATTGGTGCCCTCGCTTTTATAGGTGATTACGTTAAAGGGGTTATTCCGGCTTTTTTAGGCTTGCAGATCCTCGGTTTTAACGGCGCACTAATCGCAGGAACCGTTTGTGTTTTAGGGCACTGTTACCCTGTGTGGCTTAATTTTAAAGGCGGAAAAGGGATTGCAACATCTGTTGGTGTATTAACGGTAACATTTCCCTATATGGCATTAGGCCTGCTAATTTGGCAGTTCGCCATTATCTTTGCAACGAAGTATATGTCACTTGCCTCAATAACAAGTGCGCTTTTTTTTCCAATTTGCGTCTTAATCTTTAAAGAGGATACGCCTTCTAAAATTTTCGCTATTTTCTTAGGCGGTTTTGTCATCTATCGACATCGTGCCAATTTAAAGCGTCTGCTGAATGGCACGGAGAAAAAGTTGACAATTGGCAAAAAGAACGCCTAACAATCAGTCTGTTATCATTTCATTCTGAGGGTAGATGGGTGCTGGTGTGTCCTCCGGTCTTCAAAACCGGCGAGAGTGGTTAAGAGCCGCTTTGGTGGGTTCGATTCCCACGTACCCTCGCCATAACAAAAAAACACATTTTCTGGTATAAAAATCAGATAAATGTGTTTTTTTATGTGTCTAAATAATGAAAAGTGTCAATGAGTGCTAACATCCCTTTTTTGAATTGACGCTGAGCCCTCTCCCACCAGCGCTCATCCTTTGGAAAAAAATCATAGATGAAAGGCTCGCAGGTAATCGGCAAATGATTGAGACGAATGCCGTTTTCAGTAATTAAATGCTTCATTGATAAAAATGTGCTAAAAAAATGCTTTTTTCTAAGGCCGAATTCAACCGTTATGCTGAAATGACTGCGATTATGCTGGTTTTGGTATAACCATCCTGTAAAGTCACCGTCAATATCGTACATGGCACCCTCGCCCGTTCTCAATACATTTGAGAAGCCAAGATCAATCCGCCACTGTAAAACAGATTTTGGCTCTAGTCGATCCAAAATCATCGTCATCGTGCCATAATCACCGATACCCGTGTGAAGATCAGCGAGCAGCCAGTCGACATTTGCCTTTAGATAAGGTTTTAACCAATTGGTTAAAATAATATTTTCCGGTGCCAGTTCAGTACCGCCATAAAAAGGATACGTTGGATCAATGTATTGACCGCGGAGAAGACGATCAGTTGTTAAAAGCCAATAACGGCTTAAAAACAGCGGCATGACCTCTTTGAAAAAATGTCGGCTGTTATCCATCGCGTTTTGCTTTACCCAATCGCCTTTGAAAAAAGGATGAGCCGTCTTGCTGCAAGTCATTCGACTAAAATCTTCAATAAAATTACGATTGAGATCAATGCCCTCCGCATTGTTGCGCGTTAAATGCCGCATCCCCCATGCATTGATAAAATTTACGATAATAACAGCATTTCGATTGAGGTCAACATTGCAGAGAATGTCATCTATAAAGTAGCAAATCATCTCCGAACCAACATAGCCCTCAATGCCATGAATGCCTGCGGTTAATACGAACAGCTTTTTGGGAAGCTCTGTATTGCTGCAATAACAAAAATGCATACCGTTATAGGCGGTTTCTTCATCCACACATCGGTAGGTTTGTTTTAAACCCTGAATGTGCTTAAAATAGCGATTGCGCGTCTCTTCATAATTTGGCAGCAACTTCATCACCTCTTTAAAAAAACACCGTTCTCACAGGAACGATGTTTATCTTAGCGTGTATTTAATCAATGTAAGATTGGATACGATCCCATATATCTAAATAGGCGCCGTAATCGATATAATCGGGAATCGTTCCCAGTCGCCAAACTGAAAAATCTGAAATGCCCATGCGCAGCGCCATTTCGATCTTCGCCGCGACACTTCGTTCATCCTCATACCATACGACATTGCGGGTTTCATCAATAGGATCTTGGAAGATGATAAAAGCGCTTTTCAGCTCGCTCGAATACTGAGGTGTCACATCCTGATTGATTCTTGAGAGAATGGCACTATACGATGGTCTGTAAGGCCTCTCATTGATAATCTTTCCATCCTTTAACTTCCACTGAACACTGTCAATCGAAAGCTGAAAGACTATTTTTGAATGATCTCTGACACCTGTAACCGGATCTACAATTCCTTTTATTGCATAGTAAATATCTTGTATTGGCGTCAGAGGCGTTATCGTAATACCGGAGATCATATCTGACTGCGTCAATCTTTTGGGATAAAAATCATGTGCCATCAAAATTATCTTATCGGCGATGTCACCGAGTGCACGGTAATCATAGCCATCATAATACGTCATACCATCTTTTCTTATCGGATGTACCGCGACTGCAATGCTATACTTCGTATCCAAAGCACTGCGCAAGCTCCTTACAAATGATGTCAGAGCCGTTGCATTATCAGAACCTTTCAGCCCTTCAAAATCAATGAGTACACCTGTAAAACCCATTGTGCTGTCATCTTTAACAATCTCATCTACAATTGCCTTGATCGCCTGATCGCGATAACCTGGATGCGCAATAATGGATTCAACGACGGTATTCGCCTCAATGTAATCATCGATTACCGTAAGCATTAACAGCCTTTCTGTACTGCCATATTTAGCGCGCTCAATCGGCTCTTCATACCCTGAAGGAATTCTGTATTCATTGTTGTTTCGCGTACTGGTGTTGAGTAGAATACGGTTTAAATCACTGTTGTATTCTAATCTCGACCATCCAAAAATGACAGTATCAAGATCTTTGATATTGCCAATTTGGCTATAGGAACTGATTGCATAATAACTTGATAAGGATGTTATGTTAAGTGCCAACAATCGATCGACATGGTAGAGTATCGCGATTGCTTCTTCCGTTTTAAGCGCATCATTTGGACGAAATGTCCGCGTATCGTTCTCAGAGATAATGCCAAAGTCAAGGCCGAGTCGAAGGTAACCGGTATCGCTGTAAGTATCGTCAAAAGGTACATCAGTTTGATTTAGCTGATTTGCTAAATAACTGTAACCAAGATGATCAATAACGTGTTTAACAGCCTCGAGTCTCGATATTTCACCGCTTAATTCAATCGTCTCTTCCGAGGCATCGAGATCAAATCGATTTAAAATTTTTACAAAATCACTTTTGCTGATATCCTCACCAACATTAAGTGTATCACTTGTCAAAATAAAATCATCTTTTTCCAATTGTTCTCTGAGTGCATCAGACCAATGCGCTGTATCTGCAAAAATCGGCAACGATGTTGCCAGCAACATAACACTAAAAAGCAGTGCTATCATTTTTTTGATCATGGCGTCTCACCTTTCAATATTTCTTAGCATCATTATATACCTAAAAGACTAGAAATATCGTGACAATTATATTAAATTCCTATTGTGCGTTTCCTGCGTCAGTCATAGCAGCAGTCTCAATGAATGCTGCGATGGCTGTCTATGTTCTAATTGGACAATAAGTCTACCAAGTAATTGCCATTGTCATTGACAACAGTCCAATTCTTAAAAAAATGCTCTTGAAAAGCTTTGTTTTCTACATTCTTTAAAAATTTTACATACACGACCCAATGATCTGAATATGTTTTTGTAAAGTACATGTCCCGCGTAAAGCCAAAAGTTTCATCACCGATACTATTCGCGAACTTTACGAAGTCATTGAAGTCATATACTTGCTTCGTATTCTCTGACAATAGTTCATAAGCGAGATCGTATCGTGTTGAAGTAATGTTGTCAATAAATTCGACAATAACGTCTGAAGGCATTCGCTCTTTTTCATAATTTAGACTTTCAAGTCGGGACAATGGTGCATTTAAATTATAGTCGAGTATTGATCGATTAATGCGTTCGCCGTCAATGAGAAACTGCACTTGGAAGACGCGCTTTATTTCCGTTAATGAGTTCACAACGCTCCAAAGATAGAGATCTAATCGTTCGTCCTGCCATCGCTCCGTTTCTAAGATATCCTTTGAAAGATTTAGATAGCAGGTATTGTTGGCATATTCCACAGAAATAATTTCACTTTCATCAACTAAAAGGCTTTTGTAAGCAATGTTTTTCGGACCGACGATAATGGCATTGATCATCGCACTTTCATAATCGTTGTTTTTGACTTCTATTTTTCGATTTTCCGTGCGCAGTGCATTGCCGTAAACGAAATAAATCTTAGTGTGAAAGCTAATAGCCTCTTTATTAGGCGAAATATAAGCGTTATTCTCAAGTTCGGGAAAATCAATGGTCATGTTAAGACCAACAGCCAATAATGAAAATCCCATTAATAAAACAATGAATATTCTTTTCATTTGGCCTCCTATATCTTTGGTAAAATAATGGATATGATGGTGCCGCGCCCAACTTCACTGGTTACTTCAATACTGCCTTGATGAAGCTGAACAATTTGCTGTGCTATTGATAGCCCCAGCCCAGTTCCGCCTGTTTTTCTGGCACGCGCTTCATCGACGCGGTAAAAGCGATCAAAGACATATGGCAAATCTTTTTCAGGAATACCAATGCCGTTGTCGGTGACGTTGATAACAATCTCATCTTTGCGCTCTATTAAAGAAAGCACGACTAGACCGCCCTCAGGTGTATACTTTACAGCGTTCCCAACAATGTTTAAAAGGCATTGCTGAATTTTTTCCTGATCTAAATTAATCTGGATTTTACTCTGAGAATTAAACGTCAACTCAATATTTTTCTTTGTCGCAATGGGCTTGATCGTCTTGATCACTTTTTCGATGAGATAGTTAACGTATGTGACGCTAAGATCAAGTTCTAATTCGTCTTTTTCAATTTTTGCCAGATATAAGAGACTGTCAATGATCTTATTCAAACGGTCGACTTCCATGTTGATATCCCCTAAGAATTCACGATAAATCGGTTCATCCCAGTGCTCTTGAGACAATAGTGTATCTGCGACAATTTTCATACTCGTCATCGGCGTTCTCAGTTCGTGTGAAACATTTGAAACGAACTTTTTACGTCTGTCATCCACTTGAAATAGCTTTGTGGACATTAAGTTAAACGCATTGCCGAGGGCACTGATTTCATCATTCCCTTTCACGGCAACTTTTGTATCGTAATTGCCCGTCGTAATTTTTTTGACGGAATCTGTCAAGTTTTCTATTGGCAGTGCGATAATTTCCGAGAAAAAAAGGCTGACAAAGAGCGAGATTAATACTGATGTCGTAAAGATAATCAGGAGTTTATCAATGATGAGATTAATATTCTCAAATCCATCATTGATATCGGAAGACATAAATGATACGCCAATAATTTCATTTTCATCAATGATCGGTACTGCCGCATACATAATGTAATCCCTGTCATATTGATAGATATTGGCAGTACTGTTGCCTTTTAAAGCATTGACAACCTCCGTATTTGTCAGTGTACGGCCATTGTATTCATCATATGCATCAATGACTACAGTTCCTGCCGTACTGACAATTAACGTTCTGGAATCGTAGTCAAAAGTGTGCTGCTTGATAATGTCTTCAATGTATTGGTACGTATACGTATTATCAGAATTTCTTAAATAAGGTGCAATCTGACTTGAAATGATATTATTCTGAACTAAAAGACTTGTTTTAGCTTCTTCGACATTTGTCTTAATCAAAAAATCCTTAATAAAAATCGTCGTCATAAAAAGGATTAAGGATATTAATATTAAATAGGTGGAAACAAGTTTCCACCTAATACTTTTAAAGAACTCTTTTTTTCTTATTTTTAAAATAGTAACCCACTCCCCATTTGGTTAAAATGTAATCAGGCTGTGATGAGTTCTCTTCAATCTTTTCTCTCAGGCGTCGAATGTGTACATCTACGGTTCGAACATCACCAAAGTATTCATAACCCCAAATCGTCTCAAGCAGTTCTTCTCTTGAGTAAACACGTTCCTCATTGAGCATCAGCAACAGGAGCGAATCGAATTCCTTGGCTGTTAAATTAACATTTTGACCATTGACAGCTACTTTTCTGCCAAGCGTATTGATGGTGAAGTCACCAACACTCATAACGTTTGACGCAATTGCTTGATCGGCTACTTGAACACGCCTTAAAATTGCTTTAATACGCGCTTTTAATTCGAGCATGTTAAAAGGTTTCGTGATATAGTCGTCTGCGCCGTATTCCAGACCGAGTACTTTACTGGAGTCGTCATCCTTAGCTGTTAACATTAAAATAGGAACCATTGATTTTTCTCTAACCTTTTTACAAATCTCCAGGCCGTCCATTCCGGGAAGCATTAAATCCAAGATCACGGCGTCATAGGTGTTTTCAAGGATCTTCGAATAGGCATCCTTTCCCTCATCAGCCGTTTCTACAACATAGCCCTCCTGTTCTAAACTAAACTTGAGGCCCTTTAGCAAAATCGGCTCATCGTCAACAACTAAAATTTTCTCTGACATGTTTTCACTCCAATCTCATTTGATAAGAACTCTTTTATTTTCAATCCGTTTTGTTAACCCTATTTCATCAAAATGCTCCAGCAGCATAACGCTGTTTTTACGCGATGTTCCAAGTAGATCGCGATACGAGGCAACATCTGTGAATGCATTGTTTTCAAAGTATGTGAGCATCGCTTCCCTAGCGGAATCATAAGCCGCTTTCAGCATATAGCGATCTTCATTTATTTTAACAATATTTTCCCGATATTTCAAATAACGATAAAGATCTGCATGGTTTGACGATTTATTCGCCAGCTTTATTAAATCAGATGCCTTCGCCATTTTGAGCGCATCCGCTTCAAAAACAGCATCAAATTCGCTTTTCAATTTATAAAATGCTGCATCTTCTGTCGGTTCAAAATCATAAATATGCACCCATTGTGCTGTAATTCTTAAGGTTTTGTCCATATACAGCTGTACCAGAAAACGATCGAAGACCTGTTTCGTATATTTTGAAAAACACTTGGACTTCAGCTCTGCACGATTAACACCAAAACGATAAGGATGTGCTTCATGATAAGATTCGACAAATTGGTAAACGGCATCCCGTTTTGTCTCATAAGCATTGGCTGTCATATACAGCACATCAGACAATGCGATGATGTTGCCAGTGTGGATGCCTTGTTTAATAAGCTTTTCAAGCATTTCTTTTGAAGTCGATAAGCTATCAAATAATGTATTATGAATATCAAACGGTTCTTGCAGCGCGTTTAGCTGTTCATTAAAATAGGCATCCTCCGAAATGTCGGTGATCGTCGTAATGTGATGTTTTTTGGCATTGGCATTTGCGATTATACCACCGCCAATGGTTTGAACCGGCGAAAACCGCCTCATGATAAAACGATCGCCAATATTGGCAAAAACAGCCTCCTCAAGTCTGATTTGAGCAACAGCATGTGTATCGCTTTCAATTGGATGCTGGTTCGTCAATACGAGTCGTCCCATTACTTCGCGCGTGCCGTGAAAAAAACGAATGCGCTGCCAATGTCTAACGTATTGATCAAAGTCAGCCTCTACATCCAAGATGTACTGCCCTTTTCGATTCGCAACGGTCGTTAATAGGTCACCGCGTTTCACAGCATCCATATCACAGGTGAGGTTCATCGCAACACGATGACCATAAACAGCATCATTGACACTTTCGCCATGTATTTGAATCTGCTTGATTCTCGTTTTTGTGTCACTTGGATAAGCATAGAGGATGTCATCCTTTTTAAAAGTACCTTCGATTAGCGTCCCCGTTACAACGGTTCCCTTTCCCTTCAGTGTAAACACACGGTCAATATACATTCGGGGTGGCAAATCAGCTCTCTCAGTTGAGATCGGCTCGAGAAGCTGTTTTAGATAGGCACGAACCACTTGGTAACGATCAGGATTATCTATTGCTGTGACAAAAATCGGTTTGCCTTCAAGAAAAGAATCTATTGTCATGACAGCTAAAGCTTTTTTTAATGAATCTATTTGCTCGTCTGATGCTCGATCTGCTTTGGTGATCACAATAAAGCCATTATTGACTGCCAAATGCTTTGCAATGGCAAAGTGCTCAAGCGTCTGCGGCATGATCCCTTCATCGGCAGCGACGATCAGCATGACAGCGTCAATGCCGGTAACGCCGGAAAGCATTGTCTTAACGAATCGCTCATGCCCAGGGACATCGACAAAGCTGACTTCATCATCGTCAATACGTATATGCGCATAGCCTAAGACAATGGTGATACCTCGTTTTTTTTCTTCTTCAAGTCTATCTGGATCAATTGCAGTCAGCGCTTTGACCAATGTGCTTTTACCGTGATCAATATGGCCGGCAGTCCCGATAACGAGATGGTTATGCATGATAGCACCCCGCTTTCAATGCATTGAAAACGCCTGTGAAATCATCTTCTTCAATCATCCTAAAATCCAGTACGATGCTGTCTTTTTCGATGCGGCCAATCAGCGGTTGATCCAGGCGACGCATCGCCTGAAAGCATTTTTCTATCGAATGGTCAGATTGAATGATTAAACCGCATGAAGGCAGCAACGCGAGCGGCATACTGCCTGCACCTACTTCTGAATCCATAGACGCCTTGGCAACATGGAGCTGTATGTTGTTTAATGGTTCTTGGTATTGATTTAAAAAGGCATCTACTTTTGCCTCAATCGTATCTTTTGACAATTTCAAATAGCGATGTGTTGGGATTGCTTCTGTACGCAGTGCTTCATTCTTGAAGTATGCAGTCATCAGTCTGTCCAAGATGCTAAGTGTAAACTTGTCGACGCGAAGCGCTCGAAGCAATTGATTAGCTTTTATTTGAGCAATCAGCTTTTGTTTGCCTACGATAATGCCGCACTGCGGTCCGCCCAGCAGTTTGTCACCTGAAAAGGAAAGCAAATCGCAATGTGCGGCTGCTTCTTGAATGGTTTTTTCCTGAAAACCTTCGATCGCCTCAAAAGTGCCGCTGCCCAAGTCCTCATAGAGAATGAGCGCGTTAGCCTTCGCAATTTCACTGAGGACATCAGTCTCAACAGAGGCTGTAAAACCTTGAATACGATAATTGCTCGTATGCACTTTCATCATCATGCGCGTCTCTTCGTCAATTGCCTGAGTATAATCAAAAGGGTGTGTTTTATTGGTTGTCCCGACTTCAATCAGTTGGCAGCCGCTGAGTTTCATTACCTCGGGGATACGAAATGCGCCTCCGATTTCAACGAGTTCCCCCCTAGAAACAATAACGCTGCCGCCTGATGCAAATGTATTAAGCGTCAGCATAACGGCTGCTGCATTATTGTTGACAACGATAGCATCTTCTGCACCAGTGAGCAGTTTTAGTCTTTCAACAACCGGGGCATAGCGTGAACCGCGTGCCCCTTTCTCTAAACTATATTCTAAATTGCTGTAGTGAGCAAGAACATCAGCCGCTTCATCCAAAAGCCTCTTTGAAATGGAAGACCTGCCAAGATTAGTATGAATAATGACGCCTGTACCGTTAATAATTCGCTTTAAGCCGGGCGCAAGCGTCGCTTCAATAAAGTTGCGAATCGATTGAATGACCTCATCGGCGTTGACGTCTTTAACATCACCTGAAGCAATCGATTCCCGCAGTGTTTGCAAATATTGGTCAGCTAATTTTTTTTGCCATTTTGGATCAATGTCATCCATTGATAATTTTGACAGGATTTCATTCATATTTGGAATATTTGAATATAACGATTTCATTCTTGCCTCCCAATATGTTCAATGGTTCACCGCTTGACAGTATTTTCTCCGCTATTAAGCGATGCGAAACTGTCATTACGGTTTTATGCGCAGTGCATGTGCACCTGCTGCAACAATTTTCCCAATACGCGCAAAAGGCACATCAAGTGCAGTAGTCAGCGCTTCCATCGCATCATTCGCCTGTGCTTCCGGCAGTGCTATCAAAAGTCCGCCAGACGTCTGCGGATCGTAACAAAGATCCAAAAGCGCCACAGATAAGTCGCCTTCAAAAGCTGTCTTTGGCATGACGTGTGCCTGATTGCGGTATGCACCCGCCGGAATAATACCCATTTCTGCTAAAGGTAATGCCGCATCCACATAAGGAATGCTGCTTAAACACATTTCGATCGTAACGTGACTGCCTTCTGCCATTTCTAATGCATGGCCTAAGAGACCAAAGCCTGTAATATCGGTGCAGGCATGGACATCTAATGCTTTAACGGCTTCGGCAGCGTATTTATTTAACGTACTCATAATTTTTGTAATCATCACAATGGTTTCTGTGTCAACCATTCCTTCTTTAAGTGCTGTTGTCAGCACACCCATCCCCAACGGCTTGGTCAGTATAATAACATCGCCCGCTTGTGCGCCTGCATTCTGCCAGATATGCAATGGATCGACAAGTCCGGTTACAGAAAGGCCATATTTGGGTTCGTTGTCTTCTATCGAGTGTCCGCCTGCCAAGACTGCCCCCGACTCTTTCACTTTTTCAGCACCGCCTCTCAGTATTTCTTTCAAAATGGCAGTGTCGAGACAATTTGGGAAACAGACAATATTCATGGCAACGCGCGGTGTTCCTCCCATAGCATAGACATCACTCAGCGCATTTGCTGCTGCAATTTGTCCAAAATCATAGGGGTCATCAACAATCGGTGTAAAGAAGTCAAGCGTCTGAATAAGACCGGTTTTTTCATCTAATTGGTAAACTGCGGCGTCATCTGAAGTTTCATAACCTACGATGAGCGCAGGATCTTCATTTTTAGGAATATCGCACAAAACTTGTGCGAGGGTCTCAGGACCAATTTTAGCCGCTCAACCAGCACTTTTTGTGTATGCCGTCAATTTTGCATTTTCCATATGCTCACCCCCCTGATTATTATAGCAGATACGCGTGGTTTTTGACAGATACCCCTCTTGAAATAGCGTGATAATCACTCTGGCACGGCAGATTTAATACTTTCAAGTTTTGCCGGACCAATGCCCTTAACATTGATGATTGCATCAAAGCTCTCAAACGGGCCTTGGTTTTGACGATACTCAAAAATACGTTCAGCAATTATCTTACCAATCCCACGAAAATGTGTATACCCATCTGCTGTATATTTGTTAAAAGTCTCTATATCAATATAAAGTGCTTCAACAGGATCATAAATGGTTGCAGCTTCCACGTTCGCTTCTGTATGATCGCTTATATCAACAGGTATACTATTGGCATGATTACCCTTCTTTTCTACCATCTCGACATTTATTTGTTCTTCAACAATCGGTGTGAAAACTTCCTTGACGTCATGTGCCGCATCCGGCATACTATGCGTCACAATCAATGCAATCAGCATTGCAATTGTCGGGACATGGTACCATTTCGTCATCCTACACCTCCTATGTGGTATATTTTACCATTTCGGTTTGACGCAATCAATTGCTTTGCAGGGTTTGCTATAAAATATTCAGCATTTATTTTTTATAGTCCTTCCGTTATAATGTTCAAAGAGGAGGAATGCATGATCAATATGACGAAACGAATGACAATGCTTATTTTATTAACAATTCATCTGTTCGCAATACCAATTTTTGCAGATGAAGCACCATTTTCCCTTGATAAATCTGATTTGGTTGCTGAAGCAGCCATTCTCATTAATGAAGATACTGGACAAGTTATTTTTGAAAAAAATGCAAACATTCCCATGTTTCCGGCGAGTACAACCAAAATTCTCACGGCATTGATTATCTTGGAAGACTGCGATCTTAATGCCGAAGTCACAATCGATGAAAAAGTTCCCTATGTCGATGGCTCATCAATTGCATTAGAAACAGGTGAAGTACTGACAGTAGACCAATTGCTGCACGCTATGCTCATGGTGAGCGCCAATGATGCCGCTGAGGCACTTGCGAAGTTTCATTCTGGAACTGTTGAAGCCTTCACAATGGTTATGAATGAAAGAGCGGCTTCATTGGGGGCTTTGAATTCAAATTTTGAAAATCCGCATGGTTTGCCAAATGAAAACCATGTGTCTACGGCGTATGATCTTGCAATGATTGCAAAAGCCGCCATGGAAATTCCCTATTTTCGTGAAATTATTATGACGCCGCGCTATACAATTCCTGCTAATCAAGTAAAAACGGAAGATCGTGTTCTCAACCATTCCAATAAGTTTATTCCCGGTGTCCCAGGGTCATCTGATAAAATTAACGTCCGAGGTGAAACGGTTACAAAGGGTTATGATCTCATGACAGGTATCAAGAGTGGTTATACAACGATTGCCAGACACTGTTTTGTAGGTGCGATTGAAAAAGACGGCAGACGCTATATTTCAGCTATTCTTAAGAGTGAAGGCGTCAATATGTATATTGATACGAGAAACTTACTAGATTACGGTCTTTACAGCGTTTCCAGTTATATGCTCTATGAAGAAAATGAAGTCGTGACATCATTATCCCTTAATGATGCACGCCAAACGACCATTTATTTGCACCCTGATCATGCATTGAGTGTCGATTTAGGATATGAAGTCAGTGCCAACTCACTCATTAAGGAAGTGACGACAACAGATCACCCTGTATTGCCGATTTCAAAAGGGGAAATACTCGGAGAGATAAAATACTATCTTGGCGATAAAGTCCTCTGTGAAGCCAATCTTATTGCTGACGATGATTATTCCGGCGAAGATCTTATGTCAGCTGAGATTGAGCACTATGATCATATCCCCTTTTACAAGGATAAGATGTTTTATTTGAGTACCGGCATTAAGCTGTTATTAGCTTTAATAATCTGGCGAACAATTGTCACTTGGATTCGGCTGATTTCACTTCGACGCAAGCGTCGTCTGCAAAGACGCAAATATTAACGCACACGCGCTCGTTTATCATGAGCATCACGTTACTCATTTCATTATCATGTAAGCGTCAAAACCCCCGGCATTTATCCATATGGATTGGTGTCGGGGGTTGTTTTTAATGGTTATTCTTAAAATTTCAACTTATACGTTTATGCGGCTATGCATTTTCACCATAAGCGATCATTTCAATTTCCACATCTGCATTTAAAGGCAGTTTAGCGACTTCAAATGCTGCTCTTGCAGGTTTATGTTCATCAAAATAAGTGCCGTATACTTCATTCATTGCGGCAAAATCACTAATGTCGTTTAGTAATACAGTTACCTTTACAACACTTTTCATCGTTAAGCCAGACTCAGCTAAAATTGCTTTGCAGTTTTCAAGCGATTGTTTTGTTGCAGCTTTAATATCACCTTTAACGAGTTCGCCATTCGCCGGATTAATTGGTACTTGACCGGAAACAAAGACAAAATTTCCGGCAGAAACGCCTTGAGAATATGGACCGACTGCAGCTGGTGCATTAGATGTGTGAATTGTTTTTAACATGTTCTCCTCCTTATTTGCCCTCTCGTATACCGTCGAGATAATTATATATCGTATAACGGGATACTTGGAGGGAATTGGCAACGTAATCAATGGCACCTTTAATTAAAAAGACACCTTTATCTTCCAAGTCCTTGACAATGCTAACTTTTTCATCTTTTGTCAAGTATATGACTGGACGACCAAATTTATGAATTGTATTTTCGACAATATCGTAAAGCACATCATTGACTTTATTAATCTCGCCGATCACGTTAACTTCTTCTTCATTTACTTTGCAAAGCTCCGAAAGGATGTTTTTGGCACTGATCATATCGGTAATGTCAAAGTTGATACACATACAGCCAATGATCTTTTCATCCATATCTTTGATAAATGAGGTCGTAGATTTTAATTCTCTGCCCAATGTACTTTTGCCCGTATAATTATACACGTCCTCACCATCAATTTTTTTGTCAATTTGCTTCATGACGGTTTCCGTCATTTTCGTTTCAACTGTACGACCAGTTACATGGCCATTGAAGATTGCTGCAATAGAGTATTCAAGATCAGAAAAGTCATGTATAACAACTTCACAATTTGACCCAAATGTTTCAGCAACACCTCTAGCAACCGGAATAAGCTTTTCCAAAATCGGATGGATTGCTTTTTTCATAAATTCCCCCTAAACAATTGTTATGAACTCTGCATCACTCCATATTCTTTCAAGATTATAATACGCACGCATCTCTGCATTGAAAATATGCACGACAAAGTCCTGATAATCCATGAGCACCCATTCGCCTTTTGCTCTGCCCTCTTTATGCTTAGGCGTGAAATGGGCGTCAAACAATGTCTTTTCAACGTGATCACAAAGTGCATTAATATGCGTTGACGAAGTACCGGTGGCGATAATAAAATAATCCGCCACTGTTGTAATACGATTAACTTTCAAAACAACGATATCCTTTGCCTTCTTATCATCCAGCAGATTATAAATCTTTTTTACGATGTCAAAATTCAATTCTACTTTGCTCCTTTTTCTATTGCCTTATTATCTATAATAGATAATATATCATAAATAATCAAGAAAAATGCATCATTCTTCATTTTTTGAATAATTATAGACAGTTAATGGATTCATTCCGTCAACGAAGGGTATGCAGCATATCATAGGT
Source organism: Fusibacter paucivorans (assembly GCF_018390735.1). Classification (GTDB taxonomy): domain Bacteria; phylum Bacillota; class Clostridia; order Peptostreptococcales; family Acidaminobacteraceae; genus Fusibacter; species Fusibacter paucivorans. The sequence continues at coordinate 87,195 of NZ_JAHBCL010000013.1, forward strand.
ATTCTGATGCACAATTTGATGTTTTTCTGATAGATAGGCAACACATAAATCAAAAAAATAGTGAATGGCAGCATTCAGATCTTCAACAACAATTTTACGAAGGTCATCAATATGTTCGAATTGACGTTTCGGCTCTATAATGTCTGCCAAATAGACAATTTTATCAAGTGTAGTCATGTTGGCACGGCCATAGGTGTGCCATCTGACGGCATTTAGAATTGATTCATCATCAATGCCAAATTTTGTTGACAGCAAATACGCTGCAATTTCACCATGCGCCAAATTAGGGTTGGCTTCAATGCTGGGGTCCTTATAGATGTTCGCTTTTTGAATATACAAAAGACAGGTTTCATCGTCAAGTTCTTTGGCAATATCGTGAACCAGCCCGGCAAAGTATGCTTTGTCGGGGTCCGCACCGTGTATTTTAGCCAAGTCTTTTGAAAGTTTTGCGACGCGCATGCTGTGCTGAAATCTTTTTTTACTTAAATTTGCCTTTAAGTACGTGATCATTGCTTCGTTTGTCATCATTATCTCCTGAGTCATGCAAAAAAACCGATGCGATCATCGAATGAAACGATGAATGAACCGGCTTGTCTACGGTCCATGCGACAACTATACGCGATATAGACCTTTTTCATAAATATATGCCTCAACCGATTCTGGCAGGAGGTATTTAATACTCTTCCCTTCCTGTACCCTCGTTCTGATATCCGTCGAGCTGATAGCGAGTGCTGGAATAAAGCACATTTCGATCTTGGCATCCAGTTTTTCACGCAGTACTTGAATCTTCGCTTCAAATTCCTCAGTATCAACGCCCGGACGCGTTGCTGCGACAAATGTCACATATTGGCTGAGTTCTTTGCTGTGATACCATGAATCCAACAGGATGATGGCATCTGCCCCCGTGATAAAATAGAGCGAATCAGATGCATCCAATGATTTTCGCAAATCCCTAACCGTCTCCACAGAATAGGAAACGGCTTCTCTTTTCAGCTCATAATCACTGACTTCAAAAAATGGATTTGATTCAATAGCCAAAGCGGTCATCCGGAAACGCTCTGTCCGCGTTTCTTTAAGGTTATTTGCCTTATGTGCTGCAATGCCAACCGGAATAAAAATGATTTTATCCAGTGCATACTGCGTTCTAATTTGTTCAGCCAGCATTAGATGACCATAATGGATGGGATTAAAGGACCCACCCATAATTCCAATGCGTTTTCCGCGGGCTGCTGCTTCCATAAAAGCACTCCTTATTTTGACGTCTTTGGCGTTTTTGGTTTGACGGATTTACGAATGCGCTTGCCCGTCGACTGTTTCTGCATTTTATTTTGCTTTTCACGCTCTACCTGCAACTGTTTAAGACGATTATTATGGACGCGCGAATTATCGGCGCCTGGAATTTCAAGCGTCGGATTAGTCCGAGACTGTCTGTATAGCGTAAAGCGATTGCCAATCGCCTGAACAAATTCTGCATCTGTTTTTTCTGCAATTTCATTCGCCGCTTCTTTGGCTGTGCACATACTATTATTCAGTACACTTATTTTAATGAGTTCATGATGTTCCAACAGATGATCAACTTCTATTAGAAAAGCCTCTGTAACGCCTTCTTTGCCTAGTTGAGTAACTGGCTTCATTGTATTTGTAAGTGATTTTAAAAAACTACGCTGTTTTCCCGTTAGCATATACGCTCCTATACCTAATCATAAAATTCAAATTCAAAGGACAGGATTCTTACTGTATCGCCATCCTCAATACCCATTTCGCGAAGGTGATCAAAAACACCTTTATTTTTTAAGACATTTTGAAATCTTCTGAGTGATTCTATATCATCCATGTTGGTTGAATACATCAATCGCTCGAGATATTCACCTTCGACACAGTAAACCCCTTCATCCATAAAGTAATTGATTTCAGATTTGTCGGTGAAATCCAGCTCCTCTACGAGATAGTCCGATTCGTCGACAAGCGCTTCATGAGGAATTTCATCGAGCAGCGTCGTCATACGGCTTAAGAGTGTTTCAACGCCTTCACCTGTTGCCGCAGAAATTGGATAAACTTCATAACCCTCTGCTTCAAGTGTCGCTGTAAAATGCGTTAAAACTTCTCGATCGAAAAGTAAATCGATTTTATTGGCTGCAACGATTTGTTTACGCGTCGATAGCCTTTCGCTATACCCAAAAACTTCTTTGTTGATCGTTTTGAAGTCCTCTATAGGATCACGGCCCTCAATGCCGGATATATCGACGACATGTACCAGCAGTCGTGTGCGTTCAACATGTCTTAAAAAATCATGTCCCAATCCAACACCGTCTTTAGCTCCTTCTATCAGCCCCGGTATATCAGCTATGACAAAGCTCTTGCCTTTAATAGCTTCAACAACACCTAAATTAGGCTGTAGTGTTGTAAAGTGATAATTGGCGATTTTGGGCTGTGCTTTTGTTGTCGCTGCAAGAAATGTTGATTTTCCCACATTTGGATAGCCAAGTAATCCCACATCTGCCAACAACTTGAGCTCCATGACAATATTGCGTTCAACGCCGCTCGTCCCTTTTTCTGCAAAAGTCGGCGCCTGTCGTGTCGCTGTTTTAAAATGTGTATTACCCCTGCCGCCTCGGCCGCCTTTCGCAAGAACTACTTTTTCATTTTTCGTCTTTAAATCTGCTAAGACTTTACCGGTTTCCGCATCTCGAATAATGGTGCCAACAGGGACTTTAATCAATAAATCTTCGGAAGCCTTTCCCGTCATATTCTTTTTGCCGCCGTCGCCACCGGCTTCACCATTATATTTTGTTTTATAGCGGTAGTCCATCAACGTTCTGATCCCATCGTCTGCAATGGCGACAATACTACCGCCTCGGCCGCCATCGCCGCCATCCGGGCCGCCATCCGGCACATACTTTTCTCTTCTGAAACTAACGCGGCCATTGCCGCCATCGCCAGCTTTAATGTAGATTTTTGCAATATCTACAAACATCATTCACCTCTACGAAATATTCGTATATAGGATATGAACCGCTATGTCAAAGGCTCATACCAATGCTCTCAAATTTTCCAATGCTTAAAGTTTAAAAAGTATAAAATTCAGTCTTTTTGATCACCTATAGACCTTCTTGAAATAAAGGACCTCAATCATCAAATCTGTCATATTCTAAACCGATTTTTATCTTCTTATTTTAATAAAAATGTCCATCAAAGATGATGGACATTTAGGATTAAGCTTCATAAACGCTTACTTGTTTTTTATCTTTGCCTTTACGCTCGAATTTTACAACGCCGTCGACTTTTGCGAATAATGTATCATCGCCGCCTTTGCCTACGTTGTTGCCAGGGTGGATTTTCGTTCCTCTCTGTCTTACGAGAATACTTCCGGCACTGACTGCCTGTCCGTCTGCTCTTTTAACACCAAGGCGTTTCGACTGTGAGTCGCGACCGTTCTTAGAAGAACCAACACCTTTTTTACTCGCAAATAACTGTAAGTTAAAAGTTCTTATCATGTCCCTGCACCTCCTCAATGATCAGTTTGACATTTTTAGGATAACTACCTACAATGCCATCTATGCCAATTACGAAATTTCTAAATAATATGTCCACAGTATGTCGATCTGCTGTTTCCGGAACACTCAAGGACAATAAGCCCGATTGATACGAAAGCCTAAGCTCTTTTTCCGGGATTTCAGCAATCAGTTCAAGTGCATTTGCCAAAGTCTGCCCCAATGTGGAAACAGCTGCACAGACAATATCATGTCCCGGTTTTCCGGAATATGCATGTCCCGTAATCTTTAATGACAAATACTGTTCTGAATTTTTACTAACGACAACTTTTACCATCTGTCACTACATTGAAATCGCTTCGATTTTAACCTTAGTGTACGGTTGTCTGTGGCCTTGTTTTTTCCTATAGTCTTTTTTAGACTTGTATTTGAAAACGATGACTTTTGGACCTTTGCCGTTTTTAACAACAGAAGCCGTTACTTTAGCGCCTGCTACTTCTGAGCCAACTTGTAAGCCCTCTTCAGTAGAAACAGCTAAAACGTCATCAAACTCTACAGTTTCACCTTCAGTGACATTTAATTTTTCCACGAAAATTTCATCACCTTGAGCAACTTTGTATTGTTTACCACCAGTTTTAATAATTGCGTACATTTCGCACCTCCTCTATCCATACTCGCCGAGATCTAGGTACACCTACGTGTTTTAAAAACCCAACTCGTGCGGCAACACGATAAATAATATCATATCAACCAGCACATGTCAATGAAATTCCAGTATTTTGACCGATATCTTACCGCTGTATTACTTTCTCTTTTTTATGTTGATTATCGCTCATTCCGGAAGTGTCTGAATGGCATAACTGGACGCCGTTCGTTTGCGCTTTTCATATTTTAATGATAAGCCAAAAATGCTGCCATCAATAGGCCGCTGTCTCAAATAAATATATAATGGTTCTTCACAAACGACCATGGCACGTTTGGTATTTGTATGATTAGAAAGCCGCCTGAGCTGATTCTCCATTGAGACCAAGGCCAAATGATAAAGATCACCGCACTTATAATCAAAACTCATCAATGCTTTTAGCGATGGCTTCTCACGTTTTCGCGTTATTTCCAACAAGCCAAGCGCTGTAAAGCCATGGACGCTGAAATCGTCATCTCGCGTAAAGAATTCCTCACGGCATTTCTCAAGAAAACGCGTTTGCACCTCTGCAGGCATATGAATAAAGTCAATGATAATCACACCGGCTATCTGCCTCAGCAGCAATAATTGTCTGATAGATTTTGCTGCCTCAAGATTTAATCCAAAGGCAAAATCATCTTTTGTCTGATCGCCTGTATAAGTGGCTGAATCAATGTCAATGATTGTAAAAGCCTCCAGTTCATCTATGGTGAACTGTGCGCCTGAAGGTGTTTTGAAGACGTTTCCGGCAAGGAGTGCTTTTAATTTTTCAAGCAATGTCAATGTATTGATATCACTGGCTATCTGCTTATCGATATCGTTCTTTTGAACCCCCATCGCAATCAATGCGTCTCTTTCTTCGTCTCGCTGAACATAAAGTCGTGTTTGACGCATTTCATAAAGTCTGCGATAGACTTCATCTTCAAATGTATCCGGTTCATAAAGACAGCGCATGTTTGGCGTCAGTCTAAATTGATTTAGCATGCGTTCCCATACATCAATCAGTCTCATCAGATCACCGTAGACAGCTTCCGTATCATTGGTTTCTGCTACTTGACTTCTAACGATAAAACCGATCGCAGCACCTTTTTCTGTTAGACGATTTTGAAGCGTTAGGTCTAAAGTGCGCGGATTGATTTTTCTGGAATACTTAATACCCTTTGTCTGTGGAAGGAGTACAAAGTATTTGCCAACGATACTAATTTCAGCTTTCAGGGAAGCGCCTTTTGACTGATACGCTTCACGACTCACTTGGGCCAGTATCAATTGATTGCGCTTTACCAACTGCTTTATTGGAACCTGCTTCACTTTTGCATAAGTGATATCAAGTGCTTTGCACAGTTCGCGCTTCGTCATAAAGGCGTTCTCTTTTGCGCCAATGTCTAAAAAAACCCCATCCAATGAATCGACAATATTGACGATCTTTGCTGCGAACACTTTGTTTAGATAAGTGTAATTTTCACCTCTTGATGCGACAATGCCCTCTATCGCATCATTTGTCAGATCATATTTAATCGCCAGACGGGTATCGCGACTTTCTACAATATATATTGCTTTGTTTTTGTTGTTCATCGCCTTCCCGCTTTCTCGTTTGCTTCCTTTAAAAGAAAATCTGATTAACCATTACGATGGCTTATGACTATTTTGTTAATTCAAACAGCGGCTCATGCGCTATATCAAACATTGCAAGCCGCTCGACGAGAATAACCGCCGAATCTTCTGGTTGTCTGCAAAACTTTAAAAAAGCTTTGACGAATGTTTCAGGATTTAAATTGCCTTGACTGCTCGTCTTCAAAGTACATCTAAGTGTAAACTCGCAGGATTCTTCATAAATAATTTTGGCCTTGTAGATTTGTGCTTTTGCATCAATGGTACGCATTTGACCACGCTTGTTTTTCTTTTCATAAATAATCGAATCCTGTGAAAGAAAATGCTCAAATTGCCCTTCCAAATCGCTGATCGGCGTTTGAAGCTCGACATTAATCAAATACTCAGAACTGTCAATCCCCGCCATAAGTGACGTCTTCGATTCGACGTATTTTGCATCCAATAATTCAATCCCCTCTGGAAAGACAGTTGCAAGTACTTTCTCAAGCGGCATTTCTTCTGTCAAAATGACTTCCATCAAATCGCCTTTTGTCGCATAGCCGACAGATAACGGTGAGGCAAATGTCATTTTAGGATGCGGATTGAATCCTTCAGAAAATTTTAAAGGATATTGATGTCGCCTAAAGACTCGTTCAAAGAGCTTCATCAACTCCAAGTGCCCTAAATATTTCATGTAATGTGTTTTGGTATAACGTATTCTCAATGTTACCATTAGCAATCACCGCCGATAATGATTTTATTGACGCCGCAGCCTTTGCAGTCTGTTCGGCAGTCGCCTGTTACTGTTTCATCCAGTGCTCTTGTATTTTCAAGCCATAAATACTGTTTAGTCACGCCCGGGCTGATCACATCCCAAGGAAATATTTCATCTTTTTGGCGCTCTCTCGTCGTATAGAAATCAGGTGAAACATCGCAGGCTTCAAAAGCTTTCATCCAATTGTCATGGTTAAAGTATTCCTGCCACCCATCAAATTTACAGCCTAATTCATAAGCTTTTATTAATACCGCAGCCAGTTTCCGGTCGCCTCTTGCGAAAACACCTTCCAAAACGCTGGTCTTTGGATCGTGATAATTGTAAACAACTTTTTTGTTGTTAAGCTTGCCCTTTAGATGGTCAATTTTCTCATAAAACGCTTCTGCGGTTGACTGCGCCATCCATTGAAAAGGCGTAAACGGTTTTGGGACAAAACATGAAGTACTGACGGTAACCTGTACAGACTTTTTCATATATTCCGGTTTATACTGCTTAAAAAGATAGGTTCCCAAATTGGCAATATCGGCAATGCCGTCAAGATCATCCATGGTTTCCGTCGGCAAACCGATCATGAAGTATAATTTAACCCTAGACCAACCGAGTTCAAAAATACTCTTAAAGGTGGATTCAATATCATCTTCCGTCACACCTTTATTGATAACATCTCTTAGTCGCTGCGTGCCTGCTTCCGGTGCAAATGTTAAGCCGGTTTTTTTGATTTTTTGAATTTCCTTAAGCACATCAATGGAAAAACTGTCAAGGCGAAGTGACGGCAGTGAAACGCCGACTGACTGCGCTTCGTATTTGTCGACGAGTTTTTTGACAAGCGCGTCAATGCCAGAATAGTCCATGGTACTCAGAGAAGTTAACGATACTTCTTCAAATCCCGTACTGCTTAAAATTTTATCAATATTTTCGACGAGACTATCCTGTCCGCGTTCTCGAATAGGACGATACAGCATGCCCGCCTGACAAAAACGACAGCCTCTGGTACAGCCTCGGAAAACTTCCAGCATCGCGCGGTCATGTACAATATCGGCAAAGGGAACAATCATGGTTTCAAGTTTAAAGCCATCGTCCAAATTGCGTACAATCCTCTTTTTAATGACTTCCGGCACACCGTCAATCGTCTTGACCGATTGTATGGTACCGTCTTCATTGTATTGCGGTTCATAAAATTTTGGTACATAGACGCCTTCTATATCGGCACAGCGCCTTAAGAGCGTTTCCTTATCAATTTGTTTTAATTTATACAGGCGATAAACATCAATAAAATCAATCAGCAGCTCTTCGCCTTCCCCAATAAAGAACATGTCGACGATCTCTGCAAGTGGTTCAGGATTATAAGCACATGGCCCACCAGCGACAATCAACGGATCTCGCCCATGCCGATCTTTTGACAAAAGAGAAATGCCGGAAAGATTCAGCATATTGAGTATATTGGTATAGCTGAGTTCGTATTGTAACGTAAAGCCGATGACATCCATATCACCAAGCTGCGTCTTCGTTTCAAGGGAAAATAATTTCATCTCATTTTCTCGCATCATCGCTTCCATATCATGCCATGGTGCAAAAACACGCTCACAGAATACATCTTCAACCCCATTTAGCAGCTGATAGATAATTTGCATACCCAAGTGGCTCATGCCAACTTCATAAACATCTGGAAAAGCAAAACAAAATCGAATAGTATGATCATCCAATGGTTTATTAAAGGTATTCAATTCGCCACCGATATATCTTGAAGGCTTTTCAACACGTTGCAAAAGTCCCTCTAGGTTCATAAAATTGCCTCCTAAGCATTCATATTAATTAGTACATAAATGTACTTTTTTTTCTTCTCACATAGATACTTTCCGCCAGTCCCAGCGCAATCATACTTGTCACAATGGAAGATGCGCCATAACTGAAAAACGGCAATGTGATACCTGTAACGGGCATGACGCCCATTGTCATACCTATATTTTCAATAATTTGAAAAGCAAACATAAAGATGATGCCAATGATGATATAACTGCCAAAGTCATCTTTTGTCTTACGGCTTAAATGAATCAAGCGCAGTAAAAAAATAAAGTAAAGTGCAATAATAGCCGCACCGCCTACAAAGCCCATCTCTTCCACAAAGACAGCAAATATAAAATCGCTCTCCTGTACCGGCAAATAATTAAGGCGATGATAGACGCCTTGGAAAAGCCCTTTGCCATACAACTGTCCAGAACCCATCGTAATTTTTGACTGCATCACATGATAGTTTCCCGGCAGTGAGGTATCATTAGGGTTTAAAAAAGCGTCTATGCGCTGTTTCTGATGTGTTTTTAAATTTGCGTAAATAATCGGAAAGCCTATCGCTGATGCCACGGTACCAATGAGTATATAACGATATGGCAACCCTGCAATAAACATCATGCCAAACCCAATGAGCACAAAGACAAGTGCCGACCCAAGATCAGGCTGCTTAATAACCAATCCTATAAAAGGCAGCATGAGAAGGACACATTTTAGGATATCCAAAAAAGATTTCACACCGCGATTTTTTTCTAAAAACTTCGCAAAAAAAATAATAAAACCTATTTTAGCAAGTTCGCTGGTTTGTATATCAATAGGGCCGATCGCAATCCAGCTGCGCGCATTGTTTCGAATGGCGCCGAGTCCCGGTACATAAACCAGCAACAGCACGGCTATGGCTAAACCATAAATGACGAAATAAAATTCACCAAATACTTCATAGTCAAAAAATTGCATGGCGATGATGATGACAATACCAATGCCAAAGGCGATGATCTGCATCATAAACTGTCTTGAAAAACCGTCAGTTTGAACATTTGTAGCAGTGGCAATAGCCAATACACCAAATGTAAAGATCACCATGATAATTAACATCAACCAGTAGTCGAAATTCTCAAAAATCTTCTTAATTGTCAATCGTTTCACCTCGACTTAAAAAAGGTCCTATAAAAGGACCCGGATTAACGTTTCATATTTTTGATCGGTATACTCGCCACAAGAACAGGTTTCCCAGATTCATCATCCCGTGTCCTCGTAATTTTAATGTCCATATTCTGCGGATCGTAATCGACGTGCTCTGAAATCGAATTTAAGATATCCTCTTTCAAAAGCTCCAGCAGTTCTGGTGAACAATTGGTGCGATCATGTACCAAAACCAGTTTCAAACGCTCTTTCGCGATACTCTTTGTGCTCGGTTTGCTATTAAAAAAACCAAATAAGTCAAACATATGTCTCCTCCTTTACTTGCCAAAAGAAAATGCCTTCTTCAATTTTTCAAAGAAGCTCTCCTGAACATCAAACTCCAAGAATTCGACATCTTCACCCATAATTCTCTTTGAAATATTTTTAAACGCCATCCCGGAAAGCGCATTGTCTCTAAAGACTGCCGGCTCTCCTCTATTGGTACTCATCACCACTTCTTCGTCATCCGGTACCACACCGATAAGGTCAACGGCGAGAATATCTGTAATATCCTCAACATTCATCATATCGCCTCGTTTAACCATATCAACGCGCAGACGATTGACAATCAGCCTCGGATCATGAATTTCAGAAGCCTCAAGCAATCCGATGATTCTATCTGCATCGCGTACTGCTGACACCTCAGGCGTCGTGACGACAATGGCACGATCAGCACCGGCGATTGCATTTTTAAAACCCTGTTCGATACCTGCCGGACAATCGACGAGAATAAAGTCGTGTGTTTTTTTTAAGTCCTCTACAAGTTCTTTCATTTGTTCCGGTGATACGGCATTTTTATCTTTTGTCTGTGCTGCCGGCAAGAGAAACAGATTAGGGAAACGCTTATCCTTAATCAGTGCCTGCTTGATGCGGCATACACCTGTTACAACATCAACGATATCATAGACTATTCTATTTTCAAGTCCTAAGACAATATCAAGATTCCTTAGTCCTATATCGGCATCAATAACGCAGACACTCTTTCCTTCCATCGCCAGTGCAGCGCCAATATTTGCGGTTGTGGTCGTTTTACCGACGCCGCCCTTCCCAGATGTAATGACTATTGACTCACCCATTTTGTTATCCTCCAAAATATTATTGGTAATCGTTTTTAATTAATGTATACTTTCGATTTTTATAACCCCGTTGTTGACAGATGCCTTTTCAGTCAACCGATTTGCCTCTCGGTTTTCGTCTTTGGGCGGTACTGAAATATACCTGGAAATCCTGATCTGCGTCGGTGCCATATGATTGGCGACAACAAAAGCTTCATCATCACCATACGCGCCAGCATGAACAAAGCCAAGCAGTTTGCCAATAACGATGATATTACCGCCGGCAATGATTTCTGAACCGGGATTAACATCACCTAAGACAATGACATTGCCTGAAAATTCCACGCCCTTTCCAGAGCGCATCGTGCCATACACAAATTTTGTATCCGATTGCAGTACTTCCTTTTCAATAAAAACTTCTTTTTCAACGATGACTTCTTTTTCAACAACAATTTCTTTTTCAGTTGTCTTAGGCTCATCTAATTGAACAGAAGTTGTTTTTGGCGTCTCTTCCATTAATTCTAAACTGTCTACGCCAATGCCGTATGACTTTATAATTTCTTCAAGTCGATACTTTTCTGCATAGGACATTTTTTGCCCTTTGCAGCCAATAATATTCGATCCTTTATAAAAGTCAGCGGATTTCTCTAAAATCTGTTTTAAGTGATCGACGAGTATCTCAAAATCGACAGCCGATTCGATGGCTAAATACAAACCGTTAACTGTCCCTTTAAATGCCACGGGTGCTTTCATTTTCACAATTTCACCGCCTATACTTACTTACTCTATTTTATAGTATTGATGCGTTTAGTTCAAGTATCTGCCTACTATTCGTCTGCAGGAGGTGTCAAATGAAAATATTCTGCATAAATATCTCTGGCAACAGGTGCCGCATAACCGCCATGACCACCTTGAGGGATAAAAACAATAACGGCGATTTCCGGATTATCATACGGTGCAAATGAGACAAACCATGAATAACTATCATATGGCAAACGATATACATTGATTTCATCATCTGTGATGGTATCATTTGTTAGTTCTTTTATCGCTGCTCTCATGGCAACGCCTTTATTGAGATAATCCTGTTCAATCAGTTTATTGAGTTTATCTTCTTTAAGTGCTTTTATGGTTTCGTCTGTTGCTTCATTTTTTTCCTTTTCAAGGGTCGACAGTTCTTCACTGCGCCGCTTAATGATTTCTATCGTCTTCGCTTCAACGTCTTCAAGCTCTAAACTAGGTGCAAACTCCTTTAAATACTCTGTTAAATAAGCCACTTCATCCAGTGGTGGAATTAAGCCTTCCTTCTCAGCCGTACCTGTTTTGCCTGCTACGTCAACTGGAAAATCTTGAAAAACAGTTCTGGCTGTCCCCTCACTGCCATGTGTAACGCGATTCATAGCCTCTCGAATAATATCGAGATAATTATCAATATCAACACTTTCCGTTGATTGTTCTTTGACAATTTCTGTGTCACCTACTTTATTAACCAGTGACAACTCTTTCAAATAACCATCATTGGCAATGGAGGCAATATAACGTGCTACCTGTACCGGCGTGTAGGTATGATCCCCCTGCCCAATCGATAAGTTCAGTGTATCGCCTTCATACCATTTCATCAAGTTAAAATAATCGTATTTAATGACATCGGCAAGCTGCTCGGTGACATAATAATCATCATTTGCACCTAAATCCATCAGGCGTTTAATGATCTCACCTCTCGATGGATTTTCGTCGGACCAACCTACGATCGTTTGAATCAGCTCATTTAACTGATCTTCATCACTTGTGGTTGATTCAGGAAAATATGATTTTAATAATGTTGTCAGTTCTCTCGATAATAGAATTTCAATTGTCCGCTTTTTCTTATCCGGATCCGGCACACCAAAGTTTACTTCGCCAATCTCAATACCTGTTTTATCGTTCAGACCAAATTTTTTTGAAGCCTCGATAATAATAGAAGGCGTTATGTCATAATTCAGCGGCATATCACGATAATGGTCCTTACCGGTAGAGATATTATAAAAGTAATAGTTGCACGATGTTTCAATCGCCTTGAAGAAATCAGTTGGTCCGTGTTTAAGATGATATTGATTCCAGTACCAGCATCCATAGCGCTGATTGCCGATTTCAATATAACCGTTTGAATAAATTTTCTGATATGGATCGAGCCCCTGCATCATAGCAGCAAATCCCGTCATCATTTTATAAATCGATCCAGGTTGTACGGCCATCATCGTCGCCATATTGTAAAGCGGTCTCGCGGCAAGCGGATTACGCTTGTTGACAGGATTGAGTGCATTCCAGTCTTCCTGACTGATCCCCGTTGAAAACAGGTTAATATCATAGGAAGGATAACTGGCCATTGCAAGCACTTCACCAGTATTGACATCGACGACGACACCGGCAGCAGTCTCAGCTTGCGGAAAAGAATCACCGTATTTATAATCCCCCCATGGGCTATCGTAAACGCCGCCAATTTGTATTTGGTTAAGCGCTTTTTCAATTCCCTTTTCAAGGACGTGCTGTAAGTTCATATCAATGGTTAAATAAACATCTTCACCCGATGACGCTTTTTTAGAATCGAGACCGTAGTCTTCCTCATCAATGTCTTTTACGTATTTCCCATAAACGTCTACTTCTATATATTTATAGCCGTTTTCACCATGTAGATCAAGTTCATAATTGCCTTCTATACCAGTCTTGCCAATCATTTGATTTTGCTCATAGTCATTCTGTGTGACAAATTTTTCATACTCGCTATCGGTTGAAATTTTCCCCATATAACCGAGGATATGAGCGGCGCTTTCGCCGTAGGGGTAACGTCTTATCGATTCATAAGAAACGGATATACCCGCAAATTCATAAGCCCGTTCTTGTATCAAAACCGCTGTTTCTTTTTTAACCGACGGCGCCACAGTAATGAGCTCGTATTTAAGATAGCCTTTTTCTTTAATCGCATGTTTTAAAACGAGTATCTTGTAAGCATCTGCATCTGAATAGCTTTCATCAATATCAAATTCTTTTCGATCCCGAATTGCTTTGAAAGCTTCTTTTGCCGATGTATCAGCATCTAAACCATATAAATCTAGAAAGGTGTCTTTGTAAATTTCATCAAGGAATCTCATTTTTGATGTTGAGATAGGCAAATAAGTACCGCCGTTGTAAAGAATGCGATAAGCTTCGTAATTGCTAAGTTCTTCATCAATATAATTAAACGCCCGAACTTCCTTAAAAACATTATCAGCCGTTTCGCCCTCTGGATAACCATTGCTGCTGAGCCATTTTTTAATATTTTCATCATAACTGTATACGTATTGACCGTCGACAATTTTGATAGGAAATTCAATATGCGCTTCACCTTGTTCTTCTAAGAAATCATAAAGGCTGATCGCCATTGAATTGAGTTCATCACTTGGAATAACACCACTATTGAGTTTTAAGACAAAGCCAATGTCGCTTGTAGCGATCAAAACGCCGTTACGATCGTATATATCGCCTCTGCCTGCATAAGTTTCAATTTTTTTGATTCGATTATTAACAGACTTATCATAATAATAATCGCCATTTTCAATGGTTAGAAAAGAAAGGCGGTATATAAGTGCTACGCCAATCACAATAAATAAAAAAGTAATTTGATTTTTACGGTTCAACAAAAATTTAAGCATTATAGTCACCTAGTTTATAACCAAAGACGTTTTTAAAGACAAGCCGGTAGATGATGAGGCCAATGATACTGTTTAAAATGACTTCAATGATAATATGCATTGCCAATTGGTGAATGGGAATCGTTGACTGCAAGAGAAACATAAAGACAAAGAAAATGAGATGATATGCGATCGTTGCCATGGATATGAGAAAGATCGGCGTCATATCATTGCCTTTAAACATGATTCTTTCAACACGCACTGTTACGTAAACAAGAATCGTATAAATAATGGTGTTGACAAAGAGAACCTTCCCAAGAAATGTATCTTGAAGCAGACCCGATACAACCGCAAAAATATACCCATGCTGCTCTGAAAAGAGAATGGCAAATATAATGGAAAAGACGATACACAAATTCGCCAGAACGCCATAGACGCGAAACTGCTGAAAAAGTGTTGACATCAATATGAAATTTGCAATTGCCAATAAAAAGACGATTATCTTTTTCATCGTACACCGCCTAAGGTAAGTAAGTGTTGATTTCTTCCTCATATTCATCATAAGGAATAACCATCACTTTATTCAGCTTTTTAAAGTCAACTGCTGGTTTTACTTTGATTTGTTTTAAAAATAGATCGCGATCGTCGACGAGCTCGTAAATTTGACCAATAAGGATGCCTTTTGGATACATGCCGAGGCCTGATGTTACAATATAATCATTCACATGAACATTCGCCTGTGTGTCGTAGAGTTCACCGACGAGTTCATAATTCGTCGTCCCGCTCAAAATGCCGTCGTAATCATCTGTAACGCGCAGCATTTCAAAGCCGACAGAAGATTTATGATCAATAATGGAAATAACCTTTGACCAATTACTTCCAACTTCATAAACCAATCCGACAAGACCGTTGCCGTTAATGACGGTACTGTTTTTCGTTACGCCCTGCTCTGTTCCGGCATCAATGGTAAACATATTGAACCAGTTGCCGATATCCTTAGCGATGACAGAACATGAAATATAATTATCCTGATCAGAGCGTTCAGCATAATGAAGACTTTGCTTGAGTTCATTGAGTTCTTCAAATTCCTTTTGAGCCATGGTTAAACTAACGACCTGCGCTTTCAGCATTTCGTTTTCTTTTGATAAGCTTTCATTTAACGATTTGTAATTCAACACGTTGATGATGGGCTCTGTTTTTTCGTCCATAAAGTTGCCAATTTGACTGAAAAAACGCTGAACAGGAGCGATAAAAGAACCCAGCTGGCTTTCAACTGCTGTAATCCTTTCACGCCCCCCAAATGAAATTGCCATCAGCAAAATCATTAATAGCCCAACGACAATGACGATAATCTTCTTAAGACGTTCATTCATTCGCGTCACCGCTCATCCTTATTATAGGGATCTCGTAGAAATAAAGACTTCTTTTAATTCATTGAAGCTCTCAACGGCCTTGCTCGTTCCAATTGCAACGCAGTCTAGCGGATTCTCTGCAATACGAACCGGCATACCTGTTTCGTTCATAATCAGCTTGTCAAGGTATTTAAGTAAGGCCCCGCCTCCGGCAAGCACAATACCAGACTGGTAAATATCTGATGCCAATTCTGGCGGCGTTTTTTCAAGAGTCGACTTAACACCTTCTACAATGGATTGAATCGGTTCTTTAATTGCTTCATATATTTCGCTGGATTTTAATTGCAGCGTATTTGGAAGCCCCGTTACGAGATTTCGTCCTGTCACTTCATATATTTCGTCTTGTTCAGGCAACAGCGCACAGGCAATACTCATTTTAATATTTTCAGCAGTGCGTTCACCAATCATTAAACTGTATTTCTTTCTAACATAATTGACAATTGAATCATCCAGTTCATCGCCGGCAATTCTTATGGAGCGGCTTGTGACGATGCCGCCAAGTGAAATGACGGCAATCTCAGTTGTCCCGCCGCCGATATCAACGATCATGCTGCCTGTCGCTTCTGTAATCGGAAGATCTGCGCCTATGGCAGCGGCCATTGGTTCTTCAATCAAAAATGCATCTTTTGCACCAGCGGAAAGTGCCGCTTCATAGACAGCACGCTTTTCAACTTCTGTTACCTGTGACGGTATGCCGATAACGATTTTAGCACCGGTTAAAAAGTTCATATTCGGGCATGCTTTGCCGATAAAATGTTTAATCATCTTCTGCGTAATATCAAAGTCTGCAATAACGCCATCTTTTAATGGTCTAATCGCTCTAATCTGTCCAGGCGTTTTACCAATCATTTTTTTTGCATCAGATCCAACGGCGAGAACACGTTCCTTATCATCAATTGCCACAACTGAGGGCTCTCTGACGACGATTCCCTTACCTTTGACACAGACGAGTGTGTTAGCAGTACCGAGGTCAATGCCTAATTGTTTATAAAACAAACCAAATCTCATTTAAATACCTTCCTTTAACCTTATATTCATTTATCAAACTGTTAATCCAACGGTTCGTTTTCTTTAAAACTATAATATTGGCTGCCGCCAATAATGATGTGATCAAGCAGTGCGATGCCGAGTAATTTACCTGCTTCATGCAGTCTGCGGGTTATGTTGCGATCTTCACGGCTTGGCGATGGGTCGCCTGATGGGTGATTGTGAACGGCAATGATTGATGCTGAACTTAGTCGAACAGCCTTGCCGTACACCTCTCTTGGGTGAACAATTGAAGCGTTTAACGAGCCAATTGAGATAACCTCAGTACTGATAATTTCATTTTTCGTGGATAAATAGGCAACGACGAACTTCTCTACTTTTTCATGCGAAAGAAGACTATTAAAAGCGCCAATGACGTCGATCGGTGAAGCGATCCGCTGTCCGTAAGCCAGCTTTTGTGCATTAATCCTCGTTCCCAGTTCAACTGCTGCCATGATTTGACATGCTTTTGAAGGTCCAATGCCCTGCATGGCACACAGTTCTTGTATAGTGATATGCCTTAAATCACCAATATCCCTTTCACACTGGCCAATGACATCGTTTGCGAGGTCAATGACAGATTTTTGTCTAGAACCCGTCCGCATAATAATTGCTAGGAGTTCCGTATTAGAAAGGGATTGGCTTCCCTTGTTTAACATTTTTTCTCTGGGTCTCTCTGATTCAGGCATTGTTTTAATCATCTTTCGCTCCTATAACATCTGAATGTTGAATAATTGATTAAGATAGTCATTCAGCTTAGAGAGCGGAAGCCCCATAACAGTATAATAATCACCGTCAATTCGGTCTACCAGAACTGCGCCGGAACCTTGTATACCGTAAGCACCTGCCTTATCAAGCGGCTCACCTGTATCAACATAGCGCTTTAGTGTGGCTTCATCTGTCTGGACAAAGGTGACACACGTTTCGGATACATCTGTTATTTTTATGTTTTCATTGAGTTTAATGATTGATAGCCCTGTAAAAACCTGATGTGTTTTGCCATTCAGTGCTTTCAGCATTTCGAGCGCATCTTCTTCATCTTTCGGCTTTCCAAGAATTTTGTCGCTATAGACAACCGTATCAAATGAAAGAACAATGTCTTCAGGATGCTTTTGCGCAATTTCATAACCTTTTTCAAACGCTAAGCTCATCACAACACATTTGGGATCATCAGTTTCATCATAGACTTCTTCTGATGTGCTCGGCTCCGCCTCAAACTGTAAATTAAATGCTTCCAGAAGGGCGATCCGCCTAGGCGACTGACTTGCTAAAATAATTTTCATTCGTGTCACCTATAGCTTTCGATAGATTACAAAGGCAAGGAACAAGCCAATGATACCAGATAGATTTAAACTCAATTTCAGCCCAAATGTCATCTGTAAAATACTGAGATCGACGACAAATGGATCGACGCCAATGGTTTTGCCATAAGCCAGAATCGGCAATATGCCGCCTAAAGCTGCACCGATAATGCTTCCGAAAATCGCTCCGATTAACAAAAGAACTAAAAGCGCCAAACCACCGCTATTTTGAACTCTCATAAGCACCTCTATTTTACCATATATTTACATTTCATGCCAATTTGTTTCAACTGTGCTTTCATTCTACAAACCATAGACAATCCAGCGTCAATAGCCAATGTATAAAAGCGCATTTAATCAAATTTTCATGGTGCATTTTTGAAGCACTATTTACGGCGTGCTTTTCTAAATTCTAGTTTAGCATTAACCAATTTCAATTACAAGCAATCAAAAGTTTAATTCGTTGAAATAAATCAGAAATAGGGCTTTTATCATATTTTGTGTTAACGGTTAAAAGATATTGACAGACGAAAAAAACCCGCTCATCATGAGCGGGTTCCACTTTTAAATGCCTCTGTTTGAACTAGATGAGTTCAATGGCATCCTTTGGACATTTTTCTGCACAAACACCACAGCCGATACACTTGTCTGCATCTACTGTATGAACACTTTTCAGTTCACCTGAGATAGCATCAACCGGACAGTTTTTCGCACAGATCGTACAGCCGATACATTTGTCCTCAATAACTTTGGCAGTCTTGCGTTTTGACAAGTCTCCTTCAATAGCCTTTGTTGGACATTTTTCGACACAAACCATACAGTTTTTACATTTTTCGTAATCAATCTCAGCTAGATTATTAACAACGTGAATAGCATCAAATGGGCAGTTTCTTTCACATAAACCGCAAGCGATACAAGCGACATCACAATTTTTCTTAACCTGCGGACCTTTATCTTTGTTGTTACAATCTACGATCACAAGTTGATCATAAGGCACGAGGCTGATAACATTTTTAGGACAGATCTCAATACATTTATTACATGAGGTACATTTTTCTTTATCAACTTCTGCAATACCGCGGTCATTGATGTGAATGGCATCGAATGGACAAACCTGTACACACGAGCCAAGTCCCATACAGCCGTATTGACAGTCTTTCGGACCGCCGCCGAGCATATTGGCAGCGACACAGCTGTCAAAGCCGTCATAGTCAAAGCGGTTGCCGCAATGATCTGAAGAACCTTCACATTTTACTTTCGCCACCATTTTAACGGAGCTTCCCGCATCCATTCCCATGATCTCTGCGACGAGTTTTGCGACGTCAGCACCACCGACCGGACAGCCATTTACAGGTGCATCACCTCTTACAACAGCAGCTGAATAGCCGTCGCATCCTGGGAAACCGCAAGCACCGCAGTTAGCACCGGGAACGACTTCTCTAATTGCGGTGACCCGTGGGTCTACTTCCACTGCAAATTTCTTCGATGCAAACGCAAGTCCCGCACCAAAGAGCAAGCCCATTATGCCAAGGCTGATTGCAGATAATAAAATCGTATTCATATCCATTTGCATTCATCCTTTCTATACGAGTCCAGTAAAGCCCAAGAAGGCAATAGACATCAAGCTGGCAGTAATTAAGGCAATTGGGAAGCCTTTAAACGGCAATGGCACATCTGATATTTCAAGTTTCTCACGAATACCTGCAAAGAGGACAATCGCAAGTGAAAAACCGATTGCTGCAAAGAATGAATGAACAATCGTTTGAAGCAGGCCGAACTCGTATTGAATGTTCAAGAGCGCAAGACCCAAAACGGCACAGTTTGTCGTTATAAGCGGCAAGAATACGCCTAATGCCTGATAAAGTGTCGGGCTCATTTTTTGTAATACAATTTCAACGAACTGTACCAATGATGCGATAACGAGAATAAACGCCGCCGTCTGCAAAAATTCCAGACCATTTGGTACGAGTAATTTATAATGTACAAAATACGTTAATATCCCTGACAGCGTCATAACAAACGTAACGGCCATCCCCATACCAAAAGCTGTTTCAACTTGCTTTGAAACGCCTAAGAATGGACAGATCCCCAAAAATCTTGAAAGGACAAAGTTGTTAACGAGAATCGCACTGACCATAATTACCAATAAACTTGCATTTTCCATGTTAACACCCCCCTAGTTAGCTCTTCTGATTTGGAAATAGTTATAAAGCGCCAACAGTAATCCCAAAGCCAAGAACGCGCCTGGAGGCAGGATCATAATAAGTGCAGGTTTGTAAGATGCACCTAAAATAGAAACATTGAAAATGCTGCCATTGCCAAACAATTCTCTAACAGAACCAAGAATGGTAAGCGACATTGTAAAACCTAAGCCCATACCAATACCGTCGAAAACAGAATCGACCAAACCATTTTTAGAAGCGAAAGCCTCCGCTCGTGCAAGGATAATACAGTTAACGACAATGAGTGGGATGAACAGGCCAAGTGCCTTGTATAAATCAGGTGTATACGCTTCCATAATCATGCCGACCATCGTAACAAAGGATGCTATGACGACGATGAATGCCGGAATACGTACTTTTGATGGTATAAAGTTTCTCAAGAGAGAGATCGCGAGATTGGACAAAACCAAAACGGCTGTTGTCGCAAGTCCCATGCCGATACCGTTAACGGCGGAAGTCGTAACGGCTAGTGTCGGACACATCCCGAGCAATTGTACAAAGGTAGGATTCTCTTTGAGTATACCGTTCGTTAAATTTTTAATATTCACTACCGTTCCCCCCTTTAATTACCATTGATCGAATAAAACGCATCAATTGAAGCGTTGACACCGGATGTAACACCTCTTGATGAGATGGTTGCACCTGTGATCGCCTGGATATCTGTTTCAGTAGGATTAGACTTTGCAACACCTATTGGCGTATCAGTCGACATACCGGCGTACTGTTCATAGAAGGACGGATCAGTTGCTTTCGCACCGAGACCAGGCGTTTCATTGTGATTACCTATTCTAACACCTGATAAGGTTCCTTCACTGTCAATTCCCGTTACGACTTCAACACTGCCGCCGAAACCATTTGGTGTTGACTTGAATACATAGCCGACGATATTGCCGCCGTCGTCAAGGCCTTTATAGACTTCGACAACCGGTGCAAATTTTGCAACAATTGTTGCGAGTTCATCCCCTGTCACATCTTCAAAGGAAGAAGCTGCAGCAAGTACTTCTTTTTTAGCAAGTTCGTTCGCCATTTGGCGCTGTTCAGCAATTTTATCTTTTGTGACTTCATTCGTCATAGCAAGTGCAAAGGCCGCAACAGCTGAGATAATAAATAAGATCAAACCGGTTTTTAGGATATCTTTCATTACTTAGCACCTCCAAACACACGAGGTTTCGTAAATTTATCAATGAGCGGTGCTGCGACGTTCATCAGTAAAATAGAATATGACACGCCTTCTGGGTAACCGCCATAGAAACGAATGATCGTTGTTAACAATCCCATCCCCACTGCATAAATAATTTGACCCTTTGCAGTGATTGGTGATGAAGCATAGTCAGTTGCCATAAAGAATGCACCCAGCATTAAGCCGCCTGCAAAGATATTGACGATGGTAAGATTAATATCAAAGCCGCTTAATATCAATGTCAGTACAGCCACTGTACCAATATAAATTCCCGGAATTCTGATAGATATAATGCCGCGATAAATCAGGAATGCGCCGCCTAAAACAAGCAATAGCGCAGAAGTTTCACCAATACAGCCATTAACATTGCCAACGATAAAGCTTTGGATAGAAGGCATACTCACATCAAGTCCTTCTTTGATAATGCCGAGCGGTGTCGCCGATGAAGTTGCATCAACTGTCATTTGCGGCCACGTTGTCATTTGAACCGGCCATGACGCGACGAGCATTGCTCTTGCTGCCAGTGCAGGGTTCATAAAGTTATGTCCCAAACCGCCAAAAGCTTGTTTAACAATGATAATCGCAAAAGCACTACCAATGATCGGTATCCAAATCGGAACCGTTGACGGTAAGTTCATGCCGAGTAATAAACCTGTTACAACAGCACTGAAATCGTTAATGGTCACAGGCTGTTTTCTCATTTTTTGTACCAGTGCTTCACTGAGAAGTGCACTTAATACTGATACGACAAGTACAAGCAAAGCGCTCATACCAAAGTTATACACACCAAATGCAGCTGCAGGCAGCAGTGCAATGGTGACATCCCTCATAATTTTTTGCGTTGTCTCTTGAGAACGAATATGAGGGGAAGAAGATACGGTTAATCTTGACTCCATTTCATTGCCTCCTTATTTACGTCTCTTCGCTAGAATTTCTCGTTTAGCGACGCGGATTGATTCGAGCAGCGGACGTTTCGAAGGACATATAAATGAGCAAGATCCACATTCAATACAATCGAGCGCCCCAAATTTTTCAGCTTTTTCAAAATTAAGTCCCAGTGAATAGGCACTAATTTGAATAGGCTCTAAAAATGCAGGACAGACAGATACACATTTGCCGCATTTAATACAAGAAGTCGCCGGTGGCAGTTTTGCGTCTTCTTTTGTAAAGACGAGAATACCAGAGGTGTTTTTCATAGCCGGCAGCTGATCAGATGCTTGCGCAACCCCCATCATTGGGCCGCCAAGAAGTAATTTTCCCGGTGTTTCAGCGTAGCCGTCACAAAAATCTATCAGTTCTTTTAAGGAAGTTCCTACCTTAAAGCGAATATTTTTTGGTGACTTGATCGCTTTACCTGTCACTGTACAAATACGTTCGACTAGCGGCATCCCCTCTTTGAAGACGCGTGCTATTGTTGCAGAAGTCGCGACATTGTTGACGACGACCCCAGCATCCATCGGCAATCCGCCAGATGGCACTTCTCGATTTGTACAGGCGTAAATCAGTTGTTTTTCAGCACCCTGCGGGTACTTTGTGTGTAAGCCGACAACCTTGATCGGCGTTCCTTTTGCTGCTTTTGTCATGGATTCAATGGCATCGGGTTTATTGCTCTCAATACCGATGTAGCCATTTGAAACCGATAGTGCTTTCATCAAAATTTCGAGTCCCATAACGATCATCTCAGGTTGCTCAAGCATGAGACGATGGTCACAAGTTAAGAATGGCTCACATTCTGCGCCATTAAGAATGATTGTGTCAATTGGTTTTTCAGGTGGTGGCGAAAGTTTTACATGTGTCGGAAAACCGGCACCGCCCATACCAACCAAACCAGCTTCTTTAATGATGCCGATGATTTCAGCACCAGTCATCTGCGTAAAATCACCTTTTGGCTTTACGGATTCGTCAAGTTCATTCTTAAAGTCGTTTTCGATGATTACACAAACATCGAAGCCATAAGCCGTGTTCATTTTTTTCACGTCCAAAACCTTGCCGGAAACAGAACTGTGTACATTAGCACTGACGAATGACGGTGCTTTACCGATCAATTGTCCCATTTTTACGGTATCGCCTTTTTGTACGACTGCTTCACAAGGTGCTCCAATGTGTTGTCTCAATGGAATTTCAACTATCTTGGGTTCTAAGTAATCGACAATTGGCAAATGCTCTGTCGCTTTCTTAGCATGAGGTGGATGTATGCCACCTTTAAAGGATAGAAGCCCCATGTAATATCACCCCTTTGAAAAGATTTGAAAAAATCGTCTATAATATTAGCTTTTGCCAAAATTATACTGTATACAACAATTTCACCATAAACATTTTACTACAATATGTTCATGATTTCAATGTAAGACTGCTTAGATGGGATAAATTTATCCCATCTCTTAAAAACCGCAACACTTTGTAAACACATGCTTCACACACCTTATACGATTAATCAACACTATTTCGCTTCACTGAGTACGAAGTTTAGCCACAATTGGTTATAAGCCCCGACATTCGCTTTACGATCAACCAGCTTTTGTATATTTCCATTAAATGTTTTAAGTGCTTTAACAATCGTTTCATCGGCTTCATCTACTGGGGTAACCTGATCTAGAAATGCACTGCGCTTTAACAGCGCTTCAACATCAGACGTGTTCATTTCATCTGCTACCTGTGCCGAAGTAATTAGTTCACTGTACGCTTCAATAATTGTCCTAATGCTTTTTGCAAGTGTTTCAGAATCAATACCGTCGGCTTTTACTTTAAAGGCATTTATTGCCATTGTATAGTTCGCAGAAAAGGCATCTTTATATTTAGGATACTTTTCAACGATACGTTTCGTATACTGTTTTGCCCCGTCCTCATCAGCTGTCATTCCGGCAACCATTTTATAGTAACTGCCTGAATGGTAATAGCCGACTTGCAAACCTTCGTTTGCAAACATTCCCACTGCATCTTTTGCGGCATTTTCATCTGTAAGACTGCTGACTTGTGCAGTAAACAATAAAATTTCCTGTGCTTCAACACTGATCGTCTCCAATGAGTCAGATTGAGTATCAGCCTCTATTCCATCGCCGTTATTTTGTGCAGCCGGTTCTTCAGCAGTCGGTTTTCCATAAAGACTGTCCAATATACCGGACATGCCAACATAGCCTATAGCGCCTGAAATCAGCAAAATAACCAGTAACGTTACGATAAACGGTCCAGGTGCTCTGCCAACAAATATTCTATAAATACCTTGATTGTTTTTCTGTGTGCCCATCTTTGCTGTCCTCCATTTTATCATCACTATTCATTATAGCAAAAAACATTATCAATAAATAGAAAAGTCTTGTACAATCCGTATAAATAAACGGAATGCACAAGACTTTGTTTTTAATGCTTATTCAAATTTCATGATCAACTTAAAACACAACTTATCAAAAAGAGGACTGCTAAGCCTTAACCGATTAGCTTCTGCACTTCTGCAATAACTTTATCGCCAACGAATGGTTTAACAATAAAGCCTTTCGCACCGGCTTTAACGGAATCAATAACCATCCCTTCCTGCCCCATTGCACTGCACATTAATATTTTTGCATCTGGATATTGTTCCGTAATCATTTTGACGCCCTCAATCCCATTGACATCCGGCATTGTGATATCCATCGTGACTAAATCAGGCATGTGTTCTTTGTATTTGTTATATGCCTCTTCTCCATTGCTCGCTTCGGCAACCACTTCATACCCAGCCTTATGTAGAATATCGCCTAAGAGTTTTCTCATGAACATCGCATCGTCAACTACTAGTATTTTCTTGCCCATAATCAGAACCTCACTTCATCTATATTGTCCTTAAACGCTCACGGCGCCGGCATCAAAACATATCTCACTTATAAACTAGGTCTATTATACTAATCATTTTGTAAAGATACAACTATTTGTGAAAATGATTTATCATTTCGATGTTATGTTTCATTTATTTCCATTTCTTTAAACATTAAACGCAAAATTGACAATCTAAAATAAATTCGTTTTTTTTTAAATATTCGCTTGACTTTTATACGGATACTCACTATAATAAAAAAGTCGCTAGATGAGCAATAGCAACGATTTGAAAGCGATGATTATATGCGGATGTGCTGGAATCGGCAGACAGGCACGTTTGAGGGGCGTGTGTTCTAGGACGTATGGGTTCAAGTCCCATCATCCGCACCATCAATAAAAGGTCTTATAACAGGTATTGTTATAAGACCTTTTTGATTCTATGCAAAATACAAAAAATGATTTAAGCCATTAAACAATTACTCAGATACACAGATATTCAGATACCCAGATGATTTTACTGCATCAATATAAAATAGATTGATCCTAAATTGCAATAATAAATTGATGCGTATAAGGTTTAAAGAGACAAACCACAGCTAAAATCTTATGATGAAACTTTCAGTACCATCTTTACGACACCGCCAGACGGATAGTTGTCCAGTGTCAATTGTCCCCCATGCGCTGCTATAACTTTTGCAGCATACCACAAACCAAGGCCATTGTGTCCGTCTATACTGCGTGCGCTGTCGCCGCGCCACAGGCGCTCCGTTGCATGCTTCAGAGCCGCACTGCTAAAGCCCGGTCCTTCATCGTAGACATTTATATACCAGCAGTCATCTATTTGATCAGCTTCTATTAAAACACAGCCACCTGCACCGGTGTGTTCAATTGCATTCTGGATTACATTTATCAATGCGCGCAAGAGCTGCTCTTTCTGGATAAAAACAGACCCTGATAGATGCATTTCAATATTCAGAGAAACCTTTTCTGCATCTGCAATTGGCATACTCTGCTGTAGAAGCAATGCTTCCAGATCAGAGGTACTGACCTCTTCAAAGGGTTCTTCTGTTCCCACAGCCGTTGACAGCAAATTGGCAACGTATTTTTTTGCACGCTCATTGCTCATCAGAATATGCGTTACCTTCTTACGGCTTTTTTCAGGCAGTTCCTCTTCCAGCAGGAGTTCAGCATTACCGCCAACAAGCGTTAGCGGTGTTTTTAAATCATGCGCCAAGGCTGTGATTTCCGCTTCTCGGTTTTGCTGTGCCGACCATTGTAATGAAAGTGAATGATACAGTGCATCACGCATATGTGCCATGGCGTCTAATGCATTATCGTACTCTCGAATTCCCGCTCTCGGTATTTCAAAGTCAAGTGTTTCATCTGCAACCTTTTGGCTGACTTCAGTAAATAATTTCAGCTTTTCTGCCAGATTATGCCGCAGCCATAGTGTGTTGATGAGTAAGCAAAGTACCCAAGCAGCGCCAAGTGCTGCTAGCCACAGGTATTCAAACGGCGGCAGCATCGTACGCACTTTCGAATTAGTGAACTCTGCCCTATAATGCCATCGAATGATGATCGTACTGCCGTCACGATAAGTATATACTTTAACGCTTGCATCTTCACTTCTTGATCGATAAAGCCTTTCTAACGCTATTTTTGCCTTCCCTTCAATATTGCTTGCCACTATTTCATCCTGTCGGTTAAACAGAATGTATTCTGCCAAAAAAGAATCATCCGGCGGTATAAATATTTCGGGATCACCTGACAGCATTTGCGCCACTTGTTGACTGGAAACATAGCCCTGATAAATGACACCATTTCTTTGGAGTTGTGAAAAAGCAATCAGCCACAAAAGTATACATAACATCATACTGCCTATCATTACGACTGCAAATCGCAATAATACAAAAGATAGGCTTATCGCGCGTTTTCTTTTTGCCATTTGTAGCCCACCCCCCAAACGGTTTCGATAGGATTGAGACCTACTGTCTTCAACTTACCCCGAATGTTTTTAATATGCTCTGCAATTGCAGAAGGTTCCCCTTCAGCGTCATAGCCAAAAATCGCTTCATACAATTGGTCTTTTGTAAAGACTTGGCCTGCATGCAATGCCAGATACTCACTAATCGCGTATTCACTTTTTGTCAATAAAATTGCCGTTTCACCGACGACCGCCTCCTTCGCGTGCATATTAAATCGAACACCACCTCGTGTCATTGCGTGATTTGGCTGTCTATCTTCGCGCCGAAGATGGGCATTGACTCGCGCACGTAACTCACCAATACTGAATGGCTTCTTAATATAATCATCCGCTCCAAGGCCGAACCCCTTGATCAGTGCTGTTTCTTCAGTTTTTGCCGTTAAAAAAAGAATCGGACAATCCACCGAATCGCGGATCCGAGTACAAAGTGAAAAGCCGTCTTCTACCGGCATCATGACATCCAGTAATAAAAGATCATATTGCTGACATCTCTTTGAGTCAACCAATAAAGGGTTTGATTCACCCTCAACATAATAACCGCTTTGTTCCAGAGCATCACATATCAGTTCTAGCATTTGACAATCATCATCAATTACGAGTATTTTTATCACAGTCTCTTCTCCTCAAATTATTCATCTGCAACACGCCCCTCCCATCGACTAAACCAATAGATCGAGAATGCCAACATCGCAAATGTCATCACAATCATCACAATAATCCCAGGTAAAACAGGTGTGACTGAAATCTCAAAATAGTTTTCCAAAAGTCTAACCCCCCATTCCCATGGCATGAATTGCCAGAGATGATTACCGATTGGGGTTTCAAAATAACCTGCCAGAACAGTGCCTGCTATCCCAAGTATCATCACAATACTCGTGCCAAAGCGAAAAGCAATCGTCATAAGACATGAATATAAAAAAATATTGCTAATCATCATTATAACAAAGACGATTAAATACGGCTGAATTTTTGTATCATGCAATCCTAAAAAATGATTTACGCCAATATAAAACCCCATTTCAAATACTAAGATACTCGCAGCTGATAAGCATAAGAGAAAACACAATTTTCCAAAATAGACACTGTGACGCGATGGGACGACTCCCAATGCATTTTGTACATTTGGCATACGCCGCTCTAAACCGATCAGGATTGGTACCAATATACTTGCACCTATTGGATAGCCAATTTGTATGATAACGAAAAATAGCCATACATTCTGAATAATATGATACCCAGCAAAAGAATAATAAATAAAATATAATGCTGTTAATACGACGGGCACCAGCAATTGAAGCCACGCGACCGGCGTCCGTTTCATTTTAATAAAATCAGCAACGAATGCATTTCTCACTTTCGGTACACCTGCCTTCCATACCAAACTGCCAATACAATAGTCAGTATTATCGCTAGCATTAAAGCGCTCAATGCCAAGATTACACTTTGCGTAAAGGGTAAACTCAATCGCGAATCACCCGAGACTAATAAACCATTTGGCAAAACCCCAAAAAGCGTTATCATGAGCCTTGCAGGCCAACTATACGGAAATATCCAAAACAAAGGTGTCAACGATATGAAAATACCACCAAAAGCACTGGCAAATAAATGAATAATAACCGTCATGACAAGACCCGCTTTTTGGACTAAAAATAAACAAACAGGTATTTGCCATAATAACGAAAGCCATATTATGCCGTATCCTAAAAAATAATAAATGCCATGATCTATAACAGCTGATGCTCCAAACAATGCGTATTCTGATACTGCCGTTAAAGATGCCAGTAACATTGATATGATCCATAAATTTACTGCAATCAGAATCGTCTTTGCTGTAAATGTCCTTTTTAAATCAATTGGTAGGGTGTACAAAGTATGATATTGATGTTTTTGTTCTTTTTGATGTGCTTGGTCGCATAAGATGACGACGCTAAGTGATGCCATGGGCATCGACCAATTTGAAATCAAAGCACTTGAAAAGCCGCCAATACCAATGCCGACAAAAAGAAATATCATCGATAACAATGTTAATGAAGCCGGTATGATCCATATTAATTTTCTAAAGACGGTATGTTTAAATTTAATATTTTCAGCATTCAAATACACAAAATTCATGATCTTTCACTTTCCTTTCGAATGACATCCTTAAAGATTTGTTCCAGATTATCACGACTGTCTACTTTAGATTGATAGAGCAGTGAACCATTGTGTAAAATGCCAATGTCATCTGCTACTTGCTGTATTTCACTTAAAATGTGACTTGATATGATCACTGTGATCCCGGAAAGCGGAAAGGATCGAATCATTGCTCTTAACGCTTCAATACCAAACGGATCTAATCCGTTTGTCGGTTCATCCAATATCAGCAGCTTGGGACTATTGAGCAAAGCTAGTGCTATACCAAGTCGCTGTTTCATACCTAGTGAATAATCGGATGTCCTTTTGTTTTTGGCCTCTGTCAAATCCATTTTTTCCAAGACTTCATGGCATTTAACTGTTGGGATCCCTAACAGCGTAGCGCGTACACGAAGATTTTCATAAGCAGTGAGATTTTCATACAATGGTGGCGCTTCAATTAATGCGCCAATCTCATTTAAATCTTTTCTCATCCATGGATGGCCGTTCATCAATATTTCGCCCGAAGTTGGCCGTGCAATCCCTGTCAACATTTTTAATAAAGTTGACTTTCCCGCGCCATTTGGCCCTAATAAGCCGTAAATAGCGTTTTTTCGTACGGACATATTCAAATCCCTTATGGCATATGCCTTTTTATATTGTTTCGTAAGATGGTTGGTTTCTATCATAAAATCCGGCATGTTTACTTCCTTTCTTTTTATAGCCTATCACTGCAATGATGTCATTTCTAAGCAACACCATTATTTTAACAGTCAATTTTAAGGATTTTATAAGGACGTTTGTACTTTTTTATATTCATATAAGACAATTATATAATTGCCTTAAGTTGAGCCCATCACGATAATATACTGGTTTTCGTCTTTTGAAAAATATAGATTGTCGTATAAAAATCAAAGTTTAAATACGTCTATTGCTATATATGTCAATATAAATGCTTTAAATTCTATTGTTGTTTCAAAAAGTCAATAAAAAATGGAGCCGTCTGTCGTTCAGATGCTCCAAATGCTTTCTTTATTTAATTATCACTTTTATGATCATCCTTTATACATTCACTACGGATCGTCAAGACAGCTTTGATCATAATGTCTTCATTACACAATACCATTCTCAAAAAAGTTTCATGATACGATGATGGTGATTAATACCTAGGCTGTTTCACCTGTTCGTGATAATATGCAACGGCACCGATTTCCTTCATACGGTCATTGATCGATAACCATCGATCCCTCAAACGCCCTGAAAATTGCTTATCACAAGGGTATTCATCGCATTCAAAACAGAAATTAACTTTTTTCTCAATTTGACAGTTTTTAGCGGAGCATGTCGTTACAGGACAAATGACGTGATCACCACGGCACCCGCTGCATGAAGCCTGTGAAAATGCCTTTAACACTGCATCAAATTGTTCATATCCATCAAACACATTATTACCATCGCTTTTCATCTTGGCTAAAGTCTTATAGTTGCCAAGCGATTCCAGAAGCTTTACACCCAATTGTCTAATTTCGCCATTTTCATAATCTGCACATCTTGAACAGTCAAGACCACAATGTGCCAGACATTCTACTACATCATCATAGGTCATACGAAGCCTCCCTTTCCTTCAATTAAAAAATGAATTAAATCGCATCTCTCATATTTTAATCCTTTCACGATAATATGGACGATTTTTTTCATACGAAATAAAAAGTGGTCATGAAGGATCTGATAAAAGAAATGATGCAATCTCCTAAAATATTCAATTATAAGCATATCACTTGGAATTTTATTATGCAATATCATAAATTTTTCATTATTTTATACAGTGTATCCATGTCTTAACCATTGAGAAAATCGCATGATTTTAGCTATGAAGCCTTTTATGACAATACGGGCTCATTATATAACGCGATCATTAAATCCGTTTTTAACTGGCCCTGTTTAATAGCGTCTATACTGGCTCTTAAATCCAAATGTTAATCGCGGTATAATCGTTTAGACTTTGCATACCATCCGTTTAGATTTTAAGTACAATCCGCTTAGGGAGGCACTATGAAACAAATTAGAGGTAAACTATTTCTCTTTTCAGCGTTTACACTTGCAGGCACTTCAGTCATCTCCGGTTATTTTCTATCAAACCAATTAGGCAGCTTTACCATTATTGCAGTCAGCATTGGTTTTGTCATGTTTGCACTCTTGCCCTTATACGGGCGAAAATGTATTCAAGCCATTCAAACGATGTCGTTGCGCGATTGGATGATGATCTTCCTACAAGCCTTTTTCGGCATTTTTATGTTTCGAACATTTTTATTATACGGCATGAAAGGAACCACCGCTATTGAAGCCGGCATTCTTACCGGAACAACGCCTGCAATTACTTCGTTAATGGCGTTTTTTATATTGAGAGAACGTTTTTCAGCAAAAACGATCATTGGCATTTTGTGCACAGTCTTAGGAATCATGCTCTTACAGAATTTGAATTTTTTTGGAGCAGCCTTTGCAACTGCACATTTGAAGGGAAACATGCTCGTCATCTGCGCAGCTGCCTGTGAATCAACCTTCAATATTATTTCTCGAAAGCACCGTTCCAGTGCCATAACTGAAAAAACGGTTTCATTACACCCAATGGTTCAAACGCTGTTTGTTTCAGCGGCTGCATTAATCCTTTCGTTCATCCCCGCTGCTTTTGAACAGCCTATAAATACCTTAAGCGTACTCAGCATTCAGGCATGGCTCTCATTATTCTGGTACGGTGTTATTGCAACCGCAGTATCATTTGCCTTTTTCTATGAGGGCGTCAAACGCTGCGATGCCTATACAACGGCTGCATTTTCCGGTTTAATGCCCTTAACGGCAATGCTTTTATCCATTTTTTTATTTCAAGACACCTTGCAGACTTCTCAGTGCATCGGCAGCGCACTCATCATTTTAAGCATGATCTTGATCGGCAGCAACAGCAGCGAAGAAGATGCCAACGTTTCTATTGAAGTTTCTTAAATGATGCGTACATTACTTATTTTATAAGGTGATACTTTGATTAGATTGCGCAATTGCGTTCAAGCTTTTTCATATAATAAATGTTATGATTACATCATGAGGTGTTGGTGTGGAGACAAACTGGGAAAAAATAAACGCTGTCCAGCGTATGCAGGATTACATGATGATTCATCAAGATGAAAAAATCACTCTACGGGATCTTGCAGAAGCTGCTATGTACTCACCGTGGCATGCCCTTCGCGCTTTTTCAGAGCTGATTGGCAAAACGCCTTTTGAGTATTTGCGAGAGATAAGATTATCGACGGCTGCGATAAAATTAAGAGATACAAACATGCGTATCTTAAACATTGCAATAGAGGCATCATTTGATTCCCATGAAGGTTTTACCAAAGCATTTACACGCGCCTTTGCCATCTCTCCCTATGACTACCGTCAATGTACCCCGCCTATCAAACTCTTTACTTATTATCCTATACGACATTATTATAAAACACTTATGAAAGGAGCAGAAAAAATGTCAAGTGCTGTTATTTTTACACAGATTATTGAAAGACCTGAACGCATACTCATTTTAAAGAGAGGTATAGAGGCAAAACACTATTTCGATTACTGTGAAGAAGTCGGATGTGATATTTGGGGCATTTTAGAAAGCATCAAGGGCGCTTTATATGAATCCATTGGCGTTTGGCTTCCTGAGAGCATGCGAAAACCCGGCACATCTGAATATTGTCAGGCAGTTGAAATGCCAATGAATTTTAACGGCGTTATTCCCGATGGCTTTGAAAAAATTACTGTCCCTAAATGTCAATATATGCTGTTTCACGGTGAGCCGTTTCAAGATGAGGATTTCAACGATGCCATTTTAACCGTACAAAATGCCATCAAGCAGTACAATCCAGAACGCTATGGCTGGAAGTGGGCGCCTGAGGCGGGACCGCGTTTTCAGCTTTCTCCGATAGGTAAACGCGGATACATGGAAGCTTTACCTGTGGAACCTATCAAATGAGCATTCAAATTTCTTTAAATCGTAAAGAAAAATAGCAAAAAGGTGAAATTTTTGTAATCGGGTAGGAGAGAAAGTTAAATAACTTTCCCGACCTCCCACAGCACCGTACGTACGGGTCTCGTATACGGCGCTTCCCAAGTTTATGCATTAACAGTTTTGTATTTGTCAGAAAAGAA
>NZ_JAHBCL010000014.1 GCF_018390735.1 Fusibacter paucivorans
AATATCGATAGATTTTGAAAACTGCCTTTTAGGGAGTCTTATTAAAGTTGCCCTTTTTTAGACCTACTGATTAAAGTGAATTTCCGGTTATTTTAGTCTTGACTTTTCATAGCTGGTCTCCTCTCCCATTAACCGATCGTTCCTTCCAATTCCAGTTCAATGAGCCGATTTAGCTCTACAGCATACTCCAGCGGCAGTGTTTTGGTAATCGGCTCGACAAAACCTCTGACAATCATCGCCTTAGCCTCTGCCTCACTGATTCCCCTGCTCATTAAATAAAAAATGGTTTCATCACTAATTCGTCCAATTTTCGCCTCATGTCCAATGTCTACACTGTCCGTATGCGCTTCGATGATCGGCAGTGTATCGGATTTCGATCGATTGTCGAGCATCAGCGATTCACAATTGGCAACCGCTTTGCTGTTGACGGCGTTCTTGGCGATGCGAAGTAAGCTGCGATAAAATGCGTGCCCGCCATCTTTGGAAATGGATTTAGAATTAACCACGGAATGAGTATTCGGCGCCGCGTGCACGACTTTTGTGCCCGTATCGAGGTATTGTCCCGTCGAAGCAAATGTGATGCCTGTAAATTCACAGGATGCGCCCTCACCGCGCAAAATACTCATGGGATAAAGCATGGAAACGCGCGATCCAAACGAACCCGAAACCCATTCGATCTTACCGTTGCGTCCCACTGTTGCCCGTTTGGTATTGAGATTGTACATATTGCGCGACCAGTTTTCAATAGTGGAATAGCGCAGCGTCGCATCCTCTGCGACAAATAGTTCCACTGCCCCGGCGTGCAGATTATTGACACTGTATTTCGGTGCGGAGCAGCCTTCAATAAAGTGAAGATTCGCGCCCTTTTCCAAAATTATCAGCGTATGTTCAAACTGACCAGCCCCCTTGGCATTGAGTCGAAAATAGGATTGCAGCGGAAAGTCTACTGTTACACCTTCCGGTACGTAAACAAAGGAACCGCCTGACCATACCGCGCCATGCAGTGCAGAAAATTTATGATCACGATTGGTAATCAATTTCATAAAATGTTCTCGCACAATAGATTCATGTGTTCGCAGCGCCGTTTCGATGTCCGTATAAACAACCCCCTGCTCAAGCAAGTCTTCTCGTATCGAATGGTAAACAACTTCCGAATCGTACTGGGCGCCAACGCCTGCAAGGCTTCTCTTTTCAGCTTCCGGAATGCCAAGCCGATCAAAAGTCGCCTTGATGTCATCGGGGACATCAGCCCAGTCGTGCTTCATGTCCGTATCAGGTTTGACATAGTGAACGATATTTTCAATATCGAGATCTTCAAGATCAGCCCCCCAAGCGGGAACTGGCATTGACTTATAAATTTCAAGGGATGCAAGTCTAAAGTCCAACATCCACGATGGTTCTCCCTTTTCTCTTGATATTTCGCGAATCACAGTTTCCGACAATCCCTTGTCCGTCACAAAACGATGGTGTTCTGGATTAATGACGTCATAAATACCACGTTCGATATCTGCAATATATGTTTTTTGTGCCATGGCCGCCTCCTTTACACGGAAGCCCGAAACGCTTCGTAGCCCGATGACTGTATCGTGTTTGCGAGACCGAGATCGCCTTCTTTGACGATCTTGCCGTCGACGAGAACGTGTACGAAATCCGGTTTAATATAATCTAAAATTTTATTGTAATGAGTAATGACGAGAATCGCGTTATCGGCATTTGCCAGCGCCTGAACTTTTTCATAGACAACGCGGATTGCATCGACATCAAGCCCTGAATCCGTCTCATCCAAGATAGCGAGTTTGGGCGCTAAGACAGCCATTTGCAAAATTTCGCTCTTTTTCTTCTCACCGCCTGAAAAACCTTCATTCAAATAACGCGCCAGATATTTTTCATCCATTTCCAGCGATTGCATTTCCGACTTGACCGTCGCATTAAATCGCCCCATCATGGGCATAATGCCCGAAACCTCTTTTTTCGCCGTTCGCAGAAAATTTTCCACAGTCACACCAGATACTTCTTGAGGGTACTGAAAAGATAAAAAAAGACCCGCTCGCGCGCGCTCATCTACTTTCATCGACAGTAAACCTTTGTTCATAAAGAGGGCTTCTCCTCCAGTGACTTCATACGCCGGATGTCCCATGAGTACATTTGCCAGCGTCGATTTTCCGGCGCCATTCGGCCCCATAATCACATGCACTTCCCCCGGATTGATTTCTAAATTAACGCCCTTTAATATTTCTTGATCTCCTACTGTTGCACGAAGACCGCTAACCTTTAAAATGCTTTCACACATCATCTGCCTCGCTTTCGCTCTTCTGTTAATTTTCTATGAACAAGTTCTCTATTGGTACAATTCCTATTGCTTTAGTCACTGCTGCTGTCAGCTGCAACATCACACACCGCCTTAGCACCCGCATTTAAAACAGCTCGTCAAGCAGGTAATCGCAATGGTTTTACAGCTATCTATCGTTTATACCTTAGTAATTTAGTCGGAATTGTTTTCGTAATTATGTTAACACACTTTGATCACGTCGTCAACGTCCTAAAATCCCTTTAGCCAGTCAATGCTATCGCATCGTACTGCCTGATAAAATCGACATCATTTTGCTTGTCAAAGAAAAAACGCACTGTTTAAAATAAACAGTGATGGTTTTTTCTCATACCAAAAGGATTCCTCTAACATTAGTTTAATGATAGAGCAGCAAACAACATTAATTCTGTTTTACAAAATGGAAATATGTGTTATTGTAGTAAAAAAAGTAATCTTTATAGAATGACATAGTGAGGATGGTTTAAAGTGAAACGTTTTAAGATAAACACCTAAATGATAGCTGTAAAATTCGCAGTCATAAATTTAACAATATATATCATAATAGACACTTATTATTTTATAAATAGTCGTTGGTAATTTGGGTAAATGAGAAGATTGAGGTTTCATCAATAGTTTCTGCTGTTTTGTCGTCATTGGCAGCCATGTTTGCAGTCGGTGTGATGCCATATAATTACTATATGACATTGGATGTTTTACTAGAAATAAGCATTTTATCAACCTATTTACCTAAAATTTTAAAATATCAAGGCCACACAGGAATTTATACTGGCCCAAGTTCAAATTACAAATTGAATACATTGTATTATGCAACACCGCATTATATTGTTGAAGAATATTGATAGAATATTAAGGTAGGATTAAATGAGAAATAAAATAATAAAGAATGTTATGATACGCATACAGGTAATATTGCTCTTAATCGTATTATGGTTTGCATTTAGTCTTCTTTTTAGCATTCGACCACTGAGTTATTTTTGGAATTTCTTATATAAAATCGGAGATCATAAATTACAGGTTGGTTTTCTAACAGGATTAATTACTTTCGTTTCATCAATAATACTTCACAAACGCAACCATTATGATCTTTAGCTATTATAACTTACACAAAACCAACTTAATACTAGTTCTTTAAGAATGAAAGAAAAGTCAGTACAAAAGGAGGCCACTGAAATAATGGCCAACTAATATAAGTTAAAACAAAAAATAAAAAATCACGTTTGGTCAGAAAATAAAAATCTAAACCGAACGTGATTTTCTTTGTTTTTATCAGATAAATATATATATTTCTTAATCATTTTTGATGCGTCAACTTCAAATCCAACTTAAAATCAAGCTTTTCTTCTTTAACTGGTTATGCAATGTTAGATAAAGAGCAACAAGCTCAGCGCCATAACCACCATTCCAGCAATAAGGCCATACATCGACAAATGATGTTCGCCGTATTCTCTTGCAGACGGCAGCAGTTCATCTAAGCTTATGTAAACCATAATCCCTGCTACAGATGCAAAGATAAAACCAAAGACCGCATCGTTGAAAAACTTGTAGAGCAATACATAACCAACCAGTGCACCAATCGGCTCTGATAACCCCGACAGAAATGACAGACGAAATGCCTTGCGGCGATCGCCGGTCGCATAGAAGATCGGAACGGCTACGGCAATCCCCTCTGGGATATTGTGAATGGCAATTGCAAAGGCGATGGGAATCCCCAGCGACGGGTCGCTTAATGCCGCTGTAAACGTGGCAAGTCCTTCCGGGAAATTATGAATGCCAATTGCCAAAGCTGTAAACAACCCCATACGCATCAAATTAGATTGATGCTCTTCACTTTTACCATCCATTTCTTCAACCGTGTGCACTTCATGTGGATTTTCGACATCGGGAATCAACTTGTCGATAACGGCAATGATCAGGATCCCAAAGAAAAAACCGCCAACAGTGGCCCAAGTTCCCAAGCGCACACCCAAAGCTGACGTCAGTGCCGCTTGCGCCTTTGAAAAGATCTCAACAAAAGAGACATAAATCATTACACCTGCAGAAAAACCAAGTGCCACAGATAAAAATTTCGTATTCGTTCGATTGGTCAGCAGTGAAAGCGCACTGCCGATCCCAGTAGATAACCCCGCTAAGAGGGTTAATGAAAACGCAAAAATAACCGCATTGAAATCCATTGCAACAACTCCTTTTCTATTCATATTTTGCCGATACTATTTTATTTCTATTGGGAAGGCGCTTATGCGTTATCTTCCGCGTCGTACACCTCACATACAAACAACTTTTGGGCAACCGCGCCACTGAGCGGCGTATTCCGCCCATCATACGTCAATGTCACGATATCACTCACCAAATCTCTTTCAATGATCTTGAAGCACAGATCAATGTAAATATTCAAGCTGTTTAAATAAACTAATAAAGCCTTATCGTCAACAACACTTTTAAGACAATACTGTTTGCCTTTCTTCGCTTTAGAAAGCTTTAAGCGCCCGCAAGTGTCTAGATCATCACGTTTCAAGTCACTCAGTGCCGGAATATAATTGCCATGGGGACACACTTCTGGCGCTCCCAAGAATGCATACAGTTTATCTGCCAATTTTGTAGAGGTGAGATGTTCCAGCATTTCGGCTTCTTCATGAACCTCTTCCCAAGCATAGCCTAGTTTATCTGTCAGAAATGTTTCCCATATGCGGTGTGCACGGATAAGTCTTACCGCTTCCTCCATGCCAAGTGTCGTTAATACAGAGCCTTTATAAGGCTGGTAAACCAACATTTCCTTCTTTTCAAGCTTTCGGACCATTTCATTTACGGTTTGGGCGGTATGCGCAAAATAAACGGCCAACTGATGATTGGTTACCCTCTCGCCCTCTGCTTCATCGCTGAGTTTATAGATTGCTTTGATATAATCTTCTTCGCCTCTACTCGTTACTTGTTTTCCTTTAATAATAGGCTTTTCTTTAATCACTTGCCTCTTAGACATGAAATATTCCTTCTTAATCCCTATTAATCATTATATGCTTCCTTAGTGGTTCCTTAAAAGTCATTTCACCGATTACACCAATCGCCATTTTTTATAATCGTCCGTCAATTCTTAAGGTTAACCATAAAAAGTTGTTCGATAATATTATATGCTTTTCGCCATTGTATGTCAATACGTACAATCGTGTCCTTTTTATTTGTCGATCGCCCAAAATGTATTGTTAAAAAGCACCATACACGATCTTCACACAGATTTAACCTGCTCTTGCGAATGACGCTAAATGTACTGTGATAAAATGACACGCATAACAAATTGTAATTGGGAGGATATTATGGTAAATGGAAAACCTGCAACAGTGCACATTTCCAAGGCAAAACTGGCATTAAATCTCATTTTGCTGTCACTTTTGACCCTCGTCATGTGTGCGATACCAGTTTCGGCAGATGAAATGACGACTGGTTATGTGACCGATGTACCCGGTCGCATCGAAATGAATTTAAGTGCACGTTATGATGTTGATGTCAATGACCCCGAAGGCGGTCTGGAAATCGTCACTTACAACCCAGCCAATCATACAGCCTATGCGATTGACGGTATTAACAGCGTGCTCATCGCCGTGCCAATGAATGCTTTGAGTACAGATCGATTCAATGATCTTAGCGCCGACGGCTATCAAATCGACCTCGCTGCTGCCGCAGAAGCAGCCGTCAGCGGCTTCAAATATGGTGATATTACCAGCATTGACATTTCACCCGATCATACCAAGCTGGCTGTTGCCATTCAAGCGGCAGGCTATAATGACACGGGACTCGTCGCTGTTTTTCCAATTGACAGCAGTGATGATACTTTAGGAACCCCTGCATATTATGCCGTTGGTGTACAACCGGATATGGTTATCTTTGCCGATGATGCAACAGTGCTTTCCGCGGACGAAGGTGAACCGCGCATGGGTTACGGCACCAATTCAGCTGGTGTCAACGTCATCGATCCTAAGGGAAGCATCTCTGTCATCAACCTTGCGTCAGGCACCGTTACCATTGCTGATTTTACTGCTTTCGATAGTCAAAGAGCTGCGTTAGCAGCATCAGGTGTTCTCATGACAAAAGGCCAAACGCCTTCTGTTGATTTAGAACCCGAATACATGGTCATTAGTGGCGATGGGAAAACAGCTTATATCACCCTTCAAGAAAACAACGCCATTGGCGTATTGGACATTCCTTCTGCCACACTAACGAAAGTCATGCCCCTCGGGTTCAAAGATTACGGCGCAGAAGGCAATGCAATCTATTTGGATGGCAGTGCCCGCAGTTATGAAGATCTTTACGGCGCCTATATGCCTGACGGTCTCAGCCTCTATGAAACAGGCGGCAAGACATACCTGATCACTGCAAATGAGGGCGACGGCAGAGAATGGTCTTCAACTGAATTCCCAGAAGACCATGAAGATGCCGGAGATCCCAACAGTGATGACACGTCATATTATTCAAATGAAACAAAAATAACCCTTTCAAAAGAAGACGACTACGAAATAAAAAAAGTCGTCGTCATTGATCCAGAAATGGTTGATGGTCTCCCAAGCGGCGCAGATGTCATGTTTGGCGGCCGTTCAATGACCATTTTTGAAGTGACGGCCAACAGCCTCGTTCCCGTCTATGACAGCGGCAGCGACTTTGAAGACATCACTGCAAAACTGTATCCTGAATGGTTTAATACTTCCAACAGCAAACTGAAGCTCAATGACCGTTCGACTAAAAAAGGACCTGAACCTGAAAACGTCACCATTGGTCAAATCAATGGTCATACGTATGCATTTGTCGTCCTCGAACGCATTGGCGGCATTATGGCTTATGATATTACGACACCGTCAAACAGCAGCTATGTGAATTATATCAACTCTCGTGATTTTGATGCAGAAGACGGCATTGGCGGCGATTCAGGACCGGAAGGCATTCACTTCATCCCTGCTTCACAAAGCGTCACCGGTACTGCTTTACTCATCACCGGCTGTGAAGTAACGGGGACAATGCCCATCTATGAAATAACCGCTTATCCGGGTGATCTTACCGGCAAGCTCGTCATTCTTCATACCAATGATACCCACGGCGGCGACGTTGCCGTTAAAGGCGTTTCAATCGGTACCGCAGGTGTGGCAAAACTTGCAGAAGACTATAGAGCAGCAGGCGCTGAAGTATTGCTCATCTCAGCGGGCGATGCAACACAGGGTGATCCGCTTGTGAACCTTAGCAAAGGTGCAACGGCGATTGATTTTATGAACCTCGCGCAATACGATCTAATGGTTCCAGGAAATCATGAATTCGACTACGATTACGACAATTTACTCAAACTCAAAGCCAGTGCAGACTTCCCGTTTGTCTCTGCCAATATATTAGACAAAACAACCGGCGAACCCGTCTTTGATGCACATGTCATTTTTGACACGGTCATTGGCAAAGTTGGCGTCTTTGGTCTCACGACGCCGGAAACATTGACGAAAGCCAATCCAGACAACGTCGCTTCACTTTCATTCCCTGAGGGGAAAGCAATGTACGCCATTGCACAAGCCCAAGTTGATGCGCTAAAAGCAGCAGGATGTAGCACGATCATCTGTGTCGCGCACCTCGGTACAGATACCGGCAGTGAGCCTAATACATCAACAGATGTCCTTCAAAATGTTAAGGGAATCAATTTGCTCATCGACGGCCACAGCCACAGCGTTATCGAAGGTGATCTCGTCAGCCAATCCGTACTCACATCTGCGGGAACGCGTCTCGAATACGTCGGCGTCGACATGCTTGACGGCACTAGCATCATGTCAACGCTCGTATCAGCAGAAGATTACAGTAGCGTCGATCCTGCCATCAATGCCGTTATAAACGCAAAATCCGATGAAATCGATGCACAGCTTGCAGCAAAATTTGCTGTCAGCGAAGTATTGCTCGACGGCAATCGTGCACCGGGCGTTCGAACACAGGAAACAAACCTCGGTGACTTTGCCGCAGATGCTATTTTATGGGCTGCCAATGAGGCTGTCGGCGCAGGAACTGTGGACGCAGCAATCACCAACGGCGGTGGTATCCGCGCAACAATTGAAATCGGTGATATTACCATGAAAGATATGAAGACAGTATTCCCATTCGGCAATACGATCGCCACTGTAAAAGTGACAGGGGCTCAGCTCTTGGAACTCATTGAAGCCGCGACATTCAGCACACCGGAATCCCTCGGCGCATTCCCGCACGTTGCAGGCATTGAATTCACCCTTAACACCGCCATCCCTTATGCCAAGGGTGCACAGTATCCAGACTCGACCTACTTTGCACCGGCTAAGCCCGGCACGCGTGTTACCAATGTCAAAGTTGCCGGAAAAGCACTGGATCTCAACAAAACGTATACCGTCGCAACCAACAACTTTACAGCAAGCGGCGGCGACACTTATTATCTCTTTAAAAACTGTGAAACGTTCAATACCTATGTTGCTTTGGAAGATGCACTCGTCAACTATACAACTGAAATCCTTGGCGGCGTGGTAACAGAAGCAAAATACGGTCAGCCTGCTGGGCGTATCAATATTATCGCAGCGGCGGCACCTGTACAAACCGAAGCTGCTATGCCGACAGCCGCAAGCGGCATGCGCGTCTATACAGTCGTCAGCGGTGACAGCCTCTGGAAAATCGCTTCATCTTCCCTAGGTGACGGCGATCGCTACATGGAAATATTCAACCTTAACAAGACGCTGCTCTCTAACCCGGATATGATTGCGATTGGACAAACGTTGACGCTTCCAGCAGAATAATCTGTCGAACTGACCCTAAGCAGCGTCGAACATCAAAACAGATCTAAAATCAATTGGTTTATACACTTTAATAAAGGCCATCTTCTATCGCTAATAAGCGAAAAAGATGGCCTTTCTCTCATATGTTTTTCTTTTATATGATTTTCATTTCAAATAACCAGCATTCCCCTAAACCCTCTCGCAGCATAGTATGAATCTGCGCCATTGTGATATGTAAATACCGTATCATAACGGCGATCACAAAAGATCGCACCGCCCAGCACTCGAATGCGATCAGGGGTTTTAACCCATGAAGATGTTTTAAGATCAAATGTTCCCAGTGTTTGCAGCATGCGATACTGAATCTCTGTCAGCATGGTGATGCCCATTTCATTTGCCATCTCAATGGCACTGCCCTTTGGCTTATTGGCTTTTCGAGCTTCCAATGCCGCCTGATCATAGCAAAGATGCCGACGTTTCGTTGGCGATTCTGCCGAGCAGTCAAAAAAGACAATCCCACCTGTAATCTCATCGATGCCGACGACATCCGGTTCACCGCCCGTTGTCTCCATCTGATAGAGCGACCACAGTTTACCAGTGTCTGATTCTAGTTTCACAGCAACCTCTTCCCATTGAATCGACGGATGTCTCGACACGTGCTCATTAAAACGCGCTTCTAATTGTTCAAAAAATAAGCGCTGTTCTTCCTTCGATAAAATTGTCATCACAACCTCTTTTCCATACGCTTTATCAATCGACACAATTGTCACATTATTATTCATACGCGATCTGACACGTGTTAAGCAATTATTTAGCGCCAGAAGCTTCCGAAATTCCTCTGATTTTTGAAATGAGTTGTTTCAGCACTTCAATTTCATGCGAATCAAGAACCGATAGAAAGGCGGTATTGGCTGATTCCATGCGCTCTCTGACAGCTTCTGCTGCTGTAATGCCACTAGGTGTCAAGTAGATGAGAATCGATCGGCGATCATTTGGATTAGCATGTCTTTCAATCAATCCGGAAGACTCAAGTCTGTCAATAATGCCCGTCA
Organism: Fusibacter paucivorans; assembly: GCF_018390735.1. Taxonomy (GTDB): domain Bacteria; phylum Bacillota; class Clostridia; order Peptostreptococcales; family Acidaminobacteraceae; genus Fusibacter; species Fusibacter paucivorans. The sequence goes on from NZ_JAHBCL010000014.1 coordinate 10,128, forward strand.
TCGTGGAACTGTCCAAAACTGCTTTGCTCCCTAACTCAACCGCTGTTATCCCATCCGCTTCATAGAGAAAACTGAGCACCATTCCTTGAATAGCTGTAATTCCCAAATTGGCAATTTGTTTTCCCCAGAACTGCGAACTCTTCTGATTCATTTTCGCGAGCTGAAAAAATATGCAATCACTTTCATTCATCTAATATTCCCACACTTTCTTTTTCGTCATCATTAACTGAATGGCGAAACGCCTTGACGCCTATTTTCGCTATACTTTAACATCTGATCCATCGGACTGCGTCACTGTCGCACCGTTCTTTTCACAATGCGGCTTAGCAATGTTCTTTTATCGGTTAAACACCGGACTGCGCTTTTCCAAAAACGCCTGCATGCCTTCTTGACCATCTGCCGTTGTGGAGATGTTTGCAATCATGGCCGCTTCATTTTCCATCTGCGTTTCCAACGTTGACGTCCAGCCAATGTGCATCAGCTTTTTAACAGCACCAAATGCCTGTACAGAACCGCTTGTCAGAGCAGCTGCCAACGCTTCTGCCTTTTCCATCAACTGATCTGCCGGTACCACTTGATACGCAATTCCCCATTCCAGCGCTTCTTGTGCTGTCAACACGCGATTCGTCGTCGCCAGTTCAATTGCGCGATTCATGCCGACAATTCGCGGCAGAAAATACGTTGACGCTGCATCCGGCGTCAATCCCGCCTTGGTATAGGCCATGGTAAACTTCGCTTTTTCCGATGCAATGATAAAGTCACCCGCACATGCCAAACTCATCCCGGCACCTGCTGCAACACCGTTTACGGCGATAATGACCGGTTTTGCCATACGAACCATTTTGGCAATGGCGCTGTGTAAATAGACCGTCACTTCTTTTAAACAGTAAGAAGCACCTTGTTCACTGCCCATAAAAGCCTTTAAATCACCACCTGCCGAAAACATCTTGCCATTCCCTGTGATAATAACCGCCAACACTTCTTCTGACGCATCACAGTCAAGCAATGCATAGAGCAGTTCCTTTGACAATGCCAAATCAAATGCATTTGCATCATTTGGTCGATTAAGTGTTACCCATGCAATGCGATTGCGCACTTCTAAAACAATATGTTGATATTCCGAGTGATTCATGATGACGCCTCCCTTTCATGCGCCCTTAGCGCATGTCCTTTGTCGTTGCTGCTTTGCGATTGCCGTATTCTTTTGATGGCTGATTCTTTGTCTGCAACATTTTGTACGTATGCAAGTATCTCGCCTACAAGTATAAACAGCTAAAAGCAGCTTGTCAAATTGATGCGATACGCCTCCATTCTCAAAATGCTATCCTATTAAATCTTATTAAATTACATCATATCATCCCGCAGCGCATCTATTATATTTTCCTTTTTTATCTTGCTGACAGCATACGTCATCGTGGTAAAAATAACAAGCAGAACACTGATAATACTAATGCCTATGCTCGTCCAAGGCCACACAAACACAATTCCGTCCGCACCGCCTATAAACATGCCCTTATAGATAAGCCAAGCAATGAGTACAGCCAACGGGAGACCTACAAGCAATGCATTCAAACCATAAAAAACGCATTCATAACGCATCATACGATTAAAATCGCGATCAGACATGCCAACTGACCGCAGCATGGCAAATTCTCGCCGCCGCAATTTAATATTGGTTGCAATGGTATTAAAAACATTAGCCACAGCAATGAGAGAAATCATAACAATAAACGTGTACGCAAATACATTGGCAATAAAAATATAGTTTCGGCTCTCCTCCAGCATCTCAGATGTGTTCACAATTATATACGAATCTACTGTTCCCATATGTTGCAGCATCTTTTCTATTTCCGACATCGATAGCGACGGATTTTCCGACTGAAAGGTTAAGCCTTTCACGATAATTGTATCTGGCAAAGCAAATGATGCTGCACTAGCATATGGCACAATAATCTGAAAAAAGTACGGCTGTGATTCGAAAGGCCTTGCAGTTGGCGGCATATCCGGCGGCGTCATATCGACACAGGTTATCTTTGCGTTTTTTACATACGCCGTCTTGGATGCATCATTCGTTTCCGACTGCATCACTATCTCTATTGATGTCTCGGCGAACAGATCTTTTAGCTGACCCGCAGTTTCTGCCGAATCGCTGTCAGTCTGCATTTTAGCAACGGCAATCCATTTTGCATCTTCACCAGTATACGCTGCCTCAGGCAGTCCCAAGTCTTGAATGATTTTCAGGTAGGCAGCTTCATCAAGACATTGAATTTTAACGGATAACGGCACTGTTTCACCTGCCAAGCCGCATTCTTGAGTCTCCCAGAAAGCATCTGACAGCATGCTGCTTTGAACTGTACACATTTGCTGCATAACCACCTGATACGAACTGTCTGTGACGCCTTCAGTCGTTTTAAGTTTATCGTATAGCAGGAGCATTTCCTTCCCTGCCATGTTCTGTACACCTAAACCAACATCGTAACTCGTTACGGCTTTTGCCAGTGCAGTGGCTTGCTGAAGATCAATGACAAAAGCACTCGTCGATATAAAGAGCACAATACTCAGCACCAGTGACAATACAATGCTGTGATACCGCTTCCTATTTCGCTTAAAGTTTTTCAGAGCCAGTGTCCCTTCAAGACCACAAAGCCTTTGCATCCATTTTGATGTCTTTACATCATTAGGCGCCACCTTTACTTCATTTGTCTGGCGTATACAGGTCATCACAGGTGTGCCGGCTGCTTTTCTCGCCGGCAAATAAGCTGAAATTAGGATTGTTGCCAAACTGACTGCAGCCGCAGTCGCCACTGCGATTGCAGAAATGTGAAGTGTCAGCGGAACCTCACTGTAAAGTATATTGCTGAAATTATGCGTCACAGCCGCTATGACAAGGCCGATACTGCCAAGACCAACCGCTATGCCAATCGGAATACCAACAGCACCGATGCAGAGGCCTTCGAAGAGAACTGAGCCGCGAAGCTGCTTCGCCGTAGCCCCTACAGAGGCAAAGATACCAAACTGCTGCATACGCTCGTTTAGAGAAATATCAAACGAATTGTAGATTAAAAAAATTGAACCAATCATGATGATTGCAATGACAATCATACCGATAGAAACCAGCAGTGATACAAACAGTTTATCACCCGGATCTCTGGATCGTCCCATAAATCTAAGAACATTGTTGTTATAGATGACAGCATGTCCCTCTGTCATGCTGTCTGTAAACGCATAGACTGACCTCGGCTTACGAAGTGTGACAAATAAACTGAAATCATCTGTCATTACCGCATCGTCTACAGCTGTTATTAACGTATATCCCGCTGCATTTTCAGTTTCAAAAACAGGTGTTTGGCAAATGCCAACGACTGTATAAGTCTTTTGCACCTCTACATTCAAGGTCTCATTCCCGGCCATATAAGAATCATATTGACCAAGTTCTTCAGAACCGTTCGTGCGCTGCCCAACCGCGAGGGAAAGCGTATCTCCTAACGCATATGAAATGCCCCCGGCTTTAAGGGCGCGCCCGGAAATGATTACTTCATTGCTGTTTTCAGGCCGCCTGCCTGAAAGCAGTCTGACCGGCAGCTTATCAAAAGCTTTATCCTCGAAACCTGCAATAAAAAAATAGGGGCTAATGTCCTCTTCGTCATTTTGAAACGTCGCATAGCCTATATTCGTAAATGCTGCCGTATCTGCCATTGCATCATTATTGATAACTTCGTTTAATAAGACAGCGTCCGCATCCAGAAATGCAACATGCCAATCGCCGTATTTCTGTGTCGCACCATCTGTCATATAATGCAGCAATGAAACACCAAAAGTAATAACTGCTGTCATCATCGCAGCAGACAGTACAACGCCAACAATCGTTACAATCGTTCGTGTTCGGCTCTTTTTCATTCCCTGCAAAGCCACTTTATTAAAAACATTCATGGGCGTACCCTCTCGTCACGTACGACGCTCCCATCAGATATACCGATAATACGGTCTGCCTGCAAAGCAATCTCTTCATCATGTGTAACAATAATGAGGGTTTGATTGTACTTTTTATTGCTCTCTTTTAGTAATTTAATAATTTCATGCCCGTTTCGACTGTCCAAACTTCCTGTAGGTTCATCCGCAAGCATCACTGCCGGCGCATTCATCAGCGCCCGTCCTATCGAAACGCGCTGCTGCTGTCCACCGGAGAGCTGATTGGGTAAATGTGTTCTGCGATCTTGAAGACCCAGCATATCAAGAAGTTCTTTTAATCGCTCTTCGTTGACCTTTCTTCGATCCATAAGAATTGGCAGCGTTATATTTTCAACGACATTCAACGTCGGAATAAGATTGTGAAACTGATAAATCAGTCCAACCTGTCGCCTGCGAAAAATAGCCAGTTTCTCATTATTCTGTGCATACACGTCCTGTTCTTCCAAATACACATTGCCGCTCGATGGTACATCCACACCGGCAATCATATGAAGCAATGTTGATTTGCCTGAACCCGATGAACCAACAATAGCTGTAAAAGACCCCTTTTCGATCGCTATCGAGACGTGGTCAAGTGCGGCAACCCGATTTTCACCTTTACCATATACTTTGCATAAGCCTTCTGTTCTTAAAAATGCCATTCTGTAAGTTTCCTTTCTCAAATTGTTGTTTAAGGAAATTATGAATTTCCCTCACTTCTTATCATAGAATTTTCGACTTACATCTCGGTGACTTTAAGATGACAGATTCGTCACTTTGTAAAGCGTATGACAAATACAGCGCCGCCCTGAAAATGATTTTTCGCAGTGATCATACCACCGTGTTTTGTTATTACCAATTTTGACAGCGCCAGTCCGATGCCATAGCCGGAAGCATTAGCTTTTTTCCCGCGATAAAATCGGTCAAATAGATTGGGCAAATCATCATTGTCAAAGCCGCATCCGCTGTCGTGTATCGTTAATTCAAGAAACAGGGGATTATCTATACAAGTGATTTCAATATGACCCTGATCACCTGCACTTTCAATACAATTTTTCAATATATTCTGAACGGCTTCCGACAGCCATCCAAAATCCCCATTGACATTTGCTGTTTCCGGCACATCCATCTTTAAGACGATACCATGGATTTCCATTGCTATTAGAAAGGGCTGAAGTGCCGAATCCATCAATGCTCTAACCCTAATTGACTCGTTTTTCAGCGTCACAATGTCTGCATCCAATCTGGAAATTTTCAGTAGAAAATCAAGTAGCCAGTTCATCTGTATGAACAATGTCTTTATTTCACGCACCAGTTTTTTACGTTCATTTTCATCAGGATTATCCTCGAGCAATGACAAGATGAGGCTTACAGCGGTAAGTGGCGTGCGAAGCTGGTGTGCAATATCTGCCAGCGAATCTGCAAGATATGTCTTTTCGCCTCTTAACGCTTCATTTTGTTCACGTATTCGCAGTGTCATCTTCCTGATCTCACTTTGAAGAATGGAAAGTTCCCCTTCATCTGTCTCATCAATATAAAGACGGTTTTCGTTGTGCAGCACGAGATCAATTTGATCGGCAATTTGTGCAATCTTTTTGTAACGCGCTTTTGTAAATACAAAAAAAAACACCCCAAAGACAACGGTATAGACGACGGCAAGCATGCCGGCTGTCATACTGACGGCAAAACCCATGCTCACTGCACTAACGGCTATTATGAAAAATAAAACGGCAAACTGGCGGATTTCTCTATTCCGAAACATGCGCTTCCCCCAATCGGTACCCCATCCCACGAACCGTTAGAATAATCTGTGGTTTTGCCGGTTCATCTTCAATTTTCTCCCGAAGCCGTTTGATATAGACAGTCAGTGTATTGTCATTGACGAACTCACCTACTGCGTCCCACAATTCATCAAGCAGCTTATGTCTTGTTATAATTACTTTTTGATTATTAATAAACACCAGCAGCAATCGATACTCTAAAGCTGAAAGCAACACTTCGGCACCGTTTTTTTTAACAACACCGCTTGTCGTATCCACAGAAAGTCCGCAAACTTCAATAACTGCCGGTGAACGACCTCGTTTCCTCAGTGCCGCCTTAATGCGAGCAATCAGCTCGCGCGGCCGAAAAGGTTTAATGATATAATCATCCGCCCCCATGTTTAGGCCCGTCACAACACTTGCTTCATCCCCAGATGCCGTCAAAAAGATGACAGGAATATCTCCAGCAGTTTTAATTTCTGTGCAGACAGCAAATCCATTCCCATCAGGAAGTGCAACGTCGACCAATGCTAGGTCAAATCGACTCATGTCGATTGCCGCAACCGCTTCAGCCTTTGTCGAAACATGTTTGACTGCAAAGCCTTCCGCTTTAAGGAGACGTATGAGATTTTTGGCGATTCCCCGATCATCCTCAACGAGCAATATCTGTTCCACGATAGATCACCTTCTCTATTTTTACATGCTGTATTGACATGCTTTTTAGTTTGTATACGATTCATTTATATGCTTTGAACACTTTTGGATGTTTATTGCCATCACGCCGCATATAACTCTATTGTATTGCGTCAGATTGCATTATACAAGCTGTGTCATTTGAATCCGTTTATACAGAATTTCTATTCAGTCAATTAGTCGATGCAGTTGCTTGACAAAAGATAGTCAAACCCCTATAGTGAGATTATTATTGAAAACGCGCACAGATTGCGCATACACGAGGAGGGCAACGTGTCAGAAGAACAGAAGGCAGCTTTGATCGCCGAGGCTGAAGAGAAAGCGAGAAATTATTTTAAACAGGGGCTTAACTGTACAGAATGTCTACTGCAAACAATTATGGATCTTAATGACGTGAATCTGCCGCAAGAAGTCATTTGTCTGGCAACCGGATTTGGGGGCGGAATCGGCGAAACGAAAAATACATGCGGCGCCATCACAGGAGCCGTATTGGCACTTAGCGCTGTGAAAGGCCGTCGCAATCCCTTTGCCAAAGAAACATTGAGAGAACGCGTTGTCGAAATCAAATCGCATTACGACCCCTTTGCCGACATGATTAATGAAATCGACGAAATCTACGGTACATTGATTTGTAAAGAACTGACGGCGCCGCTTGGCGACTATGAAGGCAAAGCCCGCAAGAAAAACTGTATGCAAATCATTGGCCATTGTGCCGGCATTACACAAAAATATGCTATGGCACCATATAATGACCATAACCAAGGATAAAACAGCGTTTTAAAACCAAGAATCTCTTATCAAACAAAATAAGTAATACGCCATGCTATGAACCGAATAGCGGTTAACCTTTAAAAGGTTTATCGTATTCGGTTTTCTTTTTGCTCAGTTATTCATAACATTATATAAGGTAATGATGCCATTTCCTCATCCAACAAAATCACAAATTTGACAAAACTAATCATATTAGTTAAAATACTATTATAATTAGTTTTTGTATTGTAAATTTGCAGTGTCCTTTATGTATCTATCAATCCCATGCCAAAGGAGGTTTCCCAATGAGAATAAGATCCCATCAAAACGTTTATCAACTGACCTATTGGCCAAATCTATTTCCCATCAATGTTTATATCGTCGAGTATGACGATCATTTAATTCTAGTTGATACAGGCATTCAGGCAATGGTCACAGGCATTCTTAATTTTGCCGACCAGTTGGCAAAACCTATTCGCCATATCCTTATCACCCATTGTCACGGCGATCATATTGGCGGTTTAGAAGCATTAAAAAAAGCACTGCCAAACGCCGCGTTCTACGTCTCCAAAAGAGAAAGCCGTCTATTTGACGGTGATTTTTCCGTTGAAACCCACGAGCCCCAACAACCGATCAAAGGTGGTATACCAAAACATAAAATTAGTTATGACATCACACTTGAAGATGGTGATCACATAGAAGGCATCTGCTGCATCAGTATCCCCGGGCATACTCCCGGCCAAATGGCGTATTATGTTGAAGCCGCCGGCATACTTCTCGTTGGCGATGCTTTGCAAAGCCGCGGCGGCCTAGCTGTTGCCGGAACGATCAACTGGACATTCCCATTTCCCGCATTGGCAACTTGGTCGAAGCCGCTCGCCGTCAAAAGTGCAGAACTTATTTTGGCATTATCGCCAGAGGTTATCGGCTGTGGTCATGGCGACATGATTCATAATCCAACAGTCCCCTTAACCCAAGCCATTAATCGCAGTAAAACAGCACGATAATGTGTCGCCATCTCTTGATCATCATACAAAGGAGTTCCTATGCCCCGTCAAGAAAAACTGTCTATTGAAAAAATTATCGCTGCCTCAATCGAAATCATTGATGTCAAAGGTTATAATGCCCTTACACTTGCAGACGTTGCCAAAGTTTTAAAGATCAAGCCGCCTTCTCTCTACAATCACATTAGCGGTCTCGATGCCTTACGACAGCAAATGGGGCATTATGCCATGACAGCATTTTACGATGCAATGACGACTTCTGCCTTTGGCAAGTCCGGCAGCGAAGCGATATATGCTGTGTCCGACGCCTATATGCAATTTGTCAAAGAACGTACCAGCCTCTATCAGTCAATGACACGTGTACCCAATGAATCCGAGCCAGCATATGCCGCACTCAATCAAAAGCTCACATCAATGCTGACCCAACTCATGGCTCATTATGCAGAATCTGAAAGCGACCGCATCCATTGCGTCAGAGGCCTGAGAAGTTTACTGTATGGTTTTGCCGCCATTGAACTCGAAGGCGGCTTTCGCATGGCCGTATCGAAGTCCGAAAGCTTTCAATACATCCTTGACCTTTACATCAAAGGGCTCGAAAGCAACTGCCAGTCGAGGAAACTCGAAAACAATCACTAGTATTCTTATTTTTAATACGACCTACCATTTATCATTGTATCAATGACGCAACACAACTTATACCACCACCTTAAAAGGCTGTGCCATCATCCTATAACCCACCTAATGGGAGAGGATATTAGCACAGCCCTTATTATATATCTTAAGCGTTAGCTAGCCAGTCTATGTCAATTCAGATTGGTTCGAGGTCTTTACTTGCACGCAGCCAAATCACTTGGTGATCTGATAACGTCATGGCACCGGATACTTCACATCCGACGGCATGCGCCAGTCCCCTCGAGGCGACAGTGAAACCGTCCCCACTTTTGGCCCATCGGGAATACATGACCTTTTGAATTGCTGTGTAAAAAACCGCCAGAAGAAGGTATCAAGTGTCTCGTCAATCTCAGAATGATCCACTTCATTAAAAGCAATATAAGCGAGTGCCCTTATTTTCTCTTTCTGATAACTGTTCCGCACAAAATGATAGAGGAAAAAGTCATGCAAATCATATTTGCCAATCGTCTTTTCTGTCGATTGAATCTCCTCACCATGCTCAAAAGGGATCAACTCAGGGCTAATTGTCGTATTGCAAATGGAATCGAGCACTTCTTTCAACTCAGGATGCATATCTGCATAGGTTGAGACGAGGTATTTGACCAATGTCTTTGGCACACCTGAATTAACGGCGTACATCGACATGTGATCGCCATTGTAAGTACTCCAGCCAAGGGCTACTTCTGAGAGATCACCCGTTCCAATGACCAATGCGCCCTGCTGATTGGCAACGTCCATTAGAATTTGCGTCCGTTCACGCGCCTGAACATTTTCAAATGTCACATCATAGCAGTCAGATGAATGTCCAATATCTTTAAAATGCTGTTCACAAGCCGGTTTAATATCAATGGTCTTTGACGTGACACCCATGATCGCCATCAATTGATCTGAATTTGATTTCGTCCGCTCAGAAGTACCATAACCCGGCATTGTTATTGCAACAATGTTTTCAATAGGCAGCCCTGCCATTTGATGTGCATCCGCAGCGACCAGCAATGCCAGTGTACTGTCAAGACCACCAGAAATGCCGATCACACTCTTTTGAATCCCCGTCTTCTTAAGACGCTGTGACAACCCGCGTGACTGCAAATGCAGTATTTCCTTGCAGCGTTCTTCCTTTTCGGCGCCTTCAGGGATAAAGGGAAATGGGTTAACCAAATCCGGCAACGGGCCCTGATCGGTTGTCGCCTTTGCCGAAACGTATTGGTAACTTTGCCGCCTATCGCGGTCTGCTCTAAAATTTTCGACAAAGCTGTTGAACCGCAGCCGATCACTGTCTAGTTTTTCAATATCCACTACCGATGCCATGACGCTGTCATTTTCTCTGCCTTCATTGGCGATACTGCCATTGTATGCAATGAGATTGTGACCGCTGAACACGAGGTCTGTCGTACTCTCGCCTAGACCGGAAGAAGCATAGATATAAGCACAAATGCAACGTCCCGATTGCATTCTGACCAAATCTCTGCGATAATGACTTTTCGTCGCCACTTCATTTGATGCCGAAGGATTGACAATAATATTGGCACCATAGACCGTATGAAGCGCACTTGGCGGGTTGTTAACCCAAAGGTCTTCACAGATTTCGCAGCCCAGTCGGATGCCATTCGGCGTTTCCACAATAAGATTTGGCGTAAAAGGCACTTCTTGTCCACACACGGCTACCCTATCTTCGATGCGTGCCGATGCCGGACTAAACCATCTTTTTTCATAGTACTCACCGTAATTTGGCAAAAATGACTTTGGCACAAGTCCCAATATTTTATCACCTTGAATCATTGCCGCCGCGTTAAAGAGCATGCCGCGTTGTTTCACTGGCATGCCGATCACTATAATCATTTGATTAGCCTGTGCTTCAAAGGCTTCCAGCAAACGTGCCAGTGCATTGTCTGCCGATTGATGCAGATACGACTGCAAAAATAAATCACCACAAGTATACCCCGTTAGTGATAATTCAGGAAATACCAGAATTTCAACTTTCTGCGCCACAGCATCTTGCATCACTCTAATCATTTCGTCCACGTTGGCTTCCGGGTTGCCAACAATGACCTCAAAAGATCCCGTCGCGACTTTTACAAATCCTAATTGATTATCCATTCTATACACCCATTTTATATTTGTCGTTAAGTCAAACACTTTCTATTTTTCTATCTTACCACATTGTCGCTCAGACTTGTATCTGCAAATGTGCATTTTTAGGGATTTGTTCGAAAACAACCACCCAATTTGTGTGACAAATCTATTTTACAGCACATGCCACACCTGAAATAAAACGCCCTTCATCAGACGCACAGTCCGCTTCAATTGAGTCAACCCGTTTAACAAAATAAACCGTTTAACCTTATGATGCATTTGACCGCATAATCCAACGCAGAGCGTTTGATTTATTCTAGCAGCTATTTGCTGCTTTGATTTTTCACTATACTTGTGCTAACGCCTGTTTGAGGTCATCAATAATGTCCTCTGCATTTTCAATCCCGACAGAAAGCCGAATCAAATCCGGCGCAATACCGGCAGCTCTCAGCTGTTCATCTGTAAGCTGACGATGTGTATGGCTTGCAGGATGCAGCAGGCAGGTTTTACTGTCTGCAACATGTGTGACAATAGAAGCCAGTTTCAGCTTATCCATAAACTGAATGGAACGCTCTCTACCGCCCTTGATCCCAAAGGAAAGTACGCCGCAGGATCCTTTCGGCAAATATTTCTTTGCCAGCGCATTGTAAGGATTGCTCTCTAAGTCAGGATAATTAACCCAAGCAACATCATCGTTACCTTCTAGGAACTTGGCTACTGCCAGTGCATTTTCACAGTGCTGTCTCATTCTGAGGTGTAGTGTTTCCAGACCGACATTGAGGTAAAAGGCATTCTGCGGCGATTGGATCGCACCAAAATCACGCATAAGCTGAGCAGTCGCCTTGGTAATATACGCACCTTTGCCAAATCGCTCTGCATAAATAATGCCATGGTAAGAATCATCCGGCGTCGTTAATCCCGGGAACTTTTCAGCCTGTGCCATCCAGTCAAAATTGCCGCTGTCCACAATGCAGCCGCCGACGCCGACGCCGTGCCCATCCATGTATTTTGTCGTCGAATGCGTTACGATATCGGCACCCCATTCGAAAGGACGGCAGTTGATTGGCGTCGCAAACGTATTGTCAACAATCAGTGGTACACCATGCGAATGCGCCAGTCTTGCAAATTTTTCAAAATCAAAAACAGAAACGGTGGGATTGGTAATCGTCTCGCCGAAAACAGCTTTGGTGTTTGGTTTAAAGTATTTTGCCAGCTCTTCTTCCGGTAAATCTTGATCGACAAATGTGCATTCGATCCCCATCTTTTTCATGGTTACGCCGAAGAGGTTAAACGTACCGCCATAGATCGCAGAAGAAGCGATAAAATGATCTCCCGCCTCACAAATGTTGAAGAGCGCGTAAAAATTAGCAGCCTGTCCAGACGATGTGAGCATCGCCGCAGCACCGCCTTCAAGTGCACAAATCTTCGCGGCTACAGCATCGTTGGTTGGATTTTGAAGTCTGGTATAGAAATAGCCCTCTGCTTCCAAATCAAACAGTTTGCCCATTTCATCACTGGTGTCGTATTTGAAAGTCGTACTTTGGTAAATCGGCAATTGTCTGGCAGCGCCCTTTTCAGGCTTCCACCCTTCGTGAATGCACTTCGTCTCAATTTTACTTTTCATGCTCTTTCCTCCGAATTCTCGTCAATATTATGCTAAAACGTGCGACCCGAAAATAATCGGTCTCTGTGTCCAAGGCTTCCGGGCAATATAACCCGCGCCGCAAACATCACTGGGCACTTTTGGACATTCATTATTATTACTTATTGTAACAAGATTTTAGAAACATTCAAACGATTTATCAAAATCCTATTGATATTCTCGGGAATTCTCAGAAATTCATCTACATAATACACATATTTTCTATATGAAAAAAATGTATCATAACCTTATCTTTTTACGATGTACAACCACCTCTTGCCGAAAAACAATTCCGATCATCTGCGCCATAGGTCATCGTCATATGCCCATCGCTCTATCTATTGCTATCGTGCGTTAATGCGTTTCACCGTCAATCCAATAGCTTCTGGCTGGCAATTGCTTCCTGTGCCATACTAGGATGATGGTAACGCCCCATTTTCTTTTTATAATGTTTAACGTAGATCGCCTGCTGAGGACAAAAATTAAAACAGGCATAACAATAATAGCATGCCATGTCTGCCCACATAGGATAATCTAAAAGCTTAATGCGGTTTGAAAGACAAACTTCTTCACAAATCCCGCATCCCGTACAGGTATCATCTACCTCAAATATGAGTTTTGGTGATGAATCAATATGCCACATCAGCTTGCCAGCCCATGAAATCTTATTGATTCCCATGACAAGCGCTTCTTTAAAACCAATGCTGCGATGATTCACTGCCTCTGCAATCGTATCTATTGCCGCCATTTCACGCGCCAGCATTTCATGACGCTTTTCTGCCGTAATTTCCGTTTCCCAGTCCAAATGCATTAGAAATTTAGGCGCCACTCCTTTTGGTGTATTGTTAATCATTTCAATGGCATGATAGTCATCTAAGGCTATCTGATGATACTTTTCTAAAAGATGTTTTAAATAGTGCTCCGGTTTTCCCGGAACGCCGCCATGCGTTGTCACGGCATATAAATAGGTCACTTTTGAAAAATCGGCCTGTCTGATAAAGGCTTCAACCGGTTTTGGCAAGCCGTTCATATAAACGGGAAAAATCAGCCCCACTTCACCGCTGAGACTTGTATCCTTTACGCTGAGTAATGGCTTTGCTTTACCATTGGTTCGCTTTGCAAGTTCTATGGCTGCATGCATAGAATTGCCGGTTCCCGAAAAATAATATAAAGTGTGCAACACTGCCTCCCCGAAATAGACGATTCTACATCAAACGTCTTTGATCTGTTTTTACCTGACTACAGCTTAACAAATCGGAACTCCTTTTTAATTAAAAATGTATTAAAATTCCGTAAAGGTATTTGAAATACAGAAGCCTTTCTAAATAAACCGCAGGTTAGAGCTGCTTCAAAACTGCTGAAAACAATCTGCCAATTAGCTGAATACAATCTAAAAATAATCTGACAAATACAAATAACTGAAACAGTTTGACAAATAAGCATAGATTGCTCAGTTAAGGAAATGGTATAATTAAATTGAGTCTTTAGTCCGATAAAACGTTTTTATTTAACAAGACACTTTAGAGAGAGGAAGGAAACGCAACATGAAAAAAATACATATGCTGCTACTTGCCTTATGCTTTATAGCTGGAACCATGTCTTCGGCTTTTGCCGATGTAAACCAGTCCGTCCCGACGGCACAAACAGTTGCAGTACCGACGGCAATTCCCGCTGTCGTGATTCCCAAGGTAACCGTTGTTGCAAACGATGTTAAGATGTGGCAAATGATTGAGTTTACCGTTGAGAACGCACCGACCGCCGCTCAAGCATGGGTAGGCTTATTTGAATACTCACCGGACGCCGAATGGTATCAGGCCGGCTGGGAATCCGCCTATAAGGCAAAGATCATGATTGCTAATCTTGGTACAACACCTTATTTTGAAACGATTAAGTCAACTGAACAAAAGCAATATGTGATTGCCTTATTCGATCAATACGGCTATGATTTAATGCCTGTTGCCGTCAGCGAACCGATTACTGTAGAACCTATGTACCTCAGTAAAAACATGTTCACAGAGCGCGCAGCTTACGATGCAGAAATGAAACAAATCTACGCTGAAAAGTATGTCGGCACTTATGAGATCAAAACTGAAATGAACAAAGGCGTCTGCAACCCAAACATCACTGCCGAAGAAATCCTTCACTACATAACGCTCAAAAACAGCAATACCTCTTTTGAACAGCCTAAACAAACGGCTTATGATCAAAATGGCATTTTATCTGAAATACCGGCAAGTGCAAACTGGTACAGTTATCCGAAAGACACAACTGATGATGCCGCCGTCATTGATTCGCCCGCCGTTGAAGGCAAACGCGAGATGCTCTTTGACAATGAAGACTTTTATAAAATGAAGCCGGCACCTACCAAAGCTACCTCATTCACCGTTCAAGAGACACTGATCCTCGATTATCTTGAAGTCATGCATCAGCTCGGTACAATACCGAATGCCGACAGCACCATCCATTTAAAAGACGCGTCAGGCAACGTTTATGGACCATGGCCCGCTGTACTTGGGGAATCCTTTGATGCTGAATCTATTGATGCTGCAGGTTATACCGTGCTGTTCGTCAAGCCGAATGCAGTCCTTTACCCAGGTACCTATACGATTATGAACGCTGAAAATGCTTCTTGGCTTTACAGCGATTACTCTGAAAATGCCGGCATGGCCTATATTGAAGGTGTTATTCCAGCTCAAGGAAACACGGTGAATACGCCGACAACATCCACCCCGACGGCACTGCCGCCGATACAAGATACCGAAGATAGCATCGCAGACAACCAAGCATCAAATAATGCTCAGGCTGTTTCCCTCCCTGTTATCACTGTCAGAGGGCACCTCTATGATGCATCACTGGCGCCACTGCCGAATACGACAATACAATACAGTCAAAACGGACTGACACTGGGCAGTGTCACAACTGATGCCTCAGGTACGTTTGCCTTAACACTTCAAAGCGGACTTTACGCGTTCAGCTGTTCTTCTGAAACCATCACGCCGGAACAGCCTGGATCTGAAACACTTGAAACAGTTGAATCGCAACTACAGTATATTGCTGTCGGCTACCGTTCGCCTCAGTCTATCTACCTGCTGAAAACGGATGAAGCTGCCGAATAGTAGTAATGGCAATTCAAACGCGTTAATCAATACCGATCTGCAATTTTATAGTGCACTTCTCTATCGACGCGTTCATTAATCATCTGAATGAGTTCAGCCGGTGTATCTGGCTGGTAATACATGCGCGATGCCTGTGAATAGAGGCTGCGATCCTTAAAGCTGCAATCGCGAAAGTCATAGAGGGTATATGTTTTCCCATTATATCGCGTCGTCTTTTCACATGCCTTTAATGCTTTGATATTACAGCTCGCTCGCTGAGCCATTTCAATTTGTTCTTTTACAAAACTGTCAACTTATGCAATGATTTGTTTTGAACTGAGTTTTGCGTATTCCAACATCATATTCACACGTAAATTCCAAGGCCGACTCGTACCGAGGTAGTGAACGGCATTTTGCATCTCAATGCGTAAAAATACACGTTCCTGATGTGGTGGATCATAAAAAATCGCCGCATTTGCCGTATATGGGTGCTGCATTAATACGCGTTCGGTCTTTCTCATTGTTTCCTCTAGATTGAAGAACAGCCGCATAACCCTTGCCTCCTTAAATATCGTCTTATTCTATTTGCCGTATCTACTGACTTACTACACATCAAATACCCGCTTATACTGCATCTTTGCTTTCGAAACTTATTTCACAGCATTTCCGTATTGATTCGCTAAGTAATCACAGCTACACATGATTGTGATTACCCGTTGTTTATGCATGGGTGCTTTCCCTTCGCAATTTCTAAGTAAGTGCCTTCCCGATAAAAAGGATTCCCCTCAGAACTTGCCCCCTCGACTAAAATAGCATTTATGTTAACATCCGAAACCAGCTCTTCCATCATCAACTGATCCAAATGATCAAATATAGCACTATAAGCCTCACAAAGATAATCTCTTGCCAACAGATTACCGTTCGTCATGGCATTAAAGGCACACCCGCCTCGGCAGTATGCCAAATGGGTACAGGCCGCACATGCTTGCTCAATCGCTTCCTTTCTTTTTAAGAATAACGCCCCAGCCTGACTGTCTGAAAGTGTCTTTGCATTCGGTGCATCGACAATATTGCCGAGTTTCGTCATCGGATGACCAACAAATCGCTGACATGGATAGAGATCACCCATAGGATCTATGATGAGAAACATGCCAAAACAATCTCGAAATGTACAAAGTGCATTTTCACCTTGATAAATTCCTCTGCACAGCTGATCAATGACAGGCAGTTTCATCTCACTTGTCCTATTTTCGTAATCGTCAATCATCGCAACAAACAATTGTCGATAGGCTTCTGGCGATAAATGCCATGCGTTTTCCCTTGCGTCAGCAGGTGATGCAACAGCACCATGGCAATCAAATGGCATTTGATGCATTTGAAAAAATGACCGCACTGTTTCCCATTCATTTAATGATTGCTTCGTGAACGTAGCGATCACGCCATGTTTAATGCCCGCTTCCTTGAGCTTTTGTATACCGCGCATTGTCTGTTCAAAATAGCCTTCGCCGCGCTGTGCATCGCTTATTGCTTTGGGCCCGTCAAGGCTGGTGCCAACCGTAACGTCATACGCTTTAAACAGTTCACAGTAAGCATCATTGAGCAGCCATAGGTTGCTCTGGATTGAAAGCTTGAGATCTTTCCCTGAAAAAGCAGCGGCAAGCCCTTTAATAAGGGCTTTGATAACGGTATAACCTGCACAAAGCGGTTCGCCGCCATGTAAAGCAATTTGGACAGTTTGCTGTTCAAGCATTTCCGAAAGCATTTTTATGTATTGGATGGTGTTGTCAACTGCTTCCAGCGTCATGGTCTTGCCGATATTGGGTCCGAAACAGTAGCGGCAAGACGCTTGACACTTCATGGATGGCACAATCATATACGTTGGATTTTGAAAAACCGTATCACACATTTTCTATATACCTCTCTTTTGGTGAAGCATCTTTCTTTTACCTTATTCACTCGTAAAAATCCGTATGCGGTGAATAATTGTAAATTTTATAACCAGAATTATATTCTTCAATGGTGTAACCCGTATCCGTGTGCACAGGCTGATCGTTAATCTTTTCTGCTTCTTGCACTTCTTCTTGTGCTTCTTCTATCTCCGGAAACAGCGATTGTTCAAAGGTTGTTTCAGTATTTTTGCGTTTATAATGGCGAAAAGCCTTGGCTATTTGCTTGCGGCGGCTCTTGGAGGATTTTTCAAAAATGCACATGATATCAGCTTGGTATTGATCAAAATCAAGCGTTCCCAGCCGTTCAAAATCTTTATCGCGCTCGCCTCTAAATATTGTCGCGTATACGGGCTCGCCTAATGAGTCGAGCATTTCAGCGGCTTCTCTTCTCATATTGCCATTATCACTGCCCAAACTTTCAATTAAATAATTGCGCCCGATTGAGTCGCCTAGCGCCAAGAGCAGCCCCGCTTCCTCTATAGCAGTTTTCGATAAATCCAGTTGAAGCCGCAATACTTTTTTTCGCTTTGCAATCAGCGGTGCATAATAGGCTTCATTATAGGCAAGCAATCTTTCAAAATCCAATTGATCACCTCTGATAATCGCCTCATAAGCACCCATGCCACTGTGACGGAGCGCCTCTTTAACAGCCATTCTGACGCGAGGCGGACTAATAAAATATGCTACCAGTTTATCCGCGGGTATTCGGTCGCCATACATACCAATTGCTTGAACAACAGCTGCTCTCAAATCGTAATTAGCCGCGGCTTCAAGCGCCGTCACCAAATAATCAAGTGCTAAATCCAACTTCGAAAATCCCAGCGCCTTAATAATCGCCAAACGATGACAGCTGTTTTCTGATGGGTGTTTTGCTGCCAGTGCCACCAGCAATTCGACCGCAGCTGTTTTGTGAATAGTGCCAAGTGCCTGTATGAGCAATAGCTGATCGTTTCTATTTTGGGTCTCATACGCAGTGTAAACGTGTTCAATAAACGACTGTTCGTCCTCTCTTGCATAACGACGATAGTCCCATTCATCGCCTCGTATAAGTCTCTCACGGCCATTGCCCAGCAAAATCGCCAGTGCAGCGCGCCTTTGTGCTTCGTCGATTAAAAAAAGACTTAACGGTGTACACAATGCTTTATTGACGCTCATCGTCAGCTGTTGATAAATGGCGGCAATCATTTTTTTAGGCACTTTTTGCGCCATGAGCAATGAAACGACAAAACCAATGGTCGCTGGTGTATCCATTTGGATCAGATGTTCAATAATCGTTTGCCGTGCACCGCTGTAATGCTCATAATAGTGCATGAGAAAATCAGCTGTTTCGGCACCTCTCATCGCCACAAGTGCATTGATTATTCTAGGTCTTTCATCGCCTGTATTCGAAAGCAGACTATACGTGAAATCCTCTTCCAATAGATACTGTTTTAACTTCCGATCGCGTCCGGAACGGATACAAGCGTCAATTCGCGCACGCTTCTGTGCAACTGTCATCTTCTCAAATTTCATTGACAAGCCACCTCCTTCAGTTGGTGCTGATAGGTCCAAACCGTTTGATCAATTAGACGTTTCAATATTCTAACTTGTCTGTCCGGCTGGCTGTAAAAAACTTTCAAGATTTCTCGGCATAATACTGTTTCATTTAATTCAGCCAATACTGATTCTTTCGCTGCGACGGCAGCCATTTCTCTTAGATGCTGTCTAACGATTCTTTCATAATCAGCCGCTTCTAGATCGCTAAATACCAGCACATCGTCAATTCGGGACAAGAATTCACTGGAGAAGCAAGCTGATAGCTTTTGGTACACATTGGTCATCGTGCGACTTTGGGAAACAGCCGCTGTCTGAAAACCAATGTTTCGTCGATTGAAATCTCCTTCTGTCACAGCATTGGTCGTCAGGATAATCACGGTATTGGTCGCATCTACTAGTTTCCCACGTGCATCTCTTAATCTGCCCGTATCCAGCAACGGCAGCAGCATGCGCATAATCTCAACGGACGCCTTTTCAATCTCATCTAATATCAATACAGTGAACGGATTGGATGCAATAGCACCTGTAAGCAGTCCCTCTCTATCGCTTCCCGAATAGCCCGGCGGAGAACCGATAAGCGTATTGATGGCTGCATAATCTTTGTAAGCAGACAAATCAATCTGCAACATGTGGTCTTCACAGCCCGTCAGCTGTTTGGCAATCGCTTTGCCAAGCTGTGTTTTCCCGACACCTGTTCGGCCTGTAAACAGAAAGACCGCACGGGGACTATCGCGTCTGGATGAAGTGCAAAATCGCCGATACAATCGTTCGCTTACGCGGTCTATGATCGCATCTTGCCCAATAATAGTCGATTTTAACGCGTTGCTTAATTGTTCTGCTGAAAACATCGGTGTATCCGCTACCATCCATTTCGGTATCTTCACCATCTCACTGAGCACTTTATCAATCATCGATTCCGACAATGCGGTATACTGGCTGTTTTTCGCATAAACACAGGCACTATCCAGTAGGTCATGCGTCTTATCAGGCTGTTGCCGATTGGTCATAAAGCGATTTGCCTTTTCAATGGCGGTGACAATGATGGAATCGTCAATCGCAACGCCATGAAAATCAGTTAATGTCCGAGCATACGTCTTGGCAATTTGAAACATCCGCATACCCGACGGCGCCTTTAACCTTAGCTCCTGAAATCGGCGTTCCAAAGCCGGATCTTTTGTGATATACCGCTGGTATTCTTCCGTCGTCGTCGCACCGATCATCTTAAAACGGCGATCTGTCAGCAGCGGTTTCAAGAGATTGGCCAAGTCCTGACTGCTGTTCTCCGTTCTGCCCGCCCCCATGATCGTGTGTATTTCATCAATAAAGAGTACGACTGGCTGCAGCGCTGCCGCCGCTTCGAAGACGCGGTTTAGCTTCGCTTCAAACTCGCCCCTGTACTTTGTATCGCTGATCAATTGATAAGTAAAAATCTCAATGATCGTGAATTGCTCACGCCTGTCATCTGCCATTTGCTTTGCTAACAGCTGAACCGCTGCGGTTTTGCCAATACCAGCCGGACCCGTTAGGATGACATTGCCTTTTTCTCTTCGCTGCAAAATGCATTTTATCGCCGAAACTGTCTCATCATCCGGATGCAAGTGATTAAATTGCCCTTCACGCGCCATTTGAGTCAAGTTGCGTCCGATATCCACAAGCGACGCCTCTGCCGTGTGCTTCTGAGAAGTCCGATATGTCAGTGACATTTCCCATTCGTAGATATTGGCGCGCATCATTGGCAAATCGACATTTTGCCGGCGCCATTCCTTTACGAGATCATACTTTTCATCATCAAGGATATAACGCAGCAATTCGTGCATTTCAAGCGGCAATCCGTCGTTTTCAAAGCTGGCATCTTCAATAATGTCCAAATCATGAGGCCGGTACTGGGAGAGCAAAGGCTGCAGGCTCCTGTTGAAATCATCCGGTGTTAAACCTGATCTGTCCAGTATCCGCATGACTTCAGAAGGCATTTCATAATGCCACTGTGCCAACAGCACGGGGATCGTGATCGTACGCATTTTATAATGAGCTTTTGCCAGTATCTGCAATTCTGAAACTCTCATCACTTGTCACCTCCTTCGGCAATAGATAACTGTGAACACAGCGTGATCGCCGTGTTATAATGCTGACTCCAGCTGCTGATTAAGCCGTTCAATTTCAGCATTCATTTTTTCATGCTGACGCCTAATGGCACGTGCATCAACAAGATTCTCTCGTTTTTCAATATAGACGGGATCATTGGCCAAAAGAAACATTTCATTCTTAATCTGTGTTTCTTTCTTTTCAATGGCATCCGTCTTTTTACCAATATCATCAGATAAACTGTTAAGATCATTCCCCTCCAAGACGACCTCCGGTTCAATGTCAATCCCCATATGCCGCCAGATGAGCTTTACCCTTTCTAAGATATCTTCCAGCACCATTAATGAACGCGTATCATAGGCCAGCTCCTGATCCCGAATAACAATCGTCTCTTTGTAAAGTGCCTCAAGCACTTTAACTTGTTCTTTTGTAAACGCATGGTTGAGCATTGCATCAGGATGTGTTTTCAAGTAGATTTCCCGCAGGCACTTCTTATAAGCGTACAGATATTGTTTTTGCTCCTTCTCAGACGGCATCTCAGAATGCAGGTTGATGCCTGCATATTGTTTCAATGTCATTGCCCATCTAAAAGAATCTTTTGCCGCTGCAATTTTTTGCTTTGACGCCTTCTCTCTTTGCAGTATCTTTTGGTTGATTTCAGCCTCCGTCAAATGCGGTTCGTCATCCTTTATTTGCAGATAGTCGCGTCTTCTGTTGAGTTTCTGGCGGCGATCCAATATATCAATATAGCTTTCACCAAATTCCG
This sequence comes from Fusibacter paucivorans, assembly GCF_018390735.1. Taxonomy (GTDB): domain Bacteria; phylum Bacillota; class Clostridia; order Peptostreptococcales; family Acidaminobacteraceae; genus Fusibacter; species Fusibacter paucivorans. The sequence goes on from NZ_JAHBCL010000014.1 coordinate 32,098, forward strand.
CCATCCACTGCTGTTTGGTTTGTGCTATGGTCAACCTCAGTTTTTCCATCGAAAGCAAGAGATTATCCAGTTCTGTTAGTTTATTGAGCCATTGCATCTTTAACGCTTCATATTGGATGACAACCGTGCGGTTATTTTGATTCTCTATTGCCAGTTCTTTTGCTCTGTCTTGACTAAACTGCTCAATTTCAATGGTTTCCGTTCCAAAGAGGTAAATCCTGCTCGTGAGAATATGTTTCATCAAATTATTAAAACCATCCTCATAAATGCTGTTTTCACCACATGTCTGCCAAGTTTCCTCAAACACGTCATAAAGCGTTTTCAAATCGTGCATTGCCTCAAAGTCAGCCGTAAATGCTTTCGTATATTGTGTACCAATTGCATACAATTCTCCGATTCCACCGCAATTGCGCGCCTTTTTTAACGCGATCCTGCAATATTGTTCATAAAAACACTTCACGACGAGAATCAACGTTCTCGTCACACCAATGTGGAAAAACTGTCCAAATCGCATAATAGCTTCAATCTGCGGCCAATGGTATTCATTGGTATACCAGCAGCGTTTAACGATCTTATGCGGTTGATCGAACACGAAGCTGTCATCAAATCCATCTGCTTCGAGTAGCCGAAGAGAATCCGCCGCATCATTGCCAAGGTATTTTTTCTTTATGGATTTTGGCCATTGCGATCGCTGGTTCACCGTCACATGCGGATTGGTTTGCCAATCACCCATGATTCGATCCATGTCGTCAATCATCAATTTCATCTTCGTCGCCTCCTTTTTTTTCTGCCATTGCTGTAGGGTGATATTTCGTTAAATCGCTTGACGCTGCTTCTATGAGCAACCTCTCCTGTGCCTCGATCAATACAGGAGCCCCCGCATCATAGGTGTCTTTTAGCTGCTGCAAACCTTGTGAAAAGGCTACATTCCCCAAAAGTGCTTCCCTGATTAGATCCTTGCGGTTGTGCGTGTGGTAATAGAGATCCCGCTGCGAATCCTCCGCTGTCAATAGCCTTTCTGTTGCCTTTTCATAAATCAGAATGCAATCCGGTTTATTGGTATAAAACCAACCGGATGGTGACAGCTGATCTCCCTGAGTTATAAAGACAAACCCATCCTTAAAACGTTCCAGTGAACACAAAACGCGTCGCGTCGCTATTTCAATAAAGTCAAAGCCGTGAATAAACTTGGTTACTACTACAGCAACTTTCGCTGGATTGAGTCGCAGCTTCTCCCGCTCTAAAAAACGTGTCAAATCGGCTATAACCTCTTCCATAATTAATGGTATAAACGGTTTTTGAACCTTTTCAATGCCTTCAATTTCAGGGATGCACAACGCGTAAAAGATCAAATCATCTTTCATTTTAATCTGTTGCCAGTCTGACAAGATAGCTCTTTTTTCGTTATCCATGAAGTGTGTCCGATCATCAACTGAAAAATGGCTCAAATGCACCGCCATTATGTAAACCTTTTCGATATCTAACAGGATATGCTGTCGTTGTTCTTTTGTAAATGAAGCCCTGCTCAATATTGTATTGGCATGCATCAGGTAAATCGGCCACCATTTCTGTGTTTTTAATTGGATCAGCCTTCGATTTAAGTAAAGCCATTCACCGTTGTTAGCCATAACTGCAGCATAGGTTTCATCTATCAAAGATGACGTTTTATCGGCGACTAATTCTTTGCCGCAATATTTGACGTTCCCCGTTGAGACATCTACAACGCCATAATACAAAATATTCGCCCTAAAATCTCCCGCTGTAACGAGCAGATAGCAGCCATCATCTGTAAAGGAACAGCAAAAACGGCTTGGCCAAATATTGCGAATGTCGACGTAAGGTGTGTCAGCAATCTGTTTAAAATCAATTGATGCGATGACTTTTTTCGTCGTTAGATCGACGATTTTAATCGTAATCCCCGGTCCGCAGCGATACGCCATCAGCTTCCCGTCTCTGGATAAAAATAGATTCCAAATCGTTTCTGTTTCAATCCAAAGAACTTCTGATTTTTGACTGGCGTCGAACGGCACTCTATAAATAATGTTATCCTGCTGATAGGCCACAGCAAGATGGTCCGGCAATATAAAATCATGTCCTGCAGGTGAACGCCTCTCAATTCGCCCCAAACACCTGCCTGTCTCAATCTCCCATGCATAATAAGCTGTCCCCAGTTCTTTTGAATTTCCCACTGCATAAAAGAAACACAAATCCTTTGACAGTACCGGTACACACAGACTTGCCGTTCTCCAGAAATTCATACAATTCTCAGGCAGCGCTAAATCGCGTTGTATCTCGTCGGCTGCAAAATTATAAACGTGAAGGCTGCGCCCGTCTTTGCCCATTGCAATGCAGCGATTGCTTCCAATAAAAGCTTTCATCTCAAACTGCCTCGTTAATGTTTGAATACATGAATGTGCAAGTTGATTTTCGTAATTCTGCACCCCAATCTGATATTGCGATTGACTTTGTATTAATTGTTTTTGTTCGCCCATATCAGTCCTCCTTCGGCAATTGCCACTATATACGCCTATAAAATTCGGCTTATTCTGTATGCTTTTCAGGCTTCAGTCTTGGTTTCGGTTTCGGTCTCGGTTTTAGCTTCGGCCTCGGCCTTGGTTTTGGCTTCGGCCTTGGTTTTGGTCTCGGTCTCGGTTTTGATTCCAATATTGAATGCGGTTCCGGGTTATTGCTTTTGATAGTTATAGTTTACCGCGTTTTATTGCTGAAAACGATGTGCAAAATGCAAAAAACACGTGCAAAAATAGTTTTTACACGTGCCAAATCATTAAGCTACTGTTTGAGTTCAGTTTAATTCTCTATGCTGATTATTTGCCTCGGCTGCGTCTGACCCAAAAAGGACTACCATGTCCGGGGATGATTAAAGCGGCACTTTTGAGAAGCCGCTCTTGGCTTTCAAACAAATTCGCTTTATTATAAAAATCACCATTGCAATGATAATAATGCGGTGAATTCAGCCATGCGAGGTCGATAATGGCATCACCTGCAACGGCAATGGTAAAGTTATCGGCCGCATTGGTATAAAGAAGACTCGCATGACCTTCCACATGGCCTGGTGTATGAAGGAGTTTTGTCCCCTGACACAGCGTGTCGCCTTCAGCCACTTCAATCATTTTCCGACCGATGATTTCGGGATAAGTATCTCGTGTTCCCTTTAAGCAATACCATACTGCATGTTCGAACATCCGTAGGTTACCATAGTGATCGCGATGTGCATGCGTGATTAGAACACCGTCAATCGTCTCAGGCGTCAGTCCGATCTGGGAGAGTTCAAAAGACAGCCTAACCCGGTTCCTTCTTTGATTTTCAAAACTGCCATCCATTTCATTCTCAAAACCCGTATCAATCAATAGGTTTCGACCGTCGGCCTGAATATACGAAACCGTTGCACCACCGCCGATCCCCATCATCGCCTTTATACGATTAAACTGCGGGGAGATAATATTGCTAGGATCTGTCTGTGCCGTGCCGACGTGCACGATTTTCACATTGATATCCCAGTCCAAAACAGCCTCCTTAATAACCGAGCACAGATACATGCTCATGTGTTTATCATCAGCATTTTCGCCATCACTGGTCGTCTAATTTATTGAATATAGCCTCCTATTCATCAAGGATATTCTCGCTATAAACTGCCCGTCTGAATACCGGATAAACGCCCTTCCGCCTTATGCGCCTGTTTTTCCCGGTACATCGCCTGATCTGCCGCCGCTAAGAAAGAATCAATGGTGTCCCCTTCTTGAAAAACAGCATGTCCCATACTTAAAGTTAATACATAAGGCGCTGGATGCTCTTGATTATATTTGACGACATTCATCTGCAGCCGTTCCATGAATAGAGCAATTTCATCTTGGTGATTGCGTTCACCCACAATGATAAATTCGTCACCGCCAAGTCTAGCCACAAAAGCTTCACTGCGCTTGCTCGTCTTCCGCAGGATTTCCGATACTTTTACAAGCGCGCGATCGCCTTCAACATGCCCATAAGTATCATTAATGCTTTTAAAAGCATCGACATCAATAATAGCGGCAAACAACAATCGATTTTGTCGCCTCATACGTATTCTTCGCCTCAAATGCTGGTCAAGCCGTCTTCGGTTATAGACACCCGTCAAATAATCCGTTGAAATCTGTGCATTTTGCGTCTTAATATAGACACTCGTACACGCGAGCATGGTACAAACCCAAATAATCGAAAGTCCAAAATACCATATTTGAATTAATACTGAGGCAATGACAATAAAGGGAAAAATCAGCAACGTCATATTAACTTCCTGACTCGCACCCCAGCCATTGCGCCTTATATCATCTAATGACATCCATACTGCATAAACCAAATAAATCAAAGCAAGTATTGACATCACTGGAAATCCTTCACCTCTGATATAATGATTATTGACATCAATGATAAAATAGTACTGGGTTTTAATTGTCGCGAGTGACAAAATAGTTGATATAATCGCAGGGATGACATAAAATCGCATTCGGCGCAGCAGCCCATATTTGCTTTCATAAATCTTAAAATCTGCATACATGACCCAGAGCAGGCAAATAAGCGGATTAAAAATATAATAGAGTATTGTTGAAGCATACATAACATGCCGCATCCATGGGCGCGGATCGCCGTCCGCCAACCACATGCCCGTATCAAAGACAAAGATCAGCAAGTTAAAAAACATCACACCATTAAAAATCTTCTGATCCAAGGGTAGTTTATTGAAGCTGCTTCTATTCCAATTTGTTATCATCAGCAGTAAGACCATCGCGCCGACAAAATTAACCTCTGCATATAGAAAATTCAGCACACTTGACGCCCCTCTCCATTCAAAATTTTATTATCTTATGAATACCCGCAAGCGTTTAGAAGTAAACCAGATGTGTCTCTCCTTACATCATAGCTTATTTTTTGAATAATGTGTCGAAAAAATCACCTCAGCTGACAATATTCTTGCAAAATGACATCCTTTTCAGGCTGCTCCAAAACGACAAAAACTCCTGATTAACAATACCAGAAGTTTTTTGTCATTCTTTTTTATACTATTATAAACATTAATCAAGCGCCCTTACTTCCTGCACAAAAAAATACTGCCGATCAGTTTTTAAAGGATTATTTTCTACAGGTATTTCCACAGGAGAATCCTGCCTTTCACAACTGGCAATGATTGAAATGTTCTGGCGCTGCATTCAGCGCCAGAGTAGCCTAACAGCGGTTGTCAGAATCACCACCCAAATTGCAATAAAGGGCAATGCATAATACCACTTTTTACGCCCGATACCATTGGTCTGAGCATCATTTCTGCAACGCATCATCACATCATCAGGAATTAATTTAAGGGTAAGCGCTATTAATCCCGGTAAAAGGATAAGATCATCCAAATAGCCTAATACAGGGATAAAATCAGGAATGAGATCTACCGGGGAGAGCGCATAAACAATGACTACACCCGCAAAAAACTTTGCTAAAAAAGGCGTTTCCTTATCTTTCAATGCTAAAAACACAATGGGAATATCTGATTTTAATTGCTTTGCACGCATTTTTAGACTGATTGACTTCACCCCCGCATCATACACATCATGATTATCAAATACCCTGCTGTAACTGCCGTTCGACATTTATACCAGTATTGATGCATTCCTTACGACCATTTTATTGCATGACGTCACTTTCTTCAAGTGCTTGACTGGCGTCTGCACTAACTGCCACACCATCCTTTAAGGTGGATGACCAACTGGTGATGACAACTTCATCCACTGTCAGCCCTGTTTGAATAGCCGCTGTCGTTGCATCATATAGGGTCACAGTCACATCGCGTTTAACCGCTTTTGAATCCTCAACAACATAAACATATGCCGCTCCGTTTTCGAAATAAAGTGCGTCATAAGGCACTAATATCTGATCTTTTGCAGTTTCAGTAACTGTTGTCAGTTCAACAGTTGCACCATTTGGCAAATCAGCTGCGCCCTGTAGGAATGCCTTGACCCTAAACAAACCTGCGGCCATGTCAACAGCCATGCCGACTTCACTTACCGTTCCCATATATTCACTGCCATTGTATTGAACAGCTACCGCATTTCCCTCAGCCAAATGTGCTCTCACCTTGTCAGAAACATAGAAAACAACGGATCTGCTGTCCGGATCAGTGATCGTCATCGCAACGGTACCGGACGGCATTAGATTGTTTACAGTGGCATTAATACTGTCAATGACGCCTGAAATCGGCGCTGTCAACTGATATAAGCTTATTTGATAACGTGCCGAATCGACGCCTGCCTGAGCCGACTGCATTGCCGCCTGCGCTGTTTCAATCCCCGCTTTGGCGCTTTTTAATGCAGCTTCCGCTTCTATTTGTGTATCTATAGCACCGTCTAGTTGAGCCTGGGATACGGCGCCATCTTGGAAAAGCGCCTGCATATTCTCCGTATTTTGTCTAGCCAGTCGGACTTTGTTTTCAAGTGAGGAATCTGTATCGTCCGGTGCGTAGTGTGCTGTCGCCGTATTGTAACCGGCAACAGCGCTTTCATATCCCGCTTCTGAGCTCGCTAAACTATGCTGTACCGCCGAATCGTCTAATTGGCAAAGCAGCGCGCCAGCTGTTACCGATTCGCCTACGGAAACATTAACGGCTTCCACAACTCCGGAAACCTGCGCGATCACATTGGCGCTGTTTTCAGATGAGACCGTGCCAATATAGGTCCCATCAATTGCAAGCGTTCCGATTGCTGTCTTTTGCGTCGCTACGCTAATGGCGGCATTTGAAACCGCCAGTGCATCATCTTTTCCACAGCCCGCCAGCATCATAATGGTTAAGATAATCATAAAAAACACGCCTATTTTATGATAATTGTTCATGGTCTTCCTTCCCTTTCATCAATGATTAGTCTATAGATTACTGTACGTCATGATCAGATGCCGCCAAGGTTAGCCCTATCGTCTCACTCTTTTTACCTGCAATCAGCAAATAGAAATTCGGTAGAAACAGCAATATTAATAGTGTTGACGTTATTAAGCCGCCAATGATGACAATGGCCAATCCACTCATCATGCCCGTATTGCCGCCTTTTTCCAGCGACATTGGAATCATTGCAATAACCGTTGTCAGCGTCGTCATTAGAATAGGGCGCAAACGGATAACGCCGCTTTCGATTAATGCTTTTTCAGCAGGCATATTGCGCTTTAATCCATTTGCCGTATCGACAAAGAGAATCCCATTGTTGACAACGGTTCCTACCAACGTCATAAGACCAAGCATGGAAATTAGGCTGATATTAATGCCAAACAATCGCATCATGACAATGGAACCAATAAAACTGAATGGTATACTCATCATCACCATGGATGATAAACGCGGTGATTCAAACTGCATTGCCATCACTAAGAAGACCAGAAAAATACCTGCGAATACGAAAATAGCCATCTTCGTCAGTTCTTCATTCAAAATCCGGTCATCTGTCGTTTCTGCAACATTAATCCCCTCTGGAAGCGATACCTGCTTCATATATCCTTTTACAGCAGAAGACACCTCCATCATATGTGCCGCATCCGGAATAACTTGAAGCGAAGCCATGTACTTGCCATCCATTCTAACGCGCGACTGCAGGACATCTTCATAATGAACTTCTGCAATATTGCCAATAGTGATTACCCCGCCCATTCCCGTCTGAATTTGCTTGTTCATCAATGCATTGGCATCAAGATAAGTCCCATCGGGGTAAGTCACTTTTAAATCATAAGTCTTGCCGTCAAGTGTCGTCGACATCACATCGACGCCATTGAGTGCATAATAAATTTCAATCGCCACTTGTGCCGGTGTTAATCCAAAGCGCATGGCTTTCAGCGAATCTGTTCGAATGACGGCTTGTGTTGCTGAATCGCCACTCTCAGCATTAACTTGAACGACGCCGGGAATCATTGAAAGTTCTTCTTTTAGTGCATCTGCTGCTGCAATTGCTTGATCGAGTTCTAGACTCTGTAAATTAACCATGGTGTAGGGCTGTACTAAAAAACCAAGCGATGAACTGTTGCCGCCCGTCGGCAGTACCGTCACATCCATATTGGCATAAGCTTTAAATTTTTGGTTATATGTTTTAACCGCAGCTTCTGAACTTCGCGTTTGTGCTGTTTCGCTATAAGCCGTAAAAGATGCTTTCGAATCTGCAATTACCATGTTCACTTCTTTAAAATGCGGATCCTCCAGCAAGCTTTCTTCAATGCGACCAGCCTGTTCCGCCATCGATTCCAAAGTCGTTCCCGGTCTAAAAACAGCTTCAACGATAATGCTGCCGTCATAGGTTGTCGGCAACAGTTCGAAATTCAGTGTAGCACCTAATGCAATTGCTCCCGTGAAAAGCACTACGGCTCCACCGATAACCGTCACGCGGTGTTTCATAAGCTTGGGCATCATACGGCGGTAAGCCTTTGTGACATGGCTTAAAATTCGATCCGTTCGAAGACCCTTTTTTTCGGTCGGTTTAAGCAAGGTATAAAACAGCGGTACAACTGTAACAGCACTTAACAGCGAACTGACCATAATAATGATAATCGTGTAGCCAAATTCCGACAAAAACTGACCGGCAAAACCACTCATAATCGCAAATGGCAGATAGACAACACTGGTTGTAATGGTTGATGCCGTCACAGAAGCGATCACTGATTTAGTTCCCTTAACAGCAGCCTCCCGAAAAGTTGTTGCTTCCTTCTGATGCCGAAAACAGCTTTCGATGACGACAATTGAATTGTCGACAATCATACCAATGGCAATAACAAGTGCACTGCCCGTCATTAGATGCAAGGTAAAGCCAAATAAACGCATCACTGAAACCGCTAACAGCAGCGATAACGGAATGGAACTTCCCACAATCAAGCTCGCCTTCATATCACCAAAGAATATAAAAATGACGATCATGGCTAAAACAGCACCGATAATCAGTGTTTTTAAAATTGAAATTAGAATTTTTTGAATGGCATCGCCATTGTTATTCATAACGTGAAAGGCAATATCCGGATAGGATGCCGCATATTTTTCAATAACGTTTAAAGCATCCTCAGTAACCGCAACAGTATTGGCGCTTTGCGCCTTTGAGAGGTCAATCGTGATACTTGGTGATCCGTTAAAAGCACTCATACTTTCCTGATCTTCCGAATCGATGCGAATCTCTGCAATATCGGATAGCGTAATGAGACTTCCCTTCTCAGTCATCATCGGAATCTGTTTTAGTGCCGAAAGCGAATGAACTGTTTCAGATGCCGCAACCGTAATATCTCTGTTTTCTGCCGAGAACTTCCCGACTGGCATGTTAAAATCAGCACTGCCAATGTAATTGGCAACATCCCCTATCGACAGGCCGTATCGCGCCATCGCTTTAGAATCTAATATGACTTGAACGTTATTCTCTTTACCACCAGAAGTCGTCACTTGAGCAACACCTGAAACGGCTTCTAGTTCCGGAATAATTTCATCATTGACAATGGCAGTCAGCGCCTCACTGTCCGATGACTGAACCGCCAGTGAAAGTGTCGCTGCGGTATGCGAATCAAATGTCATTTCAAGAATAGTCGGTTCTTCTACTTCTTCAGGCAAATCAATATTATTCAACGCCTTTGTGAGATCCATATAACTACTGTCAATATTGACCCCATACTGGTATGAAAAGACAATGGTACAATAGTTTTCGTAAGAATAGGCTGTATAGCTATCCAAACTGCTTAAACCTCTGCAAGCATCTTCTACCGCTTCGACGACATCTTCTTCAACAATATCAGCTGGTGCGCCGGGATAGACATAAGTGACGGCGAGCATGGGCACTTCCATACTTGGAAACATTTCCATTTTAAAGCTAAAAATTGACGCAATCCCGAAGACGGCAATTGCAATAATAAACATGATTGCCGATACAGGACGATTTAATGCTAATTTTGTCATGTACAATCTCCTTTCGTCTCTCTCTGCTGTCACGACATTGACAAATCTAACAGCAATCATTATAATCGACATGTGTAGATTATACAACCGACTGTTCAATCACTATCGTTGTAAAAGCAACACAACCGCCAAATATGTTGCCTTTACATCCAAAAAAATACATAGTGAGGAAAAACAATGACTCAAGAAAATCAACGCGTAAGGCTCACCAAACGCCTTTTAAAAGACAGCCTAATGGCAATGCTCAAAACAGAAAGCATTTACGCGATTTCCATTCGCGAGCTATGCGAAAATGCCGGGATTAACCGGTCCACTTTTTATAAACACTATGGCTCACAATTTGAAGTGCTCGCCGAGATGGAAAAAGAAGTGTTAATGGGAATCGAAGCAGAATTAACAGACAAAAAAAATGCCCTCAAAGATCGCTCAAGTACGAGCCAGGACAATTTAACACGTATTATTCAATTCATTGACCAAAATCTTGAGCTGTTTAAAATGCTGGTCAATTCCAATGTTGATCCCGAATTTCCAGTCAAGCTGCTCTATCTGCCAATCATTAAGGCACAGCTCGAAAATTTAATGCCTGAGAATCATGCAAAAGTTGATCCTAATTATTATTATGATTTTATTGTCTATGGCGGCTACAGCATTCTACAACGATGGATTAACAAAGAACAGCGCGAAGCACCTGAGGAAATGGCGCGTACCATGCTGCAGATCTTTAATAATCTCATCGATCTAAGCGACTGATAGCCGAAACCTTTATCAACATCTGTCTGCTTTTCTGTCTGCTTTATCGTAGACACTGACACTGCAATAGCAGTTATTCACTGTTATGCGGATTACGCATAACACCATATGAGGCTACCCCAGCATATCAAATCGGCTGATGGGAAAGCCTCATTTTTTTGCCGATCGACTTTTTTTTAATCCCCGGCGCCATCTTTGAAATCGTACTGCCGCTCCTATTGATTGTGCGAAAAAAATCAATACTCACATCAGTCACTTTGCAGACATCAGCCACTATGGAATAATATATATAAACTCTACGTCCCTCTTTTATTAAACAATGTGCATCCATTCTTCTGTTTCAAATAGTGAATAACCATCCATGCCTATTGAATGTACAAGCAATTGTAAAATGTTAAATAATATTTCCGATGCCAAAAATTTACACACTTTGCTTGTACATTCAGTGGATTTATTATATGATTATTTTTACTTGAAGACAATCTTTCTCGCCTATAGTATCACACATGCATCGATATTGTTACATGGAGACTGGTTATGATCATCGAAAATAAAAACAACGGTACAAGATCGAAAAAAAGATTAACAGATGCGCTTTTAAGATTGATGACAAATTATATTTATTCAGAGATAACCATTACCCAGATTTGTCAAGAAGCTCAGTTAAGCCGAAAAACATTCTACCGCCTTTTTAGAACAAAAGATGACATCATCAATGAACTGATCGTCGATATGCATGCGCAGTTAATCTCAAAAATTGAAGCGCGTCATTCTTGTGTTTACCAAGAAATTGCATTCACTTACTTTGAGTTTTGGCATGCGCACAAAGCACTTTTACTGCTGATTAAAAAACAAGATGTACCCTTTGATTTTGATGATATTTCCCGCATCAATGCAATGGAAATCTATCATTTGGTAAAATCCGATAAAAGCAGCCACGTTAGTGAACACAATATGCAATATGTTCTGGCTTACTGCATCGGAGGGCTGAACAGCATGCTCCTGCAATGGGTTGACCAAGGTGCACTGCTGACGCCTAAAGAATTGACACAGCTGTTAAAATACACATTGGAAACGCCATTATTTTAATCTTGCACCTATAGCGCATTTTGCGAACAAAACTCACGATTAATATCAATGCAATCCCATACTTCATCATAAAAAATTAGGCCCTCACAAAGTGAGGGCCTAAACTGATTCGATACTTGCTGTTTCAGTTCACATTACAGCCATTTCTTCAGTTCTTCCGGCGTCGCATGCACATAGTGCGTACCGTCAATATGGTTGCTGACGCCCTTAGCATAGTCAATACCGCTGGTTTCATAATCATAGGTTTCCGACGTACGGTGTTTTTCGACCCGCGGGTTGGAAAGCGGAATAGCCGATAAAAGCGATCGCGTGTAAGGATGAACGGGATTTGAAAAGATCTCTTCTTTTGTCCCTGTTTCAAGTAAATACCCTAAGTGAAGCACACCAATTCTGTCTGAAATGTATTTGACCATTGATAAATCGTGCGCAATAAATAAAAAGGCTATATTGGTTTCCTTTTGAATTTCTTTCATGAGATTGACGACCTGCGCCTGAATGGACACATCCAATGCACTGATCGCTTCATCTGCAATAATGAGTTTGGGATTCATAATAAGCGCTCTGGCAATGCCGATGCGCTGACGTTGACCTCCTGAAAACTGATGCGGATAACGATTGGCATGTTCTCTTGACAAACCAACCTTCTCGAGGATTTGATAAACCCTTTCCTCGCGCTCTTGTTTTGATTGATAAAGATGATGAACATCGAGTCCCTGTGCAATAATATCCAACACCTTTCGACGCGGATTAAGGCTCGCCATCGGATCTTGGAAAATCATCTGCATATTGGTTCGCAAGTGCTGAACTTCTGTATCCGAAAGCTTGCCGGAAATATCAACACCGTCAAAGTTTATCGTCCCCGCAGTCGGATCGTAAAGACGTATCACCGATCTGCCAATGGTCGACTTGCCGCTGCCCGATTCGCCGACGAGACCATACGTTTCGCCGGGATAAATATGAAATGAGACGCCGTTAACCGCTTTGACGGTAAATTTGTTGCTGATTCGAAAAAACTGCTTTAAGTCTTTAACATCCAGCAATGGCTGTTTATTTGCCATCATCGCTCGCCTCCTTTAACATTCTATCAATACGGTCTCTAAGTGCCTGAGGCATTTCAACTTTTGGCGCTTTCTCATGCAACAACCATGTGGCTGCGTAATGAGTATCCGTAATTTTGAACATCGGTGGTTCTAAACGATGATCAATATTGAGTGCGTAAATATTGCGATCGGCAAAGGCATCACCCTCAACTTTATGACTGAGATTAGGCGGCGATCCCGGGATCGTATACAGAACATCATCGAAAGTATCGAGATCAGGCATCGCAGATAAGAGTCCCCATGTATATGGGTGTTTCGGATCGTAAAAAACTTCGTCAACCGTTCCCTTTTCCACAATCTTCCCAGCATACATAACGGCAACGTAATCTGCTACTTTTGCCACAACACCTAAGTCATGCGTAATGTAGATAACGGAGATATTCATTTTCTTTTGAATGTCTTTAATGAGTTCCAAAATTTTCGCTTGAATAGTCACATCCAGTGCCGTCGTCGGTTCATCGCAAATCAGAAGATCAGGATTGCACGCCAGTGCAATGGCGATGACGACGCGTTGCCGCATACCGCCGGAAAGCTGATGCGGATAGTTTTTCATTCGCTTCTTTGCATCCGTAATGCCTACGAGCTCTAAAAGTTCCAATGCGCGCTGATAGGCTTCTTTTTTATTGGCTCTCTTATGCCAGATCATACCTTCCATAATCTGTGCGCCGATATTCATCGTCGGATTCAGTGAAGTCATAGGGTCTTGAAAAATCATGGCAATGTGCTTCCCGTTTATATGTGAACGCATGTGCTTCTTGGTTAGTTTGAGAATATCAACATCAATTTTTTCATGATTGTCATAATAGCTAAAATCAATGCTGCCGGAATTAATGACGCCGTTGCTGCTGAGAATGCCCATGACAGCTTTCATCGTAACCGATTTGCCGCTCCCGCTCTCGCCGACAATTGCCAGCGTTTCACCGCGGTAAAGATCCATTTCAACGCCGCGAATGGCATCAACACGCCCTAGAGCCGTTTGAAACGAGATAGACAAATCTCTAATTGACAATATTTTTTCTTCCATTTTTTTCGATTCTGTCATCTCTGCCCCCTACATTTCTTTCATCTTTGGATCAAAGGCATCGCGAATGCCATCTGCCAACATGTTGAAACTGAGCATTAGAATTGCGAGAACGACGACAGGTGGAATAATCATATAAGGATGCGTCGTAAAGGATTTAAAGGCATCGCTAATGAGAAGTCCAAGTGAAGCCATTGGAACGGGTACGCCTAACCCTATAAATGCCAAGAATGCTTCTGTAAAAATCGCCGTTGGAATCGAAAACATTGTATTGGTGATAATCTGTCCGAATATGTTAGGCAGTATTTCTCTAAAAATGATAAAGAAATCCCTTGCACCCAATGTGCGTGAAGCCAGCACAAACTCCTGCTGTTTTAGTTTCAGCATCTGCGCTCTGGCAATTCTGCTCATCCCAATCCAGCCTGTAATCATCAGTGAAAACGTAATGGTCATAAGTCCCGGCTTTAAAACGATAATCAGCAGTGTTACGACAACTAAATTGGGAATACCGTTCAGCACTTCTGCAAAGCGCTGCATCGCATTGTCAACTTTACCGCCAAAATAACCTGAAATCAAACCATAACTCAAACCGAAAACCATATCAACCAGAACTGCTACCAACGAGATATAAAGCGATATACGCGTCCCCATCCAAGTTCGTGTAAAGATATCCCGTCCGAGTACATCGGTGCCAAACCAGTAATATACATCCTCAAGGCCTGTAACAGAGCCATCTTCGGCAATATATTTATTGCGGTTTACCACACCTGTAGAAGTGTTCATCGTTTCGCTGCCGTCAAAAATACCAAGATTTTCAACGCCTGGTATACGCGGCGGCAAATTTTGATGGGTAATCGTTTGCTCATCAAAAGTGTATTCATTTAAGTCTAGACCTACAATGGCCATGAAAACGATTAAAATAATGCAGATTAAACCAATAACAGCGCCTCTATTTCTAAAGAAACGCTTTGACACATCCTTCCAGTACGATTGGCTCATATAGGTTTCATCTATATGTGTTCTGTTTTCTTGAGAAACAAATTCAAAATCATTTTCGAGAAAAATCAACTGCTCTTCCGATGCCGTATTATTCATGACTTTCCTCCTTTGCCAATCGAATTCTTGGATCTATGATGCCGTAGAGAATATCCACAACTAACATAATGCCAATGTACATAGCACTGTAAATAAAGGCAATGGCAATGATGACGTTATAGTCATTGGATTGGATTGCCGTCACCAGCAGACTGCCGATTCCTGGAATTGAGAAGATCTTCTCAATAACCAGACTGCCCGTCATTAAGCTGACAATAAGCGGTGCCAGTACTGTTATAATTGGAATGAGTGCGTTGCGGAGCTGATGCCTTACGATGAGGTGAATGCCGCTAATCCCCTTACTTTCTGCCAATTGAATATAATCCGAGCCCATGACTTCTATCATTTCAGTTCTTGTAAATCTGGCAATAGACGCAATGGTAAACATACTTAGCGAGATCGTTGGCAAAATCGACGAATCAAAAGGTGCCTTACTAGAGTAAAGCAGTGGGAACCACTCCAGTTTATACCCCAGTGAATAAGACAGTGCCAGTGCGAAGACATACGACGGTAAACTTACCCCAATAACTGAGATAATCGTCGTCAGCGTATCCCAGATCGTATTGTGTTTGAGTGCTGCGATAATACCGAGTATCAAACCAACGACGGTTCCCAATAGAACAGCCTGCCCGCCAATTGTTACCGAGATCGGCAAACGCGACAGCAGCAAGGTTGAAATAGGTGTGTTTTTGCTAATGGTATAAGAAACGCCAAAGTCGCCGGACAACATGTTTTTAACATAGTTGAAAAAGCGAATAATGACGGGTTTATCCAATCCATATTTGGCATTTAATAACTCGATCTGAGCTGTTGTAAGTTTTTCATCGTTAAATGGCGAGCCCGGCATGAATTCTAACATGAGAAAGAGAATCACTAGAATAACAAGCAGTGTTGCTATTGAAATGAGTACCCTTTTCAATAGATATTTTTTCATGTGTTACTCCTTAATATAAGTTTAACAGTGGCTGCAAACGCAGCCACTGTTATTGGCATTGCTTCTTATGGCTGCAATTTAACGACTAATTTTTAACAGCATTTTTGTAAATTCGATTAATTCCCACTGAGTGGAATTCAATACCGGTTACATTCCCTTTAATCATAACGGCATTACCTCTTTGGTAAACAGGGAAAATGACGGCTTCATCCATGACCATTTTTTCAGCTTCTTTGAGGCCTGCCCAACGTGCATCGAGGTCAAGCGCCAATTCACCATTTTTAGCCGATTGAATAATGGCATCATAGTCAGCATTTGACCAGAAACCGTAGTTGTTTGAACTTCCCGTTGTCCACATGTCAAGGTAAGTCATTGGGTCAGCATAATCCGGTCCCCATCTTGTTAAGCCAAGTTCAAAATCACCGTCTTGCATTCTTTCAACACGGTTTTTCTTAGGCATTGTTTCAATGGTAACCGTCATGCCAGGCAGTGTTGTTTGAATTTCTGATTGGATGAATTGTGCTACATTTTGCGAAGCTTCTGTATCTTCAACAATTAATGTATATGAGAATTCGTCAACCCCGAGTTCTGCTTTGGCCGTATTATAGTATTCAAGTGCCAATGCTTTATCCGTTTCAAGGTAAGTATCAGCGGTTTCACGATAGTCTTTGCCGTCCGGACCAGTTGCCAGTAAAGTTGGCACAGCAAAGTTTGCCGCAATCGAACCGTCTTTTAAAATGTTTTTAGCAATTGCAGATTTATCATAAGCAAGTGCAATGGCTTTGCGCAGATTGACGTTTTCAAGACCGGCAACGGTTTGATTTGGAGAGATGTACCAAAGATATCCTGCCACGATGTTATGGAACTCAGGATCCGCTTGGAACTGCTCTACTTGCTCACCTGCAAGGGTTGCTATGTCAATGTCGCCGTTTTGGTATGCGAGCATTGTCTGTTGCGCTTCTTTTATAACTTGATACTCAATACCGTCGAGTTTAACGGCATCAGCATCCCAGTAATCTTCGTTTTTAACGAGTTCAATCGTTGTCGCTGCCGGTTCATAGGCAGAGATTTTGAAAGGTCCATTTGCTAAAATTGTATCTGGTGATGTGCCGAATAAGTCACCCTTTTCAGTAAAGAATGCTTCATTTACCGGGAAGAATGAGTTAAATGACATTAACGATTCAAAGTAAGAAACCGGGAAGTCCAGTGTGACAACCAGTGTCTTGTCATCCTCAGCGACAGCGCCGAGTTCATCAACTGCTGCATCGCCTGAAATAATGGCTGCTGCATTTTTAATCCCTGCGATTTCTGCGATAAAGGAATACTCACTTGCGGTTGCTGGGTCGACAAGTCGTTTCCATGCATAGACAAAATCGTCTGCTGTTACAGGTGTGCCGTTTGACCAGTTTGCATCTCTTAAGTGGAAGGTATAGCTCATGCCATCTTCACTCTTATCAACACTCTCTGCCATTGCTAAGATCGGAGACCCTGCGGCGTCAACAGAATAGAGTCCTTCTGTGACGGCGCCCATCACTTCAAATGATGTTCCGTCTGTTGCAATTTGTGGATCCATTGAAGCGACTTCAACTTCAACTTGTACTTTCAAGATGTTTGCAGCGTCTTCAGATGTTGCTGTCTCTGAAGCCGTTGACGAATCTGCCGGTGTTGCCGCTGCCGGTTCAGCCTCTTTGCTGCCGCATGCCGTTAAGCTGAATAACAGTGCCAATACGGTGAGCAGCGAAATAATTTTTTTCATAGTTCCCCCTTCTCTTTATAAGAAAATACAAAAAAATGAACTCTTAATTACTCAAAAATCATCGTCAATATTGCCTAAAAGTGTTGGCTTATCAAGAACATTTCTAACAAATTTTGAGCACCAGACCCCATCCTCTTATGAAATAATTATATACTCCTGTCTATTTATGTCAAGATAATTCAATGCAAAGTATTCGCATCTGTACATACAGCTTCTGGATTCACTGTTATTTATTTGATCGTCAAACAAACATAAAAAGACTGGCAATCTCTTTCAAAAAACAAATGAGAGTCCTCATTTAAAGAACTCTCACCGTCTAATTGACAGACGTTTTCCATCTCGTCTATGCTGTATTCTAGCGACTTCCGAACGATATATGGCATCGTACATCAATGCCGTTAAATCGACATTTCCTATTTCCCCCAATTGTTCTAGCGTTGATTCTGTCAGAAATGCTCTGACTGCCGCCTGTTTAAACAAACTATCAGTTGGTGCGTATTGTCGATACATCGCGATGAGCCGAATCATCGAAACCATTCTATTTTCATAAGCCATTTCTTCAAAATCAATTCCAAAAACGCGTCCGTCATTCGCGAACACAAAATTTTTCAAATTCAAATCTGCAAGCGCTGCACTGCCGCTGGATACATTGGTCGCCTCATCGTAAACGCAATAAAAGGCAATCAACCATTCAAACAATTGATGCAGCAATGCCGTCGCCGCTTTTTCATCTCCCAAGGTCTCACATCGTTCCAAATACGCAAGCACTGTCATACCTTCAATATATGCATAGCGGCAAATCCATTCATCATCTGAATAAGACAGTATCTCGGGGATGAGCTTTTGCGATGTACTCGCTCCAATGCGAATGTAAACGTCCTTTTCAAAACGGTATGCCGTCTCGTCAGCAAAATGCTTTTCTACATAGAGGCATTTTTTTAGCGCATCCTGCATCAAATACACGCGATTGCGTTTCGATTCGAATTGTTTAATGCTTTTCACTTTTCAACTCCCCGCCTATCGAAAGCTTTATTGTACTCCCCTTCTGATAGCCCTCCAGTTCAGATACGACACCAATAACAGCATTGTGCAGAATCTTTTGAACAAAGGGCACCATTGGGATCTTAACGCCGTCGATACTCAAGTCAATGATACTATCGTCAATGACACAGTCGGTTCGCTTGCGTTCACCTCTAATGATCGCCGTACAGAGTTCTCTGCATGTCATCCCGCATGCAGAACAGCAATCCGAATCAAAATCCGGCAGTAAATCAAAGACGGTCGCCTCAATCATATCGCAAATTTCCTCGGTATGCTCAAGTGCGCTTAAAGCTTTCAGCGAATGGTAATGATCGATGCTGTCGGCAATTTTTCCAGAGACTAGAAAAGCTCTCCCATCATAGCGCTCATCCAAATCCTTGATGCAGTCAGCCGTTAAAATCATCGGTACATTGCCGTCGCGATACCCTTCTAATATAAGATAATCGGTGTCATAAAATTTTGCCATTTCATATAAATCCAGCGGCCTCTGGAAAAGGATGTCGGTTTCATACAGTCCACGCGCTGTGACGAGTTGCGAGCCCGCTTTTTTATGGCGATCTGTATTCGTTCCCTCTGAATCAATCTGAAAAGCCTCAAAGTGAATATCCTTGACAGAGCCAACCGTATAGCCTCTTTTACGTAGCGTTGCAATAATCTTTTCAATCGTCGTCGTCTTGCCAGACTTCGTATAACCGACGACAGCAAATACTTTCATTAAAACACCAGCCTTTCTGACACGAGGAGCATCGCAAAGACCAGCGTGATCGTCGCCGCTCCAATATAATCATGTTTTCCAAATTTCAGCTTTTCAAATGTACTCCGTTTTCCTCCTATAACAAATCCCCTGGATTGCGCCGATTCTGCAAGTGCCTTCCCACGGAGCAGCGTCGCATAGACGATGGGAATAAAAAGACTGCCAATCATTGCTAAGCGCTTGGCGATCGGCAAACGATTGACATCGATCCCCCTTAAAGCCATGGACACATAGGTATTGCGAATTTCCTCGGTTAAAAGCGGTAAGAAACGAATCCCCAAGCCCACCATAAAACCGAACTCATATGGCAGCCCCAACTGTACGAATCCTTGTATGGTGGCCTTCATACTCGATGTTGAAATAATCATCCCCGAAATCAGAATAATCAACACTCTGAAGAGGTAATTAATCCCGCGGTACATCCCGACATCTGTCAAAATCGTTATTTTGCCAATGAGCAAAATCGCACTGCCGCTTCTGTCAAATAAACTCTGAATAACGATTAGTGCTAGACACACACCGAGGAAGCGCTTCATCTTTCGTATTATTTTCAGCAAGTTAACCTTGAAAATGCTGCACATTACCAGACCGACGAGAAAATTGACAAGTGAGAGTACCGGACTCGCACTCAGAACACCAACCGTGGAAATCGCAGTAGCCGCAAGCAATTTTACTCTAGGATCAAATTCCTGTTTCATTGGCAATCCTCCCACTTCGAATGGTGAATACTTCCGTTGGCATCTTGCGGATGAAATCGTGGTCATGGCTGATTAGTAAAATGCCAATCCCCTCTGCATGTATTTGGAGCAGCACCTCCGCTAGCATTTGGCGTCGCTTTTGATCTAATCCAGTTGTCGGTTCGTCCAGAATCAAGTACTTGGGATCGTTCATAAGAATCGTCGCAAGTGCAAGACGCTGCTTTTCACCTTGACTCAAATGGTAAGCGGGCGTATCCAGCGTGTGTCTCAAGGAAAAACGGTCTATCATGATTTCGCTTTTCGCATTGATAACCGCTTGATCAACCCCCTTGTATTTTAGCGCAAACCCCAATTCGCCTCTAACCGTCGGCGCAAAAATCTGAACATTTGGATTTTGAAACAAATAGCCCACTTGATTGCCAATTTCATACATTTTATACTCATTAACATCTTTTTGATCCAATAAGATTACGCCTTCAGAAGGTTTAATCATACCGATCATCATTTTGGAAAATGTTGTTTTACCCGCGCCATTTGCCCCCACTAAGGTCTTAAAACTGTTGCGCCCCAATGACAAGTTTACATTTTGAAACAGGTACTTGCCTTGCACATGATAGCCGACATCTTTAAAAGTTATATAGGACATAACTTCAAATCCTCCTTAGCAACCATTTGCAATTTGCCCGCTTCCATTTTATAGATACGATCGCATGGCCTTAAATTTTCATAATCGTGCTCAACCATCACAACTGTCTTATGATGCGTTTTCATGCGCCGAATCGCTTCTGTGATAAGCACTTTGCCTTTGGCATCCACTTGCGCCATGCATTCGTCCAAAATAAGGATTCCAATGTCGAGACACAGAATTGCCGCAACGGTAACCAATTGCTTTTCCCCACCGGAAAGTGTATTGGGGTTCCTGTCGCGGAGATGTTCGATCGCAAGCATTTTTAACACTTCATCTATTTTGCTTCTCATGATCTCCGGACTAATGCACATATTCTCCATGCCAAAAGCCAGCTCATCGGTTACATTTGAAAAGATAATCTGGTTATCCGGATTTTGATAAATTGTACCGATTTTTTGAAAAAAATCCTCTTCTTTTGCCATGCGCTGACCATCAATAAAAATACTGCCTTTGATCTGACGTTCATATTCATGGAAATAGCTGCCGTTCATAAGCCGAAGCAGCGTTGTTTTCCCAACACCACTCTCCCCAATAATGCCGACGGCTTCACCCTTTCCAATCGATAGGTTGACATTATCCAATATCTTTTTGCGTTTATTGTATTGAAACGTCAGTGCCTCAAGTTGAATTGCCGTCAATAACACACCCCTCTCACCATTCTCTAAAACTATTCATTAACGGATACGCTGTAGGCGTATTTGCACCAGTATTGACTGAATTGATCTTTTTTAATAATCATTTGATAAGGCCCATCGCCGTCTTCTTCTCGCGTACCAATTAGCGCGTCATCTCTTATATACGCCAGATAGACATTGTCATCTTCCATCAATTTATCCGTGCTAAGTGAAACGGCGTAACCGTCAATTGCATAGACGACAACTGCTTCAACTGTCTCTAGATCAATACCGGAATCCGTCAAAATCGTTTTTAACAGGACACCTTCATAGGTATGCTCTACAGGATCTTTACCGCTCGACTTCAAATTAGCTGTAAATGTTTCGCGTCCCAACTGATCAATTGCTGCCATGTCGTATGTCTTCATTTCAATGCCTTCATACTGAACGCTAAAAGCCGCTTCATTATTGAGTGCTCTTTTGGTTTCGATATCACCTTTACTCATCCATGTTGTGACGATAATGACGAGCGCTAGAATACCAATAACACCCGCAACAATAATTGCCTGCCTGTTTTTCATATACCCTCCTGTACTGCGTAGACGCGTTATTGCGCATACTTCCGACCTAATCAATCGCATACGGCACGATGAGATCTTCATATCTAAAATCGCCGTGATCGCCGCCGTCTGCCGTATCGTGCATACCGTGATCCGCAGTGATCACAACTTTGGTCTCTGCCGACATCAACGCTCGCAGTTCTTTCACATAACCATTAACGGCTTCAATGCGCTGTAGCGTCTTTTCATGAAATCTGCCATAATCGTGACCGGCATCATCAATGCCGTGAAAGTGAACCAATAAGTAATCCGGCTGCTCTCCTGATTCAATCAGTGCTTTTGCACGCTCAAAGACTTCATCATCCGTATAACCATCGCCATTATCATCTGTATTTAAATAGGTTTTGGTTTGAATATCGAGAATTTTAATATCGCCTTCAATTAAGGCGCTTGAGCGCCCCATAGACGCTGTACGATCAAAGATCGTCCCGCAATTGATCATTCGATACGATCGATCAAAAACGCCGTTGACAGCCGGCACTTCCCCTGTAATCATCGCCGCAAATCCTGCATTGGTTACTGGTTTATACACCGTTGTCGCCATCTGAACAGCTTCAAGCTGCGACAAGAACCAATCGGGATGCGTCGCTTTTATCGCCTCATACTGCGTGTAAGAAAAGCCATCTAAGAACAATGTCACAACCTTTTGCCCCTTCTCGAGATAGTGAATACTGTCATCAAAATTATCACGGTTTGAAACGGCCGGCGGATTAATCACAGCACCGTAAATATCTCGAATGACAGTATGCAGATCTGTGCTGATATAGTTGATTTTTTGATTTTCAACTTCAAAATAGCCGTCTGAAACCGACTCATAATAATGTTCGCCCTCTCGATCCATTATCAGTAGATTACTGACGTCAAGTGTGCTGCCGGCATCTGTTAATAGATCAGATAATCGAATACACTTTTTGCGCTTCATTACATCAATTTCGAGCCCATCCAGATTGGAACTGCCGTCTAGAAAGGCAATACTGCAATACGAACCTGCCAACAGCTCTCCCAGAGACAAATGCACATTGGCTTCTTTGGTCACGATGTTGAGCCCCGACTTTCCAACTGCATCGGCATCATCGCCGATGACAATGATTTCACGAATATGCTTAATGCGCGCGTTCACAGGGTGTTTTTCAGTGAGGTAACACCAGCCCAGCTCTTCACGATAACCAATGTAAGTATCTGTCAATGTATCATATGGCAGCTTCACCATAAAGCCGTCGTCGGCAATCAAAGCAACTTCACGCGTACCCTCTAATGGTTGAAATGCGGCAATAAGCATCTCAGCTGGAATAGCAGTATAATCGTTCTCATCAAAAACAACGGTTTCTTTCGTCAGTGTATCCCAATACACTGTCACATCGCCAAACTGTGCAACATCTCCCAGTACTTGTAGGCCTTCCGGCGCCATACCAATCGGTTTTTCCGAATGCAGCACTTGGCATCCAGACAGCATCCCAATGAGCACTAAAAATACGATGACCAATATTTGATTACGTTTCATCATGTACTCCCTCTAATTTTTTAATCTGTTTATGAATAGAGTACGCGATCAGTCCACCGATCCCGCCGGACAACGTTGCCCATGAGAGACTCATCAGTAGTGGTATAAGCGGCAGCCTGAAAAAGACCAGGTTAGACAGGTAAGTCCCTGCCAGATTTGCAATAATCCCTGCGAGGAAAAAATCGCCGATCGTTTCCCAACGGCGGCGAATAATGAAAAAGACAGCATCAATGGCAAATCCCGGAAGTGTATACGTTATCACACTCACGATGCCATGACTGCCAAAAGCACCCGTAACAATCACGATGAGCGCTTGTGTAAACGCCGTCATCGTCGCTGTCCCTCTTTTTCCGACAAGCCCGGCAGCCAGGGCAATCCAAAACATATAGAGTCCCCCGGCTACGGCACCTCCCGGTATAAAGAGCGGGCCGGTAATCATATGTGCGATGGGGACGACAATTGGCTTAGCAGCAATGCCAAGCGTCGCCATCAACGCAATAAGAATTAAATCATATACCCTGAAATATTTTAGTAATCGCATACTTCTTACCTACCACCCAGATTTAATGACTTTATTTCACGGTAATTTTCACAACACCTTTGACCCATGTTGTTGAAAACTCGGTGTTTTGCACAAGCTGTACAAGATTGTCCGCTTTAACCGGTTCACCGTTTTTAATGACCGCCAAAATTGTATCCTCATCGATTTGATCTTTTGGCAGTTCGACTTCATAACCGTCACCAGCTGTGATGACAAGTGCACTGAAATCCTCAACATGTAAAAATTCGAGCATTTCTAAAACACGATAGCCTTCCCAGTCATTTGGTTTTTTCTCATCATTCTTTGTATGCTCCGTATGAAGGCTGATAAGCGTCAACTTACGCGCCGCTTTTTCACTGGTCAGATCAAACGAACCATCGCTTAAGCCGTCAAATGTCACCGTCCATTCCGGCAGTTCAACTGCTGCATCGCCATCAGTGCCCTCTGTACTGACGTTTGCCGTGTCAGTCGTCTCCGATACATCTGCTGCCTCCATCGTTGCTTCACCCGCCACAGCTTCAATAGTCAATAAATGCTTAACATTGTATTTTTTAGGCATACTCTCATCAAATTTCGCTGCCGCCGTACCGTCATCAGATAATCTGAGAATACCACTCGCCAGCTCTTCTTTTGTGATTTCAACTTCGTATCCTGTGTTATCAGAAAATTTGAACAGATCGCCTTCAATCCCCGCCGCTGTTAAAGCGTCAATAAGCTTAATCCCTTCAACGTCACCCACCGTACCGTTCATTTGACCATACGCAAGCGCTGAACCTACTGATATAAAAGTTGTATCGCCAACGCCCAGTGTCATTACCGATTTGACATTCATGCCCTTTGGCAGGTCTTTGCCAGTAAACAGCGGTGCATCTTCACCAGTTATTTTCAAATAACCGTTGTAAACCACGTCATAATCTTCGGACTTTTCAAAACCGTCATTCGCTTTAAACGCCGGGTTTCCTTTGCCTTCCGATACATAGGCATCGACGAGATCTGACATTAAAACAGATTTATCTTCACTTTCATAATAGGTGAACGGCTCCGTTTCAATGCCGCTGGCATATGCCGTTTCCAGCATTACCATTCTTGCCGGAACGCTTTCCATCGCTTCAACACCTTCGCTGATTGCAGCAATTTCAACGAGATTAGAAACATAATACATGCTTCGAACATCATCAATAGCGGCACGCAGCGGCATTTCTTTCTCTTCCAGTGCCGCACCGTCAAATTCATAGGCGAGCACGATGTCCTTATTGTTTAATAGATCAGCGGTAACATCAATGGCATAACCATCGCCTGCAATCAATCGAATGGTACTAAAATCTTTTTGTGACATGCCGTGTTCGGCTAAAATTGTTTCCAACAGAACACCTTTAACGGTGTTATCTGCTTCTTCACCACTTGAAGAGACACTGTGAACCGATGTTTCAACAAAAGGCATCGCGTAGATATCGTCATAAGCGACTTCAAATGGTTCCGCCATTCCGGTAAATTTTAAACTGCCCTCGTAATGAAGTGATACCCCTTCTGTCGTCTGTTCAGCCGCCGCAGGAGCCGAGGTTGTTTCAGCAGTTTTAGCGGTTTGGCTGTCTGCTGATTGGCATCCTGTCATCAGCATGGCACATGTCATTAATAAAACTAATATCCTTCTAAATTGTTTCGTCATTTTTTATATCTCCCCTCTTGTCAATGCAGCGATTGACTGCTTTAACCGCTGCTTTACTCGTTTGCGTAGCACCTGTGATTGCAACGACTTCATTTTCATTTTTCTTTCGATACCGAACCACTTTAAGCTTTTCCTCTGTCGACAGCAAAAGCCGGTCCAAGAACCACGTTTCTGTCACGTAACCGCCATAATCTGCTGTTTCCTGATTAGAAAGTACATCAACGTGTTCAATGGCGTCTTCTCCCACTTCGATGAAAAAAAGGATTTCGGATTCATAACCCATTTCAGTTACTAAAAAACCATATCGCCCCTCTGCCAGTTTATACACTCGATGTACTTTCGCATCTTCAAATGCAGGCAGTCTCTCTTCATATTGCTGGTCATATTCTAAAAATATTGGTGTAAAAACAGAAGGTTCTTCCGGTGCGCTCGATGGATTATTTCCATATTTTCCCACAACAAAAAAGAGCAAGGCTAGGATACATAGAAATGTATACAGCCCTGCTCCTTTGCCCAAGTTTTTTATAATCTTATCAACCCCAATCTTTATTACAATCCCTGTCAAATCATTTTATTCCCAGATTATCATGACATTCGACGGATTGCAGTATATGTATTCATACACTTGTCATGCAAGTGCTATTGATCATTTTATTTAGTATACACTTTCAGTATATAAATTTCAACACTCTCCCATTTGATACCGTTCCCATGCAATTGTACTTGCATTTTGCATGAACAGCCATGCAGCGCTATTCCCTGCACCTTCTTTGATGACGCATTTCTCAATAGCTTTAATGTTACATTCATCTCTCAGCTTTTCAATAGATCCAAAGCATATTCTAGCTTTGTAGGCATCAAAATAAGATGTCCTTTTCAAAAGGACATCTTAAATTTAATACTGTCATCACTTTCACGCGATACAATTTGATATCTGCTTCAAACGTAAAAGCGGTTGTTCAATCATTTTATTTTACTTTTTCAAGTGCATTCAAGAATTTTTCGAGTTCACTTTCTTCCATGTGAAAACCGTGTTTGTCTTCAGGATACGCACCTGTGCGAACATCATTTGCCCAAGCGCCATAAGCCGATGCAGACCACTTGAAGAAATCGCCATAAACTTTAGCATGAGAAGCGAGTGAAGGCATCATATTGAATGTATCGAAGTCAACCATTTCACAACCGTCAGCAGCGCCGCCGGCTGCGATTGAAATAACCGGCACACGCAACTTTTTCGCAATGGCATTTGTCACTTCAATTGGCGTTAATTCAATCGTCATCGCCATCATGCCGCATTCTTGGTATTCATATGCCATACGGAAAATTTTCATTGCATCTTCAGCTGTTTTGCCAAGGCGCTTGTAGCCGCCGTGTCTGCTTGTTTGCCATCCTGAAAGCGCACCGACATGACCAAATACCACGAGATGATTGTCTGCCATATATTGGAGCGTTTCGTTATTGATACCCATTGGCAATAATGAATCAGCGCCTTCCGCCATATACATTGAACCGTATTCGAGTGCTTTTTCTTTTGATGCAAATGTTGGTGTCTGCATATAGAAGTTAATATGAATGTATTTTGCCGCATTTCTAACCGTGCGAATCCACCATGGTGCATGTTCGATAGACATTAATGTATTTTCAGCTGGTACAGTCAAACGGCAAATATCACAGCCAGCCATTTCCGCTGCCATTGTAAAAAACTGATCTCTATTGGCAGGACACATCTGAACAATCGGCGTTCCTTCATCTTTACATTTTTGAAGATATGCGATTGATTTACGGCCTTTTACCATCTTTGACGATTTAACTTTTTTGTCCTCCGAATTAATTTGAACATCTTTTTTTTCTTCAGCCATGATTTATCTCCTTTTCAATCAATAGATTATTGGGCGCTTCTTGTTGCGCCTTAAAGACTTTTCCGTAGAACCTGTGCATTTATTTGCTGAAAGCTCTTTTCTGACGGCAAATCGCTAATATTTTATAAGCATTTCATAAACAGAACGATATCATCATTACATCTGGATCACAGCGTTATCATAGATAAAATCAAGCGCTTTGCGGATTAACAAATCATTTCTTAACGACTCTAAATTTTCACCAAGAAAATCTTTGACCATTTCAATGCTGATCTGTTCGCGTGTAGCAATTACCTGCGCCTCTGCTTCCAGTTCATCTATTGTAACTTCAAAACGCTCTGCATCAATAATTCCTCTCAGAATAACTTCCGTCTTCAAGTACTTGCACGCCTCTTCTTTTAACTCGGCCATATCTTCTTCCCGAGGATAGAAATAGTCAAAATCACAAGTACCTGCCAAGCTTTCGTACTTCATTTGATGCTGCCTTTCCATCGCCATTCGCGACGCCTCTTCATCAATGACATTCTGTGGTATGTCAATATCATTTGCATCGAGAATCTTATCGAGTATTGCATCCCTTATTTGTATTTCAGCTTTTTTTTCAGATACCGCGTTTTTCATTCGCGTCACTTCAACACCTTTGTAATGCTTAACGACTATTCCCATTGCAGTTGCTTTTCCTCCATCCATTAATATCAATGCTTAGCCTAAGCAGATTCCACCATCAATTCTCAGTACCGCCGAGTTCATGAACGCCGACTCATCACTTGCCAAATAGACAGCACCGCCAGCGATATGTTTGGCATCAGCAGAAACATACTGATCTGTCACCCAGTCACCCGATAAAATCCAGTCACGACCGCTCTTATTGTAGCCAGAACCCCTATGGATAGCAGCCCCTTTATTCTGCATTGCTTTTGGCCCCCATGCAGGATCCATGCAAATAGCCGTCATGTATGGCCCCGGTTGAATCGTATTGACGCGAATACCGTTTCGCCCATACTCAAAAGCCAGACACTGCGCCAGTGATTGCGCGCCGCCTTTGGATGCAATATAAGCGACCCCAGATGTACTGCCTTGAATCGCACCATTTGATGTGACTAAAATCATGCTCGCTTTAATTTCATTTGGCAGAAAATATTTAAGGCAAGCACGTGAAATTTTCATCGTACCCGTTAGATTATTGGCGATGACATAATCCCAGTCTTCGTCTAATACTTCTTCGCCGGTCGCAAAATAATCCATCACACCGGCAAAATGCGTCAATACGTTAAGCGATCCGTAGGTACTGACCGCGATATCCACCGCTTTGTCACAGTCGGCATTAACCGTTATATCTCCAGTAAACGTAACCAAGTTATCAGAAAATCCCTTCTCCTCAACTTCCTTTTCCAATGCCTCCAACCGATCTTTCTTGTTGTCCATTGCAACGACTTTGCAATGCTCTTCGAGATATGCAAACGTCGTCGCTTTACCCATTCCTGCACCGGCACCTGTAACAATTGCAATTTTTCCGTCTAATCTGTTAGCCATAAAACAACACTCCCTTCTTAAAATTATAACCGCTTAAATTGAAGATCATATATCGGTAATACTGCCACCCTTTGTAATAGCAATCCACAAAACCTTTTCTAAACACCAGCCTATGCCATGACGAATTTTTATCGCGACTAGCCTTGATCTCCCCAAGGCAATTGAAGCCTTTTTCATCGTATCCCATACATCTATTGCTGCCAAAACGCATCTTGCGCTATTGGTTTTCCCTATTTTGTCGTTATTTTCTAAAGTACAGGTTTCTATACATTCATTATAAAATTTATTAATTTTACTGAAAATAGTAAGAACTATGTATTTATTTTCAAAACGACTTAGGTCAACTTCCATCAAATACAAAAAGCAAGGGTAACGGTTTTAAGAACCGTCACCCCCAGCAGATGGCCTTTAAATCAAAAAAAGAATATCAACACAAACAAGTTGTGTGAACATTCTTCTATACCCTAACCATTTTAAATATGTTTTATGCTTATTGGATGCATTTGCATCATTTAATCTTGATTGCTTTTAAATCAGTTTTGGCAATGCTTCAAAGTGAGCCGTCCTAAGATTGCTGGTAGATGCCGTCTTTCATTTCAATCAATTTTAAAATCAATTCCTGACGATTAGACACATCAAGCTTCGTATGGATATTGGCTATATGTTTATACGTCGTCGACAAACTGAGATATAACTTACCACTAATCATTCTAGGCGTCATACCATCGCATAACAAACCTGCAATTTCCACTTCACGTTTTGTGAGTACGTCGCGCAGCTTTGCATATTTGTCTTTTTTGCTGATTTTAGGACCGTTTTCAAGTACTTTCCGATAGAGGTTTTCAATATGAGGCTGAACAATGCTAAGTGTATCAATATCAGAAGCATGGTATTTACTCAGCTTTGTGCGTTCAAGTGTAAAGACAATACAGGAATAATCGTTTACATCGTGCAACATCATCCCCACGCTGTGTTTAATGCCTTGTGGGCGTATAAAGTCTGTAATAAACTCATTGGGTTTGCTCTCCGTCCAGTCGCGCGATTTTACTTTTATTTTAGAACTACTGCCATCATTTAATTTTTCCAATAATGAGTAGTTCCCTTGTTCCAACTTGGAATAATAATCAAAATAGCGCTCTATCCAGCCCTCATCTGCACCCATTATGGTGGCATCATTTAATTTTCCATTAGAATCCACATAAAAAACACTAAATCGATCGTAAGGAATCAATGTATGTAATTTTTGAATAACCTGCATGGAAAAATTTTTTGAATCTGACAAGGACTCTATATAGAGTAAAAAATCATTTATTTTCATCCAAGGTAACTGTTGGGGATAATTCATGACCATATTTCTACTCCATTTCTTTGCGATTTTCGTTAAATAATTGGCTGATTTCTTGAAACAATTAATTAATGTTATTATTCGACTGGAAAGATTCTATGTAGTTTTTTGATTGACATAATCAGTTGATTACTATTAATTATAACGAAGTTCCAAACTTAATGCAATTGCATAATCGGATGTATCTTATACTTTCACTTACAGCAATTATCTGTATCGACCTTTAAAAAGCTTTAGATCACTCTAAAGAGCACATGCAAAATGCTGTCAGTTATGCAGCTGACAGCATTCTTTTAATGAGGAAAATCATAAACTTGAGACACTATTTGATCTTTTCAATCACCATGGCAGTTCCTTGCCCGCCTCCGATGCATCGTATTGCCAAACCCATTCTAATGATTCGGCTGTTATTACTGCATTAACTTATGCGTATGCTCCTTTATAAACATTTCCGTTAAAGATTTTACGTTTTCAATGGCCGTCTGATCGCAGGTATACTTCCCCGAGTGAATAATTTGACCATGTTCATCAAAATATTTGCCGCTAACATGCATCAAATCCTGCGCCGTCGCCAAATAGAGATAAGTTTCCGCCATCTGTTCCGGCGTAATCGTTTTTTTAGATTTCAAGCGGTAAACTAATTTTTGAAAGCTCGAAAGATTGGGATGTCTGTCCAAGTCCACTTTAACCGCCGTCACTCTAATACAGTTAGCCGTAATGCCAGGCATACTTGAAAGCCAATAGGTAAACATTATCTGTGCGAGTTTTGATTGATAGTAAGCCTTTGTTACTGAAAAGTGACGCCTTCGAAATTCAGGATCTTCCAAGTTAATGCGCAATCCCGGCATTGCCAGCAACCCCTTAGACGCAATCGTAATAACGCGACCATCATCACTCTTTTCGACCAGATCCTGAACAAGAGATGTCAAATAAACCGGTCCGATATGATTGGTCATCCAGATCGTCTCATGACCTTCTGATGAAAATATGGGTTCTTTTTGAGCAATATCAAATATAGCGGCATTATGAATGAGGACATCAATATGATCGAAATGCGTATGCAGGTATTCGGCACATTGCTCAATCGAGTGAAAAAGACTTAAATCAATTTGAACGAGTTCAACTGCTTCTGATTGACTTATCTGCTTTATATAGGCCACCGCTTCTTGACCTCTTGATAAATTTCTGCATCCAATGATAACACGGTAACCTTTACTCGCAATTTGTATTGCCGCGGCTCTGCCGATACCTGCATTCCCACCTGTAATAAAACATATTTTCTCCATAATATCGCCTCCGTCCATGCAACTATAGACCATGTGGTCTATATTGAAAATATAACACTTTTCATAATGGTTGTCAAACAAATTAATATTTTCTCTATACCCATTTCACTAGGCTGTAAAAAATTTGCCTCCAACCATAAAAAAGGCCAAAGCAAGTGTCATGGCTTGCTTTAGCCTTAAACGATAGACTTTGGTGATACGGTTAATCCATTATGCCATTAGTGCTTTTATCTTTGCTTCGTCAAAAGGAGCGCCAACAATTCTGGCACTTAGTTTTTCCGGCAAATTGACATCCAGCGCATCCGATGCAATTTTCACAGCTTTAACAATGCCGTCTTCGACCATCAAATAGAGGTCAACAGATCCCCACGCGTACCGCTCACTCATCTGTACATTGAAAGCAGGCGATGCACCATAGCGCCATTCCCAGCTTTCAAACTGCTGCATCAACGGATGAATGACAGCTGACGAATGGGTGTCAACGCCGCCTTCTAAAACGTCAATCATGTCTACGATACGCGCTGTTGTAGAATCTGCTTGATCATCTGTTGTATTATCTGCTACTCCATACGCGGTAATAAACGCGTGATCCAAACAGCGCATCAATCCTTCGACCGTTACATAAGGGTTGAACATGACGAGATTCTTGACGCGCGATCTAACGGAATCGATCCCTTTCGATTGAAGCTTTTGCTTCGAAACTGTCAAGAGTTTCCCAAGCCGATTGCCATCGACATCCACGAGAAGCGTTCCGTGATGACACAAAGTGCCCTCCTCTGCAAAGTAGGCATTGCCTGACACTTTAAAGCCATCTACCATGAGATCATTCTTCCCACTGAATTCAGCCCTAATCCCAAATTCGGCGCCTAACGCAGCAATAATCACGGCAATATTTTGGTGAATTTGATCTTCGCCATTATCGGTCACAAAAGTAAAATTCAAATTGCCGAGATCATGATAAACAGCACCACCACCCGACATGCGCCTCGCCAGCTTCCCGCCTGTTTCTTCAAGGTAAGTCAGGTCGCACTCTTTCCATGGATTCTGATTTCTGCCAATCACCACCGTGTTTTCATTTTGCCAAAGATAGAGATAAGCTTCACCTGATCGATGCTGCTCAACGAGATAAGATTCAAACGCTAAGTTGAAATACGGATTCCTGCTCAGCGAATGATAAATCTTAAGCAAAGTGAATCGCCTCCCCAGTTATGCCGAGTATTGCCTCGTGAACTGATTCTGCTGTTGTCGGATGAGCATAAATTGTATGCTGAAGCTTTCGGTAATCCGTCTTGTTTTCAATATGATACGTCAAACCTGCGATCAGATCAGTCGCACCCGGTCCGATTACAGCCGCGCCCAGAATACACTTTTCATCTTCTGAATAGATTAATTTGACAAAACCTTCTGTTTCGCCTTGGCTCAGTGCTTTGCCGTTTGCTGAAAAAGGAAATTTGCTAACACCATATGCCAGTCCGGTTTCCTTTGCTTTTTTTTCACTCATGCCCACAGTGGCAATTTCAGGTGATACAAAAATAGCACTCGGAACGGCATCATAGCTCATTTTACTGTCTTTTCCCATACAGTTTTCTGCCGCGACAATCCCCTGATGACTTGCAACATGCGCCAGTTGAATAATATTGGCAACATCGCCAATTGCATAGACATTCGGATTAGAAGTCGCCATATGCTCATCAACCAAAACCCCATTGCCGCGCTGATTTAATGAGACATTGAGTACCGAAAGATCAATCGCATTGAGATTTGGACGTCTGCCCACTGCCATCAGCACCTTATCGCTAACGACAAAGTGCTTTTGATCATCCTTTTTAAAGGTGACCACTGCTTTACCGCCTTCTTCACCGTCAATCGCTTCAACACAGGCGCTCGTATAGCATTTAATACCACGCGCTTCACATGCATCTAAAATAATATCAATGACATCTTCATCACAGTTGCATAAAATATTGTCTAAAAATTCTACGATGGTCACATCACATCCAAATGCATTGAAGATAAAGGCGAATTCCATACCGATAACACCGCCGCCAACAATGGTTAAAGACTGAGGACAGTCTGTCATTGCCAGTATTTCTTCATTTGTCATAACGACAGGCAGATCGGAACCCGGAATAGGCAGTTTTGCCGGTGACGAACCTGTGGCAATAATGATTTTATCGCTTTTAATCACCGCGTCGACTTTGTCATTTTTGACGGTGATGACAGAATCCTTTTCAATAACCGCTTTCCCGCGGATCACTTTTACCTGCCACTTTGTTAGTAAATAGTCAATGCCACCGACGAGATTGCTGACAACACTGTTCTTCCGATTGACAATCGCTGCCAGATCAATGGCTAAATCAGAAGCATGAATGCCAAAATCTGCCGATCGCTTCATCTCATCAAAGAGATGTGCACTCTTGACAAAACTCTTCGTCGGAATACACCCCGTATTAAGGCATGTGCCGCCAATTTTGTCCGCTTCGATCAAGACGACATTCGCGCCGAGCTGAGCTGCTCTAATTGCGGCTACATAGCCGCCGGGGCCGCCGCCTATAATGGCAATATCACATTGGATATCTTCTTTTTTAGGCTTTGCCAGCCCAAAGCTGTACCCACTGCCAGATTTTTTATCTGCCGCTGATTTTTGTGCACCTTCCAGCTTGGCAATGGCATTGCCAATTTTAATTGTCTGCCCTTCTTCAATCAATACAGCTGTCACTTCCCCGCTGTATTCCGACTTGACGAGGAAATTCCCCTTTGTGGATTCTGCATTGAAAAGCCCATCGCCAGCCTTGATCAAATCCCCCGGCTTGATGAGTATTTTACCAACCTTTGCCTGCTTGTCTTCGCCATACAATTTTTTTAAAATTATTTCGGTCATTGGTCAAGCCGCCTTACTGGAAATCATTTTGGAATTCATTGATACAATCTTTTAACAAGGTTACAGAATAAGCCATTGACGGACCGCCGCCAAAAGCAACTGCTACCATGGCCGTTTCTCTGACTTCTTCTGGCGTTGCACCTGCTTCAAAAGCTTTGTAACTATGGTATACAATGCAGTATTCACATCGATTATAGCAGCCGATTGCAACGCTGATCAGTTCTTTTGTCTTCAAATCAATAGCGCCCGGTTCATAGGAAGCGCCCAATAGTCCCATAAAAGCATCAACAGCCGCCTCATTGGTCTCTCTCATTTCACCAATGCCATTTACAAAATCATTCAACATTTCCCTTACATTCTTCGCCATCATTCTTCTCCTTTTGCAATTGTTTGATATTTATTTATCATGCTAACAATTACTATACTAACTAATTTGGCAAATGTCAATAACATAAAAAATAAGCAGGGCACGTAAAGTGTCACTGCTTATTTTCTTATGTTATTCTTTAATATTTTGATTCAATTGATTAAGCACTTTTAGAAAGATTTCAATTTCGTGCTCAGGGATATCGCGCAGCAATAAATCGCTAAAATACTGCCCCACAGGCATTAAATCGACAGCAACTTTTTTGCCTGCCTCTGTGAGCCGAATAAATTTCATGCGCTTGTCCTCGGGATTCTCAACTCGATCCACAAGGCCATCACGTTCCATTCGATCGACGAGCCGCGCCGCAGACGGCGCTTGTATATTCATTTGCTGTGCTAATTGCTTTTGACTGATGGGCACTTCCGCAACATAAAGAAAATAGAGTGCTATCCACTGAATGCGTGTTGAGCCATGCATTTCCAGGCGACGATTGAAGTCATCAGTAACATTTTTAGAAGTCGATGACGTCACAAAAGCAATACAGTTTAAAAGATCAAATGCCATTTGTAAACCTCCGTCAAACGGGTTCTTTGCATCGCTATTATACATGTTTAGTCACCAGTCTGTCAATTGCGCCGCCTTCTGCATTGTAACGTTTTAAACATTCGGTGCGGCGTTTAAAACGAACATTATTTATGCAGCGAAATGTCTTTTATAATCTTAAGATTTACTTTAATGTTTCGCTTCTCTTCGTACATTTTTTCATCTGCTTTATTAACGATTGAATCAATATGCTCTTTAAGATTATAACGAATTTCTTCAATGCCATGACTAGCACTTATCACATAGCGCCGATCTTCCATCTGATTAATCTCTCGAAACTTGTCTATGATCTTCTGCCAAACAGCTTCCGCTTCATCTAGATTTAGATCGACAAAGACAATTAAGAATTCATCTCCACCCAACCTGATTATAAAATCTGTCTTTCCGATCTTTTCTTCAATCACTTTCACAACACTTAAAATGAGCTCGTCACCCGCTTCGTGTCCTAAGTTATCGTTAACCTCTTTCAATCCGTTGATATCTATGAAACAAAGGCTGCTTCTTAAGTTGCCCTTTGCATGTTTTTGAAAAGTTGATTTAATCTTTTCAAATCCTGCTCTGCGATTGAAAACACCTGTCATCGGATCATACGTTGAGAAATAACGCATTTGATCTTTTTCACGCTGTTTGACCATCATTAGCGATGCAAGCAGCAAAGCGATTATTAAAGCAACAAGATAGAGATAAAAATACTGTTCTAAAACTTCTTGCACTAAAGCAACTAATGTGAAATTAAACACACATGTACTTGATGCGGGTGCCAGCATTGAGATGAGCGTCCAGTTCGCTTCATCCATTATAAGGTTGTACGCCGCATTATCAATCAAGAAATCTTGTCCCGCCGTTACTTTTGTAAAAACGAAGTGCCCTTCTGACGTTTCAACATAACCATCATAAGACTGATTAATCGCTTGCCACGTACATGAATAAGCATTGGCAAAACGCTCTGCCTGTTTATCTTCATACATAAATGCCCACTCTAAATCCGGGTCATCCTGATGATAGAGCCAGTACCCGTCATTATTGAGCATCGCAATCGTGCCACTGCTTAAACTCGCAATGCTCTTAATGCGATCCAACATATCATTGGCATCATAATTAATAATGACAATGCCCGCTTTTTCTCCGCGATCATCATAATAAGGCATTGAAATTCTCAACATTGGTTTAATGGGAACTTCCAATACGCCATTTTCTACATTGAGGTCCAAAGGAGAAATATAAATGTCGTTCTCATTCAAGCCAATGGTATCCTTGAAGTAATAACGATTTTGCTTATTTTGCAGTTTATTCTCCGGCACAACCTCAGCCCCGCCATCTTTATAGTCAATTCTAATTTTTTCTTTGCCGTTAACATCAATATATCGAAGCTGATCATAATGCTGTTTACGATTGGAAAATGCTAGCCATTCGTCAACGACTTCTGACAAATCATCTGTTTCGCTATCGTGAAGTCTCAAGTGATCCGTGAGAAAGAGCAAATCACTCGTTATTTTATTTAACTTATTATAAATCGTTGCCTTCTCAGCCGCCAGAGTCATCGTTTCTTTCTCGATCAGGGTTGCTTTTTCTTTTTCATTTAAATGATATTGAAAATAGGCAGCTATTACAGTTACTGCAAAGCTAAACATTATAAAAAAGAGCATTGTCAATTTCATCAGCTGTTTTAGATATTTTTTTCCAATATTTTTCATGTCTGCCCCCATCACACTTCGTTTATACAGGTTCAACTAATTCCCATATACCCAAAACATCATGAAGCTCACTGACTTTTTTAACATCGTTAAAATATTCGCGCCCAATGCATTCGCCCTCTATGGGTGTCGTCGTTTCTCTTTCGATTGCGTTTTTACTTTTCCCGTCGGCTGATGCTGTTTTTTTACTTTTTTCATTGGCGCCGCTTTATCATCAAAATGTGGTCCATTTCTTTGATTGGTTTTTAAAGTCGTCTTCAAATCGTCTTTCGTTTCAAAAGCATATCTCGGAATCTTCATGTCAATAAATGCTTCAATCTTTTCGAGCCTGATCTCATCTTTTCCCGTCAAAATAGTGTAGGCAATGCCAGCCGCGCCCGCTCTGCCCGTACGTCCAATCCTGTGCACATAATCTTCCGGAAAATCCGGCAAATTATAATTGATGACATGGGATACCATGCTGATATCCAATCCCCTCGATGCAACATCTGTTGTAACCAATGTTAAAAATTCGCCTTCTCTAAAGCCTTTCATGACATTTTCACGCACTGTCTGACTTAGGCCACCATGTAGTTTCGCCACAGATAGTCCCGCTTCAAAAAGCGTTTGATGCAAGGTATCAACGCCGATTCTGGAACGGCAGAAAATAATTGCCTTCGTGGGACAGTCCCGTTTAAAGAGAAATAGCAAGTCATCTACTTTCTTGCGATTAGACGACAGAATAACGTATTGAGCAATATGGTCGAGCACCACTTTTTCCTTTGGCGCAACGACATGCTCACTTGATTTCATATATTTCTTTGAAAATCGTTTCACTGTTTTGTCAATGGTTGCCGAAAAGAGAAGGGTTTGACGCGACGTCGGCAAATATGACAAAATACTTTCGACATCTTCTAAAAAGCCGCCCTTAAAAAGGTGATCCGCTTCGTCGATCACAAGTGTTGACACTTCAGACAGATCTAAACGCCCTCGTGATAAATGGTGCAGCAGTCTTCCCGGCGTCGCAATAATGACATCAACCTTCCCTTCCAAAGCATGCATTTGTGCTGAAAAATCCTGCCCGCCATAGATATTAAGCACCGATAAATCATAAAACATTTTCGCGACTTCTGTGATTTGAAGTGCGAGTTCGCGTGTCGGCGCAATGACCAATACCGAGATACCCGTAGAAGAAAGGTCTATTTTTTGAAGTGCCGGCAATAAGAATGCCAGCGTCTTACCCGTTCCCGTCTGCGCTTCTGCGATAAGATCTTTACCGGCACTGATCAGTGGAATCGCAAGTGTTTGAATAGGTGTCGGCTCCGTAATGAAGTTTTCTTCAAGGATTTGCGCATAAAAATGATTAATGCCTAATTTATGAAAAGACATTTTGTCTCCAATCCATAAAAAAAGACACGACGTGTGCGTGTCTTAAGTGTGTTTTGTCAACAATGATTATAGCGCAAAGCGTTCATTGTGTCGATGGTTTATCAAGTGATTATCATTTATTTATCGAATATACTTCCTTTAACGCCTCTGTGTTTAATATTGATCGAACATGCGCTGTATTTCACGGGGATCATCGGTTATCGTCAGCGCCAACATCAGCAATATACGGGATTTGGGCGCACTGTGCATCATTGCGGTTATAAAATCGCGCTGCATAAATTGCTGCGTGGGCGTTACCAGCCCTCCCCCCGTTCTTGAACCGACGACGACAGTCACGCCATTTTCCCTCGCCGCTTCCAAACTTGCCATGGCAGCCGCTGACATATTGCCATGACCTAAACCGCTATTGATAATGCCTTTTGCACCGGCAGCAACCGCCGCATCAATAAACAGACCATCCGTGCCGAGTGCTGTGTAAACGATGTCCACGCGCGGCAGTGTTGCCAGATTGGCGACATCAAATTCTGTTTGATGGGTATGCCTTTTGACTGGTACCGACATGAAAAAAGGTTCAAAATTCTGCATAATTCCTAAGTACCCCGTGTCGGGACATTTAAAAGCGGCAACATTGGTCGTGTTTGTCTTTGCAACGCCAAAGGCACTGCTGATCTGATCATTCATACAAACCATGACCCCTTTGTTGCGTGCTGACGGATTTGATGCAAGCGCTATGGCATTGACTAAATTGATGGGCCCATCTGCACTGAGTCCTGTCGCCGGTCGCATCGAAGCGACCAGCACGACGGGTTTATCGGACTTGACAACTAAATTTAAGAAATACGCCGTCTCCTCCAATGTATCCGTCCCATGTGTCACGACGACACCATCAATCGTTTCCATTGACAATAGCACATCAATGCGTTTAGCAAGGGTCAGCAAATTTTCGATACTCAATTTTGAACTGCCGACATTAAAAAGCTGCTCACCGGAAATCTCAGCAAATTGATGCATTTCCGGTACAGCTTCCATTAATGTGTCAATGCCAACCGGTTGTCTACCCGTGCTGACGCCGTAATCGGTAAGTGACAGACTGTTGCCGCCGCGACTTGCAATCGTCCCGCCTGTTGCCAATATAGTGATATGCGGTTTAGGACCGGCATTGTCTTTTATGATTGCCATTGTTTCCTCCTCTATTATCGAAAGCAACAATGCTTTCATTCGGCTGCATGCGTCATTAGGTTCTTCTGTAAGGCACTTACCTCATATAAGTAGCAGCTTACAAATACAGATAGCCGCGTCCGTCTTTTATTTCAATTTTCGTTTGGTATTCATCCGAAAGCTGCTGTAAGTTTTTTAAAATGCGCTCCCCGTCTTCACGACTTGCCAATTCAGGCCTGCCCTTTCGCGAGCGCTTTTTATGAAAGCCCAGCGTAATAGGAATCAGTTCAACGCAAGTAATACGATCATCTTCGACATT
Source organism: Fusibacter paucivorans (assembly GCF_018390735.1). Classification (GTDB taxonomy): domain Bacteria; phylum Bacillota; class Clostridia; order Peptostreptococcales; family Acidaminobacteraceae; genus Fusibacter; species Fusibacter paucivorans. The sequence goes on from NZ_JAHBCL010000014.1 coordinate 72,316, forward strand.
AAATGCCGCCATAACGGATTCAAAAACTTTTTGATTTGCCGCCAGCCCCTTTGTCCCATTCCCACTGCGTGCATCAAATGCATCAGACGGCGTCTGTTCAGGGCCTAAGTCATAAAGATCATAGAATTCAGCAGGCTGTCGTTCAACCGAATCATTTTGGATGATAAAATCACCAAGGCTATAAAAAATCGGCCGATGCTGATAGACTTCAAACCCTCTTAAAATATGCGGCCCGTGTCCAAGATACGCATGCGCGCCACTGTCAATACACAACCTTGCAAAGTCGCGGGCAAAGTCCGCTGATATGTCTTTTTCAGGCCCCTTAAATTCATGGACATGATGGCTGACGAGTACCACATCAGCTTGCCGTTTTGCCTCTTGGATCGCTTTGACAATGCGATCGGCATCTTTTTGATGGTAAGTTGTTACCGTTCCGGTATCGCCAACTTCAAATCGAATATTGCCAATGGCAAATCCTTCTTCCGGTTTGACAAACCCTTCTCGTTCAAGCTGCATCCTACGCGCATTGACATCCGTCTTGTTGACAATGCTTTTAAGCATATCAATTTCATGCTTTGGCAAATAGTGTACGGCTTTAAACCGCAGCATATTAATTCCCGGACGCCCCATGACATCCGGTCGCTGTTCACCTGCAATATGCCAATCCCTGCCCGTCGAGGAAACACTGATGAGTGCGACGCGGCCTTCCGGCGTATCAACATACTTTGGCTGGCATGCTTCAGCCATATTGTTGCCGATTCCCGCATAAATACATTCCGATCGATCTAAATGCATCATTGTCTTTTGAAGCCCTTCATGCCCCCAATCCAAAGCATGATTCGTCGCACATGCAAACAAGTTGAATCCAAGCCACTTTAAATCCTGAATAACGGGCGGTCTTGCCGCAACCCACGTGCCGCCGCTAACGGCCGCGGGAGACACTTCAAAATCATGCACTAAAAATTCAAAATTTGTAAACCGAATATCCTTGTCTTCAAATATCTTTTTAAGCTGTATCAAACTTTCGTCACGATAAGGCAATCGTTGTGTTATCAGCGTATCGCCCGTTGCAATAATTGAAATCGCCATGCTGCCACCTCTTTATAAATCATATAAAACACGCTATCGTTATCGAATGATACTTTACTTTACCCTGTCAACGCAGACTTACTGACTGCCTTCACCAATTCAGCCACAAAATCTCCCGCTTTCTGCATATCCTCAATATACACATACTCATCTTTTGTATGGTTGCCAAAATACCCCGTCGCAATGCCAATGGATGGTATGCCCTGTTTATTAAACCGATTGCCGTCCATACCGCCGCCGCTTGTGGCAAAAACGGGTTCAACCCCCAACTGCCGCATTGCATTGGATGCAATCTGCGCAATTGGCGCCGCTTCTTCAATCCTAAATGTATCATATAAAATCTCTGTTTGAACCGTCACTTCTGTTTGATACTGCTTGGCAATCGCTTGGAAGCAATTTCCCATTTCTATTAAATACTGTTCGAGTTCGATTGCCTTTGTACTTCGGGCTTCGCCGATAATTTCGGCATAGTCGCAAACGACATTGGTACTGGTTCCCGCTTGAAAAATGCCAAAATTTGAAGTCGTACAGGGGCTTATTCGCCCCTCCCGTATTTGACTCAGTGCAATTGCGGCGACTTTAATGGCATTGATCCCCTTTTCGGGTTCATTGCCGGCATGCGCACTGCGTCCCTTGACACCAATTTTGATCTTGCACTTCGTCGGCCCCTGATTAATGATGCGGCCAAATCGCCCCGGCGCATCAAAAACATAGGCCATCTTCGCTTTAAATCGGTTAAAATCTAGATACTGCGATCCCACAACGCCGACTTCTTCACACACCGTTATGACAATCTCAACATCGCCATGCGGCATAGAGGATGCCGTCACCTTTCTTAGACCTTCCAATATCGCGCATATCCCCGCAACATCATCTGCCGCTAAAATGGTGTCGCCTCTGCTGACAATGATACCGTTTTCAGCATCGACAACGGGCTGAATGCAGCCATTATTTGCCACTCTGTCCATATGTGCTGAAAACAGAACCGCCGGTATGCCCGGGTCTCCTTTTAGCCTTGCAATAATATTCCCGGCATTACCATTGACTTTGGCTGCCGTGTCATCTTCCGTAACTTCTAATCCAAGCACCATTAGTTTTTCTTTGATGCTTGCAGCAATCGCCTTTTCATTTCTTGACTGCACATTTAATGTTACGAATTCAATGAATTCTTCAATCAATAACGTATTTGCCATCCCTATTTGCCTCTCGCTTAATTTTATGCGCTCACATGATTCTGCCGCTACCCGTTTCACTATCTATTGAATAGATTGCAAAAACGCCGCACAAGCATTAAAGCTCATCCAGCGTCATTTGTATCTGTCACAACATCATCTATCTTTACATTTAACAGCTGATGCTTCTATTGTATCAAAATCAATCCGTCAAAATAATGCCTTTAAAGTGTCTTAAAAGTCTACTGACAATGTGAGAGATCCTCAATCCTATTCTCAAATGTCATCAACCTACTCACGCAGTTTAATCGGATGGCGTACCACGGTCTTTAACTTTTCAGGCGCCGTTTTGCGAAAATCGCTCAAGTAAATTTCGTGGTGAAACCGCTCCGGTCCAATATCAATTTGATAGCCTTGGGATTCGGCATACGCGGCCATCTTTGCCGTGGTGACCGGCTCATTATCAAATGGCCCTATGTGCATACACTGTACACAAATGCCTTCGTCATAGGTGTAGTAGGTTACTTTTGAAAAATCTTGTTTTTTCTTTGATGAGGCTTGCTCAATTGCCCAGTTCACATCCGATTCGCTTATAAAATCGGGAAGGCGAATGATACTGATCCAGTGAAACGCATCTTTTTGATCATAATCAACACCCTCAATACCTTCCTGCCACCAAAACCCTTCAAGCGGCGGCACTACATATTCAAAAAAATCATCAATTTTATGCGCGCCTTTATGACTCATTCGCAATGTATAAGCAACCGGATACAGCATGGCGATTGCTTTTTGGTACTCACCCTGTTCGTCATTTGGATTCCCCTTACCGCGCACCGCGATAAACTGCATTTTAGGAACGGTCACAATCGTCGGTGTTTTAGGCGGTAAATACAACATTTTATATGCTTTCTTGAAATCATATGCCATTTTGGCAGCCTCCTTTTCTAAAGGTTTGTCACAGCTGTTAGAGAATTAACCAACACTTAGTTATTTCATCAGCGGTCTATCGACCTCTCTTATTGTCAGTATAAACGCTCACACAGTTGGAGAGTCAATACCCATTTTACAGCATTATAAAATAGAGCATCAAAAAAAGAACAGCGAACTGGCGATCTGCTCTTTCAATACTGCATTTCTAAAGAATATACCAAAGAACCGCACTGTGCCTAATCGATGATGTCTCCATTCGCCACGCTTACGCACTGCGGCAATGTTCGATTTAAAACGTCTTCTCTCCAGTACTCTCTCTGATAAACTTTAGCATTTCTGTTAAATTTTCTTCTGACACATCATTATGACTGGACCTAAAAAAGGTTAAAAATTCTTGATCTTCTTTTGACAAGGAACCAGGATTTGCCGCATCCTTTTTCTCAATTGATTTTGCAACATTTTTCAGCATCATGTTCAGGAAAAAGTTAAGCTTTTCAGGTGCAAAACCGCCTTGCAGATAGAAGAACGGAATCTGTTCATTGCCCTCTTTCAGATTTTCAGTTTTCAGATGATGGGTATTCTCAGCTGTTTGTTCATTTGCGCCGACGGCAAAGACGACCATTTTTTGTCCCGATTGCCTATGAACCTTTTTTAAAGCCGTCTTTAAACCAACAATTTTCGCAGCGCGAACCCAGCCTCCAAAAATAACGAGATCGTATTGACTCAGATCGCCTGCGTTTCCAAATTTAACAGCGGGACATTTGAGCGCGGCGGCAATCATACCCGCGTACTGCTCAGTAAATCCCGTACTCGATTTGTAAATGACAACCGCGTTCATATAGGAACCTCCTTCAAATTTTAATAACACCTTCTTATATGTATAAAGCCCATTCGGCTAAACGCACCTTCATCTCTCATTTTGAACAATGCTATCCGGTGGGCATCCTGCCAATTAGGCCTTATGTCTTTCCTTATCATGATACATCGCGGCATCTGCCTGTTTTAGGAGCGTTCGGATTTCAGAAGCATTCCCCTTGCTCATGCCCCTCGCGTACTCAAAGGGAAATTCAACTTCATTTCGAATGGTTTCAGAAAGGCAATCCATTTTTCTAAACTTGTCAAAAAGCCATGTGTCACTACCATTTTCAGCAATCACGACAAACTCATCACCGCCAATTCTGAAAATCGATTCATCGGAATCAAATACAGCGGTCAGCAGATAGCCAAACTTTTGAATCAACGCATCTCCTGCATGATGACCGATTTCATCGTTCACATGTTTAAGATTATCAATATCAAGCGACACACAGATAATCCCTTTGTTCAAATCATTTCTAAGATCCTCTAAATAAGCTTCAAAGGCATTTCTATTTTTCACACCTGTCAGACGGTCGACATAAGCCATGTCGTAATACACTTGGTTTAACTCAAGTTTCATTTTTAAGTTTTCGTTTTCCATCTTTTCAATATAGACATTGATATTGCTTCTCGCTGCTTCGTAGAGTACTTTTAGAAAGACGGCAAATACCGCAATATAAATGAGAATGACCGGCACATACTCCCTTCGCGTATAGAGTGGTGATGGATAGCCAACCAACACAAGGGTAAAGATGTAAATCAATATCGCTGCCAAGGCCATATTGCCCCACCCACGCGAAACGGTTCGAAGCACTTCTAAATAATGATGGCGAAATTTAACAGCTCCCGCAAAATACAATGCCAAAAGCGTAACGGTAGCAACAAAGACAACCGTTGGGTCATAGTCAAACGGAATACTAATACATCGTCCTAAGATCACTGCCGTCATCCCAATTAAATCCACAATGGCAAATGTAAAGACGAATCGCGCATCCCGATATTTAGCCATCCATAAGCAAAAGAATAATGACGGGATCGAAAAGCACACACTTGACGCAACCGTTCTTTCGAATCCTTCTACAAGCAGTAGGCTGTACACAACAAAACTGATTACACCAAAACTGATAAACAATGTGATCACTTTTTTCATATTATATCTAAAATCCATATGCATTAAGAACACAGACATCGTCGTTGCCAAAACCATAAAGTCCAATATTTTTTCCATCTTTACACGCTCATTCAGGTGTTTGTCTTGCATTGTCAAACACGATTATACATTAAATGCATCCATCATCCTACGTTTCTATTTTAACACAAGTTTACTGACATGTAGAGGCATACAGGCGATTTGAAGCGCGGTTAAATCACTTTTATTTTAAAAATATTATGCACAGCCTATGCGGATCCGCGTCTTTCGCTTTCACGATACTGTGTCGGCGTCATGCCGTAATGGTTTTTAAACACGGCATAGAAATTGGACATGCTGTTAAAACCACATGCCATTGCAATTTCCAAAACTGTCATATCGGTTTCTTGCAAAGCCTGTGCCGCCGCCTCTAGCTGCTTTTCGCATACATAGGCTCGCGGTGATACATCGTAATGCATTTTAAAGTATTTGGCAACTGAACTGTCTATTCTCTTTAGATAGGCATCAATGGCAGAGTGATCTGTATAATGATCCTCTATAAACCGTTTAACTTCCCGAGTCAATGCTCTATTGGGATTATAGGCGATATGCGCCGCACCACAGCGCTTGCATGCACGGTAACCACTCGCTTCCGCTGCCTGCGGCGTTTCAAAGAAGACTATATTTTTCCGAAGTGGTATTTTGGATTTGCAGGAAGGGACACAATAAACGCGGGTACTCTTCACGCCATACCAAAAGACGCCGTCATATGCCGCATCGCGATTCACCACTGCTTCCCATTTATGATCGTCTGCCACCGATGCGTGTGCAATTTGATCTGATGGAACCAGATCACACTCGATCACGCGCTCTGAACAGTAACTTTTCAGTTTTTCCGGTGCAATAATTTTGATAAATCCCCGTTCTTTTTCAATCACGTGGACGCGAATCAGGAACGACAAATATTTACTCAAGTTCGTCCGGTTCAGTCCGACAAAGGACTGCAAATCCTTTGTGGAAAATTCAAATCGAACGTGACCCGTATTTTCAAAATAAGTATAGAGAAATGTCGCCACTTTCTCAAGACCGCTGTCAAAGGTTTGACTTTCCACTTCGTGCGTCAGCAGATGCACGAGCTGCCACGTATTTTTATAGAGTGCTTTGAAGAGCATTGGCGATTGGTCTAAGCTCTTTTCAAAATCCGTTTTCTTAATTTTTATCACAGTCACATCACTGGTCGCCGTATACTGCAACAAGTGTGTAACATGAACCGCCTCCGGAATCATATAGGGTATAATGCTGCCTTCTCCGTATAAAGCCAGCTGCTTTTCTCTGTCCTTTTGAACAATCGAGAGCTTCACGGTGCCCGTATTGAGATACATCATGCAGTCCCATGTCGTATGGGATTCAAAGATAATATCACCCGCTTTATAATGTAAAATATGATAGGACTGTTCAATAAAAACATCCCTAAACATTTCAAAATCTTTTGAAAAATAATACAACGGCGCTGACATCACAAACCTCCTCACAACACGAATCATTCTTTTATATGATAAACGACAAAACGCCTCTTTGAACGCATCCAAAGAGGTGTTGTCTTTTATTGCAATCTAACGGTTAGCCGTTAGCAGTTAGCAGTTAGCAGTTAGCAGTTAATCGTTGTCCCATAGTAACAAGCTGTCAGTACTTTTTTCATGTTTGCCGCATCAGTCTCTCTCGGATTGAAGAGGGTACATGGATCGAGTGCTGCTTCCTTCGATAACAGGTCTACGGTTTCAAGAAACAGCTTCTCATCCACACCCGCTTCCTGATAGGATGCCGGAATGCCCAATGTCTTGTTGAGCTCGCGGATAGCCGCTACCAGCGCGTTCACTTGCTGCTTGCGGGTCGCACCCTCTAAACCAAGCGCCTGCGCGAGATCGGCAAATCGTTCTTCTGCGGCAATGGTATTGTACTCAATAACGTATGGTAACATAATTGCGTTGCAGCGTCCATGGGTTATATTGTAAATAACGCCGACTTTATGCGCCAGTGAATGGACAATACCCAGCAACGCATTTGAGAAAGACATCCCCGCCAAATCTTGACCGATATGAACATTCCTTCTCGCCAGTTCATTGCCTTTATAAGAAGCGATTAAATTTTCAAATACCATCTGCAAGCCCTTAACCGCCAAAGTATCTGTTAAATCCGTATGTGCCGTTGCAACATAGGCTTCAACCGCATGTGTGATGGCATCCATCCCGGAATCGGCAATGAGTACCGGCGGCATTGAAAGTGCCAATTCTGTATCGACAATGGCGATGTCCGGCGTAATCTCAAAATCTGCGATCGGATACTTGATCTTTGTTGCATCATCCGTAATCACAGAAAAGGATGTCACTTCCGTTGCCGTTCCCGATGTCGTTCCAATGGCAACGAAGATCGCCTTTTCTCTTAGTTTCGGAAGGCTGTACGGCGTTTTAATATCTTCAAACGTGAGTTCAGGATTTTCATAGAATACCCACATCGCTTTTGCCGCATCAACAGGTGAACCGCCGCCCAATGCGACAATCACATCCGGCTCATAAGCTCGCATGGCTTCTGCCCCTCTGTAAACGGTTGAAATCAGCGGATTGCTCTCTACTTTGTCAAATACTTTCACGGCAATTCCCTGTGCCTTGAGAATCCCCGTCAATTTTTCAAGGCTTGCATTTTCAATCATAAAATTGCTGCCCGTGACGATCATCGCCTTTTGATAACCTTTTAATACTTTTAATTCTTCCATGGCGTTTTTGCCATAATAAACGTCTCTTGGGATTGTAAAACGTGCCATAATCTCATTTCCTCATCTTTCTCTGTGTCATTTTCTCTTTGCATGATGAACTGCCTTACATCAAATCTTTTACGGAAGTTGAAGCCTTATACTGCCAATTGCACAGTATTCGTTATGCTTCTAACACGACCAATCAACTGCGCATCAACAAAGCTTAATAAAATGATACCGATTTTTTTGAGCTGCCGCGTCCACAATCCACATTTTTAATTTTAGTATTTATGTCCTTTTAAGTACACTAGCCAAAGCCTCAAACCGTATTCAGAAACTGGATGAGCTGCTGCTGATCGTTTATAAAATCTAATTACAATTTTTTAAAAAAAGACTGGGACAATTCGAAATTAATTGTCCCAGATGTTTAGATTGCCATTATGCCAAATTGCCTTTTGTAGGCTTATTTACAAGCACAATAATCAAATTAATAAAGTAAATAGAACACATTTACAATCCAGTACTACTTGATCACGTCCATTAAATGATAAATAATCACGGCAGCTTGTTCTCTCGTCAACGGTGCATCCGGTGCAAAACTGCCATCCGGCATTCCAGATATTAAACCAAGTTGTACAGCTGTTTTGACATAATTGAGTGCCTCGTTGTCAATGCTTGCTTCGTCCGTAAAAGGTTTAACTGCATTTAATGCCCGTAACGAACCGACGCGAGAATCATAAGCCTTTATTGCCGCTACGATCATATCCTGTCTTGATATTGCCGTATTGGGATTAAATAAGCCGTCACTTGCTGCATCGATAAGCCCAAGGCTGTAAGCCGCCTCTACATAAGGCGTAAACCAATCCTGCGCACTACAATCTTTATAGGTTCCTTTATATGCCATTGGCTGTGTATCAATCACTTTTGTCAAAAGTACAATAAACTGTGCTTTTGTCAGCGTATCAGTAGGTTTATACATCTTTTCGAAGCCGTTGATAATATTTTTCGACGCCATCACTTCAATATAATCCTTTGCCCAGCTGCCTTCTACATCTTTAAAAGTGATGTTGTTTTCATATAGGTTAAAGTAGTAATACGGTATCGGTTCGTGGAGTGCTACTGTAATACCGCCATCTTTATACATCCCGCCAATGCTTCTCAAGGTATTTTTCCCATTTGCATCGGAGTAGACTTGCACTTTGCGAAGATCAATATCTTTTAAATCTGCATCGTTGGGATAGAAAGTAAGCGTTGGCCGATTATTGAATGGGCCCGCGATCAAATCATGCTCTGATAGATAAACTCTAACATCATAGGATGAAACAAGTGCCATCTCTTCCGTGATCGCATCCGGATATGTTTCATTCATAAAGTCTTCTATCTCTTGTTTTGAATAGGTCGCAAGGTCATTTTTGATGTGAATAGACAGATCACGAGTTGTCTTTTCCATCTCTGCAATGGCTGCGCTGTCAAAGTCGAATTTTACATAGTCTGTTTTAATCGAAAATACTTTACCGAATTCTGCAAACAACTTAATATTATCATAAATCATGACATTGCCATCAATATTGCCATCATACTCAAAAATAATTGCCTGCTCCGGTCTCTCCATAAGAGCATGAAAATCGATATTGTCTGTAACGAACGGTAAACGACTTACTTTTACGACATATGGCGCTGCCTTTGCTGGTTCATCAGTTATTATAGGCTCATCAACCGCTGCTGGCTCATCGGTTTCTGCTGGCTCGACAGTCTCATTTGGATCATTGACAAATGCGATATTCTTTGCCGTCAACACCATGTCGCCATCATGGAAGCTGAAGATCATATCATAGATGCCCGAATTTAAATCTTCAAAATGTAGGGGATTATTGCTTCGTCCAAAGCGTGCTTCCAAAGCAATATTGCCGTTTTCATCAATATACTGATAATCACAACCGCCGCCAGGACCCATGACAAAGAATTCGTTGATGGGCACATCATCGCCAAAACAAATATCAAAGAGCGCTTCAAAGGATGGTCTCTCTGGCATTAAAACATTTGGCGTTTTTGCTTTTAAATAGTATGCCGCATCAAAGTGATAGTCACCCTTTAATGACATATTAATTCCCGTGTTCCCCATCACATTTACTACACCGACATGATCAATGATTAAGTCCGGCGTATAATAAATCTTGGTCGTTTGACCGCTGCTTACCGTCACACCTGCATCTAAGCCATTTTCAAACATAATCATCGCCATGTCATCCATAACATGCATTTTCGGTCCAATGACGATTTCAGTTTCTGAAAGCTCTGACGTATTAAACCGCAGCTCATTATCCCCTATCGTAAGCGTCATCTCCTGTGAAAGGCAGTAAACGATGCGATCATTTTCCGTTTTTATCAAAACAGTGGCATTCCCCGCTTTGTTCAGCTCACCGGGTTCTCCATAACTGCCATCTGCATTCATATATCTAACCATCATATCTTTCGTGACGAGTTCCTGCCCATCTAAGTATACCGTTAGTGATACATCTTCCGCTGCAAATGCCGCGGATATTGTCAATACAATGCATAGTGAAATAAATAATGCGATCTTTTTCATAAAATTCCCTCCTTCATATTTTTCTTTCACCTAATTTTTTGAGTTCTACATTTACTTCTGCGACTGTCTGCATTTTCGATATTGCGTGAATAATGACGGCATCCCTTATAAAGCGAGGATATAATTTTCCCTTATCAGACAAATTAAGCAGCCTTTGCGTTTCCTCTAGTGAAAATTGCTTTTCAATCGCCAATTTAATAAGCTCATCTCGCTCATCAACGAACAAGAACACACCTAAGTATTCACAAATATCGTTGCTTTTTTCTTTTCGTTTGCTATTTACTCGTTCATTCATATAAAAAACCTCCTTATAAATCCAATTATAAGGAGGTTGCAACTCAAGTCGGTTAGCTCACTGCTAACAATTTAACAATCTGATAAAAAAATCATACCGCCTGCCGCTTGTTAGTCTTGACGAATTTCAATGCGATCATCAATGGTATTGGGGTCAATCTTAGTATCTTTTATGACAATCGCAGTGATAGAATCCATTTGATTGATAAAAGAAATGTCTTTCACTGGGTTATTGCCGATATTTAGTTCTTTCAGTTTTTCAAGCGCCTTTATAGCCTCGCAATTGGTAATATTATTGTATTGGAGATTAAGTGTTTCAAGGTTATAGAGCGGCAGTAGGAATTCGAGTTCTTCGATATTGATATGTTTTGCAATCAGCATTTTTAAATGGATATTATCAGATAAAAACGACAGATCCCGACACAGTGTATCTGAAATATCCAGTTCACCAATTGTATCAAGCGCCGCGACGGTACTAAAATCCGACACGGGATTCCCGCCAATTTCGAGGGTATAAAGTGATTTCATATTCTGTAATGCCGAAATATCCGATATATTGTTATCGTTAAGGAATAAATGAACAAGCCGAAGATTTTCGATTGAGGATAAATCAGAAATATTTTGTTTGACGAGCTGTAACGTGTGTAGATTTTGCATATGACTAAAATCTTCAAGTGTCTCGATGGATCCCCTTTCAGCATAAACTTGTCCATTTACGCTATAACGGGTCACATAATTGCCAGGATTACTTTCCCATGTTAATTCATCATCGTCCTTGATGATTTGTTCACCCCATATGTTTATCGCCGTAATGCGATTTAAGTCTTCATAAGTGATTTCATCAACCTCTTTGTCCAACTGATCGCTGACCGCTTCCGCAACAATTTCGGAATTAAAATGATAGATGTCTGCTGTCCCAAAGGGATTATAGAGTAGAATCCCTGCCACCAGCAATACCAATATTCCCGCAAAACCGGCAATATACTTTTTTCGCTGATTTTTTATCTTCTTCAGCAAACAAAGCATATCAATGATTTCATCAACACTTTGAAAGCGTTGATCCGGATCGACTTCGATACACTTCAAGATGATTTTCTTTAAAGGCTTACCAACCGTCATCTGCGATTGATTGATCACTTCATTCATCGTAATACCAAGCGAATAGATATCGGTTCTTTGATCGGTCTGTTTAAAACCATACTGCTCCGGCGCCGCATAGCCGTGAGTCCCTAAAAGCATCGTATCTGATGACTTATTTTCGTTAAATTGTCTGGCACTGCCAAAGTCAATGAGTTTGACATCACCATTGTCATTGACCATGATGTTTTCAGGCTTGATATCTTTATGAATAATAGCAGGTATTTGAGCATGAATATAGCTTAAAACACGGCATGTCTTCAGAAAAAGATCAAGCAGTTTCTTTTCAGTGAAGTGCTCATCTTCACTAATATATGTATTCAATGTCTTTCCGTTAATAAATTCTTCAATAATAATTGTACGGTCATGATCTGTTTCAATATCAATGATCTTTGGAATACCGGGATGATCTAATTTTGATAAAAATTCATATTCCTTTGCCTGATAGATCGAATGATATATTTTTAGAACATACTTCGTCTTTAAAACTTTATGAACAATCAGATAGGTTGTGCTGTTATCCGTATGGGCGATACACTCGCTTAAATCATATTTACTTTTCATTTCGGACGGTATCCTTGCGTTTTCAATATCCTCGTCTAACTGACTTCTATAAAACGCTTTAAATCCCTTCATGTTTATCCCCTATGTACATATTATTTCTGCGTCTTCTTCTTCCAGCAAGATTTCAGCTTCAACAAGACTCATCTTATTGCTGATTGCATAAATAATAATCGCATCGCGCTTCAGTTTACTATAAAGCTCCTTCATTCTAGAAATTTTCAGCAATTGCTGTGTTTCATCAAGATCAAGGCCGAGTCCAAATGCCAACTGAATAACCTTATTTCTTGAAGGCTTTCGCTTGCCGCTTAATAAATGATAAAAATAGACTCTATTAAGACTGCTTTTTTCAATAACATCCTTATTGTCAAGATCCTTTTCAACAATAATGTCCATCAGTATCGTATGAAACGGCTTATGAATAAACTCTTTATCATTATCTGAAATATAACCCTTGATGTCAGTTGTTTGAATGATTGCATTGGTCAGTTCACCTGTACTTTTGGCTTTTTTCATCACGCACCCTTCCTCGAATCGCGTTTAGTCAGAATATTCACTTATCATTATATAGTTATTTCAGTATGACAGCAATACCTTTAGCCACTGGCAACGGATAGCATTAAACGTGCATTTTATGATTTTGCCGCCACATTCTACTGATCAAGCATTATTTAATGTGTTCCATTACTATTCAACTTGAAGCAACTACGCTAAATGAGGGGAGTGTGCCTGAATTTCAAGCACTCTCCCCCCATCATACTTTTATTCTTAGTCTGTCAGCACTTAATCCCGAGGTGGATATGTCCCTTCATACGCAATACAGTACTCAAGGGAAAAACTCGGCATGACATTATCATGTGCGCTCGATTCACCTGCAGCATCGATTGCAGCTTCCCCCATTTCAGCATAATTATCATACTCATCATAATATGATTTAAACACTCTCGATCCATTATAATCCGCTTTTGCTAACATGTAATTTGAATCGCAAAGATTTTCGTTTGCATCTTCAGGAATTACCCTCAAGCTGTGTGTATGTTTTGGCATTTCTGAGGTGTTGATCCTTACTTTTTCAGTTCCGCCTGTTAAACCAATCTTAAAGTCATCATTTCGGTGTATCACGATACGCTCTGTAATATTAGGAACGTTAAATTCTACATGCTCTTTTCCGCCAAACTGAACATCAATAACGCCATATAACGACGAATATTTGTTAATCCCAAATGATTTTCCGTTACATCTCAGCCACCCTTTCGGAACGTGATAGTACGAAAAAACACGAACTTCGCCTATAAATTGATCCATCAACACTGCATCGCTGCCTGCATCGCTTTCCGTTGAGGTTTCTTCATTTACACAAATAATATAACCAATACTCGTAAATGGCTGTAGATTCGTGTGCGGTCTGCCGTCCCCCATTCTTGATATTGTCAGTGGTGACATTTCCACACGCTTCTCCGATGACTTCGCATCCAAATAGAGATTAATATCTGAGTCTGCAATCAGATGATTAAAGGGCATTTCTTCGGTTGCCTTTCGTGAACTCACATAAAATTTATGCGTATGCTTTGGCAGGTGCTGTGGGCTTAATCGTACACTGGTCTCTCCCTTTTTTTCACCTAACTGATACGTGGATAGTCCTGTCCCCGTCCCCTTGTGAACAGGCACTCTGCCTCTCAGATCCGGAAGCGCAAAGGTTGTATCGCTAATACTGCCATAAGTGGTACCAATTAGATCGTACAAGGCTTCGTGTTTCTTTTTTGATAACATCTGTCCATCACAAAATTCCCAATTCTTAGGTGCATACGTTCCAGCAAAAATTTTAATTTCGCCTACACGACTATTTTGATTACTTTTAGACATTGGTGCCTCCTTCATCATTGTTATCCGGCTCCCATTCCGGGTATGTTCCTTCATAGGCAATACAGAAATTCAAAGCTAAACACGGCTGGATATTGTTATGGGCTTGATTGCTGCCGATGTTGCCAATCGTATCGGCGTTTATACTTCGTCTTTCTACATTACTCCCATACATCAATATAGATGCTTTATTATTTCTAGCAATCCCAAAATAATTTTTTTCAGGTATCCCATTATTGGCATCCTCATTGCACGCCATAAGTCTATGCGTGTGTTTCGGCATGTTCGCTATGGAGAGCTTAACCGTTTCCTGCCCCCAAGAAGTGCCCATCCAGCGATCTAAACTGGCGCCATTAACCGCCCGTCCCCTCAAATCCGGCAATCGAAAGGTGTTCATGCCATCACCGCCATATGTTATACCAATGAATCTAAATAGTGTCATATAATCACTAATTAGAAGTGTTTGTCCATCGCAGCTTAACCAGCCATCAGGCACTTTGCCATAACTAAATATTTTTATTTCACCAATGTATTGGCCCATTTTTTATATCCTCCTTGTTAAAAATAGCTTTGTTATTCAAATATGTTATCCGAACGCATTATACGCGGCATTTATTTATTATGATGCTTCGCATACTTGCCTTTATACGCAATGCAATACTGAAGTGACAAGCACGGCATGACATTATCATGTGCGACAGACTCACCCGTAACAGTGATTGACTGATCACTCATTTCGACATAATTGGTTTTGGTATCACAAAAGGCCACCAAAGCTCTGCTCCCAGGTTTATTCGCTGTTGCGATCATCCTTGTAAAACTACTCCTTGTTTCATTTGCCATGTCATCAATAACCATCAAACCATGGGTATGCTTTGGCATTTCAGAGATGCCAATCTGAACCTTTTCACTGCCGCCCATCTTGCCCAGTGCGAAATCGGGATTGTTGTGTATCGGGATACGTTTATTGAGATTAGGCAATCCAAAATTATGAGCTGGCGCAACGCCCCCAAAAGTTTGTCCCAAAATGGAGGACAACTGAAAATAATCATACTCATTCAAAATCTTGCCATCACAGGCCAACCAGCCCTCTGGTACAAAACCAAATGGAAAAGCCCTAACTTCCCCGATAAATTGGCTCATGGGCATATCATCTTCAACACCTTCACTGTCAACGGTATCTTCTTTGACGCAGATAATGAAATTCAGGCTCGTATATGGCTGCATATTATCATGATATTGATCACCACCTGTTGCTATAACCGTATCTGCCGCCATGGCCAAAACTTTTTCCGATGGATCAAATTCTTTAAAGAGATTAAATGGCGGTTCTGAAATCGTATTGCCTTCTGGCACTGTAACCTCCGACTCCTCACTGCTTATCATTAACATATGGGTATGTTCTGGGAGCTGTGCTTCTGTCAGTTGAACTGCCAATGCACCTTTTTTATCACCCAGTTTAAATACCGTGCTTTCTTTACTGGTTCCCATGTGAATGGGGACTCTCCCACGCAAATCCGGCAATGCAAAAGTTTTCGTCCCATCCCCGCCATAAGTTGTCCCGATTAAGTCATATAGTGCTTGATAATCTGAGATTGATAATGTCTGCCCATTACAGCATTCCCAGTTTTCAGGTACATGTACATTGGCATATAGCCTAATCTCTCCTACATAACCATTAAGCACTGACATCGTCGCCTCCTTCATTCTTAACAATTGATGCACGTTTTGGCACATCACCTGTCGTCGCAATGCAAATATTTAACGCTAAATACGGCTGCATATTATCATGTGCCTGACCGCTTCCCACAACCTCAATCGATTCGGGGCTCAGTTTAACATCCATAGTGGTGTTATGATACATATTAATCTCTGACTGCAGTTCATTAACGATTCCAAAATAACAGCCTATTGGCTTGTTTTTATTGCCTTTTGCATTACACCCCCACAGCTCATGGCTGTGTTTCGGCAGATTCGTCACGTCAAGTGCAATACGCTCACTCCCACGCGACGCCCCTCGTGGATGGCCTGATCCAACCCCTTCAATCGCTCTTCCCATGAGATTTGGGACCGCGAAAGTCGTCGTACCATTGCCGCCATAAGTTGTCCCTAGCAAGCCATACAAATCTTGGTAGTCTTTAATGTTTAGAATCTGTCCATTGCAACTTAGCCAGCCATCAGGTGCTGTGCCAAAACCAAACATCCGAATTTCGCCTAAATAATATTGATGCATAACATTATTTCCTCCTTCCTACGATTGCCATTGCCTATTACTTCAAACATATAGAAAACCGCTGCAAAAAACATGTGCCAAAAGTACTATATCGCATACATGATGTGACTTTCGGCACATGCTTTTAAAAATAAAACTTTTTATAATAGAGGTAACAATTATAAAATAATGGCACACTATGCCTAAATGAGGAAATGGCATCATTCAAATTTCCTTAAATATCATTATTCAAAGGAGTAAATCAAATGGCGAGAGTAATACATATGATTCGAAGGCGACAATCATTTTTAATCAAAATGATCCTTTTCATCATCACGGCGACACTCATAACGGCACCTGCCCATATTTCAGTTGCCGCCACAGACATTGAGGGGCACTGGGCGGAACAGTCTATAAACAAGTGGCTGGATGAAGGTATTGTTTCCGGTTACGCAGACGGCTCATTTCAACCGGATGCCCCAATGACTAAAGCTGAATTTATTACCGTTCTCAACCACATTTATGGTTTCTATGAGGCAACAGCAGAAAACTACAGCGATGTCGATGAAAATGACTGGTTTTATGCACAGACAGCGATTGCCAAGAACAGCCCTTATATGGCTTGGTGCATAGAAAATACTTTGGGCCCAAATGAAAAGATCACAAGGCAAGAAGTCAGCGCAATGCTCGCTTCTATCCAAGTCTTAAAGGCTTCCGATGATTTTGGCTATCTCAGCCAATTCACCGATCATCAAATGATACCGGAATGGAGCAAACCTTATTTAGACGCTTGCGTTGCCAACGGCTATCTCTCAGGCTACCCTGACAAATGCCTGCATCCAACAGACTTTATCACGCGTGCAGAAGTCATGACTGTTCTGGATAAAACCACGGGACATCTGATTCATCAAAATGGAACCTATTGTGCCGATCATGGCGTTAAAACTTATGACGGCAACCTCACCATTAATACTGAAAGCGCCTCGCTTGAAAACATGCTGATAAAGGGAAATCTCATTTTGGCAGCTGGAATCGGACAAGGCGATGTGAATCTTAATAATATCACCGTTGAAGGCAAGACCATTATCAACGGTGGGGGCGATCATTCCATTACATTTACCAACAGCCATCTTGGCGAATTACTCGTTTATAAACAGGATGGCCGCATTCATGTCGTTTCCGCCGGCAGTACCGTTGGCAACACCATTTTGATGTCAAGCGCATCCCTTTTATCTGGCAGTGACTCGCAATTGGGCCCAGTCCAAATTATTGGGCAAGCACGTACGGTTACACTAGAAGGGAACTACGATCAGGTTTCTCTCGAAGCACCTGTAGATGTTAAGCTCTCTGAGGGAACTGTAATCGAAGCACTCGCTGTTTCATCCGGCGGAGATAATAGTCATATTGACGTAGGAACCCAAAGCAGTATTGGTGAAGTTACATTTGATGCACCTGCAAATATTATCGGGGAAGGCTCTATCGAAAACGCCGTGGTTAATGTCAATGGTGTTACAATTGAACAAAAAGTTGATAAACTAACCGTCGCCGATCATGTAAACGATTTTGCATCTAATACGGCTTCAACGAGTCGCTCAGAAAGAAACACTTCAAATGACAATAATTCAAGTGATACAACGGCACCTAGCGGTTATCAAGTATTTATAGATCAATCTGTTATCAATAGCAGCAACGCGAGTACACTGTCATTTCATTTTGAGCAAGCTGAAATCAATGCCGGCTATACTTATACATTATCAAATACGCTTGATGAAACTGTCATTTCAGGCAGCGGCACCATAACAAGTGCTGATCAGCAAGTCGCTGCTGTCGATATCAGCTCACTTTCTGACGGAACCATTTCACTAAGTGTACAACTAACTGATGCAAGCGGAAACGCGGGAAATGCTTCTACGGATACCGTGATCAAAGACGTTGCAGCACCGACAGGTTATACCGCAGCTTTTGATCTTGTCAGCATCAATGACAACGCCAAGGATGACATCAGCTTTACCTTAAACAGTGCTGAAGTTGGCGCAACATGCGCCTATACCATCGACAGCGATGGCGGCGGCACGGCGATTACCGGCAATCTGCCTGTCACTGATGCCAATCAGCAGATCAGCGGCATTGATGTCAGTACACTTTCAGATGGGACTTTAACGCTTTCAGTTATCCTGACTGATCCCGCCCTCAATACTGGGACTGCGACAACAGACACGGCGAAAAAAGATACCGTTCCACCAAGTGGTTACAGTATCGTCATTGGCGAAGCATACATGAATAACGCCAATCAAAACGCATTAGCCTTCACTTTTAGCGGTGCAGAGATTGGCGCACAATATGAGTACACCCTCGTCAGCGATGGTGGTACGGGAACGATCACTGATACGGGTACCCTTACAAGCAGTGACCAGCAAGTTTCCGGTATTGATACCAGCACGCTTTCTGACGGCCAGTTGACACTTTCCGTTAAACTCACCGATCCATTCGGCAACGTCGGCAGTGATGTCAATGATACCGTCCTAAAAGATGTTGCAGCGCCGGCTGGTTATACCGCAGCTTTCGATCTTACCGTCATTAACAACAATACCAAAGATGACATCAGCTTTACCCTAAACAGTGCGGAAGTCGGCGCAACATGCGCCTACACCATCGGCAGCGATGGCGGCGGCACGGCAATCACCGGTAATCTGCCTGTCACTGACGCCAATCAGCAGATCAGCGGCATTGATGTCAGTTCACTGCCGGACGGCACGTTGACCCTTTCTGTCATCCTGACTGATCCTGCTCTCAATGCTGGGGCAACGGCAACGGATACAGTATCGAAAGATACCGTCGCACCAAATGGTTACAGCATTGCGATTGATCAGACACAGATCAATTCGAGTAACAAAACGGCTCTAGCTTTCACCTTTAGCAGTGCTGAAATCGGCACGCAGTTTGACTATGCCATCATCAGTGACGGCGGCATAGAAACGGTTACAGATTCCGGTACGATTACGAGCACCGATCAGCAAATCACACCAATTGATCTCAGTTCGCTTTCTGACGGAACGTTAACCCTTTCCGTCACACTGACCGATAGCGCCTCAAATACGGGAAGCACCTCAACGGATACGGTTATCAAAGATACGATAGCGCCTATCGGTTACAGTGTTGTGATTGGCGAAGCATACATGAATAACGCCAATCAAAACGCATTAGCCTTCACTTTTAGCGGTGCAGAGATTGGCGCACAGTACGAATACACCCTCATCAGCGATGGTGGTGTGGGAACGATCACCGATACGGGTACCCTTACAAGCAGTGACCAGCAAGTTTCCGGTATTGATACCAGCACGCTTTCTGACGGCCAGTTGACACTTTCCGTTAAACTCACCGATTCTTTCGGCAACGTCGGCAGTGATGTCAATGATACCGTCATTAAAGATATTGCACCACCGGCTGGTTATACCGCAGCTTTCGATCTTACCGTCATTAACAACAATACCAAAGATGACATCAGCTTTACCCTAAACAGTGCGGAAGTCGGCGCAACATGCGCCTACACCATCGGCAGCGATGGCGGCGGCACGGCAATCACCGGTAATCTGCCTGTCACTGACGCCAATCAGCAGATCAGCGGCATTGATGTCAGTTCACTGCCGGACGGCACGTTGACCCTTTCTGTCATCCTGACTGATCCTGCTCTCAATGCTGGGGCAACGGCAACGGATACAGTATCGAAAGATACCGTCGCACCAAATGGTTACAGCATTGCGATTGGTCAGACCCAGATCAATTCGAGTAACAAAACGGCTCTAGCTTTCACCTTTAGCAGTGCTGAAATCGGCACGCAGTTTGACTATGCCATCATCAGTGACGGCGGCATAGAAACGGTTATAGATTCCGGTACGATTACAAGCACCGATCAGCAAATCACACCAATTGATCTCAGTTCGCTTTCTGACGGAACGTTAACCCTTTCCGTCACACTAACCGATAGCGCCTCAAATACGGGAAGCACCTCAACGGATACGGTTATCAAAGATACGATGGCGCCTAGCGGATACAGTGTTGCGATTGGCGAAACATACATGAATAACGCCAATCAAAACGCATTAGCCTTTACCTTTGCCAGCGCAGAAGTCGGGACACATTATGAATACACGATTATCAGTGACGGCGGTACTGGCAGCATCAGCAACACCGGTACCATTACAAGCACGGATCAACTGATATCAAATATCGATGTCAGCTCCCTGCCGGATGGGATATTGACCCTATCTGCCAAGCTCACCGATACTGCATTAAATGTAGGGGTGCTCACATCGGATACGGTCTCAAAAGATACGGAAATCCCTAGCGGTTACAGTATCTCAATTGATCCTGCACAAATCAGCGCAAGCAATCAAGCAGCATTTGCTTTCACCTTTAGCGATGCTGAAATCGGTACGCAGTTTGACTATTCGATCGTCAGTGACGGCGGCACAGAAACGGTTACAGGTTCCGGTACCGTTACGAGTGCTAATCAGCAAATTTCTGCGATCGATGTCAGTTCGCTTTCTGACGGAACGTTAACCCTTTCCGTCACACTAACTGATAGCGCCTCAAATACGGGGAGCGCTTCAACGGATACGGTTATCAAAGATACGATAGCCCCTAGCAGTTACAGTGTTGTGATTAGCGAATCCTATATGAATCATGCCAATCAAAACGCATTAACTTTCACTTTTAGCGGTGCAGAACTTGGCGCACAATATGAATACACCCTCATCAGCGATGGCGGTACTGGAACGATCACCGATACGGGTACCCTTACAAGCAGTGACCAGCAAGTCTCCGGTATTGATACCAGCACGCTTTCCGACGGCCAGTTGACGCTTTCCGTTAGACTCACCGATCCATTCGGCAACGTCGGCAGTGACGTCAATGATACTGTCATTAAAGACATTGCAGCACCGACAGGCTATAACGCAGCTTTCGATCTTGCCAGCATCAATGACAACGCCAAAGATAACCTCAGTTTTACCTTAAACAGTGCGGAAGTCGGCGCAACATGCGCCTATACCATCGACAGCGATGGCGGCGGCACGGCGATTACCGGCAATCTGCCTGTCACTGATGCCAATCAGCAGATCAGCGGCATTGATGTCAGTACACTTTCCGATGGGACCTTGACGCTTTCTGTCATCCTGACTGATCCCGCCCTCAATACTGGGACAGCGACAACGGACACGGCGATAAAAGATACGATGGCACCTAGCGGTTACAGTGTTGTGATTGGCGAAGCATACATGAATAACGCCAATCAAAACGCATTAGCCTTCACTTTTAGCGGTGCAGAGATTGGCGCACAGTACGAATACACCCTCATCAGCGATGGTGGTGTGGGAACGATCACAGATACCGGTACCCTTACAAGCAGTGACCAGCAAGTCTCAGGTATTAATACCAGCACGCTTTCTGACGGTCAGTTGACGCTTTCCGTTAGACTCACCGATCCATTCGGCAACGTCGGCAGTGACGTCAATGATACTGTCATTAAAGACGTTGCAGCACCGACAGGTTATACCGCAGCTTTTGATCTTGCCAGCATCAATGACAACGCCAAAGATGACATCAGTTTTACCCTAAACAGTGCTGAAGTCGGCGCAACATGCGCCTACACCATCAGCAGCGATGGCGGCGGCACCGCGATCACCGGCAATCTAACTGTCACTGATGCCAATCAACAGATCAGCGGTATTGATGTCAGCACGCTTTCAGATGGGACTTTGACGCTTTCAGTTATCCTGACTGATCCTGCTCTGAATGCGGGAACTGCGACAACAGACACGGCGATAAAAGATACCGTTCCACCAAACGGTTATAGTCTCTCGATTGATCCTGCACAAATCAGCGCAAGCAATCAAGCGGCATTTGCTTTCACCTTTAGCAATGCTGAAATCGGCACACAATTTGACTATTCTATCGGCAGTGACGGCGGCACAGAAGCGGTTACGGGGTCCGGTACCGTTACGAGTGCCAATCAGCAAATTTCAGCGATCGATGTCAGTTCGCTTTCCGACGGAACGTTAACCCTTTCCGTCACACTGACCGATAGCGCCTCAAATACGGGAAGCACCTCAACGGATACGGTTATCAAAGATACGATAGCGCCTAGCGGTTACAGTGTTGTGATTGGCGAAGCATACATGAATAACGCCAATCAAAACGCATTAGCCTTCACTTTTAGCGGTGCAGAGATTGGCGCACAGTACGAATACACCCTCATCAGCGATGGTGGTATGGGAACGATCACCGATACGGGTACCCTTACAAGCAGTGACCAGCAAGTTTCCGGTATTGATACCAGCACGCTTTCTGACGGCCAGTTGACACTTTCCGTTAAACTCACTGATTCTTTCGGCAACGTCGGCAGTGATGTCAATGATACCGTCCTAAAAGATGTTGCAGCGCCGGCTGGTTATACCGCAGCTTTCGATCTTACCGTCATTAACAACAATACCAAAGATGACATCAGCTTTACCCTAAACAGTGCGGAAGTCGGCGCAACATGTGCCTACAGCATCAGCAGCGATGGCGGCGGCACGGCAATCACCGGCAATCTAACTATCACCGACGCCAATCAGCAGATCAGCGGCATTGATGTCAGTTCACTGCCAGACGGCACGTTGACCCTTTCTGTCATTCTGACTGATCCTGCCCTCAATGCTGGGGCAGCGACCACTGATACAGCGGTGAAAGATACAGCTCCACCAAGTGGTTACAGTATCGCCATTGATCAGACACAAATCAATGTGGATAACCAAAGTGCACTGTCTTTTACCTTTAGCAGTGCGGATATTGGTGCAGAATATACTTACACCATCACTAGCGACGGCAATGCAGGCGCCAGTTCAGTCACCAATACAGGTATTATCACCAGCAGCGACCAGCAACTTACCAATATAGATGTCGCTGGCCTTCCAGATGGTCTCTTGACAGTCTCTGCAATACTGACTGACGATGCCTTAAATAGTGGTGTCGCATCAACAGACACTATTAACAAAGATACCACTGCACCAGTTGGATATAGTGCTGCAATTGACAATACCCAGATCAATATAGACAGTCAAACCACCTTGTCATTTACTTTTGACAGTGCTGAGGTTAGTACACAATACGCTTATACCGTCAGCAGTGATGGCGGTGGTGGCACCATCACCAATACGGGTGCCGTTACCGATGCTAATCAGCAAATTGACAATATCGATGTCAGCACGCTGCCGGATGGGCTCTTAACCCTCTCTGTCAACCTCACCGACGTCTTTAATAATACAGGCAGCAATACAGAGGATACAGTCATAAAAGACACGGTTGCACCGGTCGGCTACAGTGTTGCGATTGATCTCATCCGCGTTGACGCATCCAACGAAACTAATTTGTCCTTCACATTAACTGGTGCCGAAGTCGGTGCAGCGTGTGCCTATACCATCAGCAGCGATGGGGGCGGTACACCTGTTACCGGTAATGTCCCTATTACAGATGCAAACCAACAGATCACGGGGATCAACGTCAGCACCATTTCAGACGGCACCTTAACCCTTTCGGTTGTAATCACCGATACTGCCTTAAATGACGGCCTATCCACGTCGGACACTGTTATCAAAGATACGACAGCACCTGTCGGCTATGGTCTTTCAATTGACAATGCACAAATCAACAACAGTAATCAAACATTACTATCCTTTACCTTTAGCGATGCGGAGATTGGCACCCAGTATACCTACACCATTACCAGTGACGGCGGTGTCGGTTCTGTAACGGATACAGGTACAATTTCTGCTGTCGATCAACAAATTTCAGGCGTTGATGTTACCGCTTTGCCAGACGGTACTTTAACACTCTCAGCTATACTCACGGATACTTTTAACAATGCTGGCGGCAATACCGAAGCGACTGTTCTAAAAGATGTTGTCGCGCCATCAGGCTACAGCGCAACCTTTGACGAGGCCTATGTAAATCATGACCATTATCAAAATACTGCCTTTTCACTCAGCGATGCAGAAATTGGCGCAACATGTTTCTACACCATCGACAGTGATGGCAGCATACCTGTCACCGGTAATGTCCTCGTCACCAGTACCAATCAGCAAATTTCAAGTCTTGATGTCAGTGGCTTATTTGACGGCACACTAACACTAGCCGTCTTCTTAAGCGATACAGCTCAAAACGACGGCAGTACCATAACGGATACCACTGAAAAGGATACGGTGATGCCTAGCGGCCATACAGTTGCAATTGATGAGGCCCAAATTAATACAGGGAATCAAGATGCCTTCTCCTTCACTTTCACAAGCGCAGAAGTCGGTACACAATATGCCTATACCATCACCAGTGATGGCGGTGCCGGAACCGTTACAGGCACTGATGTGGTTGTGAGTGCCAATCAGCAGATAGCAGGGATTGACGTCACTGCTTTGCCGGACGGCCTTCTAGCCCTTTCCGTCACACTGACTGATGATGCTCTTAACACCAGCACGGCTGTTTCAGATCAGGTTACGAAAGATACGACCATACCGAGCGGTTATAGCGCTGCTTTTGATACACCTGTCAATGCAGACAATCAAACGAACATTGCATTCACTTTCACAAATGCCGAGGTAGGCACACAATACGAATACACCATCGTCAGTGATGGCGGCGGTGGCACCATTACCGATACGGGCACGGTTACCAGTACCGGTCAACAAATCACCGGGATCAACGTCAGCACACTGCCTGACGGTATCTTAACACTTGCCGTTAAACTGAGCGACACATTCGGCAATATTGGCAGCAACGTTACCAATACGACTCAGAAAGACGTTATCGCACCTGCCGGCTACGCCGTGAACATTGATCTTCCGAGCATTGATGTCACTAACCACACGAATTTCACCTTTACATTAAGCAGTGCTGAAATTGGCACGACCTGCCTCTACACCGTCAGCAGCAGTGGCGGCGGAACAGATGTCACCGGCAATATAACAGTATCAAATGCAACGGAGCAAATTTCCGGTATTGACGTCAGTTCGCTGCCGGATGGTGATTTAACCTTATCTGTCATACTCAGAGATCCCGCTCAAAATGACGGAACAATAACATCGGATATTGTTACAAAAGACACGACTGCACCTAGTGGTTACAGCGTTGCCATTGACCCTACAGCCATTAATATCGGCAACCAAAATACACTGTCCTTCACCTTTGCAAGTGCTGAGGTCGGCACACAGTATACCTATACCATCACCAGTGACGGCGGTGCAGGAACCGTTACAAATACTGGAATGATCGCAACGGCCACCGATCAGTTGACAAGTATTGACGTCAGTGCTTTGCCGGATGGGATATTAACCCTTTCCGTTACACTCACCGATGCTTCCGGCAACGTCGGCAGTGAGGCAACAGATACTATTCTGAAGGATATCGTCGCGCCGTCCGGCTATGGTATCAATATTGACCTTGCCTATGTAAATCTCAATAATGAGACAGCATTTGCTTTCACCTTCGATCATGCAGAAGTTGGCGCAACCTGCTTCTATACCATCAGCAGCAGTGGCGGCGGTACACCTGTCACAGGCAACGCACTGATCACAAGCAGCGATCAGCAAATGACAAATCTTGATGTGAGTGGTCTATCTGATGGCACATTAACACTATCCGTCTTCTTAAGCGATACAGCTCAAAACGACGGCAGCGCCATAACGGATACCGCTGAAAAGGATACGGCGATGCCTAGCGGCCATACAGTTGCAATTGATGAGGCCCAAATTAATACGGGGAATCAAGATGCCTTCTCCTTCACTTTCACAAGCGCAGAAGTCGGTACACAATATGCCTATACCATCACCAGTGACGGCGGTGCCGGAACGGTTACAGACACTGGTGCGGTTACGAGTGCTAATCAGCAGATAGCAGGGATTGACGTCACTGCTTTGCCGGACGGCCTTCTAGCCCTTTCCGTCACACTGACTGATAATGCTCTTAACACCAGCACGGCTGTTTCAGATCAGGTTACGAAAGATACGACCATACCGAGCGGTTATAGCGCTGCTTTTGATGCACCTGTCAATGCAGACAATCAAACGAACATTGCATTCACTTTCACAAATGCCGAGGTAGGTACACAATACGAATACACCATCGTCAGTGATACCGGCGGCGGCACCATTACCGATACGGGCACGGTTACCAGTACCGGTCAACAAATCACCGGGATCAACGTCAGCACACTGCCTGACGGCATCTTAACACTTGCCGTTAAACTGAGCGACACATTCGGCAATATCGGCAGCAACGTTACCAATACGACTCAGAAAGACGTTATCGCACCTGTCGGTTATGGTGTATCGATCGACCTTGCGAATGTCGATGATACAAATCATACAAATTTCACCTTTACACTCAATGGTGCCGAAGTCGGCGCAACTTGTGCCTACGCCATCAGCAGTGATGGCGGCGGAACAGATGTCACCGGCAACACACTGATCACAAACAGCGATCAGCAGATCAGCGGCATCAATGTCAGCACTTTGCCAGACGGTATTCTGACACTCGACATCGCTCTGAAAGATACTGCCTTAAACACTGGGAATACGATAACGGACACCATCACGAAAGATGCAGAGCCACCATCTGGTTACAGTATTCAATTTGATCAAAATTACGTTAACAACACCAATAAAAATGCTGTTTCCTTAAGCTTTGCCAGTGCTGAAATTGGAGCTACTTATACCTATACGATTATCAGTGACAGCGGTGTTGAGACCATTACAGATTCCGGAACCATTACTGCCGAAGATCAACAAGTTGCTTCGATTGATGTCTCAACCCTTTCAGACGGAACATTGACCGTTACAGCAGCACTCACCGATGCGGTTGGCCACGTCGGCAGTGATGTCACGGCCAATGTCGATAAAGATGTCGTATTGCCAACAGGCTATGGCGTCAGCATTGATCAAACCCGTATCAATACAACTAATCTCAATCAGTTTAGCTTTGCGCTAAACAATGCAGAACTTGGAACGACCTGTCACTATGCGATCAGCAGTGACGGCGGTGGTACAGATATCACTGACAGCATGACCATTACCAGTGAAAATCAACAAACATCAAATATTGATGTCAGTACACTGCCGGATGGTACTTTGACCCTTTCAGTGACCCTCACGGATGCCGCATTAAACGAAGGTGCGCTGAGCACAGATACCGTTGTAAAAGATACAACTGCCCCAGGCGGTTACAGCGTTTCATTTTATCAAAGCAATATTCATCCGCAGAACCGCAGCGCCATCGCGTTTGACTTTACAAGTGCCGAGGTCGGTACAACGTATGCATACACAGTGTCCAGCAGTCAAGGCGGAACACCTATCACCGGTACCGGAACTGTTTCAGCATCAAGTGAGCGAATTGGAAGCATTGATACCAGTGGTTTATCAGATGGTACCATTACAATAAGCTATTTCTTAACCGATCAAGATAACAACATCGGTAATCCGGTTACCGATACCATCCGTAAATCGCCTTATGCTGACATCGAAGTCATCGGATACGACATTTTCTATAATGCCGACGAAACACCATCCAATGTTCCAGGGAACGGCATTTATACTTACAATGGTATGGAGAACGGAAAGCCAAGTTACATTTTCGTCAAATCCGAAGATGATACCTATCTCATTCATTGGTACGACAGTGGATGGGGTTATGAATGGAATATCACCAATATCTCCGAAGGATCAGATTATATTTACTATTTCAATCAGACAGTTAATCCAACACCGCCAACCGGCAACTGGCATTATACAACGGCAGAATCAACAACAGACCCAGACCTGACCGTCACGGTTGTTGAGCCATAGCCTCCTGGCTAATACACATTAAAAACACAAAGCCCCCTAAGTGCTTTCTGAGCAGTTGCTCATGCTTGATGCACACTTAGGGGGCTTTTCCTTTATTAATGATTAATGATTTGTGTGTTATTCGTAACCATCTGTGGAGATGCCTTGTCACGTCCTCTGCTAGGCCATTCTTCTGTACAGGTATGTAAATTACTCAAATCCTCATCGACTGCTTTCATTGGCAAGGCTATTTTCTGTCTTTCATCTGCATTATAACATAACTTACAGAGTGCTCCGAACCATGATGCTGTATCAATAAGAGACGCCACACCCGAGTGAATAGGCTGCTGAAATATAAAAAGATCCCCCAAGGCGAATACCTCGAGGGATCTAAAAAATGGGAGAGATCATACAAGCTTAAGCGTTAGTTGGTTTCCTGCAATAGCTCATTGATCTGTGTTTCTGCATCCGCTGTGGTCGATTCTATCTCTGCGCCGTTAACCCAAACCGCGTCAAGTACCGATACGACGATGTCGGCTGCTTCTGTATAACCGTTGACCATTGGATATTTGCTGCCGTAGGCCTTAAGCTGATTAAGGGCTATCTCAAATTGAGGGGTTTCAGCATAAAGTTTCTGAATGGTATCTGTCTCAACAGCACTTTTTCGCGTCGGAACGTATCCGGTATAGGCACTGGCATATGCGGCTTGATCGGTTTCCGTCATCCACTTAATAAAAGTCCATGCCGCTTCTTTTTCCTTTTCACTGATACTGCTGGTCATAATCAAATTGCATCCTCCAGCGGCTACGCCGTAGGTGTCATTCATCGGCATTGGCGCAATATTTACCTCAAAACCGCTTTGTTCAGCAAGTCCTATGACATAAGAGATGTAAGCAGAAGAGACAGAAAACATAGCGGCATTTTGGCTCATAAAATCAATTTGTATTTGATTGGAATCACTGCCCGCATGGCAAGCGACATCCCCGTCTTCAATAAGCTCTTTAAAAAAACGTAGCGTTTCTTTTGATTCCGGTGTGTTAATATTGCTCGTATTATTCGCTTCATTTAGAATTGAGGCATTGCTCTGAAGTAAAAAGGCATCAAATAGCCATTCATCCGAATACATGGTCAGACCGTAGGTTCCCGTTTTTTCCTTAATAGTTTTGCAGTAGGCTGCAAGATCATCCCACGTCTTTGGACCTGACGGGTCAAGACCGGCTTCTTTTAACAAAGTCGCATTTAAATAGAGGACAGGGGTGCTCCTTAAATATGGCAAAGCATAATAAGTCCCGTCTACTTTACAATTTTCCAGCAGGCTCTCATAATAATCATCCATATTGACAGCATCTCTTTCAATATAGGGTGTGAGCGGTTCGAAGACGCCATTGTCGGCAAACGTTGTAATGTATCCGAGGTCCATAACGGTAACCGCCGGCACAGTGCCTGATACGTAGGCCGCCTGTAGCTTTTGACTGAGGTCAGCATAGGTGCCTTGATATTCGGCATTAACTTTGATGCCCATTTCCTTACCCACGGTTTCATTAAACTGCTTTGTCAAATTTAAATTGTTCTCTTCAATTGTATCCGTCCACGAATACCAAAAATCAATCTCTGTTACTTCGTCTCCCTGCGGTTCACTTTCTGCAGCATTCGTGTTTTCAGCAATGTGCTGTGAATTGTCCGTCACATTTTCGGCTGTCTTTTTCGTGTCACTGCATGCTGTCATAGAAAAAGTAATGACAGCCGCCAGCAGGATTGAAATCGCCTTTTTCATTTTTCCTGTACCTCCAATATTCATCGTTAGTCCTTGTATTGTTAATCCCTCTTAAATGAAGGAATAGTGGTGTTATTTTTCACCCATATATGTGAAGCCCTTTATAATCTGCTTTTGTGCAAAGAAGAAGGCAATCAGCACCGGTGCAACCAGCATGACATTTCCGGCCATAACAATCTGATAATTGACGCCGCTGCTCGAATTAAATAATGATGCAATCCCCACCGGCAGCGTTCTCACGTCATTATTGGTGGTCAGCACAAAAGGCCAAAAGTAATCATTCCAAGCCGTAATAAATGAAAATAATACCAAGGTTACCACAGTTGGCCGTGCAATGGGCAGCATGATGCGCCATAAAATTTTAAATTCGCTAGCATGGTCCAAGCGGGCCGCCTCTAAAAGTTCTTCCGGTACCTGCATAAATGTCTGACGCAGCATAAAAATACCAAAAGCACTGCTGGCAAAAGGTAAAATTAGAGAAGCATAACTGTTAATGAGGCCCCACTTACTGAACATGAGAAAGACGGGAAGAAAAATAAGCTGAGGCGGGATCATCATCGTCGCCAGCATGATCCCAAAAATCAAATGTTTGCCTTTAAATTGAAAGCGTGCAAAAGCATAAGCCGCGGGTATAACCGTAATAAACTGACAGATCATAATGCCTGTCGCGACGATGATGCTGTTTTTTAGCATTGACAGAAATGGGATCGCCTTAAATGCCGTTGCATAATTGATCCATTGAGGCACTGTCACCCAGAAATTTGGAGGCACTTTTATGGCCTCTACCAATGTTTTCAAAGAGGTGAGAAACATCCAGTAAAACGGCATGATGAAAATAGCGGCAATCAGTGTATTGACGACAAGCTTCATGATTTTTTTTAATGTTTTTTTTGCCATATGAAGGTTCCTCCAATTTATCTATAGTGAACGCGATGGCTCAGTCCGGCAAAGTAGAGTATGGTACAGATGCCGATAATAATCATGAGTACGACGCCTAAAGCACTCGCATAGCCAATTTTATAAAAGGTGAATCCGTACTGATAGATATCATAAACCAGTGTATTTGTTGCATTCATAGGCCCCCCCTGCGTCATGATTTTCACCGGCTCAAAGACCTTAAACGCCGCAATCATATTCATCAGCGTTAAAAAGAACAGCGTGGGTGAGATCATTGGAAGCGTGATCTTAAAAAAAGAGGTCCATTTAGTTGCATTATCGAGGCTCGCTGCTTCATAAAGATACTTCGGCACCGCTTGCATGGCAGAAATTAGAATAAGCGTATTGTAGCCAATGGACTTCCAGACTGAGATGAGGATGAGGGAATACAGAGCCGTATTGCTGTCAGTAAGCCATCCCATCGCAGGCAGACCCAAAATACTTAAAAGATAATTTAAAAAACCATAATTTGAATCCATAAGCCACATCCAGACAAACGTAATTGAAATGAGCGATACAATATGTGGGGTAAAAAGAATGCTTTGCAGCAGCTTGTTCGCCTTCGTTTCTCTTTTTAAGTAAACGGCCAGTATAATCGCTAAGACAATGGCAAAGAACACCGTAAAGAACATGTATTGAAATGAATTTCCAAGCACTTCCCAGAATGCTTTATCCGAGAAAAGCCTGATAAAGTTATGAAGTCCTACAAATGCTTTTGATCCAATGAGATTCCACTTAAAAAAGCTTAAGTAAATCATATAAAAAATGGGATACAATACAAATAGACCTAGAATAGCCATTGCCGGCAAAACCATGCCATAAGGCATCAGTTGTTTAAAATATTGGCGGACCTTACATTTGATCTGATCAAATGATACACGTCGCAATCCCATGCCGGTTTGCTGTTCTAGAACAACCGCTCCCTCTTTTGATTTCATCATGTATAGCACCTTTCTTCATCTGTTTCAATCCGATTTTGGTTCCCATCAAAAAACATGAGGTCTTTTGGGTTCAGTACAACATGACATGCGCCATAATCCACCATATTCAGTTGAAATGATTTTACATAGACCTCACCGTATTTTGTTTTCACCTTATAGAGGACATGGTCTCCAAGCATCTCTCTGGACTGTACAATGCCTTCTAAAAACAACTCGTTAATGCTTAAATCATTCATCTCAGGACATCTTTTTGCAATCCTGCTATGTTCAGGACGAAAACCGACATACCGTGCATGATGAGGTCCAATGCTGCTTATTGAGATCGGCTCCTTGCCGATTAAATCAGATTCCTTATCCATACGATCTTCAAGATCTATCGCCTCCACAGACAATATATTCATCGGCGGGGAACCAATAAAACGGGCCGTAAAGACATTGCTGGGATTTTCATAAATATCAGCAGGACTGCCTCTGTGCTGAATTTTTCCCTTATCAAGCAAAATGATATCTGTCGCCATGGACATCGCTTCTACTTGATCATGTGTGACGTATACAAATGTTGTCTTTAGTTTACGGTACAGCTCAATTAAGTCTGTCCGTATCTGACTGCGCAGTTTTGCGTCAAGATTGGACAAGGGTTCATCCATTAAAAAAACCGAGGGATTTTTTACAATAGCTCTCGCCAGCGCGACACGCTGTCGCTGTCCGCCTGACAGTTGATGCGGCTTTCTGGAAAGGTATGGTTCCAGATCGACCAACTTTGAAATCTCTGCAATTTTAGCCTGCCGTTCGGCTTTTGGCATTTTTATATTTTTTAGACCAAATTCTATATTTTCTCTTACAGTCATCGTCGGATACAGCGCATAATTTTGAAAGACCATGGCAATCTGTCTGTCGCCCGGCGCTATGTCGCTCACATTTTTTCCCTCAATGAGTACGTCGCCGGATGTCTCTTTTTCCAATCCGGCAATAATTCTCAAAATTGTTGATTTACCGCAGCCTGAGGGGCCGACGAGAACCGTAAAGCTGCCTTCTTTTATATTCAGGTTTAAATGTTCAATAACGGGTGTGCCTTTTTCATACGCTTTGGCAATGTTGACAAGTTCAATCTTATTCATATCGCCCCCAATTCTCCCCAGACGAATTTTCCATCGATCACAGTGGCTTCAATGGGAATATCTTTGATTTTGTCTGTAGCTATTGTTAAAGGGTTATCCTTCAAGATGACAAAATCAGCATATTTATTAGGTTCAATACTGCCTTTGCACGTTTCCTCAAAGCTTTGATAAGCCGCATGAATGGTCACGCTTTTCAGCGCTTCATAGACGGGAATTGTCTGATTTTCGCCAAGGATTCTGCCGCCTGATGTCATCCGGTTCACCGCAGACCATACAGAAGTCAGCGGGCTAATCGGCGTTGCAGGCGAGTCATTATGATTGGTAAAAATCATCTCTCTGTCCAAAGCTGAACGACAGGGGTGTACCCTTGATGCCCTAAAAGGACCAAGAAATAAATTATAATGCCGATCACCATGATAGTAGACATGACTTGCATAAAAAGATGGGATTATCTGTAAATCTTGAATGCGGTCCAGCTGGTCTTCCCGTACACTTTGACAGTGAACGATGATATGCCTTGCATCTGGACGTGGGTATTTGGCTTGGGCGGATGTAAAAGCCGCCAATACATCGTCTATTGCAGCATCACCATTGGCGTGTATTGCGATTTGACGACCTGCGATGTGGTATTTTTCGACCGCTTCAATCAGTGCTTCCCGTGGTCGCGCCGGAAAACCTCTGAAGAGGTCTGACCCTTTATGCATGGTGGGGTGCTGTTTATAGTAGGGATTCGTGAGATATGCCGTATAAGCTTGAAGCGACCCATCTGCAAAGATTTTAGTGGCACCTACTGACAGCATATGAGCATACTCTGACAAGTCATCCTGTTCATATGCATCAAGGGGATAGTTTTCATGCGGCAGCATTTGAATTCTGTTTTTTATAATGCCGCGTTGGTAAGCTGTTTTATAAAACCCCAGCATTTGGGGAATGGCTGCTCCCTCTTGCGCGCTTGTCACACCCGCTGCTAGGTATTCTTCTGTACTCTGCGCGAACGCAGACATTAGCATGCTTTCATCAGGCTTGACAAAGTGCTTCAACAATTGCATCATTGCCATTTCTTCAAAGATGCCCATGAGTTTTCCGTTACTGGGATCACGTCGGTAGATCATATCTGAGGGTGTGTTTTCCTCCGTCATACCGGCTGCAGTGATTGCAAAGCTGTTTGCAGACAATGCATGACCACAGGCATGCAAAATGATAATGGGATGTTTTGTACTGACCAGATCAAGGTCATAACGCGTCGGCGTGCGCTGTTCCATTAA
This sequence comes from Fusibacter paucivorans, assembly GCF_018390735.1. GTDB lineage: Bacteria > Bacillota > Clostridia > Peptostreptococcales > Acidaminobacteraceae > Fusibacter > Fusibacter paucivorans. Next base: position 106,774 of record NZ_JAHBCL010000014.1, read on the forward strand.
CAGCGTGTCATCATAACCTTCACCAAGAATGGGTTCGCCTTCAGGGGTTTCCGTCACTTTTTTCTCTAAAGCCTGTCGAATGTCGGCAATGCTGCTAATCCTTCCCATCGGCGGACATCTCAAATCGACGCAAAATTTTCTAAGTACGCCATTGAGCAGGAAATGACTGTGTGCATCGATAAATCCCGGAAGAATTGTTCGCCTGTGTACATCCACAACCTTTGTCTCAGATGAAGCAAAGCTGCAAACGGCTGCATTGCTTCCCACTGCAAGTATTCGGCCATTTCGCACTGCAATTGCTTCCGCGATCTGCCGTTCTGAATCCATTGTTATAACATGACCATTTTTTAGGATTAAATCTGCTTTTTGTTCCATTGTCTTCTCCATTTAAGTAAGGCTTTTGCATGATGCAATTGCCTCAATCAATCGCATTTAAATGCTATTTTGATGGTGACAGCCATAAAATATCGTTTTGCTTTAAAGTGTCAATCCATTTTTTTTCGGGTGCCGAATCGCAAATAATACCAGTCAGTGCTTTCAGGTCACATATTTTATAGGAGGTTCTCACATCCAGTTTCGTATGGTCGCATAAAACGTATTTATATTTCGCATTATTGACCAATTTTCTTGAGAGCATGGCTTTATCGCAATCATAGCTTGTGACACCACCCTCTAACGACACGCCTTCTGTTGAAATAAATGCTTTATTGACGTAGATGAGATCCAGCATTTCCTCTGAAATACCGCCGGATACTCTCAAATGCTTAGCGTTTACCACACCGCCGATAAAAATAATTTTCCCATCGAAAATACCCTTCACTGCCAAATCACACAAAACAGATAGAATGGGCAGCGAACAAGTCAAAATGGTCAGATTCTTCTTCCCGGTAATGTACTCAATGACTTTGTAGGTTGTACTGCCCTCATCCAGTGCAATAATATCATTGTCTTCGATCAGCTTTGATGCCTCTAAGGCAATGCCTTGCTTTTCAGAGATGTTTTCAATCTCTCGAAGTGAAAACGGCAGTTCTTGTTTTTCCAAAAATGATTTAACCGCACCGCCGTGAACCCTTTTTAACTTTCCCTGCTGTTCGAGTTCGCTTAAGTATTTTCTAGTGGTTTCGGTAGACACTTTCAGCTGCATGGCTATCTCTTCCACTTTTATTTTGCCTTTCGTGTTGATCTGCTCAAGAATGATGTTCTTACGTTCTTCACCAACGATGGACATGCCGATATCTCCTTTTAGTTATTAATGTGATTATTCTGTGATCGCTGCCGCTACTGCTTTCAGCAATCGATGTATATCGTTTTCATAGATTTCGCCGATATTGCCCATGCGAAAACTGTCACATTTTGAAATCTTACCGGGATAGATAATAAAGCCTTGTGCCTTTAGGCGATTGTAAAATTGGTGAAAGTCAAAATGCTCGGGATAGTAAAAGCTGGTTATGAACGGAGACTGGTGCTGCTTATTAATCATCGTTTCAAATCCCAGTTTAGCCATCCCCTCTGATAAAACGCTCTGATTCTTGCAATAACGGGCATATCTGGCATTAACGCCACCTTCTTCTTCCAGTTCTATAAGTGCTTGATGGAAAGCGTAAACCGTATGCGTCGGTGATGTAAAGCGCCACTTTCCGCCTATCTCTTCCATCTCTCGCCATTGTGAAAACAAATCAAGCGATAAAGAACGCGCCTGTCCTTCACAGCTGTTCAGCATCTCTGTACGAGCAATTACAAAGGCAAAGCCAGGAACACCTTGAATACACTTATTGGCACTGCTCACCAGATAATCAATCTGCAGTTCATCAACATCTATTGCCATTCCGCCGAAACTGCTCATGGCATCGACAATAAGTGTTTTATCATACTGCTTCACAATGCCCGAAATGGATTCAACCGGGTTTAATATGCCGCTTGTCGTTTCACAGTGAACAACGGCAACATGGGTTATCGCCTGATCACTTTCCAATGTTTCCGCCAATTTATTCACATCGGGGATTTTGGTTTCATCAAACGCCAACATCACATTATGGATGTTCAATCGATCTGCTATGTTTTTAATGCGCTGCCCATAGGCGCCATTTGATATGACCAGCAATTTACCGTCGTCTGGAATAACGGTGCCCAAAACGGCTTCCACTGAAAACGTACCGCTTCCCTGCATCAGTACGCTGGTATAATCGGTTCTTCTTTCCGCTTTCTTTACCGCCAAAGCAACCAGTTTTTCTCTGACAGACTGTACCATGGCATTGTATGCCTGATCCCAAGTACACCAGTCAATGAGCATCGCCTCTTTTACTGTTTTGCTCGTCGTCAACGGCCCGGGTGTTAATAAGATATAGGCATTGTCCGTTTTATCTGAATACATGCTGTTCATTATCTGAGCCCCTCCTCGTTTAGTGAAAGTCTCTTGTCAATTACTTCAACAACACTTCCGGCTTGATCGATGGAATCAATTACGTAGTCTGCGCCAGCTGCTAAAAATTTCTGCCGCACTGCTTCGGTTTTAAGATACAGTTCATGGTCCGATAATCGTTCAATCTGATCTATGGTAAGTCCGAGTTCACTGCCGCCCTTTATAACACCGACACTCCACATGCCTGCATTCTTGCCTTCTAAAATATCGCTCACCGTATCACCGATTTTGACAATAGCATTAGGCGGATAAACATCCAGCTTCATTGCGACCAAGCCACACATCCACGGGGAAGGTCTTCCGGCGGGAACACTGTCGGGTGTTACACAGCAGTCCACATGCAGACCTTTGGTTTCGGCTGCTTTTTTTACAGTGTCCGCCATTTCTTTTGTATAACCTGTCGTCGATCCAATGGCAATTCCTTTTTGCCGCAGTTGATCAATCAGCGATGTAATGCCTGGAACCGGCGTCGCATAATCTTCCAGATAATCAAAGATCACTTGCTCAAAGCGGTTGTAAAGTGATGCAACATCTTCATTGCCCGGCACTCTGTCATGACGTTCAATCCATCGTGATTCGATTTCAGGCAGCTGCAAGGTTTTGCGAATATGCTCTTTTTTTGACATCCCCATGTAACGCCTTGCAATTTCGTCGGTTAATTCAATGTCAACTTCTCCAAAAACTTTAATCAAGGCTTCTACAGGCGCCATGCAGCCAAAATCCACCATTGTTCCTGCCCAATCAAATATAACTGCGGTTACGCTCGTCTTCTTTTTCATTTTCTCCATCCTCATTTATATGACTTATGACAGTAAGAATATAACAGGGTTGCGTAAAATAACAATTATAAACAAGTAAAGTCGTTGTTAAATCAATTTGTTTACTTGGTTTTGATTGGTTTTATACGCATCTCCAACTAAAAACACCCTTAAAATCACCTCTGCTGATCACTGTTTACAAACACCAAACACAGATTTTACACCTGCTTTGTTGTATATTTCTTATGCTTGAGATAAGCTTTACACCAATTCACATTCGTTTTAGAAAAGAGGTTCACGTATGCCAAATAAGTTAATTGTATTATCTTTTGATGCGCTGCAAACAGGCGATCTCGATCTTCTTTCAAAGCAGCCGCACTTTTCCGAAATATTCAAGCACGCAGCAGTCGTCAAAGACCTGCATGCCATTTACCCAACACTCACATACCCCATCCATACCACCATTATGACAGGGGTGTATCCAGACAAACACGGCATCACACACAATCAAAAGTTTACAGTCAACCCGGAAAGCGCCGATTGGAATATGATTGGTTCTGATTGGTATTGGGAAAAAGAGAATGTCAAAGTAAGGACGCTTCCAGAGGCAGTCTATGAGAACGGCGGTACCGTGGCAACCGTTATCTGGCCCGTTATGGCGGGTGAAAAGAGGTGGTGCAACGTTCCCCAAATCTGGCCAACTAAGACAACTCGTTCGAGTGCACGCGCAATTTTTGAAAATGCAGCTTCTGAGGATGTCATGGCAGATTATTATGAGTCCTATATTGCACATTACGATTGGGATGCCAATATGGATGCGGCCTTTTATGCTGTCGATCTCGCCATCGATATCATCGCCCGCAAGAATCCGGATCTGTTGATGTGCCACGTGCTCCACTTAGATCATGTTCGCCACTTGTTCGGTACACAGGGGATGGCGATAAACACCTGTCTCAAAGCACTCGACATCATAATGGGCAGATTTATCAAGGCAGTCAAAGATGCCGGTTTATATGACCAAACCAATTTTGTCATTCTAGGCGATCATGGCCAAATACCTGTTGAAAACGTCTTTTATTTGAATAAGGCACTCAAAGACATGGGTCTAATTAAAAATATTGATAATAAAATGGGGATTGCCTACGATGCCTATAGTTTTTCATCGGGCTTTTCCAGTCAAATTTTTTTGCGGGACAATGAAGATAAGGCACTGAAAAACAAAGTTTACAATGCCTTATCGACATTGAGGACGCAGTATCCAGCGTATATAGAACACATTTATACCAAAGAAGAAGCCGAAGGCGCTGAGCATTTAAAAGGTGATTTTGTTTTTGTAGTCGAAGGAACAGAGGGGACGCTTTTTTTAAACGAAATGGATCGCGGCCTTGTGGTTTCAGCAAATGCACCTGACTATAAAGGCTACCGAGCAACGCATGGACACCATCCATCAAAAGGTGAAAAACCGCCGTTTATTGCATTTGGCCCCGATATCATCGAAGGCAAAACAATCAGTGAGGGCAAAACCATTGATATTTGCCCGACACTAGCTTCACTTGCCGGTGCTGAAATGCCCTCAGTCGTCGGTGTTCCCTTTGATATCATAAAATAATAAGCATGCTTTTAGATTGCCGTATGTTCTGCACACTGCCATCATAAAAAAGGACGTGAAAGCGATTATGCTCACGTCCTTTATCCTTATGTACGATATCATTGTTTTTTATTACAGCTGTCAACGACTAAGCGCTCCGACTTTTTTAAATCTCGTATAGACATACAACAGGTACCCGCAATGCAGGCAGGCAACGGCAGCAATCGGTACAACAGCAGTTGAAACCTTCGCCTTGTTGTTTACCAAAAATTTTTAGCAGGTTGTAATCCAAATTTATGGGCAAATTCTTTGATGAGAAACGTTTCTCCTTTGTGTTTAATGATTGTTTGGTAGTTTCATTTTAACAAAGTTGGGATTCTTCTTCTATTGTTTAAACTTCACTTGATAAGTGAAATGTAAAAGTAATCTAAAATATTGCTTCTATGCGGCGCCAAACGCCGTTTGAATGAACTGGATGAGCGCTGCTTATAATCACTTACTCCCGAGGAGGATAGGTCCCTTCATACGCAATACAGTATTGAATGGATATACTCGGCATGACATTATCATGTGCGCTCGCTTCACCTGTAGCTCTGATTGCGGCAGCCTCCATTGCAACTAAATTTTCTTTTTGACGGCAAAATACTTTTAAATTTCTGCTATCAGGGTAATTCGCACGTGCTATCATATACTCTGTATCACAAAGATTTTCGTTTGCCACTGCATCAATTGCCCTCAAACTGTGTGTATGTTTTGGCATTTCCGAGGTGCTGATACTTACTTTTTCAGTACCGCCCATTGCGCCAACCGGAAAGTCATCATTTCGGTGTATCACGATCCGCTCATTAATATTAGGCACATTAAATTCTATATGACTTTTTCCGCCAAACTGTTCATAAATAATGCTATATAACGCCGTATATTTGTTAATCTCCCATGATTTTCCGTTACATCGCAACCATCCTTTTGGAACGCCATAATACGGAAAGGCACGAACTTCGCCTATAAATTGATCCATCAACACTGCATCGCTGCCTGCATCGTCTCCTGTTGAGGTCTCTTCCTTTACACAAATAATATAACCGATACTCGTAAATGGCTGTAGATTCGTATGCGGTTTGTCTTCGCCTGTCTCTGATATTGTCTCTGATGCCATTGCCACACGCGTCTCCGATAATTTCGCATCCTTATAGAGATTAATATTTGAATTTGCAATCAGAAGATTTTGGGGATTTTTATCGGTTGCCGCTAGTGTACTCACATAAAATTTATGCGTATGATTTGGCAGGTGCTGTTCCTCTAACCGAACACTGGCCTCTCCCCTTTTTTGACCTAACTGATACGTGGATAATCCTGGTGCCGCCCCCTTGTTAACAGGTACTCTGCCTCTCAGATTCGGAAGCGCAAAGGTTGAATCGTCATCACTGCCATAAGTAGTACCAATTAGCTCGTACAAGGCTCTGTATTTTTCTTTTGATAACATCTGTCCATCACAAAATTCCCAGTTCTTAGGTGCATACGTTCCAGCAAAAATTTTAATTTCGCCTACATGACTGTCTTGATTACTTTTAGACATCGGCGCCTCCTTCATCATCAGTATCTAACTCCCATTCCGGGTATGTCCCTTCATAGGCAATACAGAAATTCAAAGCTAAACACGGCTGGATATTGTTATGAGCTTGATTGCTGCCGATGTTGCCAATCGGATCGACTTTTATATTTAGATTATCTCCATTAATCCCATACATATATAATGATACTTCCAAATTTTTAGCAATCCCCAAAAAATTATTTTCAGGTTTCATTTCATCACCATCGGCATTGCAGCCCATGAGTGTATGCGTGTGCTTCGGCATGTTCGATATGGAGAGTTCAACCGTTTCCTGCCCCCAGTAGGTACCCAGAAAGCGATTTTCACTTAAGCCATTGGCCGCTCGGCCCCTCAAATCCGGCAATCTAAAATATGTCCTGCCATCACCGCCATATCTTACACCAATTAAATTAAATAGGGCTTGCTGAACGAAGTTAAAACCATTGAGAATACTGACTTTGAAACGCTTTTTTGATATAATAAATGCAAGGATTTTAACATTTCTTCCACAAAAACCTTGCAGATGGAGGCGCCTC